>JBEKSM010000041.1:0-34053 GCA_049517075.1 Steroidobacteraceae bacterium | reverse complement strand
ATTTCGAAGCCGCGGCCTTCGCCCAACAATAGATTCGCCGCGGGGACGCGCACATCCGCGAACTCGATTTCCGCGTGGCCGTGCGGCGCATCGTCATAGCCGAACACCGAGAGTTGCCGCCTGACCGTGACGCCGGCGGTGCGCATCGGCACGAGAATCATCGACTGCTGGGCATGGCGGACCGCCCCGGGGTTCGTCTTGCCCATGAAGATCAGAATCTCGCAGCGCGGATCGCCGGCGCCGCTGGTCCACCACTTTCGACCGTTGATCAGGTAATGATCGCCATCGCGCACGATCGCAGCTTCGATGTTCGTCGCGTCGCTCGAGGCGACCGCGGGTTCCGTCATCGCAAAGCCGGAGCGAATTCGGCCTGCGAGCAGCGGTTCGAGCCAGCGCTTCTGCTGGTCCGGCGTGCCGTAGCGAGCCAGCACCTCCATGTTGCCGGTGTCCGGCGCGGAACAATTGAACGCCTCGGGGCCGAGCAGCGAACGGCCCATGATCTCGCAGAGGGGCGCGTATTCGAGATTCGTGAGTCCCGCGCCGTGGTCAGAATCCGGCAAGAACAAATTCCACAAATTCGCCGCCTGCGCGCGTACTTTGAGTTCCTCGACGACCTCGGTCGCGAGCCAGGGGTTTCCGGCGCGGCGGTTCTTGGCGATCTCTTGTTGATACGCACTCTCGGCCGGATAGACGTACGTCTCCATGAATGCGCTGACGCGTTGCTGCAGGTCACGGACCTTGTCGCTGTGCGAGAAATTCATCGCGGCTTCACGTCAAGCCACCTCGAACAAACCCGCCGCACCCTGGCCGCCGCCGATACACATCGTCACGACGACGAGTTTTGCACCGCGCCGCTTGCCTTCGATCAGTGCGTGGCCCGTGAGGCGCGCACCACTGACCCCGTAAGGATGACCTACCGCGATCGCGCCGCCGTTGACGTTGAGGCGCTCATCCGGGATGCCGAGACGATCGCGGCAATACAACACTTGGCAAGCGAATGCCTCATTGAGTTCCCACAGATCGATGTCACTGACTTTATAACCCGCGCGCTGCAACAGCCGCGGCACCGCAAAAACCGGACCGATTCCCATCTCGTCGGGTTCGCAACCGGCAATCGCGAAACCGCGGAAGATGCCCAAGGGCTGCAGGCCGCGCCGTTCGGCGAGTTTGCGATCCATGACGACGCAGGCGCTGCTGCCATCGGAGAATTGGCTCGCATTGCCGGCCGTGATAACACCGCCCGGGAGCGCGGGCCGAATTTTCGAGACGGCCTCGAGCGTCGTGTCGGGACGGATTCCTTCGTCGCTGTCGATCGTGGTTTCGCGCATCATGATCGCGCTCGTGGCTTTGTCGACCACGCCCATGGTCGTGGTCATCGGCACGATTTCGTCCTTGAACTTTCCGGAGGCCTGAGCCGCGGCCGCGCGCAGCTGGCTGCGAACGCCGTATTCGTCCTGCGCCTGCTTCGAAATGTCGTATCGCTTGGCCACGGTTTCCGCGGTTTGCAGCATCGACCAATAGAGTGTGGGTTTGTGCTCGAGGATCCACGGATCGGCGCGCATATGTGTATTGACTTCATTTTGCACGCAGGAAATGCTCTCGAGGCCGCCCGCGACCATGACCTGCGCGCCCTCGGTCATGATTCGCTGCGCGGCAAGCGAAATCGCCTGCAATCCGGAACTGCAGAACCGATTGATGCTCAGTCCCGCGGTCGTGACCGGCAGTCCCGCGCGCAGAGCGATCGCCCGCGCGATGTTCCCGCCGGTCGTGCCTTCGCCGAAGGTCGAGCCCATGATCACATCCTCGACCTCGGACGGATCGATGCCGGCGCGCGCGACCGCATGCTGGACCGCATGCGCGCCGAGCGTGGCGCCATAGGTCATGTTGAACGCGCCTTTCCAGCTCTTGGCGAGGCCGGTGCGCGCCGTGGAGACGATCACGGCTTCAGTCACTTCGGGTGTCCTTTGAATTCACTGAACGTTTTTCCTTCTTGCGCCAATCGAAGCAGCAGCGGTGCGGGCGTCCAAAACGCAGCGTCCGCGCCCGGCGTCGAGGCGATGCGCCGCAGTCCGTGCGCAACCGCGATCAAGCCTACGCTGTCCGCGTAGAATAGGGGGCCGCCGCGGTAGGGCGGAAAACCGTAACCATTGAGGTAGACGAGGTCGACGTCGGAACTGCGCTGCGCGATGCCCTCATCGACGATCCGGGCTCCCTCGTTGATCAGCGCATAGATGCAGCGCTCGACGATCTCCGCATCCGAAACCGTGCGCGGCGTGATGCCTCTTTTCTCGCGGAATCGCACGATGATTGCACTGACGTCCGGGTCCGGAATCGCATCGCGCGCACCGGCCTCGTAGCGATAGAAGCCGGCGCCGGTCTTTTGGCCGAAACGACCGGCCTCGCAGAGAACGTCCGCGACATTGGAAAAGTCTTCGTTGGGAAATTCCGCTGCGCGGCGCTTGCGCACCGCCCAGCCGATGTCGAGTCCCGCGAGATCCGCCATGCGGAACGGGCCCATGGCCAGCCCGAAGTTCTGCAGCGCCGCGTCGATCTGTTGCGGCAATGCGCCCGCGAGCAGCAGGTCATGTGCGGCCATGCCGTATCGCGCCACCATCCGATTGCCGATAAAACCGTCGCAGACACCCGATACCACGGCGAGCTTGCCGATTTTCTTGGCCAAGCTCATGGCGGTTGCCAGCACGTCGCTTGCGGTTGCGGCCCCACGCACGACCTCGAGCAAGCGCATCACGTTGGCGGGGCTGAAGAAGTGTAAGCCGATCACGTCGGCGGGCCGCTTCGTGAAGCGCGCGATCGCATCGAGATTCAAAGCCGAGGTGTTGGAGGCGAGAATCGCGCCCGGTTTGGCAATCTCGTCGAGCTGCTCGAAAACCTTCTTTTTGACTTCCATGTTCTCGAACACGGCTTCGATGATGAGGTCGGCCTCGCGCAGCGGCTCGTACAGCAGCGTCGGCGTGATCAGCGCTAGGCGCTGATCGAGGCCCGCCTGCGTGAGCGACCCCTTGCGCAGCGCCCCCTGATAATTGCGGCGTATGTTGGCGAGGCCGCGGTCGAGCGCCTCCTGCGTCGACTCGAGCAGCGTGACCGGCAACCCGCCATTGATGAAGCTCATCGTAATGCCGCCGCCCATCGTACCGGCGCCGATCACGCCGACCCGGGCGATCGGGCGCGTTGCGAGCGAGTCGGGCACGCCATTGATATGCGAGGCGGCGCGTTCGGCTTGAAAAATGTGGCGCAGCGCCGCGGATTCCGGCGTCGCCATCAAGCCGACGAACAACTCCCGCTCGCGCTTCATGCCTGCATCGAAGGGCAGCTGCACGGAGGCCGCGACGGCGTCGACGCAGGCCAGGGGGGCAGGGTAAGGTCCGGCGACGGCCTTGACCATGTTACGCGCGAACTGGAAATACGCCTCGGCATTTTGCATGCGTATCGAGAGGTCGCGGACGCGCTTTGCGATTCGCCGCTCGGCGAGTATCCCGCGCGCGAATTCGAGCGCGGAGTTCAGCAGATCGCCTTGCGCAAGTGCGTCGAAGAGTTGGGTACCTCGGAGCTGATCGGGGCCGACCGTCGCGCCGGTCACGATCATGTTCAAGGCCGTCTCGACGCCGACCAGGCGTGGCAGGCGTTGGGTTCCGCCGGCGCCCGGCAGCAAGCCCAGCTTGACCTCCGGCAGCGCCAGCCGTGCACCGGGGGCCGCGACGCGATATTGACAGGCGAGCGCCAGTTCGAGACCACCGCCCATGCAAACCCCGTCGATCGCCGCGATCACGGGCTTGAGGCACTCCTCGATCGCGCGCACGACCGTCAATAGATGCGGCTCCGCGTACGACTTGGGGGTCCCGAACTCGCGGATGTCCGCGCCGCCCGAAAACCCTTTGCCGGATCCGATCAGGATGACCGCGCCGACTTGTGGGTCGGACTCTGCGCGCGCAATGGCCTCGACGATCAGGCGTCGGATCTCGAGTCCCAGGCTGTTGACCGGGGGACTGTCGAGCCTCAGGACTGCGACGCCTTGCTTGACTTCAAATCCCAGCATGCCCGTTGCTTCCGCTAGTACTTCGTTCGGAACGTGACGCCGAAGGTGCGTGGATCTCCCAAGAATGCGTCGATTTGCTCGTACTGGAATGGCGCGTCATAAGCGACTTGATAGTAGCCCTTATTGGCCAAGTTGTTGCCCCAAACCTCCACGGTCCAGTGACCGTCCTGCGAGCCGAGACCGAGCCGCGCACTCACCAATCCATAAGCGCCCTGGACTTTTCGCGGATCGAGATCCGACCCGGTGTTGTAGGACGACATATATTTCTCGTTGACGTTCGCGTGGAAGTTGATCGCCGAGGAGAGCGGTACGGTGTAGGTCGCCGAGGCGACTCCCGACCACAGCGGCGCGAACGACAGCCGGTCGTTAAGTCGGGGCAAAGTGGCATATTGGTTCCCCGGATTACCGACGAACAACGAGGACGACTCGCCGAACTCCGTGATGTCGGTCAATGCATAGACCACGCCGCCGTCGATCTTCAAGCCGCTGAGCGGTGTGGCCCAGTCCATTTGCAACTCGGCACCTTTGGATTCCACCGAACGGACCGAACTGACGACGAATTGCAGGCCGGTATAGGTGTTCAACTGGAAGTTCGTATATTGCTGATCGAAGATCGTCGCATTGAGGCGCAGGGTTCGATCCGCGAGCAAGGCCTTGATTCCCAATTCGTAGGACTCGACGCTTTCCCGCGGGAATTCGGTATTGAAATCCGGCATCACGCCGACTCCCGTGACGCGCGACAGATTGAATCCGGCGGCTTTGCCGCCGTTCGCCCAGGAAACATAGGCCATCACGTCTTGATTGAAGCGATACGACAGCTTGGCGGTTCCGGTGACGTTGCCCTCGCTCAAGGATTGATTCGTCGACTGGCCGGCAAAATAGGGGTTGAACAGCGTCGCGCAGCCCAATGCGATCAGAAATTGATTTTCCGGACTCGCGAGATTCCCGCTGACCGCGGGATTCCCGAGCAGTGCGCCGCACGCGGCGCCGCCATCTGGACTCACGTAGTTCGACAGCGCGGTTTTCTTGTCCTCCGTGAATCGCAAACCCGCCGTGAGATCGAGGCCCTCCGTGATGTTGTAGGTCTCGTTCGTAAAGAACGCATAGCTCTTGGAATCCTCCTGGTACCAATCGGCCTCGCCGGATACGCCCGGCACGAACAGGCTCCCCGGGGGCTTTCCCGTGAGGTCGGTCGTGAGCAGAAAATTCGGCGGTCCGACTGCAGCCGACGACAGGCCGCTCAAGTACAGGTCGAAATCATTGCCCGCATAAATGGCTGTGTTGGTATCGAGGATCTCGTGCGAGAAGAATCCGCCGACGAGCCAATCGAGGGGTCCCGACTTGCCGGCGAGCCGCAACTCCTCGCTGAATTGCTTGAAGTCGGTCTCGTTGCCCTGGGTCGCCGGGTCTTGCACGATATCGATGCCGGTGTAATCGAAGTCATTGCCGGCAATCAGCGTGTTCTCGCGGTAAGCGGTGATCGAGGTGAGCTTCGCGCCACCGAAGTTCCAGTTGAGTTCGCCGGAAATTCCCGTGTCCTGAATCCGCTGCACGATCGGCTGGTTGGCGTAGCCGATGCGGTCGAACGGCGAGAGCGGCGGGCTCGCGATGCCGACCACGCCGGCCTGCCCTCCGAGCTGCGGCACTCCGGCGAGCGCGTTGACGATACCGTAAAACGGACCGTCGGCTATCTGCACGGCTCCGCAGCACGACTCATTGCGCTTCGTATAGTCGGCGATCACGAGAAAATTCAAGTCATCGCTCGGCGTCAACAAATACTGGCCGCGCAGCGTGTAGAAATTTCGGTTGTCGGTCGAGTCGTCCGTGTTCGGGCCGGCGCCGGTGTCGACGCTCATGAAGCCGTCGCGTTTCTGGTAACCCACAAACAGGCGCGCCGCCGAGATATCTCCGAGCGGCCCGGTGACCGATGCCGAGAACTCCCGGTCGTTGTAGTTGCCGGCCGTGACCTCAGCGGTCACGCCGAACGTGCTCGAGGGCCGCTTGGTCACGATGTTGACGACGCCGGCGTCGTTGTTTTTGCCGAACAATTCGCCTTGAGGTCCTTCGAGCACTTCGATCCGGTCGATTTCGCCGAGGTCGCCGAAGCCCACGCCGTCGCGGGCCCGGTAGACGCCGTCGATGACGACGCCGACCGAGGATTCCAATCCGGGATTATCGCCGACCGTGCCGATGCCGCGAATGCGCACGGTCGTGACGTTCTCGGATGTCGTCGAGGTCGTCGTGAGTCCCGGCGTCAGCTGCTGCAGGGTCTTGATGTCGGTGACGCCGGCATCCTTGAGCTGCTCGCCGGACAGTGCGATCACGGCGATCGGCACATCTTGGAGGTTTTGCTCGCGCTTTTGCGCGGTCACCACGATCTCCATCAATGCGGGCGGCTGGCTCGTCGAGTCCGCCGCGAAACCCGCTTCGGCTCCGATGAGTGCGACAAGCGCGGGCAGAAAAGCAACAAGCAGTGCCCGGCGGCGGTTTGGTATCGATTGGCGCGATTCCAAGACGCGTAAAGTGAAATTCATCGTATTCCCCCTGCAGCGGTTTGTGCGCGGCCCAGCGAATGCAATTCTTGTTTTGGCCGTCCTTGGATCCGCTGGCGCCGATCGGCCGAGGCGAATTCCGCCCCGCCGCCCGCAATCCTTGCCAGCGAATGCCGGCAACCAGCTTACGGAAAGTCGCCGCAAACGCGGTACCGCAGGCGCCAACCTGTTGACCGCAGACGCCATAAACGGCCGCCGGCCACGCGCCGGGTCGCGTCGGCGCCACAGCAATCACGGGCGTCCGTGTGCAGCGCACTTTGGGCCGATAGCCGCCCGGCCTTGCCGATCGACGCTCGCGTTATTTGGGGCTAAGCTTGCAACGCTGGTGGTGCCACTGAATGGGGCTGGTGCGGGGAGGTCGACACCAAAATGCGGACCAATACCGCATCGCGTCAAAGTTCAATTCTAGGCTCTTGCGTCAAGGCCATCGGCCGGGCGCTCGATGCGGCGGGCTGTGATGGCGCGGGCTTGCTGGCCGAGGCGGGATTCGACCTCAAGGAATTGGATGGTCCGGACACGCGTTGTCCGCTGACCAAGACCGCGCACCTATGGCGCCTTGCGCTCGCGGCGACCGGAGATCCCACATTCGGCCTCAAATTGACCAAGCAATACAAGCACACGATGTTTCATGCATTGGGCTATGGCTTGTCGGCGAGTTCGACGCTCAAGGAGGCATTCGAACGCGTGCAGCGCTTCTCGCACGTGGTCAGCGATGCCGTCGAGTATCAATTCTTCCGGCGCGGGCCTGAGTATCATTTCATCATGGAGCCTGCGACCGAGGTTCCGATCGAATCGATCGACGCTCTGGTCGGCATGTATTTGCAGTTGTGCCGCTCCTTGATCGGCCGGGAGTTCGCGCCGCTGTCGATCGAGCTGCGGCGGCCGCGGCCGCTCGTGATCGACGAGTTCGAGCGGCTGTGGCGTGCGCCGCTGCATTTCGGCGCCGAGCAAAATCGCCTGATCTTCGAGCGCGACGGCATCGAGCGCTTACTCGACACCGGCAATCCGGAACTCGCTCGCTTGAGTGACGCGATCTCGACGCAGTATTTGGCCCGCATCGAACGGCACAATATCGAAGCGCGGGTGCGCGAAGTCGTGACGCAGCGATTGCAGACCAGCGAGCCGACCCAAGAGGAGGTCGCCGAAATTCTCAACATGAGTTCGCGCACGCTGCAGCGCAAGCTTGGCGACAGCGGCACGACGTTCAAAAGGATATTGGACGAAACTCGGCATGCGCTGGCGCTCTCCTACATGAGCTCGCCGCAAAATAGCGTCAACGAAGTCACGCATTTGTTGGGATTTTCGTGCAGCAGCAGCTTCACACGTGCGTTCCGGCGCTGGACCGGTTTGTCGCCATCGGAATGGCGTGCGGGCAACACCGCGAGCTATCCGCATGCTCAGCAGCGGGGTCAGTCGGCGAACGCGGCGTACACCATGTCGCGGAACAGCATGCGGTAGTACTCGCGCTGGCCGGGCGCCTGGATCAACAGGATCGCGAACAATTGTTCGGCCGGGTCGACCCAAAACGTCGTGCCGGCAAGACCCCCCCAAAAATACTGTCCGATCGAACCCGGCACTTGTGCGATTCCGGCGACCAGACGGACCGCGTAGCCGAGACCGAAACCGTAGCCGGGCGGCAGCAGGTCGGATGCCCCGGTGATCGGTCCTAAGTGATCCGCGGTCATGAATTCGATGGTCTTGCGGCTGAGCAGCTGGACGCCGTCGAGCGTCCCGCCACTGAGCATCATCTGCAGGAACCGCGCATAGTCCGCGGCCGTCGAGACGAGACCGGCACCGCCCGACTCGAACGCCGGCGGATTTCGCACGTCCATGAGCCTCACGGCCGCGCCGCTGTCCGGATCGTCGCGAAACGCTTCGGCGAGACGCGCGTGGTGTGCATACGGCACATGAAAAGCCGTATCGACCATGCCGAGCGGCGCGAAAATCTGCTCATCGAGCACAGCGCTCAGCGGGGACCCTGAGAGCACTTCGACGAGGCGCCCGACGACATCGGTCGAGCGGCCGTATTCCCAGCGCGTCCCGGGCTGATGGAGCAGCGGCAATCGGCCGAGCGCCGCGACGTGTTCGGCGGCACTCATATCGAAACTCGAGACCTTCGACGCCAGATATTTTTTGTGAACCGGTCCATTGCCGCGGAATTCGTAGGTCAGACCCGAAGTGTGGCGTAGCAGGTCTTGGATGTGGATCGCGCGCGCCGCGGGCGCGAGATCGAAATCATCGCCGCGGGGTATCGCGACCTTCATGCCGGCGAATTCCGGCAGATATTTTTCGATCGGATCATTGAGCAGGAAGCGTCCCCGTTCCCACAGCATCATCGCCGCCGCCGACACGATCGGTTTGGTCATCGAGTAGATTCTGAAAATCGAGTCTCTTGCCATCGGCAGGTGTTTGAGCGGATCCTGCTCGCCGAAGCTCTCGAAATAGCCGAGTTTGCCGCGCCGCGCGATCAGCGCGACCGCTCCGGGTACGCGGCCGCGTTCGACCTCGCGGCGCAAGACCTGACCGAGACGATCGAGCCGCGCGGAGCTCAGGCCGATTTCCTCCGGAACGGCCGACGGCAACGAGGGCGATGTCACTTAGGTCCGATCTCCGAACAGGATCACGCCGCGTCCGTCCTTGCCGGCCGCGAGATCCGCAAATGCCTGCGGCGCATCGTCGATCCCGTAGGTGCGTGTGATCAACTCATCGAGCTTCAATCGACCGTTGCGATAAAGGCCGATGATCCTCGGAAAGTCCTGCTGCGGCCGTGCGGAGCCGTAGTAGCTTCCCGTCAGGGTTTTCTCGGTGATCGCCACCTGTTGCGCGCTGAGCGTGATCTTATCGCCGGGCGCGGCGATACCGACGGTCACGGCCGTGCCGCCCCGGCGCAGCAGGCCAAAGGCCTGTTCGGAGATCTTGCCCAGGCCCACGCAGTCGAAAGCGTAATCGGCGCCGCCGCCGGTCAGTTTGTACAAGGCTTTTCCAACCTCGGTTTGCCCGGTCACATCGAAGACGTGAGTCGCGCCAAAGCGCCGCGCCAACTCGAGTTTGCCCGCACTCGTGTCGACCGCGACGATCATACGCGCACCCGCAATCGCGCATCCCTGGATTGCATTGAGGCCGACGCCGCCGCAGCCGAACACGACCGCGATTGATCCGGCTTCGACGCGCGCCGTGTTGACGGCTGCGCCAAAACCGGTCATCACGCCGCAGGCGATCAATGCGGCGCGATCCAGCGGCATTTCCCGGTCGATCTTGACGAGGTTGTCGGCATGCAGGGTTGCGAATTCGGACATGACGCCGCAGCCGCAAAATACATTGAGCGCCGCACCGGCCGCATCGTGCGTACGCACGGTGCCGTCGGGCAAGGTATATAGCGCCTGCAGCGACTGCACGCACAATTGCGGACGACCCGTCTGGCAATAATGGCAGCGGCCGCACATGCTCACGAACGAACTTACGACGTGATCGCCGATCGCATAGCGGCTCACGCCGTCACCCACGGCGACGACGACGCCGGCGCCTTCGTGGCCCAGCACGAGCGGCAGAGGATAGGCGATCGTGCCGTTCGTCGCCGATAAATCGCTATGGCAAACCCCGCAAGCGGCCAAGCGGATCATGACCTCGCCGTGACGCGGCGCTTGAACCTCGATGCGTTCGACGACGACGGGCTTGCCGAGTTCGCGCGCGACGACGGCTTTGGACGCTTGACTCACGGCGCGGCGGTACCCGCGCGCCATCCCGACGGCGACTGGCCGGTCCAGCGGCGGAACGCCCGCGTAAAGCTGCTGCCGGACGAAAAACCGAGCAGATAGGTGATGTCGCTGACGCTGTGCTGAGGCGCACTCAAATAAACCAATGCCAACGCGTGCCGGGTTTCGTCGAGAATCTGCGAGTAGGTCGTGCCGCTGTCGCCGAGTTTGCGCTGCAGCGTGCGCGCACTCATGCACAGATGCTCCGCGACTTCCTCTTGGGACGGCTCGCTGCTTTGCAAACGTTGCATCAGCACTTCACGCACGCGTGCCTGGATATTGTCGCGCTCGATGCGCGCGAGGTATTGGAGCGCGATCGCGTCGGTGCGCTGTGCAAGATCCGGATTGGCGCCGTCGAGCGGCGCTTCGATGCTCGCGGCGTCGAACACGAGCCGGTTATCGGCGGCCGCGAATCGCAGCGGCGCGCGGAACAGGCGCTCGAACTCGTCGACGATCGCCGGTCGCGGCCGCCGCAGGTCGATGCGCAGCGGCGAGAAATCGCGCCCAATCAGCGAGCGGCACATGCGCAGCTGTGCGCCGACCAATGCGTCGATCGATTCGAACGGAACCTCGGTGGCGGGTTCGATCACGAAGTGATAGTCGCCGCCGCACTTGGTGAATTCATAATCGACGGCGTCACTGGCGATGTGGCAATAGCGCTGGAGGCGCTCGAATGCATCCTTCAAGGTCGAACTTGCGCAGAGCCCGTAGCTCAAGACATGGAACGTCGTGTGCTGGATGTGGCTCGCAACCTTGACGCCGAATCCCGGATTGCCGGTCGCCGCAACGGCGATTTTCCACAATCGCGCGGTGTTGACGAGCGGGCAGAGCAGTGTGGGACCTGCGAGGGATTCGCGATCGAATCCGGCTTGCGCAAGCAGCGCGTCGCCGTCGCAGCCTTCCGCATCGAGTGCGCGCCCGATCGCCTTGATCCAAGCCGCAAGTATATAGCCACGACGCGCGGTGGCGTTTATTCGCATCGCTGCTTCCCCCGGCCTAGACGTCATCAGATCCTGCCGCCGCCCGCAAAGCTTAGCCTGAATGAGCGGGTGCGTCGATCGGCCCGGCCGACGGGCCCACAAGCCGCACCTGCGCTCACTCGCGGCGCACGACGATCGGGTGCGACGAGGACAGCCCACCGTCCACGGCGATCGCCTGACCGTTGACATAAGATGCCGCGTCGGACGCCAGAAACAAAGCCACCTGCGCAATCTCTTCGGGCGCGCCGGCGCGGCGCAAGGGATTGAGCTGACCGATCTTTCGTTCGCTGCCGCGAGCGCGCGCCTGTTCGAAAATCGGACGCGTCATGCCGGTCTCGATGAGCCCGGGGCAAATCGCGTTGATGCGCACGCCGGTGCCCGCGAGTTCGTTGGCCGCGGTTTGCACCAGGCTGATCACGCCGGCCTTGCTCGCGCTATAGGGCATGCAACCCGCGCCCGACCGCAGTCCGGCGACCGAGGCCGTACAAATGATCGATCCCCGCCGCTGCTTGCTCATCTCGAGCGACGCGTATTTCGCCGCAAGAAAGCTGCCGATCAGATTGATCGCGAGAATTTGCGTCCAGCGATCGGCGGTTTCCTCGAAGAACGGCACGAGGCCGCCGCTGACGCCTGCGTTCGCGAAGCACACATCGATGCTGCCGAATTCGGCGACGGCGGTTGCCACGGCGCCCGCGACGTCACCTTCGATCGACGAGTCCCTGACCAGCGCGATCGCGCGGCCGCCCGCCGCCCGTATCGCGGCTGCCGTTTGCTCGACGTCCGGCGCGCGGTCCAATACGACGACCGCCGCGCCTTCGGCGGCAAACAGCAGGGCACTCGCGCGTCCGATTCCGCTTGCGGCGCCCGTCACGAGCGCGGTCTTGGCTTTCAACAGTTGCATCTGCGACACCGGCGGTGATTGGGTTGGCTGTCCTTCGTGCGAGTATCGCAGCGTCGGTGGTCTCGCGTCGACACCGGCGTCGCGGGTTGTTCTATGATGCGCCCATGAAAAACTCAGCTGCGCCGCTCGACGGCATAACGGTCCTCGATTTCACCCATGCGCTCGCCGGGCCCTATTGCACGATGCTCATGGCGGCCTATGGCGCCACGGTCATCAAAGTCGAAGAGCCCGTGCATGGAGATATCGGCCGTGCGTGGGGCCCGCCTTTCCAGGGCACCGATGCGGCTTATTTCGTCGGTCTGAACAGCGGCAAGAAAAGTCTGGCCACCGATTTGAAAAGCCCCGAGGGGCTCGAGCACTGCCGTAAGCTCGCGGCAACCGCGGATATCGTCGTCGAGAATTTCAGGCCGGGAACCATGAATCGGCTCGGGCTCGACTATGCGTCTCTGTCGGCGGCCAATCCGCGACTGATATACGTGTCGATCTCGGGCTACGGCCAGAGCGGCCCGAAACGCCTCGAGCCCGCGATGGATCTGATCGTGCAATCCGCATCCGGTCTCATGAGCTTCACCGGCACGGCGACGGGCGAGATCGTCAAAACGGGGCATTCGGTCGCGGACACCACGGCGGGGCTGTTTTCGCTGATAGGAGCGCTGCTCGCCTTGGAAGCGCGCCATCGTACAGGTCGCGGCCAGTTCGTCGACGTTTCGATGATGGACGGACTGATGTCGACGATGGTGGCGAATTTTGCGCGTTATCTTGCCTCGGGCGAGATGCCTGCGCCGAGGGGTACGCTGTTCGACAGCATCGTGCCTTACCGCAATTATGCGTGCGCCGACCGCGAGCTGACGATCGCCGTGGCCAGCGACAAGTTGTGGAAGAGTTTCTGCGAGGCGATCGAGCGGCCCGACTTGACCAATCACGCCGATTTTCGGACCAACCCGCTGCGCGTGCAGAACCGCGACACGCTGGAGCCCATACTCGAGCAGGTATTTCGCTCGAAGCCGGGCGCGCACTGGGTTGCGACCCTGTCGAAGCACGGAATTCCCTGCACGCTGGTCCGCAATTTCCAGGAGGTCATCGACGACGAGCAAACGAGCGCACGCAACATGACGACGACGGTGCAGCATGCAAAGGCTGGACCGATTCGCGTGCTTGGCGTACCGGTCCAGCTGTCGGAAACGCCGGGATCGATGAAGAGTGCCGCGCCGCTGCTGGGTGCGGATAATGCCGCGGTGCTCCGCGACTTGCTAGCGCGGCAATGACCGCGCCCACCGGGTTTCGCGCAGACATCCCGTTCATCAATGAGCTGGGCGTCGAGTTTCTGAGCGCGGACGCCGGCCGCGGGACCATCGCTCTGCAGCTGCATCCGCGCCACCTCAACAGTTGGAACGTCGCGCACGGCGGCGTCATCATGACGCTGCTGGACGTTGCGATGGCAATCGCCGGACGCTCGCTCGATCCGTCCGCCGGCGGCGGCGTCACCGTCGAGATGAAGACGAGCTTCGTGCAGCCCGGGCTCGCCGGCACGCGCCTGATCGCGAGCGGCCATGCGTTCCACCGATCCTCTACGATGGCTTTCTGCGAGGGGGAGGTGCGTGACGAGCAGGGCCGCCTGATCGCGAAGTCGATGGGCACATTCAAGTACATCCACCAACGTCCGGCCGATCAACCGGCCGACGGTCAATGATTTGTGTGGTGCCGCCGCACCCTGGGCGACACTTTGTTAGCTGCAGCCGCCAGTTCCACCTAGCGCTGCACACCTGAGCCGCAACGGCCCGATGCGCGGTCGACGCTCTGCCGATTAGCCGCTAAGCTGGCGTATGGATTTCGCGCACAACGAGAAAGTCCGCGCTTTGCAGCAGCGTCTGTCTGCTTTCATGGAGTCACTGGTTTATCCCGCGGAGTCGCGTGTTCACGACGAGATGGAGCGTAACCGCAGTGCCGGTAATCCATGGCAGCCACTGCAAGCGATCGAGCAGCTGAAGCGGAGTGCGCGCGCGGAAGGTCTGTGGAATCTATTTCTGCCGGAGTCCGAGCATGGCGCGGGCCTCACGAACCTCGAGTACGCGCCGCTCTGCGAGATCATGGGTCGCTCGCACATCGCGCCGGAAGTATTCAATTGTTCCGCGCCCGACACCGGCAACATGGAAGTGCTTGCACGGTATGCAACACCGGAACAGCAGGCGCGCTGGCTCGAGCCGCTGCTCGACGGGCGCATCCGCTCGGCCTTTTCGATGACCGAGCCCGAGGTTGCTTCGAGCGATGCCACCAACATCCAGTGCTCGATCGTGCGCGATCGGGACCACTACGTGATCAACGGCCGCAAGTGGTGGAGTTCCGGGGCGGCCGATGCGCGTTGCGAAATTCTCATCGTCATGGGCAAGACCAATCCGCAAGCGACCTTGCACAAACAGCAATCGATGATCCTCGTGCCGATCGATACGCCCGGCGTAAGACGGCTGCGCGAACTTTCGGTGTTCGGCTACGATCATGCGCCGCATGGCCACTCGGAGATCGAATTCGTCGAGGTGCGCGTTCCGGTCGGTAATTTGCTGCTGGGCGAGGGACGCGGCTTCGAAATCGCGCAGGGCCGGCTAGGACCGGGACGCATCCATCATTGTATGCGCCTCATCGGGCTCGCTGAGCGCGCGTTGGAGGCGATGTGCAGACGCGCGAGTGGCCGCGTGGCTTTCGGCCGGCGACTCTCCGAGCAGGGCGTGACGCTCGAGCGCATTGCCGAGTCGCGAATCCTGATCGATCAGGCGCGCTGGCTCGTGCTCAATGCGGCCTACATGATGGATACGGTCGGCAATCGCGCCGCCAAGAAGGAAATTGCGATGATCAAGGTCGCGGCGCCGTCGATGGCGCTCACAGTCATCGATTGGGCGATCCAAATTCATGGCGGGGCGGGCGTGAGCCAGGACTTTCCGCTCGCGGCCGCCTATGCGCAGGCGCGCACCTTGCGCTTTGCCGATGGCCCCGACGAGGTACACCGCGATCAGATCGGCAAGCTCGAGCTCGCTCGATACCAGACGCGAGATCCCGGCGGCGTAAGCCCATGAGACCGGCAACCGATGAAATTCCCGCGCCCGCCGGCCGTCAATTACGGCTGAGCTTCGGCGTCCTGCTCTCGAAGGCGCCGGTCGTGTTGCTGATTCTATTTTTCATCAACCTGCTGAATTTTTTCGACCGTCAGCTCATCGGGTCGCTCGGCGAGCCCATCCGCAAGGAATTTCACCTCAGCGATACCGCACTCGGCTTCGCAGGAACGATATTTACCGTGATTTACGCGGTCGTCGGGCTCCCTCTCGGGGCTTTGAGCGATCGCTGGCGACGCACGCGCCTGATTGCGATCGGCACCGCGTTCTGGAGCCTGCTGACCGCTGCAACCGGCGTCGCGCAAAACTATGCGCAGTTGTTCGCCTCGAGGATCGGCGTCGGGATCGGCGAGGCGACCTGCGCACCGGCCGCGCAATCGCTGATCGGTGACCTATTTGCGCCGCATCAGCGCGCTCGCGCGATGGGCGTCTTTATGCTCGGCCTGCCGGCCGGCATTTTCCTCGCCTATCTGTGCGCGGGGGCGATCGGTTCGACGCTCGGGTGGCGCGCGGCGTTCCTGATCGCCTGCGTACCCGGCTTTTTGGTCGCTCTGCTGGTGTTGCGCGTCGCGGAACCGGTGCGCGGCGCACTGGATCTCGCAACGCGCAGCGCGGCGGATACCCCGGTAAAAGCGCCCTATACGGCGGTACTTCGCGTCTCGACGATGTGGTGGATCATCCTGTCGGGCGTCTTTCACAACTTCAATATGTACGCGATTGGGGCGTTCCAAACGTCGTTCCTGATCCGGTTCCATCAAATGGGACTCGCTGCGGCGAGCAACGTCTCCGCGATCGCCGTGGGCGCGGTCGGCGCAATCGGACTCTTGGGCGGCGGCTGGATCGCGGATAAAGTGCGCGCGAGGCGCCGCAACGGCCGCTTGCAGGTCGCCGCGGTCTCGATGGCGATCGCGGCGCCGAGCATATTCTTCGCGTTGAATCAGCCGCGCGGATCCATCGACGCCTACATGCTGCTGATGGCGATCGGCATGATGAACATGTACGTTTATTACGCGACCGTTTACGCGGCGATCCAAGATGTGATCGAACCGCGGCTGCGCGGCACCGCGGTTGCCATTTATTTCTGTGCGATGTACGTACTTGGAGCGAGCCTCGGGCCGTTGGCGACCGGCATGTTGAGCGACCACTTCGCGCACCGTGCGATGCAGGCCGCGGGCGCGGCCACGATGACCGAGGCATTCAAGGCGTCCGGCCTGCACGATGCGCTGTACGTGGTTCCGGCGCTCGCGGCATTGGCGGCGCTCGCGCTCATCGCCGCATCGCGCACCGTCGATGCGGACATTCGCCGACGCGAGGCGGCCGGCCAGTGATCGCGCCGATCAGACAATCGATGCGCCGCCGTCGACGGCGATGTATTGACCCGTGACATGACGGGAAGCGTCCGACGCGAGGTAGACGGCCGCCCCTTGCAGGTCGGTGTCGTTGCCGATGCGCCCCAAGGGCGTTCTGGAGATGACCGACGCGCCGATTTTTTCGAGCAAGCCGCTCGCCATTTTCGAGGGAAAGAATCCCGGGCAAATCGCATTCACGCGGATGCCATGGGGTCCCCACTCGGCCGCGAGCGCGCGCACGAGCTGCAGCGCGGCGGCTTTCGAGGCGTAGTACGGGGCCGCTTTCATCTGCATGGAGACGCGCAATGCCGCGACCGAGGCGACGACGATGATGTTTCCCGAACGCTGCGGCATGAAGCAACGATTGGCCACAGCCTGGCTCAGCACGAACACGCTCGTGGCATTGAGCGTCATGACCTTGTTCCATGCTTCGAGCGAGAGCCGCTCGGCCGGCTCGCCCCAGGAGGTGCCGGCGTTGTTGACGAGCACATGAATGCCGCCGAAATGCGCAGTCACCGCGTCGATGAGCGCGGGTGCCTGCGCAGCGTCGGACAAGTCGTTGACGACCGTGAGTGCTTCGATGCCGTGCTTGTGAAGATGCGACTTGGCCTCATCGAGTTCGGCTGCGTTTCGCGCACTGATCGCGATCTTCGCGCCCATTTCACCGAGTCCGTTCGCAATCTGCAGTCCGAGACCGCGTGAGCCGCCGGTGATCAGAGCCACCTTGCCGTCAAGTTCGAATAATTCTCGGACGCCCATTCGATGTCACCTCCGGATGCGCAGTGTAAGCATGCCGGCGCACGAATGCCAACACCGTCGCGACGACGGCTGCGTACGATGTCGGCTGCAATCGATCACGATCATGTAGAGTCTTTGAACGAAGGAGATCCCTATGTCCGACACTTACCGGCGCATCGTGCTCGCATCGCGGCCCAACGGCTGGGTCGTGCCGGAAAATTTTCGCATCGAAACGCTGCCGATTCCGAGCCCGGGCCCGGATGAGGTGCTGGTTCGCAATCATTATCTCTCGCTCGATCCCTACATGCGCGGCCGCATGAACGAGGGGAAATCCTATGCGAAGCCGCAAGAACTTGGTACCACGATGATCGGTGCGACGGTCGGCGAGGTGGCTGCGTCCCGACATCCCGCATTCCCCGTCGGCAGCCACGTGCGCGGTATGCTCGGCTGGTCGGAGTACGGCGTCGCGGACGGCAGGACGCTCGAGCGCATCGACACCCGCAAGATTCCGATCTCCGCCTATCTCGGCGTCGTCGGGATGCCGGGAATGACCGCCTGGTATGGCTACCACAAAATCCTCGCGCCGAAGCCCGGCGAGACGCTCGTCGTCAGTGCCGCGAGTGGGGCCGTCGGGAGCGTCGTGGGCCAACTTGCGAAGCTTGCCGGCGCTCGCGCGGTCGGTATCGCGGGCGGGGCCGAGAAGTGCCGCTACGTGACCGACGAACTGGGCTTCGACGCCTGCGTCGACTATCGAGCAGCAAGCGATGCCAAGGCGCTTGCAAAATCCTTGCGCGCAGCTGCGCCCAACGGCGTCGATGCACATTTCGAGAATGTCGGTGGCGATGTGCTGAACGCAGTCATGGGCTCGCTGAACACATTTGCGCGTGTCGCGATCTGCGGGCTCATCAGCGACTACAACAACGAGGCGGGCGCCGCGGCCGCGAGCGCGATCCGCAATCCCGCGGTGTTCCTGGTTGCGCGCATCAAGATGCAGGGCTTCATCGTGTCGGATCATCTGGACCTTTGGCCGCAGGGACTCACCGAACTCGGTGGACTGTTCGGCGCCGGCAAACTCAAGTACCGCGAGAGCGTCGCGCAGGGTCTTGGGGAAGCGCCGCAAGCATTCATTGGCCTGTTGCACGGCAGAAATTTCGGCAAGCAGATCGTCAGGCTCATTTGAAACCCGCGGTGGCGCCAGATGAGCAGCCTCATTCAATGCAGTCAATTCGCGGATCTGCCGAACGGCATGCGCCTGCATTTCGCCAGTGCCGGAGCGCCGGGGCGGCCCATGGTGTTGTTCGTGCATGGATTTCCGGAGGCCTGGTTTGCATGGGAGGCGCAGCTCGAAGCGTTCGGAGCCAATTTCTACGCGGTCGCGGTCGACCTGCGCGGTTTCAATCTTTCGGCCAAGCCGGCCGACCTCGACGCCTATCGGCCCAAGAAGATCGTCGAGGACCTCGCGATGTTGATCGCGCACCTCGGATATCGCGAGACGCGGATCGTTGCGCATGATTGGGGCGGTGCACTGACCTGGAATCTGGCGATCTTCGCACCCCAGTGCGTGCGCAAGCTCGTGATCGTGAACGCGCCGCACCCGTATCTGTTTGCACGGGAACTGAGCGAGAACCCGGCGCAGCAGCGAGCCTCGGCCTATATGAACTGGTTGCGCAAACCGGGCTCGGAGCAACTGCTCGCCGAGCACGAATTCGGGCGCCTCGACGCGATGTTTCGCGCCGGAGCCGGCGCCGATCATTGGTATGGCGCCGCGCTGCGCGCACGCTATCACGCGATGTGGTCTATTCCAGGCGAGCACGGCAGCCACGGGCTGACCGGCGGCGTGAATTACTATCGTGCCTCGCCCCTGCACCCCGCCACCGAGCAGGAGCCTCGAGCGCCAGGCGCGCGGATGCTTGCGCAGGATTGGGTCACACGGGTACCGGTTCGCGTGATCTGGGGTATGCGCGATACGGCATTGCTGCCCTCGCTGCTCGATGGGCTCGACTCATTGTGCCCCGATTTACGGATCTCGCGCATAGCCGACGGCTCGCACTGGGTCATTCACGAACAGCCCGCGCACGTCAACGCGCTGATCGCAGCGGCGCTCGACGAATCGGGCTGAACATGGGGGCCATTTACTTGGTGCGCCACGGACAGGCCGCTTTCGGAACCCACGATTACGATCGGCTCACCGACATTGGATTTGCGCAGGCGCGGCTCTTGGGCGCCTATTTTGGCGCGCGCGATATTCGGTTCGACGCCGTTTATACGGGAACCCTGCGGCGCCATGCCGAGACCGCGCGGGCGATCTTGGAAGCCGGTGCCGCGATCGGCCGCGATCAAGACCTGCAAGCAGTTGCGGGTCTTGATGAATACAATCCCGAGGCCTTGATCGCAGCCTTAGAGGCTGCGTCGGCGGCGCTGGGACCCGCGCGCGTACCCTTGGCGGCCGGCGCCCGCAACGACCCGGGATTGATGCGCGAACACTTCCGCCGATTGCGCGAGGCGCTGCTCGCCTGGTCCGAGAATCGCATTCAACCGTCCGGCATGCCGGCTTGGCAGGCATTTCAGCAAGCGGCAGTCGAGGCAGTTACCGACGCCCGGCGACGTTTTCCGGATGACAATGTATTGCTCGTGAGTTCCGGCGGTCCGATCGCGGCGATCGTCGCCTCGGCGCTGCAGTCGCCGGCACAGGTTGCGATCGAGTTGAATCTGCGCATACGCAACAGCGCGGTCACGGAATTCACGACTTCCGCGCGGCGCCATCAGCTGATCTGCTTCAACACGCTGCCGCATCTTGCCGCGCAGTCCGACGCGCGCTTGACGACTTATGCGTAAATCGTCGCAGAGGACTCCTCGATGAATGTCGCTGCGTCAGCCATAGCGCCGCGAGACACTCTCGGCGACACAAATTGGTTCGGTCTGGTCCGCTTGCTCGATCGTGACTTCCCAGACGACTTGCACGCCGGGCATGCCGCCGAGCGGCTCGAGCGTGTCGATCTGGCGCAGCGTGAAGCGACCACGCAATCGACTGCCGGCGATGATCGGCGCTGGAAACCGCACGCGATTGAGACCCAAGTTCACGGCCATCTTGGTGTCGCGGATCGAGAGCGTTTGCTGAGACAGCCAGGGCAGCAGCGACAGCGCCAAGAAATCTCGCGCGATCGCCGCGACGAACGTCGCGGGTTCGCCGCTGCTGGATATGTCCTCATCGACCGAATGCGCACGGGTCGCGCAGGCGAACCGCTCGACGCGATCAGCGTCGATCGTGACCCAGTCGCTCACGGCGACCTCGTGGCCCACGAGCGGCCGCAGTTCATCGATTGAATTGAATTCCCGCATCGCGAATTGCGCGCCTGCTGCTCGATCTCCACGGAACCCGGCCCAGTGTAGGGCGCCGCGGCCGGCACGCACTTATCCGCAGGCGCCATTCGAGCCGGCGCGCACGATCGACGCATTGGCGCGTTGGCGCTAAGCTGCGCACGCGGCGGCCTCATATCCGGAGGTGCGGCCGGGAGGTCGATACACGCATGGTTGAACGAACGCTGCCGGCCGATCTGCCCGCGACCCCCGCGCTGACCGCCTGGCTCGAGCAGCATGTCGCACGGTTCCGCGGGCCGATCGCGCTCACGAAATTCGAGGGCGGGCAGTCGAACCCGACCTACCGGCTCGACGCCGCCAATGGTGCCTACGTGCTGCGGCGCAAGCCGTTCGGGTCATTGCTGCCCTCGGCGCACGCCGTCGACCGCGAATATCGGGTCCTCTCGGCACTGTATCCGCTCGGCTTTCCGGTGCCGCGCGTGTTGGCGCTCTGTGAGGACGATCGGATCATCGGCTCGGCCTTTTATGTGATGGCTTTGGTCGCGGGTGCGAACTTCACCGAAGGCGCGCTGCCGGGCACTACGAAAGAGGCACGCACGAAGATCTATTACGCGATGATCGATACGCTCGCGGCTCTGCATCGGATCGATGTAGAAGCGGCCGGCCTCTCGAGCTTCGGCCGTCCCGGCAATTTCTTCGAGCGGCAGGTCGCACGGTGGATCAAGCAATATCGCGCCTCCGAGACGGAGCGCCTCGAAGAGGTGGAGCAGCTGATTGCCTGGCTGCCCGCGAGCTTGCCGCCGCAATCGGGTGTCGCGGTCGTGCACGGAGACTATCGGATCGATAATTTGATCATGGCGCCGTCCGGCGAGAGCGTTCTCGCGGTGCTCGACTGGGAGCTGTCGACGATCGGCGATCCGCTCTCGGATTTCTCGTATTTTCTGATGAATTGGCTTAGCCCTCAGGATGGACGCTCGGCGCTGCTCGGACTCGATTTAGGTTTGCTCGGTATTCCGACGCTCGAGGCCGTGGTCGAAAGGTATTGCGAAAAAACCGCACGACCGGCGATCCAAAACCTCGACTGGTATTTTGCGTTCAATCAATTCCGCCTGATCGGCATTGCACAAGGCATCAAGAAGCGTCTCATCGACGGCAACGCATCGAGCGCGCGCGCCGGGGAACTCGCGGGACGCATTCCCGCCATTGCGGCGCATGCATGGCATTTTGCGCAGCGTGCGGGCGCCCGTTGAACGCTTGCCTCAATGGCGCCTGGAAACCACAATAGCGTCCCCAAGGCTGATCAATTGACGGAGATCATCGAATGACACAATTCAAGGCGCATCTGCGCCTGTTGGCCGCCGCACTCTGCTGCTGCGTTTCGCTCGTGCAAGCCGCAGATACCCCGCCGGCGTCCGGTACGGCGCCCGCGGCGCACGACACCTACAGCGACGATGAAGTTGCGAGGCAGGCATCGGAGTTCTTCAGTACCGGCGCGAAGGACCTATCGCAGGTGCTCGAAAAGGTGCTCAAGGAAAAAGGTCATCCGGTGGCGATCATTCGCGGGGAAGAAGCGGGCGGCGCAATCGGCGTCGGCGTGCGCTACGGCCGCGGAGAGCTCATTTACAAGGGCGGCGTTGCGCGCAAAATCTACTGGCAGGGTCCCTCGATCGGATTCGATGCCGGCGCCAACGCGGTCAAGACTTTTATTCTGGTCTACGATTTGCCCAATGCGGAAGCGCTGTTCAAGCGCTATCCGGGCGTCGAAGGCAGTCTTTATTTCGTCGGCGGCTTCGGCGTCAACTATCTGCAGCGAGGCGCCGTGGCGCTCGCACCGGTCCGCTTCGGCGTCGGTTGGCGGCAGGGGATCAGCCTGAGCTACATCAATTTCTCGCGCACCAAGCGCTACAACCCATTCTAGAGAGAGACCGCCGTGAGGGCTCGAGCGCAGCCCTCACGGTGGGTGTCGAGCATGACTCGAATCAGGTTTCCGGGCTGCCTTCGACCTGAATCTGCAATTTCACTTCCTGCTTGAACCCGTAAGCGGCGCCGTAGTCGACCCCGAAGTCGCTTCGGTTCAAGGTAGCCGATGCATCCGCGCCGCAGACTTGCTTTTTGGTCACCGGGTGCGTGAAGCATTTGAACGAGTTGATCGTCAAGGTCAGCGGCTTGGTGACGCCGTGCAGAGTAAACGTGCCCTGCGCTTCGGCCGGCGAAGTGCCGTTCCATTTCGTGAATTTGCCGGAGTAGGTGGCAGTCGGATATTTCGCGACGTCGAATATCTCCGAGGACTTCGCGTGGGTGTTCAATTTCGCGTAGCCGAAATCGATCGAGCTGACATCGACCGTGACATCGATCGTGCCGGTCTTTGCGTCTTGGTCGAGCACGACCTTACCGGACGAGGAGTCGAATTTTCCGCGCCATACCGAAATGCCGCCAAAATGATCCGCCTCGAAACTCGGGTAGGTATGAGCAGGATCGAGCACATAAGTGACGGGTGCCGCGAACGCGCTCGCGCCGACCAGCGCGGCCATCGAGGCCAAGAGAATTCGATTCATTGATGACTCCTTGAAAAAACCAGGGTTAATGGCCGACAAACCATTATAATTTCGAGTTGCGGATCATATCCGATATAGGCCGATTTCCATGGAATTATTTGACGCGATCTCGACGCGCGCATCCGCCGCGCGGCTGGCCGAGCCCGGTCCGACCCCGGAACACTTGCTGCGTATTCTGGACGCGGCGACGCATGCGCCGGACCACGGCCGTCTAAAGCCCTGGCGGCTCATCGTGTTGGATCAGGCAGCGAGGCACCAGTTTGCCGATGCGGTCGTCGCCGCGCGGCGCAGCCGGCTGCCGGAGCCGACCGAGGAGCAATTGGAATTGGAGCGCGAGAAACTCTGGCGCTCGCCGACGCTCGTCGTGGTCGGCTGCGCGCTGGTGCGCGACAACCCCAAGGTTCCTGAGGTCGAACAGGTGCTCAGCGTGGGCGCTGCGGCCCAAAACATGTTTCTCGCGGCCCATGCGCTCGGCTATGGTGTCATGTGGAAAACCGGCCCAGCCGCCTATGATGATCGAGTCAAGAGAAGCGTGGGCCTGCAAGCCCATGATCATATCGTCGCGATCATGCATTTTGGGACGCGCACTAAATAGGTGCGGCGCGACGGATCGAGCGGCCGCGCAGCGATACGCTCTTGACCAGGGCCCAGGCCGGCATGCCGGGTCGCAGCTCGAGTTCGCGGGTCGCCGCGTCCGTGATCCGTGCAAGGATCGTGGCGCCCCCGACATCGATCGAGATCTGATCGGCCTGCGCATCATCGCGCTGGATCACGGTCACGATTCCGCGCAAGCGGTTGCGAACGCTGAGGCCGTGCGGCTCCTCGGTTGCGATGATGACATCGCGCGCGAGGATTTGAACACGCATCGTGGCGCCGGTCTGCGCGTCCGGCGCGAGCACCGACAGTTCACCGCTACCGACCCGAACCCGTTGCAATCCGGAGATCGCATCGATGCCGAGCACTTCGGCGTCCAGCACGGCGCCGATCGCGTCGGGACCGATGATCGCGCGTAGCGGCGCCTGCAGACTCATTTCACCGATTTCGCCGTGAGCGATCGTCGCGCCGCGCTCCATGATCACGAGGTGGGTCGCGAGCCGCAGCACCTCGTCGAACTGATGACTCACATAGACCATCGGGATCGCAAGTTGGTCGCGCAGTGTCTCCAAGTACGGCAGCACCTCGTCGCGCCGTGCGGCATCGAGCGATGCCAGCGGCTCATCCAGCAACAGCAAATGCGGCTGGCTCAGCAGTGCGCGGCCGATCGCGACCCTCTGCCGCTCGCCGCCCGAAAGTTGATGCGTGCGCCGACCGAGCAGCGGCGCAAGGTCGAGCAAATCCGCGACCTCGTCGAATCGAACGTAGATCGGCGGCTGCGCGCGCCGCTGCGCGTAGCGCAGGTTGGCGTCCACGCTCAGGTGCGGAAACAAGCGCGCATCCTGGAACACATAGCCGATTCGACGCTTTTCGGGTGCGACATCGACGCCCGCCGACGTATCGAGCAGCACGCGGTCGTCGAGTTCGATGCGGCCTTGATCGGCGCTCAGCAGGCCGGCAATGATGTTGACGAGCGTGCTCTTGCCGCAGCCGGATCGGCCGAACAAGGCAACCACGCCAGGTGTCGGCATCGCGAACTCGGCATCGAGCGCAAAATTCGCGCGCTGCTTTTTCAGGCGAACGGCGAGCATCAGCGGCCGAACCGTTTGCGCAGGCGGCGCGCCAGCCATTCCGAAATCAGCAAGCCAGTGAGCCCCAAGCCGAACGATAGGCATGCGAGACGGATTGCCTCGGCGTTCCCGTCGGGCGACTGCAGCGCGGTGTAGAGCGCGAGCGGCAGGGTCCGGGTCTCGCCGGGAATATTGGAAACGAACGTGATGACCGCGCCGAATTCGCCCAAGCCGGCCGAGAATGCCGTGACGGCGCCGGCGAGGATGCCGGGCAGTATCAGCGGCATCGTGATCGTTGCGAACCGATCGAGCGGTCCTGCGCCGAGCGTGCGGGCGGCTTCCTCGAGGCCTCGATCGACGTTCTCCAGGGAGATCCGGATCGTGCGCACCATCAGCGGAAAGGACATCACGGCGGTGGCGAGCGCGGCGCCGTTGCGCGTGAATACCAAGTGTACGTCGAGCACCCGGTCGAGCCAGGCGCCGACGACCCCGCGTGTCCCGAATATCAGCAACAAGACAAAACCCACGACGACCGGTGGCAGCACCATCGGCAGGTGCACGATCGCATCGAGCACGGTGCGGCCCACGAAGCGCCCGCGCGTCAGCACCCATGCAATCAGGATTGCAAACGGCAGATTCAGCAAGACGCTGCGTGCGGCAACCGTGAGACTCAAGTAAAGCGCCGTATTTTCGTCGGGAGTCAACCAGGCCATCGGCGGTTTTCTGCTTTCGGCGGTGCAGGGCACCATGCGGCACGCAGTATACTGGCAAGGCGAGCTTCCAAAAGGATCTGATCAATGGCCTATTATCGCGCTGTGGCGCAAGCGGCGGCGTCGACCCCGGAGCGCATCGGTGTGTTGGTCGTCAACCTCGGTACTCCCGATTCCCCGTCGTACTTCGCCGTGCAGCGCTACCTCGCCGAGTTCCTCGGGGATCGGCGCGTGATCAATACCTCGCGGCTGATCTGGTTGCCCCTGCTGTATGGAGTCGTGCTGCCGTTGCGTCCGCTGCGTACCGCACGCAATTACCGCAAGGTATGGATGGAGGGCGGCTCACCGCTGGCGGTGTACTCGCAGCGCTTGACGCAAAAGATCGGTGCGCTGCTGCCATCCGATCGCGTTCGTGTCGAACTCGGCATGACCTATGGAAACCCGAGCATCGCCGCCGCGATCCAGCGGCTCGCCGAGCAGAACGTCAAGCGCCTGCTCGTGCTGCCGCTCTACCCGCAGTATTGTTCGTCGACGACCGCATCCGTGTTCGATCGGACCACGGCCGCGCTATCGCGCTGGCGCTGGCTGCCGGAAACCCGCTTCGTCAATGACTACCATCTAGATGCCGGCTATATCGACGCGATGACGAACCAGATTCTGCGCCATTGGAGCGCGGCGGGCGAGCGCTCGCATCTCGTGCTCTCTTATCACGGCATTCCGGCCGCCTATGTTGCCGAGGGCGATCCGTACCAATCACAGACCGAGGCCACGACGCGGGCGATCACCCTGCGGCTGCAATTGTCCGCGGGCGAATATTCGCAGTGCTACCAGTCGCGTTTCGGCAAGGTCGTCTGGCTGCAACCGTATACCACGGACCTGCTCGCCGACCTGGTCCGACGCGGCGTGCGTAACATCACGGTTGCGAGTCCCTCATTCGCCGTCGATTGTTTGGAAACGCTCGAGGAAGTCGCGATCGAATACCGGCACCGATTCCTCGAGCTGGGCGGCGAGAAATTCGCCTTCGTGCCGTGCCTCAACGATTCCGATCGACATGCCGAGGTGTTGGCGGCCATCATCCAAGACCGGCTAAAAGGCTGGTATTGACCTCGGCCGGCCTCGGCGTCGGGGGTCGGTTCTGGCGCGAGGATGGCTCCATTAGGCGGCCAACCGCGGCCGGCTCTTGCGCCCACCGTCGCCGCGATGCTAGATTCCGATGGTATGTGTGTTCCTGCCCTCCGATCTTCGAGTGCTTCGCGCCGCCACCCAGCGCTGCGTCTGCTTGCGCTGCTGCGCCGCTAGGCGCCAACCCCCTATGCGCTATCGGTCGGCGCTGACAAGACCGGAAAGTAACCAACAGTCGAAAGAACTCAAAGCCGCCCTTGGCATTGCGATCGCGAGAACATCATGCTGCATAACCCGTCGACAAAGTACCGTGCATTCACCCCGATCGATCTGATCGATCGTTGCTGGCCCAGCCGCATCATCGAGGCGCCGCCGACCTGGTGCAGCGTGGATCTGCGCGACGGCAATCAAGCGCTGATCGAGCCCATGGATGCCGCGCGTAAACGCCGCATGTTCGACCTTCTGATCAAGGTCGGCTTCAAGGAAATCGAAGTTGGGTTTCCGGCCGCGTCGCTGACGGACTATGAGTTCGTGCGCGAGATCATCGAAGAGGAACTGATCCCGGATGACGTGACGATCCAGGTGCTGACGCAGGCACGGCCTGAATTGATCTCGCGCACCTATGAGGCGCTCGCGGGCGCGCGGCGCGCGATCGTGCATGTCTACAACTCCACCTCGGCGGCCCAGCGGCGCGTCGTCTTCAGAATGGACCGCGCCGGGATCGTTGAGATCGCGGTGCGTGGCGCGACCGCAATCCGCGAACATGCGCTGCGCCGCCCGGACACCGAATGGGTCTTTCAATACAGCCCCGAGAGCTTCACGGGTACTGAACTCGAGTTTGCGGTCGAGATCTGCAATGCGGTCAATGCCGTCTGGGAGCCGACCCCGAAAAACAAGACGATTCTCAATTTGCCCTCGACCGTCGAAATGGCGACGCCGAATGTCTATGCCGACCAGATCGAATGGTTCAGCAGGCATATTGCGAAGCGCGATTCTCAGATCATCAGCCTGCACCCGCACAACGATCGGGGCACCGGCGTTGCCGCCGCGGAACTTGCACTGATGGCAGGTGCAGATCGCGTCGAAGGCACGCTGTTCGGCAACGGCGAGCGTACCGGCAACGTCGATATCGTGACCTTGGCTCTCAACCTTTACACGCAAGGCATTGATCCGAAATTGGATTTTTCGAATATCAACGAGGCTGCGCGCTGTGCGGAAAGCTGTAACGGCCTGCCGATTCATCCACGCCACCCCTATGTCGGCGATCTGGTGTTCACGGCGTTTTCGGGCTCGCACCAAGATGCGATCAAGAAGGGACTCAATGCGCGCTCGCCGGGTGAAATCTGGGACGTGCCTTACCTGCCGATCGATCCGTCCGATCTCGGGCGCTCCTATGATTCGATCATTCGGGTCAATAGCCAATCCGGCAAAGGCGGCGTCGCCTATTTGCTCGAGCGCGACTATCAACTCGTGATGCCGCGGCGCTTGCAGATCGAGTTCAGCCAAGTCGTGCAGGCTGCCGCAGATATCAGCGGTAAGGAACTGACTTCAAAAGAGTTATGGGACCTATTCACGAGCGAGTATCTGGCCCCGAAACGGCCGCTCGTCTACCGCTCGCATCAATTGGCAGCCTCGACCGACGGCGCCGACAGTGAACGCCTCGCGCTGCAAATCGAGCGTGATGGACGCGTGGAGACCTTGTATGGCCAGGGATCCGGGCCGATCGACGCGATCGTCAAGGCGATTGGATTGGATTTCGACGTGCTCTCGTATGAGGAACATTCGCGCGGGCAGGGCAGCGCTGCCCAGGCGGTCTCCTATATAGAGATCACGACCCGATCGCGCCGCACCTTGTTCGGCGCCGGTATGCACCCCAATATCATCACCGCCTCGCTGCTGGCGGTGTTGTCGGCCGTCAATCGGGCGATCGTGAGCGGCGCGTTGTCGGCGGTTCGCGAAGACGCGCGTACCGGCACCTGAATGCGCGGGTTTTATCGAGTGTGATTTGTAATTAGATGATATTTAAAGCATTTATTACCGATTGTTGATTGCGCGATCGGCAGCCCGCCCGCCAGATCCCAAGGATCGAAACCTGAGGCAGTGGAATTTTGTCGCGGCAGTTGAATGCCGGACAGAATCGGCTATAGTGCGCAACTTCATGCCGTCCCGGCATGGTCGATCCTATTGATTTCAAGGGCTTTTCTCGAACAATGAGTGAACGCGTAGACGAACATTTCGATATCGACGATGAGTTTCTTGGGGAAGCCGAGGAATCTCAAGATTTCGATCCCATGGTGGAGCGGCCCGAACGACGCCCGAAGGCGCCCGCGCCGGGCAAGCGTGGCAAGGCGGCCTGGAGTCGGGTCGAGGACGTGCTTGCCGAGCGTCAGTTAGAAAAAGAACTGCGCGACATTTTCGAAGACGATTAGCCGGTTGGCGTCTCGTGAATAGCGATGCACCGTGGGTCGTCCTCAAGTTTGGGGGCACCAGCGTATCGAATTCCCCGAATTGGCGGAACATCGCCGCGGTCATCCGCGATCGCATCGCCGCGAATTTGCGTCCCGTCGTCGTTCACTCCGCGCTTTCCAGCATCACTGATCGCTTAGAGGCCTTGCTGGCGGCCGCCGTCGCAGGCAAGCAGGCCCCAGTGCTCGAGGCGATCGAAAGCGCGCATCGCGATCTTGCGCGCAGCCTCGCGATCAATCCGGGTCCGATGTTCGAGAAATTTCTCGATGAGTTGCGACGCAGCGCCGCGTCGGTCGCGGAGGACGGCGAGACCAAGGATCGCGTGCGTGCGCGCGTCATGGCGACCGGCGAGTTGCTCGCGACCAGCCTGGGCGCGGCGTTCCTCAATGCGCAGGGCATCGCGACCGATTGGGTCGACGCACGCGAGGTCTTGCGTGCCGAGCGGCGCGACAATGCGACCGAAAAGGCTGGTTATCTCTCGGCAACCTGCGATTTTGCACCGGATAGCGCGCTGCAAAGCGCATGGCGCAGCCACGACAAGGTCATCATTACGCAAGGGTTCATTGCCGCAAACGACGCCGGAGAAACCGTGCTATTGGGCCGCGGCGGATCCGACACGTCGGCTGCCTACCTCGCCGCGAAGCTCGCGGCCGCGCGATTGGAAATTTGGACCGACGTGCCGGGCATGTTCAGTGCCAATCCACGCGACGTGCCGACCGCGCGCTTGCTGCGTTCGCTGCACTATGACGAGGCGCAGGAGATTGCGAGCAACGGCGCCAAGGTGCTGCATCCGCGCTGCGTGATGCCGGTGCGCCAATACGGCATTCCGCTGCATGTCTATGCGACCCAGGCGCCCGGACTCGAGGGTACGGTGATCTCGGCCGAGGTCCCCGATAGTGCCGCCCAGGTCAAGGCCATCGCGATCAAAAAGGGCATCACGCTGGTCTCGATGGAGAGCCCCGGCATGTGGCATCAAGTCGGATTCCTGGCCGACGCATTTCAGGTATTCAAACAGCAGGGCTTATCGGTCGATTTGATCTCCACCTCGGAAACCAATGTCACGGTGTCCTTGGACCCGACCGCCAACAGTCTGGACGCATCGGCACTCGAACGGCTGACCGACGCGTTGGCCGAGATATGCCGTGTGGAGATTTTGGGGCCCTGCGCGTCTTTGAGCCTGCTCGGACACAACATTCGCGGAATTTTGCCGCAGCTCGGAGCGGCGTTCGAGCTGTTCCAAGACCAGAACATTTATCTCGTGAGCCAGGCCGCGAACGACTTGAACTTCACGTTCGTGATCGACGAGGCGCAAGGCGATCGGCTGGTGCGGCAATTGCACGAGCGGCTGATCCAACGGATCGGCTCGGACAAGGTCCTGGGGCCCACGTGGCAGCAGTTGTTCGCGAATCCACAGGTCGCGCGCCCTGCGGTCACCGAGTGGTGGCAGGATCGCGCCAAGCGAGAGCGCTTGCTCGAGATCGCGGCGCGCGAATCGGCTGCCTTCGTCTATGACGGCGGGAGCCTCGACAAGGCGGTTGCGGCCTTGAGGCGAGTTCGCTCGATCGACCGCTGGGCCTATGCGATGAAGGCCAATTGGCACCCCGATATTCTGCGGCGCTTCTATGCGGCAGGCTTGATGATCGAATGCGTCTCGCAGGGAGAGCTCGAGCAGGTATTCGCCGCGATTCCCGATGTCGCTCCCGAGCGAGTGCTGTTCACGCCGAACTTCGCGCCGCGCCGCGAATACGAATTCGGTTTCCAGCACGGCGTGCGCGTGACCTTGGACAATCTGCATCCGATCCGCCACTGGCCGGAAGTGTTTCGAGGACGCGAGATATTCGTGCGCATCGATCCGGGCATCGGCCGCGGGCATCACGAGCACGTGCGCACGGCCGGCACCTACTCCAAGTTCGGCGTACCGGTGGCGGAGGTCGATGAACTGCTCGCGCTCACGGCTGGCCTCGGCGTGCGGGTCACGGGGCTCCATGCGCACGCGGGCAGCGGCATATTCAATGCGGCGAATTGGACCGAAACCGGCACGCTGCTCGCAGAACTCGCACAGAAGTTCGCGCACGTCACGGTCGTCGATCTCGGCGGCGGCATCGGCGTGCCGGACCGCAGCGGCAACGACGAAATGGACTTGAGTCAGCTCGAGCAAGGTGTCGCGCAGTTAAAGCAGCGATTCCCGCGGTTGAGCTTTTGGATGGAACCGGGCCGCTTTCTCGTGGCGACCGCGGGCGTGCTGGTTGCACAAGTTACGCAGTTGAAGGGCAAGGGCGAGGTTCGTTACATCGGCATTGCAACCGGAATGAACTCGCTGATCCGCCCGGCGCTCTACGACGCCTATCACGAGATCGTCAATCTCACGCGTTTGGGCGAACCGGCAACGCAGGTTGCGACCGTCGTGGGCCCGATCTGCGAATCGGCCGACAAGCTCGGCAGCGATCGCCGGCTGCCGGCGACGCAGGAGGGCGACGTATTGTTGCTCGCAAACTGCGGCGCCTACGGCTATGCGATGGCATCGCATTATAATTTGCGCGCGCCGGCGCGTGAATTCATCATAGACGCATGAAACAGGTCGGCATCATCGGTTGGCGCGGCATGGTGGGCTCGGTGCTGCTCGCGCGCATGCGCGAAGAGCGCGACTTCGATCTCGTCGAGCCGACCTTTTTCAGCACTTCGCAGGCAGGCGGCGTCGCGCCAGCTATCGGCCGGGCCGCGGGTCCGGTTCAGGACGCGAACGACATCGAGGCGCTCGCGAAGCTGCCGATCTTGATCAGCGCCCAAGGCGGCGACTACACACAGGCGATTCACCCGCGCTTGCGTGCAGCGGGGTGGCAGGGCTATTGGATCGATGCGGCGTCGACGCTGCGGCTCGATCCGCAGGCGGTCATCGTGCTCGATCCCGTCAATTTGCCGGTCATGCAAGCAGCGCAGCGGCAGGGCATCAAGGACTACATCGGCGGCAACTGCACGGTATCGTTGATGCTCATGGCCTTGGGCGGCTTGCTGCGGGCCGGCGAGGTCGAATGGATCACCGCGATGACTTATCAGTCGGCCTCGGGCGCCGGTGCACAGCACATGCGCGAACTTCTCGAACAGATGGGCGCGCTGCACCGGTCGGCGGCGAGCGCGCTCGCAGATCCGGCGGCGACGATTCTCGACGTGGATCGCGCCGTTGGGCTTGGGCTCAAGGATCCGGCGTTCCCCCAGGCCCAGTTCGGCGTGCCGCTCGCCGGCAGCCTGATTCCCTGGATCGACAAGGATCTGGGTGGGGGTCAGAGCCGCGAGGAATGGAAGGCGGGCGTCGAGGCCAACAAGATCCTCGGCACCGAGGCGCAGCCATTGATCGTCGAGGGGATCTGCGTGCGCGTCGGTGCGATGCGCTGTCACAGCCAGGCGCTCACGATCAAGCTCAAGCGGGACATCCCGCTGCACGAGATCGAGGCGCTGATCGCGGCGGGCAACGCCTGGGTTCGCGTCGTGCGCAACGAACGTGAGGCCTCGATTCACGAATTGTCGCCCGCGGCCGTCAGCGGTCGCATGGAGGTGCCGATCGGACGCTTGCGCAAGCTCGCCATGGGCGGCGAGTACTTGTCGGCGTTCACGGTCGGCGATCAGCTTCTCTGGGGCGCTGCAGAGCCGTTGCGCCGCACGCTGCGCTTCCTGCTGGGTGCGCTTACTGCATGAGTCCGGCGCGCACGTCGGCGTGCGTGAACATCTGAATCGGTACCGCGCCCGCGTTCCAGATTTGCGTGCAATATTCCCTGATGGTGCGGTCGGACGAGAATTTTCCGCTCCTGGCGGTATTCAAGATCGACATGCGCGTCCAGCGCTCGGTGTCGCGATAGGCCTGCGATACTTTTTCCTGGCAATCGACGAAGGACTGGAAGTCGGCCAGCACCATATAAGGATCCTGGTTCAACAAACCGTCGATCAGCGGCCTGAACAGATCGGTGTCGCCCCGCGAGAAGAACCCGCTGCGGATCAAATCAACGACGTCGCGCAGCTTCGGATTGACGTTGTAGTAATCCATCGGCTGATAGCCGCGCGCTTTGAGCGCATAAACCTCCGGCGTACTCAGTCCGAACAGGAAGAAATTCTCCGCGCCGACTTCGGCGCGAATCTCGATGTTCGCCCCATCGAGCGTGCCGATCGTCACGGCCCCGTTCATGCAGAACTTCATGCAGCCCGTGCCGGAAGCCTCCTTGCCCGCCGTGGAAATCTGCTCCGACAGATCCGCCGCCGGATAGAGGCGCTGTCCGTTCGTGACGCTGAAATTCGGCAGGAACACGACCTTGAGCCGGCCGTTGACGTCGGGATCCCGGTTGACGATGTCGCCGACCGAATTGATCAGCTTGATGATCAGCTTGGCGAGCCGGTAGGCGGGCGCCGCCTTGCCGCCGAAAATGAAGGTGCGCGGCTGGATCTGCAGCGCCGGATTCGATTTGATCGCGTGATACAAGGAAATGATGTGCAACACCTGCAAATGCTGGCGCTTGTATTCGTGGATGCGTTTGACCAAGACATCGAACATCGTGTCGGCATCGATGACGATCCCGGTGTCGTGCATCGCCAGCGCGGCGAATTCGCTCTTGTTGCCCTGCTTGATTTGCCGCCAGCGGTCGCGGAAACCGGCGTCATCGGCGAGCGGTTCGAGTGCGCGCAGCTGCGACATGTCCTTGACCCAACCGTCCCCGATATGTTCTGTGATCAACTTCGATAGCGTCGGATCGCCGAGCAGCATCCAGCGCCGCGGCGTCACGCCATTGGTCTTGTTGCTGAATTTTT
>JBEKSM010000040.1:0-34847 GCA_049517075.1 Steroidobacteraceae bacterium | reverse complement strand
GGCATATTTCCAGCCCACATCGCAACGAAAATGCACTTGGCCTCTGTTGTAATTTCTACAAAGCCGATGACTTGTGAATCGAGGCAAACGGACCGCGCCGAGGTCGCGTTGTCACGACGGCTGATGCCGCGGACACTGATCAAGCGTCGTTGCAGCACGACGATCATTCTGTCGGTCTCGACCTACTCGCGCTCGTCAATCCTGCCGACTAGTGCGGATATGCGGCGCGCCCAAGCTTGGTCTGCAGCCTGTTCACCGAAGGAGAGTTACTCATGTCGAACAGAAACGATGATCGCCGCCCCGCCCAGCGGGATGAAGGCGGGAAAGGAATCAAAGGACGCGAGCAACAAATCAGCGGTCAAGGAAAGTCGCGCGGCGGTCCGCAAGATGGCCATCGACGCCACGATCGTGATCGGCGGTCCGACTCGAATACCAACCCGGACAACATGACCAGCGGTACCGACAAGGGCGGCGAGGCCGAGAGCAAAGGCGGCCGTCCCGAATAATTCAATCCGGCGAGTTTTCGCAGGTGGGGCTGGCATTGATGGCCGGCCCTCTTTTTTTGTGCCGGGTAATGCGATACTAGAGCGGCGCCGGCAACGACCGGCACGAACTCAAAACACGAGGATGATCCAACATGTCGACCAATAGCGCGGACACCGATCGACTGCAGGGCGCCGTGGCAACCGTGATGCACCGGCATTGGAAGCAGTTTCTCGTCGAGGGCATCGTTCTGTTGATCTTGGGCGTGGCGGCAGTTGCTGTTCCGCCGATTGCAACATTGGCCGTGGAGCTCGTCATCGGTTGGCTGCTGCTGATGAGCGGCATTGTGGGTCTGATCTCGACATTCATGGCCCGCGGCGCTCCGGGGTTCATTTGGTCGCTGGTCTCTGCGGCCGCCGGCATCGCGGCAGGTGTCGTATTGCTGTGGTGGCCGCTCAATGGAAGCTTTTCACTCACGCTGGTCTTGACTGCGTTTCTCACGGTAGAGGGCATCGTGTCGATCCTCTTCGCGCTGGATCACAAACGCGAATTGTCGGGGCGCTGGGGCATGATGCTCCTGAGCGGCGTCGTCGATATCGTGTTGGCCGGAATCATATTCACGGGTCTGCCGGGGACCGCGGCATGGGCGATCGGGCTTCTGGTCGGGATTAACTTGGTTTTCGGCGGATCGGCGCTCATCTCGATGGCTTTACGCGCGCGCCCGCACTGAGGCGCTCGCCTGTTTCGAGCACGTCGCCGGCGCTGCACGCTTTCTGGGCAAAACTGAGAACTGTCGCTCGCCTAAGACAGTGACTCTTTACCCCGAGCTGATGCAATATCCGCCGATGTTCTCGACAGCGATCAAGCGCGCGCAGCTCGCCTGGTGTCTCGGTGCCGGTCTGCTCGCGGCCGGACCGGTGCAGGCGGGACTTGGTCTCGACGCTGCGTCGGTGCGCGCCGATGCCGCGGAACTTGCGGCCACCACCGAGTCCACCGAGGCGGCCGATTACATCATCGCCGAGATCGAAAGCGATTCCGGCATGCGGATCCGCGAGTTCTCGAATCGCGCGGGCGTCATTTTTGCGGTGGCGTGGTCCGGACCGGCGCCGCCGAATCTACAGCGCCTGCTCGGCGCACATTTTGCCGACTTCGCGGCGGCGGTCTCGGCACTCGACCATCCGGGCCGCCGTCGTTCGCTGCGCGTATCGACGCAAGAGCTGGTCGTCGAGATAGGCGGGCACCTGCGCGCCTATGCGGGACGCGCCTACCTGCCTCGACTGATACCCGCGGGCGTCTCGGCCGTGGAACTGCGCTGATGCGCGTGGAATCGGCCGCCCTCCCGCGCTTCGCTGCTCCGCTCGCAATCGCGTTTGCCGCGGGCCTGTTGAGCGCCTGCATCGGCGGCAATGGGGCTACCGAGACGGCCACGAAGACCGTAACGCCGACGCCGAATACGCTTGCGTTGACCGTGGATGCGGGGCCTGCCGCCGCCACCGGGCAGGTCAACCATGCTTACGTGACCGTCAAGGTTTGCGCCGTCGGCAGCCAGACCCAGTGTGCGAGCATCGACCATGTGTTGCTCGACACCGGCTCCTCGGGCCTACGGCTGGTGCGCTCGGTGCTGAGCGCGGCCGGCGTCAGCTTGAGCCCGGAAAGTGACGCTCAAGGGCAAGCGGTCGAACAATGCATGACGTTCGGCGGCGGACAGACCTGGGGACCCGTGGCACTTGCGGACCTCAGTCTCGCGGGCGAGAGTGCAGGCAAGCTGCCGGTGCAGATCATGGATGACACCGGCGCCGGTGCACCGCCGCCGACCACTTGTGGTGCGAGCGGCACGCTGATCAACGACGTCGCGGGTTTCGGCGCCAATGGCGTGCTCGGCGTCGGCGTGTTCGCGCAGGATTGCGGCGCGGCCTGCACCGCCGCGAGCACGCCGCTACCGATTTATTACGGCTGCACGAGCGCCGGCGTTTGCAGCGCTGAAAACCTCGCGCTCGCCGAGCAGGTCACGAATCCGGTCACGTTGTTCGCGGCGGACAATAACGGCGTCATCGTCAATCTGCCGAACCTCCAGAATGCCAACGGCGATATCTCGGTGCAGGGCGAACTCGTGTTCGGGATTTCGACCCAGAGCGACAACGCATTGCCGGCGCTCGGTTTGACGGTGCTCGGCACGGACGCAAATGGCGATTTCACGGCAACCTATAATGGCGGCACGACCACGCTGCCGGCGCTGATCGACTCGGGCAGCGACTCCTACGACTTCGACGATCCGACGATCGCGGATTGCAGCAGCGGCGCATTCGTGGGCTTCTACTGCCCGACGGTGGCCCCGATGAGTGTGTTCGCAGTCAATACCGGCGTCGGGATCAACAACGCGACCAATACCGTCGACTTTGCGATCGCCGATCCGAATTCGTTCATTACGAACGCCGCGGCATTTGCCGGTCTGGCGGGAGGCGGCGGAGCGACCAACTTCGTTTGGGGCATGCCGTTCTTTTACGGCCGGCCGGTTTACGTCGGGATCGAGCAGCGCACCGCCGGCCCCTATACGGGTCCCTATTTCGCCTATTGATCGGTGCGCCGCAGGCTCAGCCCTTGCCGCTGAGTGCCTTGGCGATGGTTGCAAAGCCGCGCCCCTGCGCGACGTCCGCCGCGGACACGCCGGCGCCGTTACGTAGCCCGGTGTTTGCGCCGGCCGCGATCAGTGCGCGGCAAACGGCGTCGAATCCGCCACGGCTCGCCGCGATCAATGCGGTGTCGCCCGCGGTGTTTTGCGCGTCGAGCTCGGGCGAATGGGACAACAGCGCGCTCACGAATTCCGCGTGACCGCTCGCCGCCGCGAGCATCAAGGGCGTGTTGCCGGTGCCATCGCGCTGATTCAGATGCGGATCGGATGCGAGCAGCGGCGCTAGAACCTCGGCGGACCCTTTGGAGGCCGCCGCGTGCAGCACCGAGAGCCCGTGCATGTCATGGATTTGCGCAATGGCACCGGCTTCGAGCAATGCTGCGACGGCGGCGCGCGAGCCGCCGGCTGCCGCATACCACAACGCGGTGCGATGTTCGCGATCTACGGTCTCGGTGCGCGCCTTGTGCGCGAGCAGAGATTGAATCAGCGCGCCATCATCGCTCGCAGCGGCGAGCATCAGCGAGGTGCGGCCACCGGCATCGGCCGCTTCCGGGTTCGCGCCGGCCTCGAGCAGCAGTGCAGCGCTTTCCGAGTGCGCGACGCGAAGCGCCGCGAGCAGCGGCGTGGATTCGTCTTTGGCGTGGGTGTCGGGCGCGACCCCAGCCTTCAACAACAAGCGCACCAACGGCAAATCCTGGTGGGTGACCGCGAGCCACAGCGTCGTGTGGCCCTCATGATCGGGCATCGAGGTATCGGCGCCATGCGCGAGCAGCACCGAAACGGATTCCAGCGCGTGGGCATCGGCCGCAATGCGTAGCAGCGGGTCGCCCTGCGGCAGCCGCAAATTGGCGCTGCCGCCGCTGTCGAGCAGCTGCTGGACCATTGGAGCGTCATTTCTAGAAACCGCGAGCACGAGCGCGGACCAGCCTCGATAGATCTCGCCCGGGTGTGCCGGATCGAATTTGCCGGAATGCCGAGGTCCGAGGTCTGCTACGGCGTTCGCTCGCAAGCCGAGGCTGCGCAGCTCCGCAGCCGAGCCGTCGGCACCGACCGCAAGCGCGACATCGAGCGCGTTATACCCGCGCGCGTCGCGCGCATCGAGCGGCGCTCCGCCGCTCAGCAGTGCGCGTAGCGATTGGGTTCGGTTGGTCCGCGCGGCGTGGAATACCGCCGTGCGTTTCTCGGCATCGATCGCCTGCGCATCGGCGCCCGCTGTGAGCAGCAGTTCGACCATGGTCGCATCGGGACGTTCGGCCGCGATCATGAGCGTCGTGGTACCGACCGCATCCGTGGCGTGAATATCGGCTCCCATCTCGATCAGCGCCGCTGCGGCAGCGCCCGCGCCGGCGGCGACTGCATAGGCAAGCGGACCGCGACCGAATTCATCGCGGATCGCAGCGCCCGCCGGTCCGGCGCGTCGCAAGGCGTCCGCATCGTTGGTGCGGGCGCAATTGATGATCCAAGCGCCGAACAGATTCGGATCTTCGGCTCCGACCCAATCGCGATCGAGTAGCGGGTGGCCAGACTTGAGCACCTCTATCGCGCGCAGGTAGCCTGCGTGCGCGGAACGCTCCAGCCAGGTTTGCGCTTGCCGGGCCTTGAGCGCGGCATCGGGCGGTGTCGTCGCCGTGCGCGCGAATTCGCCGGCGAGCACAAACGCAGCCGCGCCGTTGCCGCGATCGGCCGCGGATTCCAGCAGCGCCAGCGCGCGCTGCGGATCAGCGGCCGTGCCGACGCCGTTGAGGTACATCAAGCCGAGCAGGTACTGCGCCTCGGGATTTCCGCCGTGCGCGGCGGATTGGAGCAAATCGATCGCCCTGTTGAACTGCAGCGTGCGAAGCGCCGCCCGCGCGGGCTCGAGCGGGTCTTTGACCGCGGTGTACTTGGGCTGCGCCGCGGCCGCCGACAAGCTCAGTGCCAGCCACAGTGCGGCGATTGAACCGCGATATTGACGCACGGCGCGCGTCATGCGGTTCCGAATTTGGTTTCGACTTCGATGCCGATCGAACGCAGGAAATCATTGGGCAGGATGCCGCCGGCGCTGACGATGACCGCGTCGTTGGCAACCTTGAGTTCGCGATCCGCGTGCTTGAGCACGACCGCCTCGGGGCGGATTTCGCGGATCGTCGAATTGAGCAGCACCTTGAGCCGGCCTTTGGCGCTCGCCTCGTCGACCCGCTGGCGATTGCGTTGCTTGGCGCGCTGGAAGGCTTCGCCGCGATAAGAAAGAATGACCTCGGAGTCGCCGAGCTCCGCGACGCTCGCAGCCGCCTCGAGCGCGCTGTCGCCGCCGCCGACCACGACCACTTTGCGGCCTCGATATTGCTCCGGGTCGATGAGCCGATAAACGACCTTGGGCAGTTCCTCGCCGGGTACGCCGAGTTTGCGCGGCGTACCGCGCCGGCCGATCGCAAGCAGCACGGTCGACGCGACATGACTGCGCGTGCTGGTCTTCACGTGAAACACGCCGTCCCTTCTCTCGATGCCGTCGACGCGCTCCTTATAGTTGATCTTCAAGCCATGGCTCGCCTGATGCCAGAATTTCAGCAGCTCCTCTTTCGAGGTATTGCGAAAGTGCACTTTGCCGACGATCGGCAATTCGACCGGCGCCGTCATCACGAGCTTGCCGCGCGGATATTGGAATACGGCGCCGCCAAGCGCATCTTGTTCGATGGTCTCGTAGCGCAGACCGAGTTTCTTCGCTGCGAGCGAGGCGGCGAGGCCCGCAGGGCCCGCGCCGATGATCAGCACGTCGATTGCGCCCGGGTGCCTCGATTTCGACTTCGCGACGATCGCGGCAATCGCCTCGAGCGCTTGCTGGCCCTGCGTCAGCGCATTCTTGATGAGGCCCATGCCGCCGAGCTCGCCGGCCACATAGATGCCGGGCACGTTCGATTCGAAGTTCGGCTTGAGCACCGGAATGTCGAGGCCGCGCCGTTCGGTGCCGAACACGAGCGTGATTGCATCGAACGGACAGGCGCTCTTGCAGGCGCCGTGCCCGATGCACTCGCTCGGACCGATCAGCACGGCCTTGCCGTCGATCAAGCCGAGCACATCGTGGTGCGAGGTTTCCGGGCAGGCTTTGACGCAGGCTCCGCAGCCGAGGCACTTCGCGGGATCGATGATCGGGTGCAGCGATGCGGGTTCGGTCATCCCCGCGGACACGCTTTCTTGCTGCGCCTGCAAGCTGCGCAGATGCAGTAGCCGCTGCCGACGCAGGTAAATGATCAGCGTGATCACGAGCGGCAGGCCGTAGAGCGCGAGCGACCATGCGTCCATAAGGGGGGAACTCATCGGGTGCGAAACGTGGGCATCAATAGGCTAAGCAGGATCAATCGATGATTCTGTGAATCCAATCACAGCTTGCGCGCCTATGGAAGCGTCCGAACTGTCGCTGATCGCACACATTACTTCTTGTGTGCAGGCACGATTACACTATCTTGTGCACCGCGGTTTGCGACGTGTTCTCGCGGACTCATCGGGATGGACCGCGCATCGGGATGTCAATACATCCTAGGGAGGAGTGGATTGACGTTACTGTGGTTTTTGGCAGGCATTTTTTTCGCGATGGCTTGCCTCATTCTTTTGCTGCCGTGGCTGCGGACGATACCGGGCCTCAGCTCGTTGCCGGTAGCGCCATGGCAGGCGGGATTGGTCGCGCTCGCGACCATCGCGATCACCGTCGCGCTCTACACCGTGTACGGTCCTGCGGCGACGGTGAGCCAGCCCCGGACTGCGACTGCGGCCGGATCGATCGGCGCGACGAGCAATCCAAACCGATCGATGAGCTCCCTGATCGGCGCCGCCGATGCGCTGCGCACCGACTCGAGCATCTCGTCCGACACCGCTGCGATGAGCGCCCCGCAAAAAGCCAATGCCGGATCGATGAACGCCGCCATCGCGTCGCTGCAAGCGCGCCTCGCCAAGGGCGGCGGCAGCGCCGATGATTGGGAACTGCTCGCGAAGTCGTACGAATTTCTAGGCCGGCCGGACGATGCGAGCCAGGCGCGCGCGCGCCAATTGCCACCGCTGCCGGAGCAGCCGTCACAATCGGCGACAAGCGCCGCCGCAAGCATCAGCGGCGAAGTCTCGATCGCGCCGGCGCTGCGCGCCAAGGCCGCCGCGGGCGCCACGCTGTTCATCGTCGCTAAGTCGGTCGACTCGCCGGGCCCACCGGTCGCCGTGATGCGCACGAGCGTCGGCAGCTGGCCGCTGAAATTTACCCTGGACGACAGCCAATCGATGCTGCCGGGACGCAACCTCTCGAGCCTCGCGCGCGTGACCGTCGAGGCGCGCATTTCTTCGAGCGGACAACCAATGGCGGCTTCGGGTGATCTGCAGGGTGCGAGCAGCGCCATCAACGCGGCCGACCGCATGCCGCTCACAATCCTCATCGACCGGGTCGTCCCTTGAATACGACCGCGGCCAGCCTCGGTGCCCCGCAAGCCAAGGCGAAGCGCGCCTCGCCTCGCATTCACTGGCCGCTCTTGTGGACGCTGGCGGTCGCCGGGTTGCTGTACTGGGGCTACTACGCGCATCTCGAGCGTTACATCTCCCCGCAGCGCGGACTCGGCTACTGGCTCGGTATCGTCGGCGGCTCAATGATGGTGCTGCTGCTGATCTATTCGGCACGCAAGCGCGCCGCCTGGCTCGCCTGGCTCGGCACGATCCCCGCATGGTTCGAGATTCACATGACGCTCGGCATCGTCGGGCCGATCCTCGTGCTGTTTCATTCGAATTTCAAGCTCGGAGCGACCAACAGCAATGTCGCGCTGATCTGCATGCTGATCGTCGCCGCCAGCGGAGTCGTCGGCCGATATATCTACACGCGCCTGCACGCGCGCCTCGACGACCACGAACTCACGCTCGAACAACTCAAAGCGGTCGGCGAACGGCTGCGCACCCAATCCTCCTCGATCGCGTTTCTGCCGGGCCTGTTGGATGCGATCGATCGCGCAGAGCGACGCTGGATCGAGCCGCCGAAAGCGCACGCCGGCCGCCTGCTGCATTTGATCTCGGGCGCTCCGCGCCTCCTGTTCGCGCGCTGGATCGTGCGCCGTGCGATCAAGCGCGCGGTGCGCAGCAGCGTGCGATCGCAAGACCCGGTGATCGCGCGCCACGCCGAACGCATCGGCGAAGTTGCGCGCAGCTACGCGGACCGCCGACTCGAGGCGGGTCGGCGTCGGTCCGAGTACCGGCTCTACGCGCAGCTGTTTTCACTGTGGCACGTGCTGCACATCCCGCTGTTCTTCATGTTGTTGATTGCGGGGATTGCCCACGTGATTGCGGTCAACGTGTACTGACCCACGAACATGGGGAGCCAGGGATTCGGCGATGTGCTTCGAGCGGCGGCCTTGATGGTAATGACACTCGCAGCCTGCGCGACGGCCTCCGCGGCCTCGGTGGAGACCCTGCTGATGCCGGGCAAGGTCACGCAGGCGCACGTCAAGCAGGAGGACGGATGCAGCAACTGCCATGACCGTTCGAACGTGCGCACGCAAACGTCACTGTGCCTCGACTGCCACAAGAGAACCGCGGCCGATATCACCGAGCACAAGGGCTATCACGGCCGCATGGCGAATGCGGGCCTCGGTGAATGCCGCGCCTGCCACACGGAGCACAAGGGCCGCGATGCGGACATCGTCCAGCTCAACCGGGCGCAGTTCGATCACCAGCTGACCAACTTCGAACTCGCCGGCGCGCATTTGGCGCTCGCCTGCGACGCCTGCCACAAACCCGGCGACGCCTGGCGCAAGGCACCCGCTGCCTGCGTCAGTTGCCACAAGGCCGACGACGCGCATCACGGCCAGCTCACGAAGCCCTGCGGCGAGTGTCATAGCGACAGGACCTGGAGCGGCGGCAAATTCGACCATGAAAAGACGGATTTCAAGCTCACGGGCGCACATGAGTTGGTCACCTGCGATGCCTGCCACGTCGAGGGTCACTACAAGCAAACGCCGAAGAGCTGCATCGGATGTCATGCAACCGACGACGAGCACCGCGGATCGCGTGGCCCGGATTGCGCCAGATGCCATTCCACCAAGGAGTGGAAGACCGCGAAGTACGATCATCTCAAGGAAACCAATTACGCGCTGCTCGGCATTCATGCGGACATCAATTGTCTCGCCTGCCACCGCAGCGGCAACTACAAGGACAAAATTCCGAAGGACTGCAACGGCTGTCATCGGGCTGACGACACGCACGCAGCGCGCTTCGGTGCCAAGTGCGAGCAATGCCACGACAGCGAGAAATGGCGGCCGCCGCCTTATGACCACGCGGTCGAAGCGAAATTTCCGCTCGTCGGTGCGCACGCCAAGACCGACTGCTATGCCTGCCACACGGGCGTCGTTGCGAAACAGAAGCTCGCCAAGGACTGCGCCGGTTGCCATCGCAGCGAGGACCCGCATGGCGGCAAACTCAAAGGCGGCTGCGATGCCTGTCACGGTCAGACCAACTGGCGCTCCGAGATCCTCTTCGATCACGATCTGACGGAATTTCCGCTGCTCGGGCTGCATCGCATCGACAGCTGCGCGCAATGTCACGCAAGCCTCACGTTCGAGGGCGCGCCGCTCAAATGCGTCGAGTGCCATGCGCACGACGACGTCCACAAGGGCGGCCTCGGCAAGAAGTGCGAAACTTGCCACTCGCCGAACGGCTGGCCGCTGTGGTCGTTTGATCATGCCAAGGAGACGCATTTCCCGCTGCTGGGCGCCCATCTCAAATTGCAGTGCGCGGCCTGCCACCATGAACCGCCGGGCACGAAGAAGATGTCGCCGCTATGTGTCTCCTGCCACCGCAAGGATGACCGGCACCTTGGCCAATTCGGCGCGCAATGTGATCGCTGCCATACGGCGAGCACCTGGAAGGGTGCACGTGTGCAATAGGTACCCAATCGTGAATCGTCGTCGCACGAGACCGTGGATCGCAATGCTCGCACTGCCGCTCGCACTCGCGTTGGCGCTGCTCGCACTCGCGGCGCGGGTCGCCGCCGCGGGTGCGGCGCCGATCACCGTGCCGTTCGACCACTTGTCGACGGGATTCGAGCTCGACGGCGTGCATCGCGATCTGCCCTGCGAGGCTTGTCATTTGAACGCGGTGTTCAAGGGCACGCCGCGCGACTGCGGCACCTGCCACATCACAGGCTCGCAGTTCAACGCGACGCCGAAGACTGCGACGCACGTGCCGAGCAGCAATCTCTGTGCGGCCTGCCACAACACGATTTCATTTCGTCCTGACGTGCATTTCGACCACACGCAGGTCATGGGCAGCTGCGTCAACTGCCACAACGGTACGCTCGCGCAAGGCGAGGGGCCGACTCATCCGCCGACGAGCCAGAACTGCGAGGCCTGCCACACGGTCGTCAGCTGGAACCCGCCGAAGACGGTTGATCACACCCAGATCCCGCTCGCGACCGCGGGCTTCTGCATCATTTGCCACAACGGCGTGCAAGCAGCGGGCAAGACGCCGACGCATCTGCTCACCAATCTCGAGTGCGGGGATTGCCACCTCACGACGACCTGGCTCGGTGCAAATTTCGACCACACCGGCATCGTGACCGGCTGCCACACCTGCCACAACGGTGTCAAGGCGGTCGGCAAGCAGGGCACTCACATGCCGACTAGCAACCTGTGCGAGAACTGCCATACGACCGGCATCGGCACGAAATTGCCGAGCTGGGCGCCGGCGGGTTTCGATCATACGCAGATGAGCGTGCCGACCTGCCAAACCTGCCACAGCGGCTCGGTCAAGATCTCGACCGGGTTCGTGCCGGGACAACCGACCAACCACGTGCCGCCGATTCCCTCGGCGATCGACTGCGGCATCTGCCACGGCAACGTTCCGACGGCCGAGACCTGGACGGTGCTCGCGGCAAGCATCGCGACGCTGCACACCGGCTTGCCGGTCAGCAACTGTCTGCTCTGTCATGCGGGCGACACGTTCGCGGGTGTGCCGGCGCCGTACACGCCGATGTCCGTATCGGGCGTGTCGCCTTACAAGGCGACCCCGCTCGCGCCGCCGCACATTCCAATCCTGGCCGGCAGCGATTGCAGCGCCTGTCACGGCGCGGCCTATCAGACCGGCGGTTTCGGTCCCGCGACCGCGATGAGCGCCGCGAAGCACGCCTTCGTGTCTTCGACTTGCGATACGTGCCACGACACCGGCAAGAGTTTCTACGTCGGCAGCGGCACTGCATTGCAGCTGCGGCCCGCCGATCACGTGACCAGCACCGATCCGCGCATGGCGACCAGCGACTGCTCGATCTGCCACGAGACCACCGATTGGATCAGCACCGTGTTGCCCGCGGGGCATATGCCAAATCCCGGCAATCTGACCTGCATTCAGTGCCACGCGTCGGCACCCGCCGATTACACGCCGACGACACTCGCGGCGCTCTCAGCGCTGCACTCCGGCATATCCGCCAATTGCGGCCAGTGCCACGGCAATACGACGACCGTGCTCACGTGGTTCAACAACTACACACCGAAGGATGCGATGCTGACCCCGGCGCATATTCCTTATCTCGCCGGATCCGATTGCAGCTCCTGTCACGCCGCCAATTACGTCGTGGGAGGATTCGGCCCGACGTCGATGAGCGCCGCGAAACACGCCTTCGTGCCGACCGCTTGCGATACCTGTCACGAAGCGGGATTGAGCTTCTACCTCGGTGCATCGACGCCCGCGCTGCAGGGCCGCCCTGCCGATCACCTCTCGAGCGGCAATGCGCAAGAGGTTTCCGGCGACTGTTCGGGTTGTCACGAGACGACCGATTGGAATACGACGATGATGCCGGCGGGACACATGCCGAACCCGGGCAATCAAGCCTGCGCGGTCTGCCACATTGCGATCAGCGGCACGCTCGCGAGCTACGCGACGCTCGCGAGCGTCGCGGTGCTGCATACCGGGATCACGGCGGGCTGCGCGCAGTGCCATGGCGCGAGCGCCCAATTGACCTTCTACAACAACAACGACAATCCGAAGGACGGTGTATTGTCGCCGCCGCATATCCCCTACTCCTCGGGCACCGACTGCAGCACCTGTCATGCCGCGAACTACGTCGTCGGCGGCTTCGGCCCGATGAACATGACGCAGGCCACACACGCAGTCGTGCCGACGACTTGCGATACCTGCCATGAGGCCGGATTGAGCTTCTACATGGGTGCGGCAAGCCCCGCACTGCAAGGGCGGCCCGCCGACCACACGACCGGCCAAATGGTCGCGCCCAACGACTGCAGCCTGTGCCACAACACGGCGAACTGGAATTCAACCGCGCTGCCGGCGGGGCACATGCCGAATCCCGGCAATCAGCAGTGCACGGTCTGCCACACCGCGGCACCGACCAACTACACGACGCTCGCGGCCAATGCGGTGTTGCATACAGGCATCACAACCGGCTGCGCGCTGTGCCACGGCGGCGCAACGGTACTCACCTGGTATAACAATTTCACGCCGAAAGATGCGGTGCTCTCGCCGCCGCATATTCCGGCGTTCACGGGCGGTGATTGCAGTGCCTGCCATGCCTCGACGAGCTACGCGGTCGGCGGCTTCGGCCCGATGAACATGACACAGGCAACCCATAGCACGGTCGGATCGACCTGCGACGGATGCCACGAGGCCGGCTTGAGCTTCTATATGGGCGCCGCGAGCCCGGCACTGCAAGGCAGGCCCGCCGATCACACGACCGGCCAGATGGTTGCGCCCAACGATTGCAGCATCTGTCACACGACCGCCAATTGGAACAGCACGGCACTGCCCGCCGGACACATGCCGAATCCGGCGAGCAATGCGTGCTCGGTCTGCCACACGACCGCGCCCGCAGATTATTCGACGACGACCCTGGCCGCCAACGCCGTGCTGCATACGGGCATCACGAGCAGCGAGTGCGCGCAGTGCCACGGCGGCACGACGGCCTTGACCTGGTACAACAATTTCACGCCGAAGGACGCGATTCTCACGCCCCCGCATATTGCGTATCTCGCGGGAACGAGCTGCGGCTCCTGCCATACGACGACGACCTATGCGGTTGGCGGCTTCGGCCCGATGAACATGAGCCAAGCGACGCACGCGTTCGTCGTGACGACTTGTGACACCTGCCACGAGGCGGGCTTGAGCTTCTATATGGGCGCCGCGAGTCCCGCACTGCAGGGGCGTCCCGCCGACCACACGTCGGGCCAAATGGTCGCGCCGAACGATTGCAGCATCTGCCATACGACGGCCAATTGGAACAGCACGGTACTGCCCTCGGGTCATATGCCGAATCCGGCCAACGATGCCTGTAGCGTCTGCCATACGACGGCACCCGCCGATTATTCGACGACGACGCTCGCGGCCAATCCAGTGCTGCACACCGGTATCACGAGCGGCTGCATCGCTTGCCACGGCGCGCCGAATGCGACCCCACCGGTTTTCTACCCGAGCTACACACCGAAGGATGCGGTGCTCTCGCCCGTGCACATTCCGACGAGCACGACGGCTTGCGAGCATTGTCATTCGACGACCGTGTTCACCGCTTTCAGCGGTACGACGATGACCTCCGCCAAGCACACATCGATGTTCACGGTAATCGGCAGCACCTGCGATGCCTGCCACAACAAGGTGACGCCGGCGCTGAGCTTTTATGGCGTAAGCAATCTTCAGACGCGCCCCAGCGACCACAATTCGGGCAGCAAGGCGACCAATGACTGCAGCGGTTGCCACAACACGAACAGCTGGGGTGGCGGCGCGGCGAAGCGAACCGCCGTGGCTCAATCGCCGGCGCGTTCGACGATCGCCGCGGTAGTCGCTGCACCGCCATTGCGATCGGACGCCGCCGTGCTGCCGAGCACCTCCATCGCGGTGCCTTTGTCGCATGCCGGCGTGACGAGCAATTGCGTAAGCTGCCACAACGGAGCGCTGGCAGCCGGTAAGGGAAGCTCACACCTGCTCAGCAACGATCGCTGCGAAAACTGCCATACGTCCAACGCTTGGCTGCCCGCGCGCTTCGACCATGCCGGCATCGCGGCGAACTGCGCGAGCTGCCATAACGGCGCGCTCGCACCGGGCAGGCCGATCCAGCACATCGCAACGACGCTGGACTGCGGCGCCTGCCATCAAACGCTCAATTGGCAATCGGCCAGCTTCAGCCACGACGCGATCAGCGGCATCTGCCAAAGCTGCCATAACGGCATCACGGCGACCGCCAAGCAGCCCCGCCACGTGAACACGATCGCCGACTGCGGCAGCTGTCACAGCACCCTGAATTGGACGGTCACCGCTACGCCGCCGCGGCTGCGGCCGCTGATTCGGAGTTCACCCGGCGCGACGAGCGGCTCGAGCAAGTGAGCAGCACATCGAAGCCGGAGGCACCGCTCGCACGGGGCTCGGGACGGCGCGCGACCGCGGCCAGTTTCGTCGCGGTGATTGCGGGCGGTCTAATCGGCTTGTCGGGCGCGGTGCGCGCCGCGGTAATTCAGCCGATGCCGATCGGGCCACTCGTGCAGGTCATCGACACCGATGAACGCGATGATCACGCCGATATTTCCGTGCAGTTCTCGTGCTCGGCCCGCTATATCGCGAATACCCCGATCAGCCACGGCAATCATACGGCGATTACGCTGCGCCTTGGGCCCGACTGCGGGAGTCTGCTCAATGCGTTTCTGCCGGAAGTGCCGCTGGTCGGTGGCGGCGGCACGCTCGTGACCGGCGCGCGCGTCGATTCGGTGGTGCCCGGTGAGGTGACGCTGGAAATCAATTGGTCGCGCGATCTCGATTTCGTGATGGCGCCGACCGCGAGCGGGCTCGGACTGCGCTTGCGGCTGATCGGAACCAGCAACCGCAAAGCGAGCACGTTCATCGCCGAAGCGGCCGCGCCCGCGGGTTACGCGGTCAATCTTGATTCGTCGCTGAGCGCGATCCCGCACGAGAGCGTCGCAGCCGCCGCAAGCGCGCTGCAGACGCAAGCCTATGAGTCCGAGACCGACATCGGTGAGCAGCACTGGTACCGTCTGCGCGTGGGGCCGTTTGCGACGCGACAGGAAGCCGATCGCGTGCTGCAGGCCGCGCTGCCGACCTACCCGCGTGCCTGGCTGGCAGTCAACGATGAGCAGACCGATCTTGCCGTCGTCGAGCACGCCGGGGTACCGTTGACGCCCACGAGCGCGCCGACCGACGCGCCGTTGCCCGATGCGGAGCGCGCCGCATTGCTGCACGATGCGCGCGCGGCGCTCGAGAATCATCAATACCCGGAGGCAGTTGATCGCTTGAACCGGCTGCTGCGCCAGCCGGAATTTCCGGCGCGTGCCGATGCCCAGGAACTCTTGGGCTTGGTGCGCGAGCGCGCGGGCCAATTCGCGCAGGCCAAGGCTGAATACGAGGAATACTTGCGTCGCTACCCGGAAGGAACTGGTGCGGCACGTGTGCGTGCGCGATTGCATGCGCTGCTCACCGCCTCGATCACACCCAAGACGACCGGCGAATTCGGCGCGCCCGAGGCCAATCACGCGACGATCGCCGGCAGCGCGGCGCTGACCTATCAATTCGAAAAGGACACGACCGTGGCGGCGGGCACGACCACGACCGCGACCTCGGTCAATGCCGCACTGATCTACGGAGACTTACTGCTGCGCGACCGCGGCGAGCGCTATGACTTCACCATGCGCATCGACGCGGGCTATACCGAAAATATCGTGAACACGTTCGGCGGCAGCCAGGACCGCACGACCGCGGCCTATGTGGAACTCACGGATCGTGTGCTGGGGCTGACCGGCCGCGTGGGAAGACAGTCGCTCGCGAGCCAGGGTGTTATCGGGCTGTTTGACGGCGTGTTCGTCGGCTACCAACTCAATCCTAAGTGGTCCGTGAGCGCGGCAGCGGGACTTCCCGCCTATACGAGCTACTCGGCATTCTCGACACAGACTAAGTTCGGTACTGTGACCGCAGAATTCGACCCGCTTCACCAGGCCTGGGTGTTCGATGCTTATTTGTTCGACGAGACCGACGAGAACACGACCGACCGGCGATCGATCGGGCTGCAGACGCGCTATTCCGCCGCCGGCCGCACGGCCGTGGTGCTGGTCGACTATGACATCGCGTTTCAGCAGCTGAATTCCGCAACCGTGATCGGCAACGCCAAACTCGGAGATCATTGGGTCATGGGATTCGACGCGGATCACCGGCGCAGCCCGCTACTTCAGCTCAGCAATGCGCTGATCGGACAGGCGGCGACCGATCTCACGACGCTCGAGAGCGAGTTCACGCCCTCGCAGATCAAGCAGCTCGCGCTCGACCGAACTGCAACCAGCAACAGTTACGTCCTCTCGGCGAGCCGCCCGCTCGGCGAGCGCTGGCAGTTCATGGTCGACCTCGCAGCGCTCGAGCTCAGCGGCACGCCTGCCTCGGGCGGCGTCGCCGCGACGCCGTCGACTGGACTCGACAAGAGCGCGACCCTGCAGATCTCAGGCTCGAGTCTCATGCAATCGAGCGACCTGCACATCTTCGGCCTGCGCTATGACAATGACTCACCGATCTCGAGCAGCACGACACTCTCCTGGGACGCGCGCTTCGTGGTCCATGGCGCCTGGCGGCTCGGGCCGCGCTTGAGCGTTGAACGGCTCAGCGACCCGGCGCTCGGCGGCACGCAAATGCTCTATCTGCCGCAGATTCGCGGCGATTGGACCGGGCGAAAATCCGTGTTCGAACTGACCGCGGGGTACCAATTGCAGCTGCAACAGGCCTTGCAGCAGCAGCAATCGGTGACCGGCCAGCCCGAATCGGGTGCGCTCGATCAACGCTCTCTGTATATTTCAGCGACGTATCGGCTGCGATTCTAGGATTGCATGACACTGCGCTCGGTTTTGATGATGGCACTGGTCGCCTTGCCGGCGTGCACTAGCACGTCTGGAGCGCCATCCCAGGAGATTCTCGACGAACAGAGCGGCAACATGCTGCTGGTCGTCAAACGGCCGCTGGTGTTCGCGCGCGAACGCATCGATGCCGCGGCGCACGCGCGCGATTACGCAACGCTCGTGGCCGTCGAAGTGGATACATCGGGCAGCTATCACGACTATTTGCTGCTATACCGCTGGTCGACCGTCGACAAGCGCATGTCGCCGCCGCCCGAGCACGATGCCGCAGACCTGCGCATCGTCGCCGACGGTCGCGTTATCGACCTGACACCCTTGGAACGCATTCCGGTCGGCATCTCACGCCGGCACGTCATGCACGTTCCGAATCACGGTGACGCCGCGATTCACGCCTATGCCGTCGATGTCGGCATCTTGCGATTCATCGCGGCGACCCGGGAAATCGGCCTGCAACTGCCGCAGGAGCCGTTGCCGACACCATTCAAACTCTGGGAAGACGGGCGCGCGGCGCTCGTGCGGTTCGCGGCCGCCGCGGGATCGCAGTGAGCGATGTGTGGTCGGACTGGCTGTTGCACCGGCGCCATGCCGACGATGAGGCCTATGCCGCGGTTGTGCGGACCTCGGTCGAGCGCATCGCGGATCGGGTCTTGGACGGGGCACGGCTCGCGCCCGGCATGACGCTCGCCGATATCGGATCCGGCGAGGGCCTCGTTGCGTTTCGTGCGATCGAGCGCGTCGGCGCATCGCTGCAGGTCATCTTGAGCGACGTATCCGCACCGATGCTCGAGCATGCCGAGAGTCTCGCACGAGAGCGACGCGTCGAGCAGCAATGCCGCTTCGTCGAATGCCCCGCCGATGCGCTCTTGGGGATCGCCGATGCGTCGGTCGACGTCGTGACCTCGCGCGCCGTGCTCGCCTACGTCGCCGACAAGGCCAAAGCCTTACGCGAGTGGTTCCGGATACTGAAACCCGGCGGACGCATCGCAGCCGCCGAACCGGTACTGCAGGACGAGGCGTTTTACGTTCGGGCGCTGCGCGCGCGTCTCGATGCGCTCGCGCCGGGCAGCGACGATCGCTTTTTGCGGCTGCTGCATCGCTGGAAGGCGGCGCAATTTCCCGACACGGCCGAAGCCTGCGCAAGGAGTCCTATCGTCAATTACTCCGAGCGCGACTTGTTGAATCTCACGCGAGCCGCCGGCTTCGCCGAGATCCACCTCGAACTTCACCTCGACGTGATGCCGTCGTTGGTGACGACCTGGCAGGTGTTTCTCGGCACCTCGCCGCATCCGTGGGCGCCGTCGCTCTCCGCGATCATGGCCGAGCAATTCAGCGCCGACGAACGGCAATTCTTCGAACAAATGGTCCGGCCGACCATTGAATCCGGCGACAATCTGGTCGTCGACCGGATTGCCTATCTAAACGCGATCAAGCCGTGGGCGCGCTAGGCGTGCTTAACCGGCCATAATTCAAGAAACGCCGGGCCGATTGGCGCCGCCCGGTATCTCCGCGTATTTGCTCACCAGCGCAGGATCAACGCGTACCTCACGTCCGGCGGATTCGGCAGATCCGAAACGCTTGGATCGAATCTCCTTCAATGCATCGTCGAGCCGCGACAGCACCTCCAGGAGTCTCGGCGTCGGGATGTTCAGCGCGGGTTCGAGGCGAATCGTGCGTGCCTTCGAGTAGGTTCCCGCGACCAAAACACCGCGGCGAAACAAACCCGCAGCACAATCGTAACCGATGGAATCCGAAGGGAACTCCAGCCCGATCAGCAATCCCTTGCCACGGACGGCCGATAATATCGAGGGATACTTGGCTCGCAGCACTCCTAGTTCCTTCATCAACATCTCGCCCTTCGTGGCAGCTTGCGCAGCAAGGTCCTCCTCGAGTGTCACCGTAATTGCCGCAATGCCGGCCGCGCATGCGATGGGGTTGCCGCCGAACGTCGTGGAATGAATCACAGGGTTCGGGATCAGTGCCTGCCAAATCTTGGGCGTCGACACGAACGCCGACAGCGGCATCACGCCGCCGCCGATCGACTTACCGAGGCACATGATATCGGGTACCACGTCGGCGTGATCTACACCCCAGAGACGTCCCGTTCGGCCCATGCCGGTTTGAATTTCATCCGCGATCAGCAGCGCGCCGTATTGATCGCACAATTCCCGGGCTCGCGCCAAATATCCCGGCGGCGGAACCACGGCACCGGCCTCTCCCTGAATTGGTTCCACAATGAACGCCGCGATCGGCGTACCGACAGCATCGGCCTTCGCGAACTCCGCCTCCAACGCGGCTGCATCGCCGAACGGAGCGAATCGAACGTCCTGCAGGCCGCCTCGAAACGGTTCACGGAACGACGCCTTGCCCATGAGTGATAACGAGCCCATGGACTTTCCGTGAAATCCACCCAAGGTGGATAAGAATGTATTACGGCCGGTATGCAGGCGCGCCAGTTTGATTGCGCCCTCCACCGCATCCGTCCCATTGTTGATGAAGAAACTGCAGGCCAACTCACCCGGTGTGATGTCGGCAATCAATTTCGCGAGGGCCGCACGCCAGGGCTCCAATAGCTCCTGACTATTGAGGGCCATGCGGCTCATCTGATCAGTCACCGCTTTGACGATACGCGGATGATTGATACCCGCACTGAAAATCCCATAGCCGCCGAGGCAGTCGATGTATTCACGTCCCATCAAGTCGGTGACGGTCGAGCCATGCCCGGTCCATTCGAGCGCCGCAAATTGGCCCGCCTCGGTCACGGATTTGCGGTAGCTGATGAACCCGCGATTGACATGCTTCTCGTAGGAATCGACGGTCTCGCTGATGAACGCATGCATGTCGGGCATGCTCATCGGCTTTCCGCCGATGAGGTCGAGATAACGTCTCGAGGCAGCCAGAACGGCTTGATTGGACAATCGCATAAATGTGCTCCTGCTGTTCGATCCTTTCGGCGAAGAACCCAGTGTCAATCGGCGACCACGCAATTCGCCGACCAAATCGCGTTTGGCGATTCGTTGGGCACTCGCCGCGCGCGCGGCCTGCCGCAATCGTTAATCGAACAACTTGAGCAAGATTTGTCGCCCTGACAAGGAGATGTCGGGGCCTTCGAGGCGAACGAGCGGAGCTGCGCGCTCGGTTACTTGAGAGGAAATGAAATCATCAATGTCCACCACAAGACGATATCGGCGCGCTTCGAGAAAATTGCTGCTGCCTGCGGTGGAAGAATTGGCCGACATGATTCTCTAGATTGTTTTCGTTATTAGTGTCCGTTATGAAACCAAATGCGCCCACCCGAATATATGACTTAACTATCAGCGAGTCAAATAGGCTCCGGTATGCGGGAAATTACCTGTGGCGGCGCACACGGGTTCACGCGCGTGCATGGCTTCGACCGCGCCCGATCGAGGTGACTGAGCGGCATCGCGGTCACGGGCTACCTGAACTTGCTAGAATCGATTGCGATTGAACTTGCGCTCAGGGATCTATGATCATTGGAGGATCACTATGTCATCGTTGCCTTCCGGCATGTCCGATGCCACGCTGAATTATCTCATCACCTTTACTGTCGCGCATGAAGGCGACACGCCGTTCATGTACAACAACTGGCCTCTCAAGAATCCCAACAAGGACGTGACCGTCGGAGTGGGTCGCGCAATTGACGATGAGAACATGGCCGCTAGCGCAGAGATTCGCAGCATGTTCACCGTGAAAGCGACGGGGCTACCCGCCAGTCCGCAGGAAATGAAAACCGAATTCAGACGCGTCTATGATTTGGCGCGCACCGCAGACAACCTTCATAGTGACTTTGAAGCTAAATCGCCACTGAAGATGGACCGAGGAGCCATGTTGCGCAGCCTGGCGGACAAACTGCTCAATTGGTGGGATCAAAAGGGTCAATCGATACCGGACTTTGCAGCCATTCCCGCACAGGCCCAGGTCGCATTGATGAGTTACAACTACGGCGCAAGGCTCCGCACTGCGCCAAAAATGTGCGCTGCAGTGAACTCCAAGGACTTCACCGCGGCAGCCAAGGAGAGTCTCGTGCCCGGTTGGGATCCGCAAAAAAATGCGGCTCACAATAAATTATTCATGAACGCGGCAATGATCGTTGCGTTCGGGCGTGATGTCGCGACCTTGCCACCGGTTATCGGCCCCTTCAAGCCGCCACCCGATCTGGATTTGAGCTTCCTCTATTTCCCAATGATCCCATTGATTGTGAGACAGGCGATGTTGACTCGCCTGTAGCCGCAGATCGCATTTAGCGCACGCGATAGAACGGGCCAGAGCGGTGTTCGCCTTGGGCATCGAGGCATTACGGGATCAATACCACCCGAAAGCGCGCCTTGCCGCTCATCATGCGTTGATAGGCTTCCGCCGCTTTCGCCAGGGGAAAGGTCTCGATCATTGGCAGCACGTTCGACTGCACGCTGAATTTCAGCGTGTCTTCGGAGTCCGGCGCAGTACCCGACGGCCAACCGGCGATGGAGCGCCGCGCACCGATCAGCACGAACGGCGGAACCTCGATCGGCTGTCCGCTCGCGCCCACCACGAGGAGTTTGCCGTCGATGCCCAATCCCGCAACGACGGAGCTCATGGTCTTTGCGTCAGTCACAGTGGCCAGAATCACTTTCGCGCCGCCGAGCTTGGTCAGTTCTGCAGCCGCATTTTGCGCCGTGCTATCGATATAAACCCGCGCGCCGAGCTTCTTGGCTAAAGGTCCCTTGTCGGCACCGCGTGCAATCGCCACGGTATTGAATCCCATCTTCGCGGCGAATTGCACGCCTAGGTGACCGAGGCCGCCGACACCGAGAATGGCCACGAGATCGCCGGGGCCGGCACCGCTATGCCTCAGTGCGTTGAACGTGGTGATGCCCGCGCAGAGCAGCGGCGCCGCATCATCAAACTTCAAATCGTCCGGCACGGAGGCGAGCGCCTCGAACGGCGCAATCATGTACTCGGCATAACCGCCGTCATAGGAGATACCTGGAATCTGCCCGGAAGAGCAGGTGATGAAATCGCCCCGACGACAAGAGTTGCAGTGCCCGCAATGACCGCCATGCCAACCCACGCCGACCCGCATGCCCTCTTTCCAATCGGGCACATCGGCGCCCACCGCATCGATGAGGCCCACCACCTCGTGGCCGGGAACGCGCGGGTACTGGATGCCGGGAAACCCACCGGTCACGGTAAACATGTCGCTGTGACAAACGCCGCAGGCGCGTACTTTGATGCGCACCTGTCGCGGCTTCGGTTCCGGGATCTCGCGCTCGACGAGTTCGAGATTCGCATTCGGCCGGGACACCTGAACAACTTTCATGTGCGGCATAGGGATTTCCTCTTCGATGCGGCCGTCTTTGGCCGTTTGGATTGTACGTCACCAGGATCAGGGAATGACACTCGCGCGCAAGTACACTTCGCGCGCCAACCTTGTCGCGGCCCATCACTCCGTTCGAAACACCTCGCGCACCGTCTTGATGGCGCCCGCATCTGTTATCGCGTAGCCCGGCAGGCGCGCGATAGCCGCGCGAAACTCCGCGCTGCGCATGATCGATAGAACTCGCTTCATCGACTCCGTTTCGAGCAAGGATTTCAGGCACACGAAAAAGTAGTCCTCGGTCACCAGCGGAACGAAGTCCAATTCGAACTGCCGCGCAGCCGCCTCGACTCCGAAGCTCACATCGGCCATGTCACTCGCAACATAGGCAGCGACGGCTGCGTGCGTAAACTCGATTTGCGCGTAGCCTTTGATCCCGGTGCCGTCAATGTGATTCTGCGCCAGCATCTGATCGAACAGCATCCGCGTGCCGGAATCCGGATCGCGATTGACGAAGCGGACGGACGGATCGAGTAGGCGCTGCAGCGAATCGATGTTCAGCGGATTGCCTTGCTTGACGATCAGCCCCATTTTTCGCGTGACGAAGCTGATCACGCGATGCTGCGCAGGCGTCAGCCACCCCTTCGATGCGGCAATGCTGCCGCGGCGCAGCGCCCCTTGGGGCAGATGCATGCCTGCGAGATCGCATTCATTGCGCGCCAGTGATGCGAGCGAGGACTGGTTGCTCACATAGCGCAGATCGACGCCGATGCTCGGATCTTGGCTCAGCATTTCGCGCAGTTTCGCGACTGCAAATCCATGGCTCGCATGGACCCGGATGACCGACGGTCCCTGCGGCAGGAACTGGTTGATCTCGCTCTCGAGTTCCTGCGATAAATTGTCGAGTTGCGGCTTGAGTCGCGCGCGCAACCGCTGGCCCGCCCACACGAGCTTATCGCCGAACGGGGTCAGGGTTGTGCCCCGCCCTTGTCGGCGCTCGACGAGCGGCGCCGCGAAGAACTCCGACCATTTCTCGATCAGGTTCCACGCGTGCCGATACGACATCTGCGCATTGTCCGCGGCGCGCGTGATCTTGCCGGTCGCGCGGATCTCCTGCAGCAGATCCATCATGAGCAGCATCGAGTGCGAGCCATCGTCCTTGGTGAATCGCCATACGGGCTCGATATCGATCCGGATCATCGGAACCTCGGTGTTTGGGGCTGCATAACGGCTTTCAACATAGGCACCTTAATGCATATCTGCAATCGCCAACTTAGGTACTTCATATCATATTCACTTGGCGATTTATAGCGCGTACATTGGGCCTCGAATGCTCGGATGCCCCTCGTTCTTGTGGGCGTAAATATGAATACAATTGCATATATAGGTGTACGGTCATGTCCTCAGCGCTTGCCTCGATTATCGCCTCCGAACCGATCCGCCATGACCTGCTGATCGATGGCCGGCGGGTACCCGCCTCGGCCGGGCGCTACTTCGACACCGTGAATCCCGCGACCGGGCGGCTGATTGCGCAGGTCGCCGAAGGCGACGCGGCCGATATCGATATCGCAGTGCGTTCATCGCGCGCGGCATTCGAGGGCGCCTGGGGCGCCATGCGCGCGTCGGAACGCGGCGGGTTGCTGCTGAAACTTGCCGATGTCATTCGCAATGCGCAGGACGAACTCATCGAGCTCGAGAGCCTGGACTCGGGCAAACCGGTCGCCGCGATCCGTCGGCAAGACCTGCCCGCGGTGCTCGACACACTGGTGTATTACGCGGGCATGGCCGACAAAATCAACGGCCAAGTGATTCCTACCCGAAGTGATGCGCTCACCTACACCGTTCGCGAGCCGCTCGGCGTCGTCGGCGCGATCGTGCCGTGGAATTTCCCGCTGATGATCGGCATGTGGAAGATCGCACCTGCACTCGCTTGCGGTTGCACAGTCGTATTGAAGCCGGCCGAGATCACGCCGCTGAGTGCGCTGCGGCTCGGCGAACTCGCGCTCGAAGCCGGCTTTCCCGCCGGCGTGCTCAATGTCGTACCGGGATTCGGCAAAACCGCGGGTCAAGCGCTTGTCGATCATGCGGATGTCGACAAGGTGACGTTTACGGGATCACCGACGGTCGGTCGGCAGATCCTGCGCAGCGCGGCCGGAAACCTCAAGCGTGTGACGCTCGAGCTTGGCGGCAAGTCGGCGAACATCATTTTTCCTGACGCCGATCTAGATGCTGCCGCACGCGCGGCCGCGGCCGGGATATTTTTCAACGGCGGTCAGGTCTGCTCGGCCGGCTCGCGGATCCTCGTCCACGAAAGCGTTTATGAGGAGGTCGTCGAACGCGTCGCCTCGCGCGCGCGCGCGATCCGCCTCGGCGACCCGCTCGATCCGACTACGGGCATGGGCCCCTTGGTCTCCGAGGTCCAGATGCGGCGCGTTCTCGGTTATATCGAGATCGGGCGCAGTGAAGGCGCGAAGCTCGTCACCGGCGGTGAGCGCAGCGGCAACCGCGGATACTTCGTGAGCCCCACGGTGTTCGCGGGCGTCGAGCCGCAAATGCGCATCTCGCAGGAAGAGATCTTCGGGCCGGTCGCAGCTCTGATCCCGTTCAAGGACGACGAGGATGCAATTCGGATCGCGAACGGCACGGTCTATAGCTTGGCTGCGGGCGTTTGGACCGCGGATATTTCCAGGGCGCATCGCTTTACGCGGCGGCTCAAGGCGGGCACCGTTTGGGTCAACACCTTTGGGCCGACGGATGTGCGATTGCCCTGGGGTGGTTCGCGAGATTCCGGCTTCGGTCGCGAGCACGGCGACATGGCAATCGAGAACTTCACCGAACCGAAAGTCGTGTGGATCAATACCGGACGCTAAGACAGTTTCTCGGTCGGCGGTCGACTTAGCCGGCCCTGCCAAGCATCTATATACAATTGTGTCCTCGCGCGAGTGTGCTGCGGTTCTCAAATCTTCGCAGCAGCCCCAGTTCCGCGACGCAGTTCGCGTCGCTCTGTACTCCGTACGCTAGAGTTATGCGTTGAATCCTACCAGGACGGCGGCTTGCGCCCGCGGCATCTGGAGTGACAACGCATGTGGCGATTTGAACATAAGATCTGCACGACCTTCGCTCTGATGACCCTCGTGAGCCTGGTCGGTATGGCCCCGGTTGATGCGCGAAGCGAAGCCATGCGGGAGAGACCGGAGCATCAGCCTTCTTCGGCCGCGCATCGCGAGGCTGGGACGCGGCAGCGGAGCAGTTATGCCGCACGCGCGGAGGCTCCCTATGCGCACCAGCGCCTGGTCGCAAACGATCATCGGCAACTGGTCCATCGCGGCATCTCGGAGCCTCGCCCAGCGGCTGTCAATGGCATGGGCGCAGCGCATCTTGCGAGCGGCGCGCGAGTGCACGAGGTTTCGCGCGTCCTTGCCGGCGGTCAGGTCCACGTCGTTCGTTACGGCAATACGCTGAGCGGCACCTACGAGCGCACGATCCGACCAGGTCTGATGAGCCGCACCTTCGTCAGCGGCGGACGCGTCTTGTATGCGCACGTCTACCAACGACATGTCTGGCACCAATTCGGCCGAGCATTCGCGTACGAGACGTTCGTACCGGCCGTGCGGTTTCCCGGCGCCTACTACGCCTGGACGCTCGCCGCATGGCCGCGTCCGATCAGCTATAGCTGGGGTTGGCAGGGACAACCCTGGTACCCGACTTATGGCGCTCAGTTCACGCCGTATCCGGTGTACTCGCGCCCCGACCTGTGGATGACCGACTACATTATTGCGGAGAGCATGCAATCGGCCTATCAAGCACAGACCGTCGCACCGGTATCGCTACCGGCATCGCAACCGGCACAACAGGTCGCTCCTGCGGCGCCGGCGCCGGACTCGAGCGTTGCGTTGCCTGCCGCACAATTCACCGACGCAACGCCTCCCCCACAGCCGACCGCTGCGCCGTCCGCGCTCCCGCCGGCCATCACCCCGCAGGTCAAGGCGCAGCTCAACGCCCAAATCAAGGTTCAGCTCCAGGAGCAACAAGCCGCTGCAGCGATGCCGGCGAGTCTGACGACTCAAAGCACTCCGCCCGCGCTCAGGTCCAATCACACCTTCTTTCAGGTCGTCCAGCCGATCGTCGTTCCGTCAGGCACCTCCAACGGCCATTGCACGTTGAGCCCTAATGATTACATCAAGCGGACCGGGGCAATGAGCAATGACGATTGGATGATTCCGGTCGTCGTAGAGCTGAGCCGGCCATCCGACTGCCCTGAAGGTTTGCCGACACGCATCGGGCTCAATGATCTCAACGCGATGGAGAATGAACAGGAGGCCCAGGTCATGGCGGCGTTGCAAGCGGCCTCCAAGAGCATGGGACAGAATGGCCCGCCGAGCGGCGCCGGCGCGCAGCCGACCTTGGTTGCCGACGGCAACGCCGCCCCAGATCCGATGGCGCTAGATGCAATCCGACATACAGAGTAAACGAGCGCCCGCTGCTGCCGCACAGGGCTGTGCTCGCTATCGATCATGATTGGCGAAGTCATAGACCACTATCGCGTTCTGGAACTCGTCGGTCGCGGCGCAATGGGCGTCGTTTACAAGGCGCTCGACTTGAATCTCGAGCGGCATGTCGCGATCAAAGTCATGAGCGCGGAGGCGCGCAACGACCCGGCGTTTGTCGAGCGCTTCCGTCAGGAAGCGCGCATGCAGGGTGCGCTCAATCACCCGAACGTTGCACAGCTCTTCGACTACTTCGTCCACGACGGTGCACCGGTCGCGGTGATGGAGTTTGTCGACGGCGAAAGCTTCGAGCAGTTGATCCGGCGGCGCGGACCAATCCCGGCGCACGAGACCATACCGATCTTCAAGCAGGCGTTGCGAGGCGTCGCTGCCGCGCATCGCGCCGGCATCATCCACCGCGATCTCAAGACGGCCAATCTGATGATCACCTGGGGCGACATCGTCAAGGTCATGGATTTCGGCATCGCAAAGCGCCAGAGCTCTACCAGTGCAACCAAGGCCAGCACCAGCATCGGCAGTCCGCTCTACATGGCGCCCGAGCAGATCCTAGGACGCGTCGTCGATTGCCGCACTGACGTATATGCCCTTGGGATTACGCTCTACCAGCTCTTGAGCGGCCAGCCGCCGTTCAATCCGCGCGGTAAGACCGAGTACAGTGTCTTGAACGCCCATGTGAACGATTTGCCGGAGCCCCCGACGGTCCATTGTCGCGATATTCCACAGCCTCTCGTGGACATCGTGATGCGCGCGCTTGCGAAGGAGCCCGAGGCACGTTTTCAAAGTGCGGATGACTTCATGCGTGCGCTGCCGGATGTAACCTCACCCAACGCGGCCGCATCGCGGGCGTATCCGATCGGCACGGCGGCGAAAACTGCAGTGGGGCCGACGGGCACGATGGCGATACCACGCCTGGGTCCTTCGGGGACCATGGCGATTCCACGCGTTGGTCCGACCGGCACCATCGCGATCCCGCGAGTGAATTCGACCGGCACGGTCGTCATACCGCGGGCGGATGCGAGTGGCACGGTGGCCATCGAGATCTCTCCGCCGTTGAGCGCGGATACGATCTTTGCTCCCGAGCCCATCGGCACGACAGTGCGCGAACACGCGTCGTCGACGCAGCGCGACCCGCCGGGCTCAGTGCCGTTTGACAACTCTGCTTCGACGGTCTGGCTGCAGTCGCACCTACTCACGTCCGCGCCTCCGGGAACGCCGGTCACTGCCAAGCCGGCCGACAACTCCACGCCACAGTCGGCGGCACGATCTTCCGCGCCGGAACGAGTGGGTGTGCCACAAACAGGGCTCATGCAACGCCTGCGACCGCAACGCACCGCGCTCGTGTTGGTGCTCGTCGCGACACTCGTGTTCGGTGCGATGATCCGCCACGCGAATCGGCTGCACGCGACTTCGCGAGGTGCACCGCTTGCCGCCGGCAACGCTCAGTTCACGCTCCCGCCAGCATCGACGACGACGCAAGCGGCACGCGTCGCGGAGCCTGCAGTGTCGCCGCCCGTGGTTCCGCGTTCGGGAGCCGACCGACCGAAGGCGGAGTCGGCAGACATGCCGGCCGCGGCAGCCATGGGCGCGACGGTCCCGCCGCCCGTCACAACAACCGCGCCCGCACGGCCTGATCTAGCGGGCACCTGGCGCGGCACCTATGTCGATGCCGCGGGCAAACAGTTGCTGCGCGTCACGAGTCTGAGCATCGGCCGGGTACACGACGACGGCGGCATCGAAGGCATATTGCAGTACGAAGCGGCATCGGGAAACGGCGAATGCAAGCTTCACCCGCGTGGCAGCATCTATTCGGCCGGCTCACAGCGGCTGCAGCTGAGTCCCGAGGGCTGCAGCCCGCACTATCCGAAAGAGCTTGGTGTACCGCTCGATTTCGACGGCGTGAATCCACAGGCGGACACACTCAAGAACGGCCGCATCGAAGCGCCCACCGGCGAAGTGATCCGGGTCAATCTGAAGCGAGTAACCGGCGTCGATAAACCAACTCCAGAGCCAACCCACGCGCCCGCGCACAACTCCAATTTCGTCAATCGCCCCAACGTCGGGACAAGTTACCAGGCCTCGGTGCGCGACTTGTCAAATCAGCGCGCCGTATCTGTTATTGAAGAGTCGCGGTTCGCGGCGCTTTAAATTCGGGATCTGCGATTTCATTGGCGCGCAGCCCCAATAGGCCCTTGAGTTCATCGCCCGAAATCACATCGCGCTCCAGTAGCCGTTTAGCGAGCGCATCGAGTTGCGGGCGGTTCGCGCGAAGCAGCCGTTGACAGGTTGCTTGAGCTCGCTCGAGCAAAACGCGAGCTTCCCGCAAGACCGCGGATTGGATGTCCGGCCCGAGCAGCTCTTTCGGTACACCGGCCACACTCAACAGACCGAACGCATCGGAAAACCCGAGCGAACCCACCATGTTGATCGCGAGCTCCGAGGCACGTTTGAGATCGTCGGAAGCACCCGTGGAGACGCTGTCGAATACCAACAACTCCGCTTCGCGCCCCGCCAGCATCATCGCCAAGCGGCTCGTGAGCTCGGATTGCTTGTAGAGCGGGTCCTCCGTGTCGCGGGTGATATAGGTCACACCCAGCGCTCGACCGCGCGGTTCGATCGTCACGCGCTCGACAATGCCGGCCTTGAGCCAATGTCCTACCAGCGCGTGGCCTGACTCGTGGTACGCAAGGCGGTCCCTCAGATCCTGTGTATAGAGATCCTTGACCGCGGAGACCTCGCCACCCAGCTGGTGAGTTTCGATCGCGCCCAAGAAATGTTCGGTGGTGACTCTAGGCGCGCGCGCTTCTGCTGCAGTTGATGCGGCCTTGTTGACGGTATTGGCAATGTCGGCCGGTGTCATGCCGGCCGTCATGCGCGCCAAGACCGCCGTGTCGGTGCGTCCGTCATGGGTCAGCTTGCCGATGTATAGGTCGAACAATTTCTGACGCTCAGGCAAGGTGGGCAGCGTGAGTCGCACCAGCATGTCGAATCGCCCGGGTCGGCGCATGGCCTCGTCGATGTTGTCCTCATGATTGGTGGCCGCCACCACGACGACGTTGTCGAGTGCGTCGAACCCATCCATCTCCACCAGCACTCGGTTGATGATGCGATTGAGCTCGGATTCGGCCCCTCCCATATCGCCGCTGCGGGTCCGTTTGCCGATGCCATCGACTTCATCGATGAACAAGACGCAAGGCGCATTCGCGCGCGCGAGTTTGAACAGCGACTTGACCTTATTGACGCCGGCGCCATAAAACGTCGCGGTGAAGTACGAACCGTCGACCGAGATGAAATTGGCTCTGCTTTCTCCCGCGAGTGCTTTGGCGAGAAGCGTCTTGCCGGTGCCGGGCGGCCCGACCAGCAATACGCCGCGAGGCGCCACTGCGCCAAGATTCGCATAGTGCACCGGGTCCTGCATGAACGCTTTGACGCGATTCAGCGCGGACTTTGCCTCATCTTGGCCGATCGCATCGGTAAATTGGGTTTTGGGACGGATAGCGAGCCGCGATGCGGCGCCCCCTATCCCGCGTTGCAACTGAAAGCTCAAGAGGACGGCGCCCGCGACTCCAGCCACCAGCAGCAAGGGCGACAGCAGGTTCGTGAGCACGTCCAGCAAACGGCCGCTCGCGGTTCGCGGGTCGACTTCGACACGCACCAGGGCAAACCCGGCCTGTGCGCTTTTGTCTCCGAGCGAATCGAGTACAGTCCCCGCGCAGCCAATCACGGTGCAGCCCGGCACGACCGTGCTGCCCTTCTCGCCACTCTTGAGCGTAAAGAGCACTAGGCCGGGTTCGGTGCTAGCCAAGCCGACCACGGACAGATTTCCGGCATTCAGAGCAGCGCGGAACTGCGCGAGGCTTTTTTGATGCGTGAGCCAGCCGTCGGGCGCTTTCTCGAACTGCAACGCCTCCGGGCTTTTCCGGGCGTCACTCTCCCGCGTCGCCTTTACCGCCAGCGCAATGACGCTAAGCAGCAGACACACCATGACGACGACTGCAATTGACAGCCGATAGTGGGAGCGCGCCGCGTGCAGGAGTCTCTTGAGCATCACTTCTTTTATACGGCAAGCTGGACAGCAACTTTCGGCACCATTTCACATATTCACATGGCAGTTTGCGAAGCGGCCTCGGTAAACCGATAGCAAACGGCTGGGTGGGCGGCGCCTGGTTTTACCGGTGCCGTTCGCGGGAGATTGTCGGCCATTTAACTTACCGCGCCGTGAGGTGAGGCAGCCATCGCAAAGCTCGCACAAGGTGTCTGCAATGTCGCTCTGTCTGTGGCACCGTTCCTATCCACGGTGGCGCGCGACACTCGCGCTGCCTCAGAACAAGAAACGCGGATTGAAGGGCAAATGACGCACCGAATTACCTTGAATCCCACGCATGGTCGCTAGATCGATCAGCGGATCGCCGTCATGATCAAAATACTGGCAGGACTGCTGGACCGAGTTTCGCGCGAACCCACCGCGAATAAACCCACGCCGATCGCAAAACCCGTCCAGTCGACCACCACTGGCGATTTCCGCGCTGTCTCGATCGCGCCGAGCCTCGAGTGCTGCTCAACCGCGATGCATGCGCAGGGAAAGCTCTATTTAATGCGCGAAGCCCCGCGTCTGCCATTAGGGGCCTGTACGATGCCGGCAAATTGTTCGTGCAAGTTCCGCAAGACTGCCGACCGCCGCACCGGCGATCGTCGACTGTTCGGATCTACAGGAACAAATCACTGGTTTGCGGGACCTGATAACCGCAAGAACGGACGGCGGAGAGCGACGGGACGGTGACCGGAGCCTCCCGCGGGAAAGGCCTAAAACCGCGAATGATCGCTCAGTAAGTGCGCCTCAGGGCTCGCTGCCCGCTGCAGCGGCCACCAGCCCCTCGAGCGCGCCAATGTTCTTCTCTAGATCCGCCGGAAATCGATGCCGTTCCCGTAGATACGCCGGATCGTTGTAGGCGACCCACGTATGGTCGTCGGCATCCTGCCAGGCGAGTACTTTGAGCGGCAGATCGATTGCCACCGTGGGCGTGGCCACGATCAACGGTGTGCCCGCCTTCGGGTTACCGAGTAGCACGAGTACGGTGGGACGCAGCGCGAGCCCGGAACGCGCGGCATCGCCACTAAAGTCGATACGCGCGAAGACATTGATGCCACGTTGGCGCGCGAGCGAATCCACTCGCTCCAAGACGTCCGCTACCGTGCGATGCGTGGGTAACACGTGAAGTCCTTCGATGGCGCCCGCTGCACTCATTGCAACCTCCCATTGAAACTCGTAGTCAAGGCCCCAACAGTTCAATAGCCATTTTAGGCGAAATCTATTCCAGGATCGTTTTTACGATCCGAATTTGCCGGATTCGATGCAAACACCCACGACGGCCCTTATCCGACCGGTCCTTCGGCGAAGATTCCAGCATCGGCGCCGTTATGGCAATCTAAACGCCTTGGCGAAATGCGTCATCGCACAGTTCACGAGAATTCCGGCAGGAGCAGTTCGCATGATCCGAAACGCATTGCCGCTAATGGTGTTGAGCGGCTGCGCCAGCATCGCGATGGCACAGCAGTTTCCGGTGTGGGAACGGCTGCTAAGCCACTACAGCGGCAAGACCGACGAGACCCCGGTGCCGTCAATGAAGATGGGGTGGCATATGCAGATGTCGCTCAAGGCCGACCCAGCGCCCGGCGACTCGGCGCGTGCCGCACAGATCCTCGCTGCCGCCGGTGCGGTGCTTTCCCGTTACCGCGACGTCAAGACGGCGGTGCACGATGGCTATAAACCCTTCTTCCCGACCGGCCGGATCGGTGAAGAGATTCATTACACGAATTACCGCTATCGGCGTGAGGAGCAGAAGCAAGTCGACTACAACCGACCCGGATCGCTCCTCTACAAACGCACCGCTGAAGGACTCACGGCAGTTGGCGTGATGTACACCGCGCCAGCCGATGCGTTGCCGGTGCAGCTCGATGCGATTGCTCCGTTGAGCATCGCGACCTGGCATCGACATGTGGACTTTTGCGGCGGGCCGAAAAATCTGCCGATGAGTGAACAGTTCGGCCCGAGCGCGCGTTTTGGGCCGCAGGGCAGTATCCACAGCGAAGAGGAGTGCAAGGCGGCGCAGGGGCTGTGGATTCCAGTGGTCTTGAATTGGATGACTCATGTCTATCCGAACGCGCAGGAAGAATGGGGCGGGATGGACATGGACCTGGAAGCGGGTGCCCCCGACGCCGGCAGTGCCCGGTAACGGATCGCTGATACGCCGACGCCAGACACCGCTGCAGCGCACTGCGGCGGGTTCCTCGGAAACTGTACACGGATCGCCCTTAGGGTCTCACGCAGCCAGCCGATAAAAGTGATACCCGGTAAGGCGACCACCTCAGTCTGATTCAATTTCCTGGAGCCCCGATGCCAAAGTTAATGCATTGTGTCTACGCTAGTGCCGCCGTACGTCAATTCGAAACGGCTGAGTTGACTACATTGCTGCAGGCGGCGCGCAAGCACAACGAGGGCGCCGGGCTCACCGGCATGCTGCTGTACACCGAGGGCAGCTTTTTTCAGGTGCTCGAAGGCACGCCTGACGCGGTGCAGGCGCTTTACGCCAGGATCGAATTGGACAAGCGCCATGACCATGTAACCAAAATCATCGATGAAGCGATTCCGGGTAGATCCTTTGCCAACTGGACAATGGGATTCTCGCAGGTCTCTCGCAACGAACTCGCGCAGATCTCCGGTTCCAACGATTTTTTTAGCGGCGCGAGCTGCTTCCTTGGACTGGATTCCGGCCGCGCCAAGAAACTGCTGTCCGCCTTTCGTGAGGGACGATGGCGCAAGGCTCTGGCTGGGGCGCAGACGGCAGCCATATGAGCAATGCCGTACCGGCGCCGGCGCAGGTTGCAGGCAAATCTCAGCCCCCCGCAGAACCGAAGTCGGTCCCGGCCTATTCCTACGCGTTCCAACCCATTGTCGACACCGTGGCGCGGGAAGTGTTTTCGTATGAAGCGCTGATCCGCGGTCCCGAAAATGAACCGGCATTCCGGGTATTGCAACAAGTCCCGGACGATCTCAAACATCAATTTGACCAGGACAGCCGGATCCAGGCAATCGCGTTGGCCGCTCGAATGGGATTGAAGTGCAAGCTCAACCTCAATTTCCTGCCGAGAAGCCTCGAGCTCTGCGCAGACGCGATCGGCAACACCTGCAAGGCGGCCGCGGACAATTTCCTACCACTCGAGCGAATCGTCCTCGAGGTGACCGAAGGCGAGGTCATCGACGACCACTCGCAGTTTGCGGCACTTCTCAATGAGTATCGCGGAATGGGCATCAAACTTGCGATCGATGATTTTGGGGCGGGTTACTCGGGCTTGAATCTCCTTGCCGAGTTCCAACCCGATCAGGTGAAGATCGACATGCATCTCGTGCGAGGCATCGAAAAACACGGGCCGCGTCAAGCCATCGTTCGCGGCATCGCGCAGGTATGCGCGGATTTGGGCATCGACGTCATTGCCGAAGGGGTTGAGACGATGCACGAGTTCCGCTGGTTCGAGGACCACGGTGTCCGGCTGTTCCAGGGATATCTCTTCGCAAAGCCTGCGTTTGAAGAATTGCCGCTCGCCCTCTACCCAGAACATTTGCTCGAGAAGCAATAGCGGAATACCCGAGCGTCGTTCAAGCGCCCCGGTTCCATCGACCAACATCGCGCGATCGGACTGCCATCGGATTTGCAGCCAAACGCCGTGGAAGTGCGAGAGTTTCTGGACGGGGATCGTTGGCGGCTTCGTCCAGCGACGGTCCACTCATAAGCACTCATTTTGAATCCGCCAAGGCTCGCTCGTGGGTGAGCTGCGAGCAATTGGCTGTTCCGCACCGAGCCACGTCACAGGCTTATTGCAATCGTCTCGGCGTTGCCCAGATCGCGGGAACCATGTCTGCATTCTCTACCAAACGCTGCCGAATGCCTCGCATTCCGCGAAAGGTTTCCTCGTCCATCCAAGTTGCCTGCGCCGGACGAGTCGCGCCCATCACATTCATGGGCGCTCCGTTTCCGAGTGCGTGCCGACCCACTCAATGCTTGGTAATGTCGACCTCGCGC
>JBEKSM010000039.1:0-35904 GCA_049517075.1 Steroidobacteraceae bacterium | reverse complement strand
CGTTTCCTGCGCTTTACAACCGGGCGGCGCAAGCAATTCTGGAACAAAAACTGCATCGCGCTCGGACTCGCCGGCGGCTTCCTCGAACCGCTCGAATCGACCAGCATTCATCTGATTCAGAGCGGCATCACGCAATTGGCCGCGATTTTCCCGGACCGAACATTCGACCCTTTCGATGCGGCCGAATACAATCGGCTGCAAATCGACGAATACGACAAGATTCGCGATTTCGTGATCCTGCACTACAAAGCGACGCGGCGCGATGATGGCGCTTTGTGGCAATACACCCGCAATATGGCAATTCCCGATTCGCTGGCCTATCGCATCGACCTGTTTCGCAGCAGCGGGCGCATCGCATTCCAGGATCGCGAATTATTCGTCGAGCCCAATTGGTTATCGGTATTCATCGGCCAAGGAATCTGGCCGCGGCGTTACGACCCTCTTGCCGACGTGATGTCGCTCGATTCGGTCAAAAACCAGATGCTGCGCTTGCGCGGTTTGATCCGCCAAACGGCCAATGCGATGCCGACCCACGCCGCCTTCATCGCCGAGCATTGCCGCGCAAGCTAGACGATGAGCCGTCGAGAGCAACGCCCAGCGGCTGTCAGTCATAGAAGAAGAATGTATTGGCGGTCAACCGACCGGAACGCGGGTTGCTGTCGAAGCGAAAATCGACGGCAATATCCGCACTGTGCAAATTGATGCTGCGATAGATCACTACGCGATTGAACTCGGCGGCAAAAGATGCGGTGCGCTCGAACAAGGGATCGCTGCCGCAGACATACCGGCACGGCAAGTGTTCCGCGGCCGAGAGATCTTCGCCGACGGCCCGCAGATAATCCGCTCGGCGAGCCGCGTCGACGAATTCGAAGCCAGTGCGTCGATGTCGATAAAACGAGGTTCCGCCGCATTCCGCTCGACACAAATAGTGCAATATCGCGAGCTGTTTCGGGTTCGTATTGTCAAAATGAGGCATGCGCTGCGGGACGTTCAGTCTCGCGGGCGGCGTCGTCACGAGCGAGAAATGGCTGAGCTCGGCGCGTACCGCACCGTTTCCCAATTTGAACACCGCATCGATTGCGCTGCCCAGGAACGTGCGCACGGCGAACGGGTAAATCTGCGGAATCGGTGCGCGCACACCCGGGTAAAACGCATCCCTGACGCCGTCGAACGCGCCATGCTGCGCCGCCCAGTCGACCAAAATGTCCGGATCACCGAGGAAATTGTCGACGACCAAGACCGGCAATCTTTCACGACCAACCTCGGCGGTCGTGACCCGCATCGATTCATGCAGTCGAAGTTTTCCGTTGAGATCGACGATGCCAGGCTCCGGCTGGTGGCAATAGATTGCCTGCAACGCAGATCGTACCCAAAAGCATCTACGCTGTCGCCGCCGGCCGATCTCGCCGATAGCGATCAGAATCGCGTTACAAGCCGCAATGCCCGTGGAAACTACCTAAATCATCACGACCCTACGTGGATAATTACGCATGGTGCATTCGCGACGTGCGCCGGATCATTCCAGCCTTGTCTAGCGGCCGAAATACCAATGAACATCGCTGAGTCCCTGCTTGCGGCACTCAGGAGCCAGGGTGCCCGAGAGATCTTCGGAATTCCCGGCGATTTTGCGCTGCCTTTTTTCAAGGTGGCCGAGGAATCGCGGATCTTGCCGCTCTACACCTTGAGTCACGAGCCCGCGGTCGGGTTCGCGGCCGATGCGGCCGCGCGCATGACCTGCGGCTTGGGCGTCGCCGCGGTCACCTACGGGGCGGGCGCGCTCAATCTCGTCAACCCGATTGCCGCCGCCTATGCCGAGAAATCTCCGGTCGTCGTGATCTCCGGAGCGCCGAGCGTGGTCGAGAGGCGCAGCCGCTTGCTGCTGCACCATCAGGCCAAAGCCCTGGATTCGCAGTTGCGCGTCTTCAGCGAAGTGACCTGCGATCAGGTGCGGCTCGACGATGCGGGGCGCGCGCCGCAGGATATCGCGCGCGTACTGCAGAGCGCGCGGATTCAATCTCGACCCGTCTACATCGAGCTGCCGCGCGACATGGTCCGCGTGCCCTGCGCGCCGTCACCACCCGCCATCGATCCGGCGCCCGATCCGGCCGCCGTGCGTGCTTGTGTCGATGAGATTCTGCGCCGGTTGCAACAAGCGTCGTCTCCGGTGCTCATGGTCGGCGTCGAGGTGCGCCGCTACGGGCTCGAAAGCCGTGTCGCCATGCTCGCGGCTCTGCTCGGCTTGCCGGTGGTTACGAGCTTCATGGGCCGAGGACTGCTGGCCAAGGACGACGCCCCGGTGATCGGCACCTACTTAGGTACCGCGGGCGCTGCGCAGATCACGGAGCTCGTCGAGGCATCCGACGCCCTGTTCCTGCTCGGCGTGCTGATCTCGGACACCAACTTCGGCGTCTCGGCACACCAGATCGATTATCGGCAGAGCATCCATGCGCTCGACGGCCAGGTCACGCTGGGCCACCATGTTTACCCGCAGATAACGCTCGCCGCGCTCGTCGACGACCTATTGGAGCGCATCAAAGGCCGAGTCGCTGCAAACGCGCCCGCGGCTCAAGCCTACCCCTGCGGACTCACCGCCGATCAGCGCCCGGTCGAGCCCTCCGACGTTGCCTGCGCGATCAATGACCTCATGCGCGCGGCCGGACCGTTGCCGATCGCGGTCGATGCCGGCGACTGCCTGTTCGCCGCGCTCGAGATCCTACCGACGAGTCTGATCGCGCCCGGCTACTACGCGAGCATGGGTTTCGGCGTTCCCGCGGGTCTCGGGATTCAAGCGACGAGCGGCCAACGACCGATCGTTCTCGTCGGCGACGGCGCGTTTCAGATGACCGGCTGGGAGCTCGGCAATTGCCAGCGCTACGGCTGGGACCCGATCGTCATCGTGTTCAATAATCAAGGCTGGGAGATGCTGCGCGCATTTCAGCCGGAATCGAAGTTCAACGATCTATCGGATTGGCGATTTGCGGAACTCGCGGCAGGTTTGGGCGGTGATGGCGTGCGCGTGCGCACGCGCGCCGAGCTGCGGTCCGCACTGCAGAGCGCATCTTCCCGCCGCGGCCGCTTCCAATTGATCGAAGTCATGATCGCGCGCGGTGTCATCTCCAAGACTCTGCAGCGCTTCGTCGCAGGCATGCAGCGACGCATCGGCGGCCCGTAAAGGCGCCTCGATCGCCCCATATTCCGTGCGATGATCGGCGCCATGAACGTCGGCACGATCGGCCTCGTATCCGCTCTGGCAATCGCCGCCGCCGCCTACATCGTGCGCTGGTGGACTCTCGAACGGGCGCGCGCACGACTGCCACTCGATCATTTCGAACCGGCTCGGGCGCCGGCGCGCAGACCTCTTGCGAGCGACCTTTTGATCGGCTTCGTGACCAATTTTTTCGACACGCTCGGCATCGGCTCGTTCGCGCCGACGACGGCCTACTTCAAGCTGCGTGCACGCATGCCCGATGAGCAGATTCCCGGCACGCTGAACACCGGCCAGGCCCTGCCCACGATGACGCAAGCGCTGATCTTCATCGCGACCGTCAGCGTCGATTTGACCACCTTGATCAGCATGATCGTTGCGGCCGCTCTCGGCGCATGGATCGGCGTCGGCTTCGTCGCGCGGCTCTCTCGCCGTGCGATCCAGCTCGCGATGGGAGCCGCCTTGCTGTGCGCGGCATTGCTGTTCCTTGCGAGCAATTTACAGTGGATGCCCGGCGGCGGCCTCGCGACCGGATTGAGCGGTGCACGGTTGATCGCCGCGGTGCTCGCCAACGCGGTCCTCGGCGCCTTGATGATGCTCGGCATCGGCCTCTACGCGCCCTGCCTGATACTCGTTTGTTTACTCGGCATGAATCCGCTCGCGGCATTCCCGATCATGATGGGTTCCTGCGGCCTGTTGATGCCGATCGGCGGCGCGCGCTTCGTGCGCAGCGGGCGCTATGATCTCGGCGCGGCTTTGGGCCTCACGCTCGGCGGAATTCCCGCGGTATTCGTGGCCGCCTACCTCGTGAAGTCGCTGCCGATCACCTGGCTGCGGTGGTTGATCCTGCTCGTGGTCGTCTACGCGGCGATCCAAATGCTGCGGTCCGCACGCGCGCCGCCGGCCGCCTAGGAGCGCTACGCGCGGCCTGCGCGCAGCGCTCCCTTGGAAGCCGATCGTGTGCTCAGAGCGCACTCAAGAAATTGACCAAATCCTTCTTCTCGGCCGCGGTCAAATTGATCGCGAAACGCTTGTCGTAGAAATTCACGACGTCGAGCAGCGTGGCCGCGGAACCGTCGCTGAAGAACGGCGCACGCGGAGCCAAGGCACGCAACTGCGGCACCGTGAACTTGCCGGTGTCGGCGCACTTGCCGCTGATGATCGCCTTGCCGGGATCGTTGGTCATGATCACGCTGCCGTGGAATCCCGTCGGCGCACCGGGTTTGCAGGTCACCTTGAAGATCGGCAGAAAAGCCGACGGCGCCGGGCCGCCCAAGGACGCCGAGTCGCCGCCGATGCCCTGGTCCTGCTGCGCGTTCGGAAAGGAATCGTAGCCGATGAAATGCTGGCTGTGGCACGTCGCGCAAGGGCCCGTGATGTTCTTCGGCGCTGCCGGCGGCAAGGGATTGAGCCCCGCGTCATTGGAGATCACGAAGTTCTTCGTGTTGAAGATCTTCTCGCCGCGGGCGACCGACTCGCGAAACGCCGCGTGTTCGAGCAGCTTCGGCCGAGTTTGCCAGGTCGTATACAGCGTGAATGGCGTCGTGCTGCGCTGTCCCGGCGTCTCGCTGGCGAGCACCACCGGACCGCCGAGCGCATCGTGGGCGGTGAGTTCGCCGGCACCGGGTGTGCGGCTTTGCGCACTGTAGATACCGGTCTCGAATCCCACGATTTGCTGGATCTGATCGGCGGTCGGCGCGCTCGTCGCTTGCGCATGGCCGAGCGTCGCATCGATGACCTGATGCTCCAGGAACGGCTCGCGCCCGTCCCACATGATGTTGCCGCTGCCGTTGCCGGTTTCCGGAGTCGCCGGCGGCGTCGCCGCCGCGGGCGCCGCAGAGACGGCGAACAGCAGACTCGCCGAGATCCGCGGGCGACGGTAGACCGAAACGATTTGACGCGTGACATTATTCGAGTCGACTTCGGAATTGAATTCCGGATCCGTGTTGCAGCCGTACGGATCGCTCACGACCTCGATCGTATAATCCGCGTCGACCGGAATCGGATTGAACACGCGGATGAGTCCACGCTCGAGCACGGTCTTGTAAGCATCCTCGAGCGTTCCCTGCCCCTTGCCGAGGTGTCCGCCGACGAGTGCGCCCGAGGTCGATGCCGCCGGAACATTTTTCGGGCAGGTCGCTCCGTCGACGGGCGCGAACAAGGGATCGGTACCGCCGGTGCTGTGGAACACTTCCCTGATGTGCTCAACGCTGATGCTCATGCCGGTCGCGGGCTGATGGCAGGTAAAGCAGGTCCGGCCGTTCGTGCCCAAGGATTCGAAGAATGCGTTGGTGGCGGTCGCAGTCGGCCCCGCAGGCTGGAACGCGGCGATCGTGCCGGTGGTGCTCTCGGCAAAAAACAGCTCATCGATGACGGTCGGCAGTTGCTTGTGCTTGAAGATCAGATTGGGCAGCGGCGCCTTGAGGACCTGGCGATAATGCGACGGAAAAAATGTGCCGTCTTCCTTGGTTTTCGGCAGCGCCGCGAGTGTCTGGCTACTCGCGGCGGCCGGTTTGACGCCCTGCGCAGCGGTAGGCGCAGCAGCCGGCGCGGCCGCGGTTGCGGCGGTCTGCGCGTGCGCCGGCAATCCGGCCGCGAGGCAGAGGCTCGCTGCCGCGATCGCATTCACGCTCAGCGCCGAGGCGATCCGGCGAATCGTCCAAGAATTTTCCTGGCTCGAATTGTCATGAATTGGTATGGCCATTTGATGCACTCCTTTGCAACAAGAGGGGCAGACGGATCGCTCGAGGCGCCACGGTGTTCGCTTGGAACCACGCGCACCCCGAGTGGACTTCCTGTCAACGGCTCGAGCTTACCGCTGTTATCGAGTGCCGCGCAATATCGGGGACCGCTCGCTTCGAATCACGGCGATCGCGATGCATTGCAACACCGCGCTGCCTCGCAAGCATGCGCCGCGAGATCGAGTGCCTGTCGCGATTCACAGTCACCCTCAAGGAGTTTTCAGGGATGCATTCGCCCGGTCTTGGCGCGATACTGAAGGCGCCGGTGGCCGCACAGGACGTTTGCGGCAGCGAGAGATTTGCATGGACTCATGGTCACATCCGAATTGCGAGGAACCGCATCATGGCCAATGTTATTCTCAAAGGTAGTGAACGAGCCGCCGCGCCCGGTGCGCAAATGCTTGCGCCCACCGACGCGACCGAACGACTCGATGTCAGCATGATCGTGCGGCGCCGGTCGCGCGAGGCGCTTAAGGCGCGGGTGGCGCAACTCACGGCGGGCAATCGCGGTGCCGGCAGACTCAGCCGCGAAGAGTTCGCCAAGGAGCATGGTGCCGATCCCGCCGATCTTGCGGTGGTGCGAAAATTTGCGGCCACCCACGGACTTCAGGTCATCCAGGAGCACGCCGCACGGCGCACGATCGTTCTCTCGGGAACCGTTGCGCAATTCAATGCCGCGTTTTCAATCAGCCTCCACAATTTCTCGCATGCCGGCGGCATGTATCGCGGGCGCGTCGGCACGATTCAATTGCCCGAGGAACTCGACGGCATCGTCGAAGCTGTGCTCGGTCTCGACAATCGACCGCAGGCGAAGCCGCATTTTCGAGTGAGGTCGAACGGCAACGGTAAGAAGAAGATTGCCCGCAGCGCGGCGCCGGCTTCGTTTACGCCGACTCAAGTGGCATCTCTGTACGGATTCCCCAGCGGCACCGGCGCCGGTCAATGTGTCGCGATCATCGAGCTCGGCGGCGGCTTTCGCGCGGCGGACTTGAACACCTATTTCGCATCGCTCGATGTCGGCTCGCCAAGAGTGTCGGCGGTCTCGGTCGACCAAGGCGTCAATGCCCCGACCGGAGATGCCAACGGCCCCGATGGCGAAGTCATGCTCGACATCGAGGTCGTGGGATCGATCGCGCCGGCTGCCAACATCGTAGTCTATTTCGCACCGAACACGGATGCAGGCTTTCTCGACGCGGTCACGACTGCGATTCACGACACGACCAATCGCCCCTCGGTGATCTCGATCAGTTGGGGCGGGTCGGAGTCGACCTGGACCGCGCAAGCGATGACTGCGATGGACTCTGCATTTCAGGCCGCCGCGACCATGGGCATCACGGTCTGCGTAGCCTCCGGCGACAACGGCTCGACCGACGGCGTCAGCGACGGCGCGGATCACGTGGATTTTCCGGCCTCGAGTCCGTTTGCGCTCGGTTGCGGCGGCACGACGCTGCAGGCCACGCAGTCGAAGATCACGAGCGAAGTCGTCTGGAATGACGGCGCCGGCGGCGGCGCAAGCGGCGGGGGCATCAGCACGTTCTTCCCGGCGCCGAGTTGGCAGATCGGCAGGAAGGCCGTGCAAACGGACGGCAAGATGGTCAGCTTGACCAAACGCGGCGTGCCCGACGTCGCCGGCGACGCCGATCCGGAGACCGGCTACAACGTGCTGATCGACGGAACCAACACGGTCATCGGCGGCACGAGCGCGGTCGCGCCGCTCTGGGCGGGCTTGATCGCACGCATCAATCAAAGCACGGGCACACCGGTCGGGTACTTGAACCCACAGCTTTACGGCAAGCCGCAAGCGCTGCGAGATATTACCCAGGGCAACAACGGCGACTTCATTGCCGCGATGGGCTGGGATGCCTGCACGGGACTCGGCAGCCCGAATGGACCGGCGATCCAAAACTCGGTCTGAGAGAATCGGCCGGTCCCCCGAGCGCCGCTGTCGCTCGGGGGATTGGGCCGAGCGATCGCATTGCACCGCACGACGCCGGCGTTCGCCGCAAAATCAGTCGCGCCGCAGTTTTCAAAATTAATGGATGGAACTCCGCTCGGCCCATTGACCCGCTAAATATTTAGCGCTAGCGTCGCTCGAAGCCTCGATTTTGCCGATCAATCAATTCATGGATGAAATGATTATTTGCAACCCATTCCCCCGATCGCCGCGAGCGGAACCTCACCGATCCCGCCGCCGCGGGTCGCTGTCCGTACCCCCAGTCGTTGACGAACCGAACATCTTTCGTTGAGGAGGATCGATGGCTTTCATTGCGCGCTTTCGTTCGGGTGGATCGCTCAATCAGCAATCGGCGGCGCTCGGCCCGCTCGCGGGACTCGTCGGCGAGTGGGCGGGCACGGGGTTCGTGCTGACTTCGCTGCCGGATTTCGATTCGCGGCCGCCCAGCACGGGACCGAAACCGTTCCGGCTGCTGCTCAATTCGACGATCGAACGGCTCGAGTTGATGCCGATCGGCGGCCCCGTGCCCAATCGGGGCGCGGAACTCTCCAGCGATGCGACCAAAGGGCAGGATGACATCGAGCTTCAGGGCCTGCGCTACTTGCAGAGAATCAGCGACGCGAATTCGCATGAGGCCCTGCATCTCGAGCCGGGCTTTTGGCTCAATGTGCCCGCCACCAACGTGCCGCCGGGAGCCGCCGGCATCGTTCGTGCGGCCTCGATCCCGCACGGCGTCTCGATCCTCGTGCAGGGCACCGCGATCTCATCACCGACCGGCAAGCCGGTGTTCGCGGTTGCGGATTCGACGCCGCAGAAGAATCCGCCGACGCTACCGCCGCTCGGGCCGGGCTACCTAGCGCCATTTACGACGCAGCCGCTGCCGCCGCCGCTGCAGGATCGCGCGGTCATCCAGAATCCAAATCTCCTGTTGGCCGACGCGATCAAGGAGTTCTTGAACGACATTACGTCGACGATGGTTCTGCAGGTCTCGAGCAGTCCATCGGGCGGCGTGCTCAACATCCCATTCCTGGAAAATCCCGTGAACAACAACGCCGCGGTCAAGAGCGTGAATGCGACATTCTGGATCGAACACGTCAAGCCCGCCGCGGGGCGGCCTTTCGACGTGCTGCAGTACTCGCAGACGATCATCTTCAATTTTCTCGGCATCAACTGGCCGCACATCACGGTAGCGACCTTGTTCCGTCTATAGGCACCGGTGTTGCAGTGACCAGCGCATCGAAGGCATCGGCGAGCGACGAGCACGCGCTGCAGCTGTTCGCACGGCTCTCGTTGACCCTGACCGCTGCGCCGGTATTGGCGCCGACCGCGACGCGACGCTATCTGCAGATGCTGCGTGCGGCCGCCGGCGCGCAGAAAATAGCGACCGTACTGCAGCGATTTTCTGAGCTCGAACAGAGCGATCAGGATCTCGTCGCAGCCGTCAAACACCGGCTCGTCGATGACGCGGCCTTGGGACCTCTGGTCAAGAACATGATCCTGCTGTGGTTCACGGGACACCTGCCGCCCGCCGCGCCGCCGGCGGCTGGTGCGCCGCCTGCGCCGACGCTTGCGAGCCCCGATGACTACTTCGATGCGCTCATGTGGTCCGCGGTCGGCGCTCACCCCCCGGGCATGTCCGACGCCTATTTCGGTCATTGGCGCTATCCGCCCGACGAAGGGAACTGAAGCATGAGCGCGGGCGAGTCCCAGGAATACGAGGCCGTGATCATCGGCGCCGGCGTCGCCGGATCACTGCTCGCCTGGCGCCTCGGCAGTGCGGGCTTAAAGATCGCGCTGCTCGAAGCCGGTGATCCGGTCGTGGATCGCGCCGCTGCACTCGCCGCCTGGGGAGCCGCCGCGAGCAAGTCCCTGGGATCACCCTATACCGGCGGTGCGATCGGACCCGAACATCCGGGCCCGATGGACAGCTACTATGACCAGGCGGGACCCGAAGATTATTTGAGCACCTACGAACGCGTTGCGGGCGGCACGACCTGGCACTGGCTCGGGCACACGCCGCGGCTGATCCCCGCCGATTTTGCGATCAAGTCCACTTACGGCGTCGGGGTCGATTGGCCGATCAGCTACGACACGCTCGAACCTTGGTACTGTGCCGCGGAGTCCGCACTCGGCGTCTCGGGCGACGACGCCGAATGGGCCGACGTGCTCGGCGCCTATCGCAGCCGTCCGTTCCCGATGCCGCCGATATGGCCGACTTGGTCCGACCATGTCGTCGGCAACGCCGTCAACGAATGTGTCATCGACGGGCTTCCTGTGCGCGTACGGGCGACGCCCGCCGCGCGCAATTCGCGTCCCTATGATGGCCGGCCACCTTGCGCCGGCAATTCGAGCTGCATTCCGATCTGTCCGATCGGCGCCAAATACGACGGGCAGGTTCACGTCCAGAAGGCGGTGCGCACGGGCCATGTCACGCTGATCGGCAATGCGGTCGCGACCCGGCTCGGCGTCGGCCGATCAGGGCGTATCGAGAGCGTCGAGTATCGGCCGGCGGACGGCACGCGGCGAAGCGTGCGCGGCAAGATCGTGATTCTTGCGGCGAATGCGATCGAATCGTCCAAACTGCTGCTGATGTCGGCCGATGCCGGCAGCGGCGTGCCCAGTGGTGTCGCTAATTCGAGCGATCAGGTCGGGCGCAATCTCATGGACCATATGCAAAAATCCGTGTTCGTGCGGTCGCGCGATCCGCTCTATCCGTTTCGCGGGCCGCCGTCGACCTCGGGCATCGAAACCTTCCGCGACGGACCGTTTCGCCGCGAACGCAGCGCGATGCGCTTCTCGCTCAACAACGACGGCTGGGCGAACCGCAGCGTCTCCTCGCCCGCTGCCGATGTTCGAGCGGCCGTCGAGCAGGGACTGTTCGGCCGGGCGCTGCGCGCCGCGCTGTTCGAGAATGTCACGCGGCAATTGCGTTTGAGCCTGTCGACCGAGCTGCTGCCGGATCCCGAAAACCGCATCACACTGTCGAGCAAGAAGGACGGCGACGGCCTGCCGCGCCCGCGGATTCATTTCAACGTCGGCAGCTACACGCGCGATGCATTTGGGCCGGCACTGCGGGTCATCGATCAATTGACGGCTGCGATGCACGGCACGATCGTCGAAGCCGATCGTTCGATCGAACCCGGCCACTACAATGGCGCCGGTCACGTCATGGGAGGCTGTCGCATGGGCGCAAATGCGGCCGAGGCGGTTACCGACGCCAACGCGCGCAGCTTCGATCATCCGAACCTGTATATGGCGGGCGCGAGCCTGCTGCCGACCTGCGGGACGGCCAATCCGACGTTGACGATCGCCGCGCTGAGCCTGCGTGCGGCCGATCATATTTGCTCGACCGAGTTCGGCCGCGCGCTGCCGCCGCTATAATGACGCTGCTGCAAAGACCCCGAACCCGCGAACAACTGATCTCGCTGATCACCGAGGCCTGCGAGCTCGAGCACGGGCTCGCCTGTTCCTACCTATTCGCTGCGTTCTCGCTGAAGCAACGGCCGACCGAGGGAGGCGTGAGCACGGACCAGGCGCACCTCGTGAAATTTTGGGCCTCGCAAATCTTCTTCGTGGCATCTCAAGAAATGCTGCATCTCGCGCAAGCCTGGAATATCTTGAGCGCGATCGGCGGAACGCCCTATTGTCTGCGCCCCAACCTGCCGCAAAACAGCCGCTACTACCCGCTGCACGCGCGCATTGCGCTCGAGCCCTTCGGAGTGAAGTGTCTCAAGCGCTTCATCGTCTACGAGACACCGGAGAATGCGACCGTGCCCTGGGTGACCCACCAGGCGGCCTTGAGTCAGGCCGAGCGCGAGCGTGGCCACGTCAGTATCGGCGAGCTCTACGGCGCGATTGCCGACGGCGTGCGAACGATTCCGGGCCTGTTCGAGGGGAACCGCGCGAATCAAGTGGACGTCCGCAGCGTACAGTTTCACGATCTCATTGCGGTCGTCGACGCCGAATCGGCGCTGCAAGCGATCGCGCAGATCACACACCAGGGCGAGGGCACGGTCGCGGATCGCGCCGACTGCCACTACGGAATCTTTCTCGGCATTCTCACGACCTTCGAGCGTGAGCAGGCGGCCGCGGGCGCGGCCTTCGAGCCGGTGCGCCCGGTGCTCGCCAACCCCGTTGCGCATTCCGACGACGGCTACGGCGCAGCGGCTCATCCAATCAAGGATGCGCAGACGCGCGAGACCGCACTGCTGTTCGATGCGACCTACTTGCTGATGCTGCAATCACTGGGATTCGGCTTCACGCCGTCGGCGGATGCCGAGCGATCCCGACGCGCCTGCGCGGCGGCGATAGAGCTCATGACGACGGTGATTCGCCCACTCGGCGATGCGCTCACGTCGATGCCCGCGGGCGTCGACGGGTGCAGCGGCGGACCCGCGTTCGGGCTCACGCGTTTCATCGCATTGCCGGCCGATCCCCGATTCGCGATCGCGCAGATTCGCGAGCGCCTCGGCGAACTCGCCGAGAACGCCGAGCGCCTTGCCGATGCCCGCCCAGGCACCCAGCAACTCATCGTCGCGGCGGCGCGCCTGCGCGACATCGCGGCACGGTGCACGCCCTAAGAGCGCCTAGACACGCATTCGCCAATCAAAGGTAGAGCCCATGCCGAAGCAAGCCCCGACACCCGCCGCGATCGACCGGATCACCAAGCAGCATTTGGCGAAGTTGAGGAAACCCGGCGTTCTGTCGGTGCGCCCGGGATTCGAGATCACCGATCACCAACTCACCGGAAAATCGGCGATCGTCGCGACCGTGCATACCAAGTCGAGCGCGTTGCCGGCCAACCAATTATTGCCGAATTCGATCCAGGGTATTCCCGTCGATGTGCGCGAAGCCACGCCGCGGCAGCGCTTGCGCGCCCACGATCCCGCGGCGGCCGCAATCGCGCAGACGTTCGGCCGCTCCGAGGAAGATGACCCGGTCTGGCCGTTCGAGCGTGAAATGCCGAGCGGACGCACGCTCGATGACCCCAAGAGCGAGAATCAGAAGGCGCTGCAGCGGCACGCAATCGAGCAGCCGGAGCTCGCGAAGGCCCTGGCTGCCCACGCGAAAAAGCCGCAAATTACCTATGCGCCGCCGCCGAATCATCCGCTGGTCCCGATACAAACGACGACCACGATCACGGCGCATGCGAGTCCCGACGCCGGCTTCGCGACCTTGAGCGCGTTCCTGCAAGGCACCAAGCAATCACTGGTCATCGGCATGTACGATTTCACCTCGGGACCGATCCTATCGCTATTCAAAGGCGTGCTGGGCGGTCAGAAGACGCTGCAAATGGTGCTCGACAACCCGGCGCCGAACCCCACGCGCAACCAGACCGATGCGGTCACCGTCGAGGAATTGAATGCGGCGCTCGGCTCACGATCGAAGATCACGCGCGCGCTGTCGCGCTCCGACACGTTGGTGTCGGCGTGGATTTTTCCGTCCGCATACCATATCAAGGTCATCGTCCGCGACAACTCGGTCATGTGGCTCTCGAGCGGCAACCTCAACAACAGCAATCAGCCGGATCCCGCCGCACCGCCCAAGACCGAAGACCGCGACTGGCACGTGATCGTCGAGGATCCGACGCTTGCGAATCTGTTCACGGCCTATTTGAGCAATGACTTCGCGGTCGCGCTTCCCAATCAAATTGGCGCCGGCTCGGTACTCGACGGCGCCGTTGCCGACGCGGCCGCCAAGGTCGCCGCCGAAACCAATCCGGTCCCGCCGCGGCCCCTCGCGACGACCGCCGCGGCTCTGGTGCCGCCCAAAGTCTTCAACAAGATCACTGTGCGCATCACCCCGCTGCTGACGCCGGACAATCTGCCCGCCGACCCCGCTCAGGGGCAGTATTTGAGCAACATGGTCAAACTGATCGCGAGCGCGCAGAAGAAGCTCTACATACAGCTTCAGTACATCGAGGCGTCCTCGGCTCCCGGCGACTATGAAAACTTGCTCAAGACGATCGCCGCGCGGGTCGCCGCGGGAGTCGACGTGCGGCTCATCGAGAGCCAGGAATTCGGCGAGAAATGGGCCGAGAAAATGAAATCCGTCGGCGTCGACCTGACCGCCAACATTTCGCTGCAGTCGAACGTCCACAACAAGGGCTTCGTGATCGACTCAAGTACCGTCGTCGTCAGCAGCCAAAATTTCTCGCCGCAGGGGGTCCGCCTGAATCGCGACGCCGGCCTCATCATCGAATCGGCGGGGATCGCGCAATACTTCGAACAGATCTTTCTCTCCGACTGGACCAAGAAGGCCAAACCGGTCGCGGAAAAGACCGCTGCCAAGCCCACGCGCAAGCCTGCCCGCGGGACCCGCTGAATACCGAGGGGAGCGCAATGGATCCGCTTCGCGCGATCGCATTCCTGGTTCGTACCGGCGACGAGCACGCGACCGTGGATCGACTGTTCGTCTCGAAGCACGTCAAGGATCTGCGCTTGATCGTCACGGCCGCCTGGATCGCCGTACTCGCCGCGATACTTCTGGGCCCCGTCGTCGCAGTCTGGGCGCAAATTGTCGACAACTGGGACAGTCTGGAGAAGGGCAAAACCTACTGGCCCTATGTGCGCATCGGGCTGCGCGGGCTTGCCAATTTTGGGATTTTCATGACACCCGTACTCGCGGTTTTCGGCGGCGTGCTTGCCTGGGCCTATCAAATCGGCAGCGGCCGGCTCGGCGTCGTCGATTTGTTCGCCTGCGAAATCAGCACGCTGTGCCGGATCACGACCGTGCTCGACTCGGTGAAGCGCATGACCGACAAGTTCGGCCAGGGACCGCAAACCTGCGCGCCCGGCGGCGCGTCGCTGCCGGCGTCCCAATTCAGCTCGCAAGAGAACTATTTTCCGGTATTCGACAGCAGTTCGAACGATCTGCAAGCGCTCGAAGCGCGCGTGGTGATCAATATCACTGCGTTCTATACCTATATGAAGGCAATGCGCGACGGCATGCGCGCACTCATGGCCATCGCGCCCCAACCCACTCCCCAACCCGCGTCTACCGACCCGTGGTACGACGCGATGCGCAATGTCGTCTACATGATCTTCTTCGCGCTCGAGAGCGCGCGCAAATCGGTCGACGATCTCGTGGAGTTCGAGCCGGAACTCATCGAGCGAACAATCGTGATTCTGATCAGCGAACTCGAGGCCTATCGCTTTTTGCGCGAACAGTTCACGAAGGAAGCGGATTTTCGACATCAGCGCATCATGCTGCGGGAAACAGACTACCGTGATCTTGCACCAAAACTTTGCGCGCTCGTCGAACAAGGCCGCAGCGCCGAACTCGCGAGCGGCTCCGCCGCCGCTTCTGACGGCACGCCCGAGGAATCGAAATGGCTTCCCTCGCTGCTATTGCTGCCCGAACTGCGCAGTCGGTATGCGGCAGCGCTCGCGGCGGCGGGGACCGCTGCGTGAGGCTGCCACCCAGCGCGCGCGGATCGGGCGCGCAGTCAATCGGCAGCCGGGATGGAGTAGCGCGGCGCTTCGCCCGCCATTCTCAGCGCCGTTCTGAAACCAAATGAATAGGCGGTGCGCAAAATCATCGCGGTCACAATCATAGCCAACGCGATGCCGTGGCCCCCGACAACGAATTCGCCGCGCTCGAAGCCCTCGGGCAAAGTGCCGGCCGCGATGACCAGAACAATCGGCGCGCCTATCGCTACGGCCGTGAGCGCGCGGTAAAAGCTGCCGCCGCGGTATCTCGTGTCTGAATGCATATCGATCTCCTATCGTGTTGGCTTCAATCAAACAATGCATGCCACGTATGATCCGCTCGACAACGAAAAAGTTCAGACGACAAAATTTTCTTTCTCGTGTAGTTCTTCTCAACGGCGATCGCCGGGGCCCTGCGCGTACAGATCTCATCTGTCGCCGATGCACGACAGCATCACGGCACAAGGCCGCGCGATACACCGGCTGTTCTATGCCGCGAGGCGGCATCGCGATGCCGCCGACACAGTTCCGCTTGCCTGCCGCTGTTCGCGCACTGTGAAATCACGCCGAAGCGCGATGACGAGCAGTGATCGCTCGACGAGTCTTTACAGGAATTTACCGAATTTTACTGAAATGCAGCTGCACGAGAACGGCCTGTGGCCAAAGAATTGCTGGCACTAGTGAGCGGTGCGCGAGCGGCCGCGTCCATCCATACAATCATCGACAGGAGCAATAGACATGAGTGTCAGTTCAATCGCCGGTACAGGGTCCCTCACGCAATGGGATCCGTCTTTCGTTCTCGATCGCAATACATCAAAGAACTCGACGACCAGCGCCGGCGATGCCGCCTCGAGCGCATCGCCGAGCGGCGACGGCCTGCTTGCCGAGATCGTCGCGGCGCTGCAATCGATCGGCGTCGGAGCCTCGACGTCGTCGAGTGCGGCGGCATCCACGACGAACGGCAGCGCGTCGGCGTCGGGTTCGTCGACCAGCGCCCAGTCATTCCAGCAGTTCCTGCGGAGCCTCATGACGGCTCTGCAGGCACAATCCGAGGATGGCTCGTCGCAGAGTGGAGCCGCGACGTCCGGCACCGATACGGGAGGCTGTGCCGCGAATGGCGGATCGCTCGCGTCGGATCTGCAGGGTCTCATTCAGTCGCTGTCCGGTTCGTCGAGTACGGCATCTGCGAGCAGCAGCACAGAGAGTTCCGCGGACACATCGCTGCAAACCAGCTTCGACGCTCTCGTGAGCACGCTCGGCGGCGACAGCGGGTCCGCGTCACTGAGCGGCTTCTTACAAGCGTTCGCGAGCAAGCTCGAGGGTGCATCTACGGTCGGCAGCGTGGTCAACACGCAGGTCTGATAGCGCAACCGTGGCCCAATCACGGCGAAGCTGTCGATCGCGGGGATTCGCGATCGGCAGCCCGCACCGTATGATACGGTGCACGCACGACCGTGGCGCCCGCTGCGGCAAGACCCGTGGAACCGTGATCATGACTTCCATATTGCTGATCGACGACGATTCTGAATTGGTCAGTCTGCTCAGTGAGTACCTGATCGAGGACGGGTTCTCGGTCAGCACGGCTAGCGACGGCGAGCGGGGTGCGGCGGAAGCCTTGTCGGGCCGCTATGCGATCGTCGTGCTCGATATCATGATGCCCCGGCTCAACGGCCTCGACGTGCTGCGACTCATTCGGCGCGGCAGCACGCTGCCGGTGCTCCTCTTGACCGCGCGCGGCGATGACGCAGATCGAATTACCGGACTTGAACTCGGCGCCGATGACTACGTCACGAAGCCGTGCACGCCGCGGGAGTTGGCGGCGCGACTGCGGGCGATACTGCGTCGAACGGAGCTGGGGGCCGCGCCCGGCCGTTCTGCCGACCCTTTGACCTGCGGTGCGCTGACGATGTGGCCGGAGCAGCGGCGCGCGCAATGGCTGGGCGCACCGCTGCGCCTCACCAGCACGGAATTCAACTTGCTGGAACTGCTGCTGCGTAACGCCGGTCGTCCGGTCAGCAAAAGCGAGCTCTCGGAGCATGCGCTGGGGCGATCGATCGCGCGCCACGACCGGAGTATCGACGTGCATTTGAGCAGCATCCGCCGGAAGCTGGGCACGGCCGCGGATGGCCGCTCGCGAATTCAGGCGGTCTATCGCCAAGGCTACCAACTTCTGAAGGAATGAAGGATGGGAAGGCTGTTTTGGAAATTCTTCGCTTTCGTCTGGCTCGCGCAGCTTGCCGGCATCATTACTGTCGGCCTCTTGTTCTGGCTGACCGACCACCGCGGCGAGGCACCCTTGCACGAGTTCGCCGCGGATCCGTTCGTCGACACTGAAGTGCGAGCGGCGGCCGAGGTTTTGCGGTTCAGCGGAGCCGATGCGTTTCGCGACTGGGCGGCGCACGCACACGGCCCGACTGTATTCGCAGTCGATGCAGCAGGGCACGACTTGCTCGGCCGTTCCCTGCCCGCCCGTGTCGACGGCGATTTGCGCCAATTGCGATCGGAGCCGCCCGAAATATCCGAGCTCAACGCGGTGGCAACTCCGGACGGCCGGCGCTATCGATTGTTCGCGGCAGATCATGGCTTTGATCGTCCCTCCGGCGGCCCGCCGCCACCGCCCGGGCCGCGACACTGGTGGCCCAATCTGCCGCCCCCGACTGCGATGCTTGCGACGCTCGCCGCAAGCGTGGTCACGGCGTTGTTACTCGCGGGCTACGTGGCCAAGCCGATACGCAGTCTGCGTAATGCATTCGATGCGGCCGCCGCGGGTGATCTCGACCTGCGCATTGCTCCGCAGCTCGGTGCGCGGCACGACGAATTGTCGGATCTCGGCCGTGATTTCGACCGAATGGCGGAGCGCCTGAAGGCGGCGATGCAAGGCCAACGCCGTCTGTTGCACGATGTGTCGCATGAATTGCGCTCGCCGCTCGCTCGTTTGCAGGCCGCGGCCGGACTCATACGCCAGAATCCCGGCAAGCCCGACGCCATGATCGCTCGCATCGAGGAGGAAATCGCGCGCATCGATCGCCTCGTCGGCGAACTTCTGACACTGTCGCGCTTGGAAGCCGGCGAATCGATTTCCGTCGATGAGGAAGTCGATATGCGCGATCTGGTACACGATATCGTTCACGACGCGAATTTCGAGGCCCAATCGCAGCAGCGCGAAGTTGTTTGGGACGATCGCGGCTCGACGACACTGCTGGGCCGCCCCGAGCTCTTGCACAGCGCGATCGAGAACATTGTTCGCAACGCACTCAAGCATGCCCCGGAGAGCCGTACGGTGCGGATCGAGACTTCGGTCGATGCGCTTTCTCGGCAGTACACGTTGCGCGTTCTCGACGAAGGCCGCGGGATACCGGATCAGGAATTGCCCAAGCTTTTCACGCCGTTTTTCCGCGGAACCGGCAGCACTCGAAGCGACGGCTACGGTCTTGGGCTCGCAATCGCTCGGCGCAGCATCGAGGCGCACGGCGGCACGATCTGCGCCCATAACCGACCCGGCGGAGGACTCAGCGTGGAAATCATCCTACCGTGGCGCGAGCGCGCATTCGACAGTGATCTACCCCGGCATTCCTAACCCTTGACCGAGTCGTCGGACGTTCAGGGCGCTTGACCCATCCGCTCACGGCGCCTGCTCGCAATATGTGCTTGCTGTTGTGCGGTCAGCAATTGGTAAATCTCATGGTCGGTCCGTGCGCGCAGCATTGCAAGCTGGCCTTCAGCTCTTGCCAAGGCGTCGGAAAGAACATTTGCGCGGGTCTCCTCGTACGGAACGGTGGTGATCAGATTGTCGAGCGCTTCTCGCGCTCTGCGCAGCGCCTTTTGCTGGTCGTGTATCGCGGGCGCGGCGGCGTACAGAATTCCAAATACCCGATCCTGCTGTTCATCGCTGAGCGCGATGCCCCGCAGCACGGCCGGCGGCTCACCCCACTGATGATCCCCTGGGGGTGGAGGACCGTTGCCCGGACCCGGCATTGGCTCACAAACCTGCCGCTCGCCGGCGCCGGGCACGGCATTGCTGTCGGGACCCGCATCTGCGCGCCGGGACCCAAAGCCGGCGAATGGAATCGCAAGCACGAAGCCGACTGCGAGCACCGCGGCCAACACCAAAGTCTGCCTAACCGTCATATTGTTCCTGCGCCTCCGGATGTCACGTTGAGATATTCACGCGCGCACATTATCCACGGCGAGTCCGGCACTGTGAGCGAGGCCGCAGGTAAAATAATGTAAAACCGCGGCAACCACCGTCACGCTTTCGGCAGACTCGAGAGCTCAAGTTGGCGCGCAATTGGCCGATGAACGGAACGGAGTCGGCCACTCATGCGCCCCCTCCGACACCGCATCGCACCAAACCGGTTGAGCGGAACCCGCTGCGAACGGCAGCCAAGGATTCGCAGGATGATTGACATTGCAGCTCGTGCAGCCCTCGGCATCACGATCCACGCATGGCGCGCGAATGCGCCGCGCCACGACCCAGCCGGCGCACGATGAGCCTTCCGGCACGCCTGCACGATTTGCCGCTGCGCCTGCAATTGGTCTTGCTGTGCGGATTGTTGTCGGTCAGCACCACCGCGATTACCACGATCACCTTGACCACGCTCTCCGGCGACCGCATGCACCAGGCACTGACCGAGCGCGCCTGGCGCATCGCCGCGCGCTTGCAAACGCAGCTGCAGCCGGTGATTGCGCTTGACGATCGCGCTGCGGCCCGCTCACTGTTGGCGGGTTATGCGAGCGATCGCGAACTCGATGGAATTGCCGTGTACACGGGCGACGGCGAATTGATCGAGGGCAGTGGCAATCGGCCGCCGCGCTTTCGCAGCGGCGATTCGGATCTCGCGAGCGACAGCGGGCACGTGATTGCGGTGGTCGACGTCCGATCGGGCAACGGCCGGCGCGGATTTCTCTACTTGAGCTTCTCGACCAACCTCAGCGATGCCGTGCAACGCCACGATCGCTGGATTGCCGCGGCAGTCGGAACCGGCATCGCGTTGTTCGCGCTGCTGCTCGCGGTGCGAACCGCGCGCCGCTCATCGCGTCGATTGGTGAGCATCGCCAACGCCGCCGACCGCATGGCTGCCGGCGAGATGCCGCCCGAGCCGCTCGACGAAAGCTCGCGCGATGAGATCGGCGCTCTCGCGCACGCATTCAACGTCATGGTCACAGAACTGAAGCGCCTGTCGACCGAAGATGAACGGCGCGCGATGACCGAGCGTGTGCGCCTCGAAGCGCTCGTCTCGAAACGCACCGAAGAGCTCGAACGCAGCCGCGAGATGTTTCGGCTCATGGCGGAAAGTACGCGGGCAATACCGTTCACGCTGGACCTCGGCCGCGGATGCTTCACCTATGTCGGTGCGCAGACGATCGCCGGCGTTGCACTCGGCGTGGCAGAATGGCGCCAGCCGGGAGCATTGGATTTGCTGATTCCGCGCGCGACCAATGCCGAACTGCGTCGATATTTCGACGAGTGCGAACCCGGCCCGTTCGAGTATCTCACGCCGTTGACGCTGCCCGGCGCGCGGAGCAGCGAAGTTTGCTGGACCGGCACTTGCGAGATCGCCCATGGAGCCAAGGTGCTGCGCGGCCTGCTGCTGGATGTCACCGAAGTGCGGCGCCTCGAGCGAGAGCTATCCGCCGCACAGAAACTCGAGTCGGTCGGGCGCCTCGCGGCCGGCGTCGCACACGAAATCAATACGCCGGTGCAATTCGTCTCCGACAACGTTCACTTCGTGCGTAACGCTCTGACCGAGCTCGAAGCGATCATCGCCGCCTATCGCGAGCTGCAGCGCACGGTGGATTCGGACCAGGAACCCGAAGCGGCGCTGCGACGGATCGGCGAAGTCGAGCAGGCAGCCGATTTGGCGTTTCTGATGAACAACATGCCGGCGGCTCTCGATAGCGCGCTCGAGGGCCTTGGACGTATCGCGACGATCGTACGCTCGATGAAGGAATTTGCGCACCCGGACCAAGCGCAGAAAACCGATGCCGATTTGAATCAAGCCATTCGCAGCACGCTCGTCGTTGCGCACAACGAATACAAATATGTCGCACAACTCGATGCCGAGTACGGCGATCTGCCGCTCGTGCCCTGCCATCTCGGTGAGATCAATCAAGTGATTTTGAACCTGATCGTCAATGCAGCGCATGCGATCGCCGACACGGTCGAAGGGACCGGCGAGCGGGGCATCATTCGGGTACGCACGCGTCGCGACGGCGAGGCGGTCGAGGTCTCGATCGGCGATAGCGGCACCGGCATTCCGGAAGCCGTACGCGACAAGATATTCGAGCCGTTCTTCACGACCAAGGCGGTCGGCATCGGCACCGGACAGGGTCTCGCGATCGCCCGCAGCGTCATCGTCAAGAAGCACGGCGGCAGCCTGAGATTCGAGTCTGAATGCGGCAAGGGCACGACCTTTTTCATTCGTTTGCCGCTCGAGGCGCCCGTCGCCGCCACGGCCGGCATCGAGGTCGCGGCATGATGCGAATCCTGTTCGTTGACGATGAACGCGACGTGTTGGACGGCATACGCCGCAATCTGCACTCGATGAGAAGCGAGTGGAGCCTCGAATTTGCATCGAGCGGCGTCGAGGCACTCGCGCTGCTCGAGAAGTCTCCGGTCGATGTAATCATCTCCGATATGCGCATGCCGGGCATGGACGGCTGGCAACTGTTGGCCGAGGTCAAGAGGCGTCACCCGGAGACGGTGCGCTTCATTCTATCGGGCCAGGCGGATCCCGGCTCGGTCATGCGCACGATCGGTGCCGCGCACCAGTACCTCGCCAAGCCCTGTGACGCGGCGACGATCAAGCGCGTGATTGCTCAGGCGCAACAGCTGCGGCAGATGCTCAATGACAATCGACTCGCCGCGCTCGTCGGACGCGTCGGCATGCTGCCGAGCCCGCCGCGGGCGTTCCAAGAAATCCTGGCTTGCATTCGCCAGCCGACCGCCAGCATCGCCGAGGCCGCGCGCATCATCGCGCGCGACGCGGCAATGACCGCCAACATCATGAAATTGGTCAACTCTGCGTTCTTTGGTGCGCGCCGCCCGGTCGCCACCGCCGAACGCGCCGTCGCCTATCTCGGCCTGGACACACTCGGCACCTTGGTCTTGGGTCATAGCCTGTTTCTCGGCGGCGCCTCGGTCGGTATCAAGGGATTCAGCCTGGAGAGGCTCTGGGACCACAGCTTGCGAACCGCGACAACCGCGCGATCAATCGCGCTGTTCGAGAAATACTCCGCGCTAAAAGTCGAGGAAGCGTTCCTCGCCGGCATGTTGCATGATGTCGGAAAAGTCGTTTTCGCGACCGCGATTCCGACCGTCACCGATGATTCGATCGAGATCAGCGACGATATCGAGGCGCAGATGAACGCACACCATGCGGGGGTCGGGGCCTATTTATTGGGCCTCTGGGGCTTCCCGAATTCGATCGTCGAGGCCGTCGCGATGCACCACCAACCCAGCCGCGCGAGCGGCACGGAATTCGGGCTTGCCGGCCTGATTCATATTTCCGATCGACTGGCTCATCTTCAAGACACGCCTGGAGCATTGCCGATTGATCTCGGGATCGAACCGGATTATCTCGAGCAACGCGGCCTATCGGATCAGATACCGGCCTGGACGACGGCATTGAGCACCTCGGCCGGCGAGCCTGTACCCTGAGTGCGAGTCAAAATTTGTATCGGACACCGACAGTTGGATTGATGTTGGTCGTGTTGAAGTCGTAGCCGCTCGCGACGCCGTCATACACACCGCTGTACATGGCGCCGAGGTAGGCGTCGAAGTGCTGATTGAAGTGGTAATCGGCGTCGAACGAGAAGGCCTCTAGCCTGCCGCTGCAGGCGCTGTTGGCCGCCGTCGAGCAGCCCGCGAGCTTGCCGATGCCGTAGGCATTTTGATGATAGCCATAGTAAGCCACGGTCAGGTCGAGGTTGGGAATCACGGTGTAGCGAACACCGGCCCAATAGACCTGCAAAACCTTGTCGTTGTCGTAAGCGTTATTGGTGACGAACACGAGCTTGTAGCCACCGATGTCGGTGAAGCCCGCCGCCAACGGCGTCGTTGGATTCGCAAATTGAACGTGCTCGAAACCGGCAAAGAATTTCAAAGGGTCGACCTTGTAGGACGCCGCGACTGCGTAGGCCGTGTTGTCGGAAATCGTCGCCGCCAGGGAATTCGATACAGAGTAGCCCAATGTCGGCAGCTGTCCAACCTGAGCGGAGCTCAGTGTTGAAGCCGAAATCGCGTCGTTGAACTTCGAGTAGTACGCATCGATCGATGCGCCCGCGAATTCGCCGCCCAAATCGGCCTGATAGGCGGTGTTGGCGGCGCCGCTGGCGCCGTTGAACTTGTACAGCGCAGCGAAATGCGCCCAATCACCGAAGCGGACCACGTATTTGAGCGCCGAATCGATGCGCTGATCCTCGGTGCTGCCGCCGCCCGAATACGATCCGGAGGCGCCGAGCAGGCCGAACGCGGTGGATGCGTAGTTGGGGTCGTACTTGATGATGCCCTCGGCGAGCAGCGTCAACTGCCGGCCGAACGTAATCGTGCCGAACTGCGCGGACCGCAAGCCCACGTAGCCGGTCTGCAGCGCCTGACCCGCGGAGCTGCCGTCCAGATTGGTGCTCGAGGTCGCCGGCGTGCGACCGTTATTGACCGTCAAGGACTTCAGGGAATCGGCGATTTCTCCCGACTGCGGATTGAAAAAGGTCTCCGCCTGAAACACGGCCGACCAATCACCGGCGAGCGGCTCGACGCCCTGCAGGCCGATTCTCGACTGGCCCATATTGCTCGGCGTGATCCCGGTTACCGACTCGCGGCTGTTCTTCTGCACGATGTTGGCACTCGCGGCCGGCCTGTAGTCGCTGAGCGGCGCGCCATGCGTGTCGTATTGAAGGCCCAAGTCGATGACACCGTAGAGCGTGATGCCGTGCCAAGTGAGGCTGTCGTCGTTGGTAATGCCCGGCCCGGTCTTCTGCTGCGCAAAAGCGGGGACCGAAATCATCCATGCGATCAAACCCATCAATCCGGCCCGACGAAGCCGCCGATCATTCGAATGCATCATCCGTATTCCCTCGTTGCGCGCAACGGTGTTGTTTTGCTGAATCTCGAAGCGTGAGGAATTCTATGAATTGAGATCAGGGCGTCCAATGCTCAATTGAACCGAGCAGATGCGCAATGCGCATAAGCCGCGTAATCGGCGCGATTTTTTGTGCGGCGGCAGCCTTATAACCAATCGGCAGCTGGTCATGTCGAGCGGCTATTGGATCGAATATCGCGCTTGGCATATCTTTGGCTACCGCTAGAATGGAGAAACTTTCGTGACGGAAATTGCCGCTCGAGCCAACCTCGACTCACCCCGCCGCACTTCCGCTTGGAAGGAGTTGATCCACAAGGAAGATTGGTGGGCGATATGGATCGGCGTCGGCTTGATCGCGATCGCGGCCGCGGTGTTCTCGAACGGCGGCAGCATCAAGTGGCTCGCGGTCGCTCCACAAAAGTGGAGTCATCTCTCCGATGTGTCCGCGCAATTGCAGCAACATGGCTTGCGCTATGGCGCGCTGTTCGTATTGTGGGCGAGCCTATTCGGACTCGGCCTCGCGTCGCTCGGCATCCGCATATCGACTTTTCTGCCGGCTTTCCTGCTGGTCTATGTGGTCAGCGCTGCGCTGTATTTTCTCGGGCTCTGGGATCAAGCGGCACACTACAATCTCGAGCCGCCGCTCGTCGCGCTGGGACTCGGACTGCTCATTTCCAACACGGTCGGCGTGCCGGCCCGGTTGAGCCCGGCGCTGCGTGTGGAGTTTTACATCAAGACCGGCATCGTGCTGCTCGGCGCGAGCCTGCCGCTGACCCTGATTGCCTGGGCCGGACCCGTCGCAATCGTGCAGGCCGCCATCGTCTCGCTGGTGACCTTCGGCGTGATCTATCTGAGCGCGGTGCGCTTGGGCCTGAATCGGCGGCTCGCGGCGACGCTCGGCACCGGAGGCGCGGTCTGCGGCGTTTCGGGAGCCATCGCGGTCGGCGGCGCCGTCGGCGCGAAGAAAGAAGACGTGTCCGTCGCCATCGCGCTGGTCGTCGTCTGGGCCATCGCGATGATATTCGTGCTGCCGCTCGCGGCCCGCTACCTGCACTTGTCGACCGGCATTGCGGGCGCCTGGATCGGCACTTCGGAATTTGCCGATGCCGCCGGTCTTGCCGCGGCGCAGTCGTACGGCGGCTACGCCGGCAACGTGCCCGGCATCGCCGGCAGCGCCGATGCCGCGGTCACCGCATTCACCTTGATGAAGGTCATCGGTCGTGACGTATGGATCGGGGTTTGGGCCTTCGTGTTGTCGCTGCTCGCGACCACGCGCTGGGAGACTACCGGCGTCGAGAGCCGCAACGGCGCCGCCGAGATCTGGCGCCGATTCCCCAAGTTCGTGCTCGGTTTTCTGATTGCCTCGACGCTCGTCACGCTGATCTCGCGCGGCTACGATTACGCCGACTATAAAGCGCGCGTGCTGCCCGGCCTCGTGGCACCACTGCAGGCGCTGCGTACCTGGACGTTCACGTTCGCGTTCTTGAGCATCGGCCTCACGACCAAATTGCGCGATTTTGCGTCGGTGGGCGCACGCCCTTTCTATGCATTCACGATCGGCGTAGTCGTCAATGTCGCGCTCGGATTCGTGCTGTCGACGCAAGTGTTCAACGAGTTCTGGAATCGACTGTAGCTTCGCATGTCACCGAATCCCCCTGGATGCCGGACCTGCCGACATTTCATCGGGTCCGCGCCCGCGCTCGAGGCCGCATTCGTGGGCTTATCGGCCTTGAGCTCGGGTTACGCCTCGGTCTGCTCGGACGACGGGCTATGCGCGCTGCACGAGCGTCTCGTGACCGCCTCGTCGACCTGCCGATCGTGGTGCACTACAACGCCGCGGGCGAATCGGCGCGCCGCTTCTGAGACGGATCGAAGCGCGTTGAGACTTCACCAGAGACCGTGATCGCAAGCGTCTTGCGGCTCGTGATTGCACCCAATCCGGTCACACTCGCCTGCACCTCGTAGTGGCCGGCATGCGTATACGCATGCCGTACGTCGATGCCATCGCCGCTCGAGCCATCGCCGAAGTCCCAATGGCAAGCGAGCACCGGCAGGTCCGCGGACGCGGCGGCGGCCTTGAAGGCCAAGGTCTCGCCGGCGGCGGCGCTGCTCGCGGATCGGATCTCGAAGGACGGCGGACTTGCAGGCACGGAAGTATCGACGAGCTTGAGCATGCGCACCGAATGCGGCGGCTGGACCAGTGCGATTCTTTCCGAGGAGGCGCAGCAGCTTGGATCGCCGAATACGTCGGTGATCTTGAATTTGCGGGGCTCCTTGAAGCCAAGTTGCGACAGATCGATCGTTCGCGTGCGCGACTGCTCGGTCCAGTTGAATAGCGCGAGAATCGACTGGCGCGGCGTTTCCTCGAGCAGGAACACGCTCGGCTGCAAGTCGCCGCTCGCATAGCTCAACAAATCGACGGGCGTCGAGGCGCGGCCCAGCCGCGCCATGTCGATGAGGTCGGGATTCTTGACGATCGCCAAACGTTCTGGAGCTGCGCCGAGCGTCGGCAAATCGTCGCCGATCTCGAACATGCCTCCGGAGACCGCAGCCAATGCAATCGATACCTTGGCCTCATCGAGGTTGAGCGGCCGCTGGCCGCCATGCCAGGACTGATCGTCGACGGTTTGCGTGGAGACCGTGAATGCGTCGGGGTCGGCGATGAAGAAATTGCGGTTCATGTAATAGCGCGCCGCAATGCCTGAGGCGGCATCACGCGTGGCTTCGAAGCTGTGCCCCGTATCCTGAGAGATGCGGCCGGCGTCGACGAGCCCCACGGGGTTCAGCATCGCACTGCCGTCCTTGTCGAGCACGACCGCCTCGCCGACGGCGCCGCGGATGATCTTCAAGCCGATTCTCTGCGCCTCCAAAGCCGTCGTGTTCGGGCGAAAGTACGAGCCCTCGACCGCGGTGTCGTCCATGAAGTCCATTTTGATGAAGCGCACACCCCAGTCGCGCAAGGTCGAGTAGGTTTTTCGCAGATATTCCTGGGCACCCGGATTGGTCGTATCCAATACATAGAGCGGATCATTCTTCTCGGTTACGTAACCGATGTGAATGGGCTGCCCGGCGGCGTTATGCAGCAGCCACTCCGGGTGGTGCTGAAACACCCATGCGCGTTCCGAGACCTCGAACGGCGCGGTCCACAATCCAAAGGTCAGGCCGTCATGACGCACGCGGTCCGCGATATGCGCCATCCCGAGCGGAAACAGCCTGGCGTCCGCGGTGGTGTATTCACCGCGCGCGTACTGGTAGCCCTCGTCGATCTGATAATAGGTGTAGCCCGACGCTTTGAGGTTGTCCGCGAGCCAGTCGGCGTTCGTCGCAGCAGTACCCTGATTCAGGCCGAAGTAATAGGCGGTCCAGCTCCACCAGCCGATCGGCGTCGGGGCGTCGATGCGCGCCTGGTGCAACAGGCGTATTGCGCGCCCGTATTGCTCCAGCTGCGCGTGATAGTCGGCGCCGACCGCGAACATCAGGCGCTCGGATGACAGGCTCTCGCCCGCCGCCACGGGCAGGCTGAGCTCGACCTGGTCGGCCGCCGCCGATTCCTTGAGCGACTCGCCCTTGAGGATTTCAGTCGTTCCGGTTGCCTCGACGTCGTACGAGACAATGCGCGCATTGGCGCCGGCGGCGTGCTCCCGCAGATGAAAAATCGTCAGCAGCCGCTCGGAGCTCAGCGCGGCCAAGAATAGACTCTCACCACTGCGACGGTTGTAAATGAGCTGGCTCCCGACCGCACGGTGCAGACCTTTCGGCGCGGCTCCCAGCTCACGAATCGCGAGCTGCGGCCGGTCCTCACTATAACTGTCGGACAGAATGCGGTCGGCATCGACCGGACCGCCGAGATCGACGACCGGAGAGTCGGCCGCGTGGACACTGCGAATCGATTGCACCGAAACCGATCGAGCCGTCGAGTTCAGCATGCGGACCGTGATCTCGCCCCAGGATTGATCGCGCTGAAGCCGCAAACTGCAGACGAGATCCGGTTGTCCCGCAAGGCCGCTATGCGTCACCGTCAGCACGGATGCCGATCCGAGTTCGTCCTGTAGATCCGATTTCACGACGCGATGCTGCGGATACGCGGTCGATCGGAGCACGCGCGCATCGACGACGGCCTCGACGTCGGAGCGCAGCACCGGACCTTTGATGCCGGGTGTCCCAATCGAATAAGTTCCGTCGGCGTAAACAGTGGCCGAGAGGTTCGCGCTCTCGATCGAGCCCAGCGGCTCTGATCGCTCGCCGGCCGATGCGCCGGCGCAGCAGACGGCCATGCCGGCCGCTAGCACGAGGTATCCCAAAGATTTCACCGATTGATTCATTTCGACTCCATGGACAATGGCGGCGCGGAATTAGCCCAAGGCTGCCCGAACCAGCGCAGCGCGTTGCTGCTGTAGATCTTGCGAACGACATTCTTCGGTAAACTCAAACCCGTCACCTTTGCATCGAGCTCCGGAACCTTGAAGCGCTCGGCGGTGTTCAGATAGCGCCAGTCGCGCAGCCACACCGCGTGCAGCTCGCGGCGCAGCGCCTGCGGATCGGCGCCAGGCTCCTGTTCCGTATCGCTTCCGTAGAGCAAGCGATCCTGGTAGCGGATGAAGAACCGGCGCAGCTTGGCGCGGTCGCGATTCGATTGGAATTGCACCTGTCCCATGCGTGCGGCCAAATCCACGACCGTGTTGGGATATCGATCGAGAAATGCCGCGAGCCGATCGACGCTCCACTCGAGGCTCGCGAGGTGTGCACCCATGAATTTCAAGCCCGGATTCTTTGCGAGCATCCGGTCGCGGGCCGCCATCTGCTCGTCGTACGAGGGCAGCTCCGGGTGCAGAAACATGTGGTACTGCGGGTGCTCGCGAAAATATTCCTTGTCGTTATTTACCGTCATCTCGTCGATCGGCAGCCAGCAATTGTGCGGCTCGCCCTGATGACCGATCAGCACGCGCTGACGTTCGCGCACGAAGTCGAAGATCGCATCGAACTTCGGATCGTCGATCATCACGAGATTGCCCTTGGCGTCACGAAAATCCATGCCGATGTTCTTCCACACCTTGACCGCGACCGCGCCCGCCGCAAATGCGGCATCGAGCTGCCGGATGACGCGCTGCTGCCAGCCCGGCTCGTCCCAGCCCTGCATCGAGAACGTGGCGGCATAGGCTAGAACCGCCGGGCGGCTTGCCGCATCGGCCTGCGCGATCTTGAGTTGCTCGCCGATCGGCGGGAAATCCGGGTAATCGACATTGATCGTCAGCAGCCGAAAGTGATCGGCGCTCGCCTGATCGATCATCGCGGGATCGGCCGAGTTGATGTGCACGTGGATATCGATCTTGTCGACCGTCGCGAAATCGTCCATCGTGAACGAGCCCGGATCGGCGCGGGCGACCAGCGCGAATGTCGACAACGCGAAGGCCAGCAAGCTACGGAACCTCGGGTTGTTGTTCATTGAGCCTCGCATCAGGATTCGAGTCCGCCGACTCGGCCGCACTCTGCACGCAGCCGCTCGATCGCGGCAGTCGACAACAGCACGCCCCGGCACTTCGCGGCATACAGAGCGGCACCGATCGCCGGCGGCAAAACGGGTTCGCGAACTTCGTAGCGCGGCCAGAGCGCCTGCAGCGACGCCCGAAAGTGCTGCAGCAGCAGTGCTCCTGCGTTATCGAAAACGCCGCCCGAATAAGAGACCGGCACGGGTTCCGCAACCGCAAAGCCCAAGCGGCGCCGAATCGCATCGGCGATCAGCGCGAGTTCGAACGCGGCCTGCTGCAGAATCAGGGCGGCCTGATCGTCGCCCTGCAACACGGCCTGCGTGACCAGCTTGCAGAACTGCGCGATCTCGGCGCGATCGCCGCCCAGGTGCGTGTAGACATGCCCGCACAGATCGAGATCATCGCCAATCCCGACGGCTTGCCGGACGATCTCGTAGAGCGGTCCGGGCTCGGCACGGCCATCGCTCATGCGCGCAAACAAGTTCAGTCCCCGGCAGGCGATCCAATAGGCGGACCCTTCGTCACTGAACAGTTCGCCCCACCCGCCGCTGCGCGCGGCCGCGCCGGCGCGCTCGCCATATCCGATCGAGCCGGTGCCGGCGACGACGCTGATGCCATCGCGGCACAACAGCGAACCGGCCCACCCGCAAATCATGTCGTTGCCGCACGCGAACTTCTCGGCTGCCAGGCACTGTTGTGGAAGCCGCGACAGCGCGTCCGCGAGCGATGCGTCCTCGCCGTACGCCGGCAGCCCGAAGAACGCGAAATCGACCTGTTCGGCGCGCAGCGCGGCTTTCGCCAAGATCGCACCGACGGCATCGGCGAGAACGCGCCCGAGCGCGTCGATTCCGATCGTCAGGTAGTAGCTACCCGGCGCCGAATGCGTGGCAAGGATCAGTCCGTCGCGGTCGATGAGCACGAGCGCGGTCTTGGTTCCCCCTCCATCGACGCCGAGATACACGTTACGAGTCCTCCGGTCACAGCGAGTGAATGGTCACGCCGCGCACCACGCGGCTCACGGTACCGGCATCGTTCGGCTGGTCGGGCCGATTGCCGAGCACGAGCGCGCGGTGGAACGCAAAGAGCTGGGCGCAGACGATATAGGGATAGCAGAGCGCCTCGTCATCGGCGCCCTCGAGTTCACCGAGGTGCAGGTATTCACCGTCGGCGACCGCATCCCCCAATCGGGCCGTGATCGCGATCACGCGCGCCGCAAGCCCATCCGAGCGCAGCTCGCGCAGCAGATCGAGGTCGTAGCGGCGCGTGTACGCATCGTTCGAGACGAACACGAACAGCAGCGTATCGCCGTTGACGATCGTCTTCGGGCCATGGCGAAAGCCGAGCGGCGAATCGAACGCGGCGACGACCTTGCCGTCGGTCAGCTCCAACAGTTTCAATGCGGCCTCGCGCGCGAGCCCCTTCAGGCCGTTGCTGCCGAGAAAGACGACGCGCGAATAGCCATTGCCGGCCAGCGTCCGCAGCGCCGCATTGTGAGCACCCAGCAACGCCTGCGCGGCATTCGCGATCGCGCCGACATGCAGGCCGCCCCGGCCCGCAGTCTGGAATGCGAGCGAGGTCGCGAGCATCATCGAGGTGAAGCTCGAGGTCATCGCAAAGCTTTGATCGTGCGTTTCCGCGGGCAGCAAAATCGCGAGACTGTTGTCGCGCTCGCCGCAGCGCTGGTAGAGCGCGCCTTGCTCGTTGCAGGTGATGACGAGCTGGTGGCAGTCGCGCAGCAGTCGGTCGGCCAACTCGACGACGGCGATGCTCTCCGGGCTGTTGCCCGAGCGGCCGAAGGACACCAACAGCGTGGGTACCGTCTCCTGAAAGAACAGCTCTGGCCCGGATAGAAGGTCCGTGGTCGCAATCGCTTCGACGCGGCGACCGAGCCGTCCGAGCAGCACCGGCGCAAGACACTCTCCGATGAATGCGGAGCTGCCCGCGCCCGTCAGAATGATGCGAATGTGCGGATTCGCGAGCAACGGCGCGAGAAAACCGGAGATTTTGGCCGCCTGCCGTTGCAGCAACTCCTGCGTGCGCCGCCAACTCGCGGGCTGCTGGACGATTTCGCGCGCGGTCCACAAGCCGCCCGCGCGGCTCAGCGCAGGCTCGTCGAAATCGAGCAGGCTGTTCACGACCGCTGCCTCGAGTCGCTGCAGGCCGCGGAGTATTGCTGCAGCACCTGCTCGACCTGGTGGCGCACGAGTTCGCGGCCGCAGAGGCGCAGGCTCCCCTCGCGGATTGCCTCGTATTGCAGCGGCAGATATTGGGCGAGCAGCGTGAGCGGCGGCGGGTTCGCGTCGACGTTCGCGAGCAGCCGACTCAGCGCGGACTCGACCGCGGGCATCGGCCAATAATAACGAATCCGATCACTGAGGCTGTATTGCTGATCGAGCACGAGCTGGCGTCCTTCGGACCGGTAGTGTTTGTTCCAGAACTTCGGCGCATCGGCCATTGCCTCGAGCACCGTCTCGCGCAAGCGCGACGAGCGCTCCGCGCCGAGCCATTCGCGCTCGATTTGGTCCAAAGCCCAGAGCGCCTCGCGCATCGCAAAGCTCAAACCTGGCCCGACTTTGAGAATCGCAAAATGGCGCTCCACGAGCGCGCGCAGATTCGCAGGCGTCTGGTAGTCGGTGGAATGCGCTTCATAGACGATGTGCGCCTCGGCCTCGATCACGGCGGCGAGATCGGCGGCTTGGTCCGCCTGAAAATCAACGACCTTGTAGTGGTCGAATTCGACGCCGGGCTGCACGACGAGACCGATCACGCGCGGCCACACGTCCTGCAGTTCGGCATGCTTGAACGCTTGGCGGTGCGCTTCGATCGTCGCGCGTGCCGCCGCCGGCTCGGTCGGCGCCAGACACTCGAGCGCGTGCTGCGCACCGCCGGGAATCGGCACTTCGGTACCGACGACATACACCGGTGCGGCACCGCCGGCGCGCTGCCAGGCCTGCTCGGCGACTTGGGCTAAGCGTGCGGCGCGCGCCGCCACGGCCGCATCACCCAAGGGACTCGGGTCGTCCGCGCAGGACATCGAGCAATCCAGGTGAATCTTGCGAAAGCCCGCGGCGACATAGTCGGCGATCAGCCGCTCCGATTTGGCCATCGCGGCTTGCGCCGGCAGCTCCTGCCAGCAGTTAGGGCCGAGGTGATCGCCGCCGAGCAGAACCTGTTCCCGCGGCACACCGATGCGCTCGGCAATCCCGAACACGAAGGAGGCGAAATCCGCCGGGCGCATGCCGGTGTAGCCGCCGTCCTGGTTGACCTGATTGGACGTCGCTTCGATCAAGGCAAGCCCGGAGAGCCGGCGCGCATGATCGAGTGCGGCCTCGATGATGATCGGATGCGCCGAGCATGCGGAGTAGATGCCGATGCTGCGCCCGGCCTTGTGCTCGGCCATGATCTGCGCAAAGGAGTTCACGCGACGATGACCTCGACGCCGATTCGGGTCAGCGCCTCGCGCGCCGAATCTGGGATTCCGGCGTCGGTCACGAGCTTCGCGATGCCCATGGGCTCGAGGATCTTGTGCAAACAGATCCGGCCGAACTTGGAGGAATCGGCGACCACGATGATTTCCGAGGCGGCTCGACACATCATGCGGTTGAGCAGCGCCTCCGGCTCGAAATGCGTGGTGATGCCCTTGTCGATATCGAAGCCGTCGGCGGCCAGAAACAACTTGTCGACGTGCATGTCCTGCAGCGTCCGCTCCGTCTGGGTGCCGTAGAACGAGAGATTCTTGCGCCGCAAAGTGCCGCCGAGAAACACGAGCTGCACGCGCTCGCGCGTCACCAGTTCGTTCATGATGCCGACATCGTTGGTGACGACGACCAGCGACGCCTGCGGATCGATGTGCCGCGCGACCTGCAGCGTCGTCGTGCCGGAATCGAGCAGCACCGAGTCATCGCTCTCGATCAGCGCCGCCGCAGCCTGGCCGATGCGCATCTTTTCATCGGCGTATAGAGCGCGCTTGACCTCGATCGCCTGCTCGGTCGGCGATAGCGCGCCGCGCTTCAGGATTGCGCCGCCCGAAGAGCGCGTGCAGATGCCCTTTTCATCGAGAAAATTCAGGTCCTTGCGCAGCGTCTGCGTGGAGACCTGAAACAGCTCCGCGAGCGACGGAATCTGCACACTGCCCTGTTCACGCAGCAAGGAGACGATGCGTTCGCGCCGGCTGCTGGTATCCCTGCGAATGATCACGATCAACCGGGCTCCCGCCGAAAGCCGGCGGCTTCGGCCGGTACGGCCTCGGGCTCGATCGCGAGCAGCACGGCTGCGCAAAGCGCCAAGGCAATGCCGGCGATTTTGGTCGCCGTGGGCGCGGTACCGAGCAGCATGATCGACAACATCGCGGTGATCAGCGGTGCGCCGGCGTTGGTCAGCGGCGAGACCACGATGGCCTTGCCGTAGCGGAACGCATAGACGAGCGTCAAAGCGCCGATCGAATTGAGTATCTGGATCGCGCCGGCGAGATAGGGACCGTCCACGCCCCAATTGACACCCGAGGAAAAGTCCGTCATTGCGATTGCCACCGGCACGAGCAGCAGCCCCGTGATCGTCATGTAAAAGAAGATGCTCTCGGCATCCATGGTCGCATTCGCGAGCTTCATGAAGAAGGCCTGGACTCCCCATGCGACCAAGACACCGAGTGCCGGCAAAAACCACAGCTGGCCGTAGCCGCTCGCCGAAGCCGTGCCCGAGTAGTCGAACAGCGGCAGCGAGCACAGTGCCAGCACGATGCCGAGCGCACCGAGCCTGCCGGTACGTTCGTGCAGCAACGCGAGCGACATGACCACGGTCACGAGTGGCGACAACGAAATTACCGGAAAAATCAGGTACGCAGGGCCGGTCCTGACCGCGTGGAACAGGAGCATCTGGCCTCCCGCACCGAGCAAACCGATCAGGCCGCCCAACACGATCGACTTCGGATCGCGCTGCAAGCGCCAACCGACCCGGCGCAGCGCGAATAACGCCGGCGGAATCATGGTCACGGCCCAGACGACATAGATCAGCGTTTCAGGGAATCCGTGATTGGCCGGCAGTCCCGTGAAAGCCCCCCAAACTCCCCAAAACACTGTCGTTACCAACGCGTAGGCCAACCATGCTCTTGATCTCATTGATTTTTTATTCCCCTGGCAAACCCGACGACTCGTCTGATGAGCGGGTTGCTGGTCCGCCATTGCTTTTATATTCGAAACTTACCTAAGTTTCAATAGCTATAATTTTATCGATATCGCGTGAAATTATCCAGAATATTCGCTCAAATCGAGAATAAGTATCTCTAATAATAGCTATTGAAAGTTACTTTACTTTCCTTTAACGTCGAATTGCAATCCGGCACCTCGCGCAAGCGGACAATGCCGGACACAGGTTAATAAGAATAGAGAAGGGGATTGCCATGCCGACGATGCGCCTACGTTCAGTTTTGCTCTTGGCCGTCGTGGCCGGGTCGATGAGTGCTGCGTTCGCCGCAGACCCCGGTGGTACCGCTGCGCCGAGCGCCGAAGCCAACAATCCGACGCCCGAGCTGCAGGAAATCGTCGTGACCGGTTTGCGCGCGAGCCTCGAGAAATCACTCGAGATCAAGCGCGATGCCCCGGTCGTGCTCGATTCGATCAACGCGACCGAACTCGGCCGGTTCCCCGACGCCGACGTCGCCGACTCGCTCGAACATCTACCCGGCATCACGATCAGCCGCACGACCGGCGGCGAGGGACTGCGCGTCAACGTGCGCGGCCTCGGACCCCAGTACAACATCGTGACGCTCAACAACCGCATACTCGCGACCGACGACGACGGCCGCGACCTCGCATTCGACGTGCTGCCCTCCGAGGTGATTTCGGGAGCCGACGTGCTCAAATCGCCGCAGGCATCGGCGCTCGAAGGCAGCATCGGCGGCACGGTGAACCTGCGCACCGCGAGTCCTTTCGATAATCCCGGCTTCCACGGCGGCGCGCATGCCGAAGAAAACTACAACGACATGTCGGAGCTCAAGGGCAACAAGTATTCCG
>JBEKSM010000038.1:0-45881 GCA_049517075.1 Steroidobacteraceae bacterium | reverse complement strand
AGCACGGCGCGCGAGCACTCCCAGCCTTCGGTGCACTGCGGGATCGTCGCTGCCGCCGGCCACGCGATCCTCGGTCTCACGTGCGCGATCGACGATCCGCGAAAGACGGCTCGTCAGTACATTGAGCGTGACGCCGATTGCAGAGATCAGGAATATCGGCGTCAGCGCCACCTGGATCAGGTGTGCGATATCGACGGACTGCATCGAATTAATGCTCACCCCGCCAAAAAAACCTCGGCCGCGATCTGCGGCCGAGGCTTCATACCACAGTTTACTTCGTGGTGGGGGCGGTCGTCGCAGGAGCCGTCGCAGCCGGCGCGGTCGTCGACTTGGCGGTCGTCTTGCCGGTCGACTTGCCCGTGGATTTGCCGGTCGACTTGCCGGTCGACTTACCGGTCGACTTGCCGGTCGATTTGCCGGTCGATTTGCCGGTCGTCGAGGTCGTGGTCGCGGGCGCCGTCGCGGCGGTTGCGGGTGCGGCGGGCGCAGCAGCGGCCGGTGCAGCGGCCGGTGCCGCCGCGGAAGCCGGTGTATCGGCGGCCATCGCGCCGGCGGCAAGGCCCAAGCTCAATAAAGCGGCAGTCAGCATCGTTCCAGACTTATTCATGATGTCTCCAACGGGTGTATTTAAAACCAGAATCAAGAATACGCGGTGTTCGCGAGGAACCGCCGACATGACGATCATTTCACAAACGATTCAGACGCTATTCGGCGACATGGCGCGTCGAGCGCAACTGAACGATCAGATACCAGACGATCGCGACGTTGACGACGAAAACCGAGGCCTTGCCGAACGTCGGCCGCATCGAGAGTTCCCAGATTTCGAGCGGAATCAGCGAACCGGTTATGATAATCGTTAGCCATTCGGCCCAACGCTTGCGCATCCACAAGCCGATGCCCTCGGTCGCAAAAACCGCCGCATACGCAAGCGTCACGGCACCGAGCGCCTCGACGCGCGAGGATGAGAGGCCGCTGAACCACACGAGAGCCTTCGTGACGACGTCGTGTTCCAAGCCGTACGGTAAAGTCGCCGCCCAGGAATAGACGCGTGCGATGAACGATGCATCGCGCAGCCGCAATACGCCGTAGGCGGCCGCCAGCAACGCCAACACCTTGACGAGCTTGTAAAGCGCGATGACACGTAATATCCCGAAGCGCCTTGGCGCCCCCGCCGTCAAGGTCTGCATACTGCTTAGGCCTTTCGAACTGCCGGCGGGATGTCGTCGTGCAATAAAATCTTCGGATCCAGGATCATGGCGTCCATCGTATTATAATTTTATGTCGGATTCTCGAGGCTGAAGATCGCATTGTCATCTTGATAGGCGAACGCCTCCGCGTATCGACCCCATTGGACGACCGCGCGCAGTGTCTGCTCCGCCGCGTCTTCGTTCATGAAGTCTTCCAATTCGTCGATGAACCGGCTTTTGCGCGCCACATGCGACGCGCGTTCATCGAGCACCCGGCGAATGTGCGCCGCAAGCGGCACGTAGGTCAGCAGGTGCCGAAGAAATATCCGCTTGCGCTCATCGAGATCCGCCTGCGCGAATGCGAGTCCGTCCTCGGTGAGCTTCAGGTCGCCGCCCTCGAGTTCGGCAAAGCGCATCATCTGCAATGTTTCCGCAACCGGAAACAACTCGTCGATTTCCATCTGCAAGTCCGAGGAGATCTTCGGCAAATCCGCGGTGCCGTTGAACGGCATCGCAGCCACGGCCTCCATCAATCCGGCGAGCAGATTCGAGGATACCGACGGCAGCACGCTGCCGATGCCGAGACCCGGGAAGCGCTCCTGGCGGCCGACCGCCGCGACGCCCTTGGGGCGCGCGGTCATCTCGACGTAGATCCGTTCGACCAATTCGCGAAAGCTCGGGTCGAGGCGGTTGCGCGGTTGCGGCAGCGTAACCTTGATCTCCGTAAGAATGCGGCCCGGATTGCTGCCGAACACGAGCACCCGGTCGCACATCAGCACGGCTTCCTCGATATTATGCGTCACCAGAATGACACCCTTGATCGGCATGCGTCCTTCCGACCACAGGTCCAGAAAGTCGGTGCGCAAGGTTTCTGCGGTCAGCACGTCGAGCGCCGAGAATGGCTCGTCCATCAGCAAGATATTCGGATGCACGACCAGCGCTCGCGCAAAGCCGACGCGCTGGCGCATGCCGCCGGAGAGTTCGCGCGGATAGGCCGACTCGAAGCCGTCGAGACCGATGAGGTCGATCGCCGCGAGGGAGCGCTTGCGAATCTCCGCCTTCGGCATGCGCTGCGCCTCGAGTCCGAGAGCGACGTTTTCGAACACCGTGAGCCAAGGAAACAGTGCGAAGCTCTGGAATACCATCGCGATGCCGGCGGCCGGGCCGAAGATCGGCTGCCCCAAATAATTGAGCTGCCCGGCACTCGGCTCCGATAATCCGGCGATCAGCCGCAGCAGTGTCGATTTGCCGGAGCCGGAGCGGCCCAGCAGGCCGACGATCTGACCCGTATTGACCTCGAGATTCATCCCTTCGAGTACGAGCAGTTCGCCCCCGTCGGGTTTCGGGAAAGCTTTGCGAACGTCGCTGCATTGAAGCAATGGGGTGGTGCTCATCGGCGTCAACCTTCAAGTCATCCGATATTTGCGCTCGGCGTGATAATACAACGGACGCCAGAACAGCCTGTTGATAATCACGACGAAAAGACTCATCGTGAGGATGCCCAAGACGATTCGGTGAAAATCGCCGGCCGTGGTCGCCTCGGCGATATAGGAGCCGAGCCCGCGCGCCTCGACCGTGGTGTCGCCCCAGGTAGCGATTTCGGCGACGATCGCGGCGTTCCAGGAGCCCCCGGAAGCCGTGATTGCGCCTGTCACATAGAACGGCAGCACGCCGGGCAGCGCGACCTTGCGCCACCACAACCATCCTTTGACGCCGAAATTGTCCGAGGCGTAGCGCAGTTCCGCGGGAATCATCGAGGCCCCCGCGATCACGTTGAACAGGATGTACCACTGGGTCCCGAGGATCATCAGCGGACTCAGCCAGATATCGGGGTTGAGCTTCCAGGTCACGATGCCGTACACCGCAATCGGAAACAGCAGGTTCGCCGGGAAAGCGGCCATGAATTGCGCGATCGGCTGCACGATTTGCGCAGCCCGCGGCCGCAGGCCGACCCAGACGCCGATCGGCACCCACACGAGGCTCGCGAGCGCGATCAGCAGGAACACCCGAAACATCGTGATGAAGGCGAGCGCACAGACGTGCAACGCCTCGTGCAGCGACGTATTGGCGACCACGACCGCGCCGATGTGCCATACCCCGAGACCGATCGCCGCGGCGACCAGCAGCACCCAGAGCAAATCGAGACTGCGCCGCGGGCCGATCACCGCGTCGATATGCGCAGGATCAACGCGCGGCACGGCTCGGCTCGTCCACAGCACTGCCGCATGAAACGCCAACTTTCCGGCCTGGACCAATTTCGACCGGCGCATCATCGTGAGCGCCCAGGATTGCGGCACGCGCGCGCCCGGCTCCTGTTCGACGCGAAAGCGATCGACCCAGGCCACGAGCGGCCGGAACAACAGCTGGTCGTAGAGCAGGATCACGAGCAGCATCGTGCCGATCGCCCAGGCGATCGCGGTGAGGTTCTTCTGTTCGATCGCGAGCGCGATATAGGACCCGACGCCCGGCAGGGCGACGTTGGTGTGCCCGACGCTGATCGACTCCGATGCAACCACGAAGAACCAGCCGCCCGACATCGACATCATCATGTTCCAAACCAGCGCCGGCATGCCGAACGGAACCTCGAGCTGCCAGAAGCGCATCCACGGAGAGAGCCGGAACGACTCGGCGGCCTCGGCCAGTTCGGTCGGGATCGTGCGCAGCGACTGGTAGAAGCTGAACGCCATGTTCCAGGCCTGGCTCGTGAAAATCGCGAATATCGACGCGAATTCGGCGCCGAGCACGCGGCCCGGCGCCAGCGACATGAAGAACACGACGGTGATCGAGATGAAGCCGAGAATCGGCACCGACTGCAGGATATCCAGTATCGGCACCAGCAGTTTGCCTGCCCGCTCGCTCTTCGCGGCCCAGGTCGCGTACGTCAAGGTGAAAATCATCGACAGCACGAGCGCCGCGAGCATTCGTAAGGTCGTGCGCGCCGCATACTCGGGCAAGTGAATCGGATCGAGCGACAGCGGTGTGACGTCGAGTTGCGCGAGCGGGATGAACAGCCCGCGCGCCGCCTCACCGAGAAACGCGATCAGCCCGATCACGACCACGAACGCGATCACGTCCCAGCGGGTCGCAAGATCCCGCAGAAACCCGAAAGGCTCGAAGCGCCGAATCGTCGAATCGGTCAAAGCAATATTCCTAAGGATGGATCGCCGCTTAAATCCCAAGATCGCAGGATCCGCCATTTTCGCAGGAGCGGCCGCGAACTAGCTAGAGGCGATTGCACTATTTCCGAGCGGCTGCCGTCGAAATCGCCGTCAGGATCGCGGTCAAGATTCGCGTCGGACTCGGCGGACATCCAGGAACCGCGACATCGACCGGGATCACGTTGGCAACCCGGCCGAGGCTCGCGGCGCTCTCGGCGAAGATGCCGCCCGAGCAGCCGCAATCGCCGACCGCGACCACGAGTTTCGGATCCGGCGTGGCCGCGTAGGTGCGCTGAAGTGCGATCTTCATGTGCGCACTGACCGGCCCGGTCACGAGCAACAGGTCGGCGTGGCGCGGGCTTGCCACGAAGCGAATGCCCAGACCCTCGATGTTGTAGATCGGATTGTTGAGCGCGTGAATCTCGAGTTCGCAGCCGTTGCACGACCCGGCGTCGACCGCGCGAATGCAGAGTGCGCGACCCATGATGTCGAGGATCCGGCTCTGCAACTCGGCGCGCAGCCGCAAGCCCTCGTCGCTCACGGGTGGCGGCTCGGTCACGATGCCGACGCGGGCGATTTGCCGCAGGGTCTTCAGCATCTTGGCCTCGGTTGCCTCATCTCAAAGATCATGACCGCTGTATGACAGATTGAACGATTTATTGATCAAGGGAAAATCCGGCACGATGTTGTCGATGATCGCGTGCTCGAGCACCGGCCAGTTCTGCCACGACGGATCGTGGGGATGGCAACGGGCAATGGCACCTTCGGGCCCGGCGACGAGCGCAACGAGCACGGGGCCGCGCCAGGCTTCGATCAACCCCAGCCCGAGCTCATGGGCCGGCGGCTGCGGCACCGTCATGCGATGCGGTCCGAGCGGCAGATCCGCGAGGATCCGCCGCATCAGCCGGCAGGATTCGAACGTTTCATCGAAGCGAATCGCGACACGTGCCGCGACGTCGCCGGCGATGCCGCCGCATTTCTTCGGCGCGAGTTCGCGGTAGGGAGCGCATGGCAGGTCGGCGCGCAAGTCGTGATCCTGTCCGCTCGCACGGCCCGCGAGTCCCGTGAGCCCGAGGCGCGCCGCCAGCTCAGGCGCGACCACGCCCGCGCCGACGAATCGCCCGCGCAGGCCCGAATGTTCGTCGTAGATGTCGCGCAGCAATGCGACCTGCGCCTCGATCATATCGGCGCAAGCGCTCAGCGCCGTGGCCCCGGCGGCCGGCAAATCGTTCGCGACTCCGCCCGGAACGATCGCATCGAGCAGATAGCGCTGGCCGAAAGCCGTCTCGGTCGCGCGCAGCAGGTGCTCCTTGAGCCGCGAGAACTGTGCGAGTCCAAACGCGAATCCCGCGTCGTTGCCGAGCGCACCGAGATCCCCGAGGTGGTTTTGGAGCCGCTCGATCTCGAGACAGAGCGCGCGCAAATAGGCCGCGCGCGCCGGCACTTCGACGCGAGCGAGGCCCTCGAGCGCCTGTGCATAGGCCCACGAGAAGCCGACAGCCGTATCGCCGGAAACACGCGCCGCAAGCCGCTGTCCTTGGCTCACCGCGAGCTCGGTGAAGCGTCGTTCGATGCCTTTGTGGGTATAGCCGAGACGCTCCTCGAGCCTGAGTACCTTTTCACCGACGACCGAAAACCGAAAATGGCCCGGCTCGATGATGCCGGCATGCACCGGTCCGACCGGGATCTCGTGCACACCGTCGCCCTCGACGCGCACAAACGCATAGCCGGGCCCTCGCGGATGCGCGAGCCACGGCCGCCGATCGGGGTCGGTCGAGTAAATGCCGTAGTGATCGGCCACCGCACGTTGCATGCGGCTCGCCGCGGGAAACAGGTCCTGAATACCGGGATATTGATCCACCGCCGGCATCTCGAGTACGAGCACGCCCGGGCTCGCCACAAAGGCAGCGTACAGACACAGCTCCACGCCGGATCGCTCGCCGGCCCAGAGCGCGAGCAGTCGGCCGCCGGCCGACGCGAAGGCCTGCGCAGCCTCGCGCCAGGCCTCGCTCGACACCGCGAGTGCGCGCGCGCCGGGCGCGCCGGCGAGCGCCCCGCTCGTCTCGAACCACGGCGCGACCGACATCTCAGCCACCTCCGATCAAGCGCGCCGCCGCGCGATACCACTCCGCCAGATACGGCGGAATGAACAGACCCAGCAACAGCACGATGCCTAAGTGCAAGAATATCGGAATCAACGCCGGTGGATGCGGCAGCCGTTTCGCGGTCGTCTCGCCGAACACCATCGGTTGCACACGCCCGAAGATCGCCGCGAACGCGACGCCGAGCGCGATCAGCAGCAACGGGGTCGCCCAGGGCTGCTCACGCATCGCGGTGGTCAAGATCAGGAACTCGCTCGCGAACACGCCGAACGGCGGCATGCCGAGGATCACCAGCGATCCGATCATCAGGCCCCAGCCGACCGCCGGATTGATGGTCACGAGTCCGCGGATGCCGTCCATGAGCTGTGAGCCCGACTTTTGCGTTGCGTGGCCGACCGTGAAGAAAATCGCGGACTTGGTCAGCGAATGTACGGTCATGTGCAACAGCGCCGCGAAATTCGCGACCGGGCCGCCCATGCCGAACGCAAAAGTGATGATCCCCATGTGCTCGATCGACGAATATGCGAACAGACGCTTGATGTCGCGCTGGCGCCATAGGCAGAACGCGGCGACCACGACCGAGACGATGCCGAACCCCATGAGCATTTGGGCCGGCCACGCAAGATGCAGCGATCCCTCGACCAACACTTTGCAGCGCACGACCGCATAGATCGCCACGTTGAGCAGCAGCCCGGAAAGCACCGCGGATATCGGCGTCGGACCCTCGGCGTGCGCGTCCGGCAACCAGTTGTGCAGCGGCGCCAATCCAACCTTGGTGCCGTATCCGACCAGCAGGAACACGAACGCGAGACTCAAGACGCGCGGCTCGAGCTGCCCCTTGACGGCATTCAGATGGGTCCACAACAGCGCGTTGACGCCCTGCGAGCCGAGGACTTTCTCCGCCGCGATGTACACGAGGATCGTGCCGAACAGCGCCTGGGCGATGCCGACGCCGCAGAGGATGAAATATTTCCAGCCGGCCTCGATGCTCGCGCGAGTTTGATAGAAGGTCACGAGCAGCACCGTCGACAAGGTCGCCGCCTCCATCGCGACCCATAGCAGCCCGAGATTGTTGGTCGTCAGCGCGATCAGCATCGTCGCGAGAAACATCTGGTACATGCTGTGATAGAGACGCAGCCGCCGCTTCGCGATGTGCCGCCGCGCGATCTCGATGCGCATGTAGGGCCGCGAAAACAGAGCCGTCGTCAATCCGACGAATGCCGTCAGCGTGGCGAGAAAAATATTGAAGGGGTCGATGAAGAACTGATCGTGCAGGAAGATCTGGTTTCCCTCAACGATCACGCGCGCGCTCACGGCGCCGGCTCCGAGCAGCGTGACCGCACTGAACAGCACATTCGCCTCCGGCGCCCAGCGCCTCGCACCGAACCACATCATGACGAATGCGCCGAGCAACGGTGTACCGATTAGAGCGTAGAACACCATGCTACGGCTCATCCTCGCGCGACTCGAGGCGCTCCAGATCGAGGCTGTCGAACTGCTCCCGAATTTGGAAGAAAAACACGCCGAGCACGAGCATCGCGACCAGCACGTCGAGCGCGACGCCCATCTCCACGACCATCGGCATGCCGTAGGTCGCGCTCATCGCGCCGAAGAACAGCCCGTTCTCCATCGACAGGAAGCCGATCACCTGCGACATCGCCTTGCGCCGGGTGATCATCGTGAGGAACGCGAGCAGGATCACGGCGACCGCGATGCCGATCGCGCTGCGCGTCGCGGTGCTCGCGAGCGCCGTGATCGGCTGCGCCAATCCGAAGGAGAACACGACGACCACGAGTCCGATGAGCATCGTGCCCGGGATGTTCAGTAGCGTGTCGGTGTCCCAATACACGCCGAGGCGGCGGATCAGCCGGTGCAGCAGCCACGGCAGAAACACGACTTTGAGGCCGAGCGTGAGCGTCGCCGAAACGTACAGGTTGCGCTCGCCGGTACGCCAGGCGAGCAGCAGCGTCGCCGCGCACAGTATGGCCCCCTGGAGCGCGAGCAGATTGACGAGCGTGACCACGCGCCGCTGCGCGAGCATCGCGAACGACAGCAGCAGCAGCAAGGCCGCGAGGCTGTTGAGGAGTTGCAGCACGAAAGTTGCGACGCTCACGGCTAGCCTCCGAGCAAAATGTGCACGAGCAGCCCCAAGACCGCGAACAGGAACGCGGTCGCGAGGAATTCGGGTGCGCGAAAGACGCGTAATTTCGCCGACACCGTCTCGATCAGTGCCAGCGCGACGCCCGCGAGCGCGAGCTTGAGCGCAAGGACCGGGATCGCGCCGAGCAGCTCGAGCGGCCCTGCCTCGCCCATGGCCGCACCCCAGGGAATGAACAGCGCGAAGCCGATGCAGGTGTAGTTGAACAGCTTGAGCGCGGCGGCCCATTCCATGAGCGCCAGATGCCTCGCCGAGTACTCGAGCAGCATCGCCTCGTGAATCATCGTGAGCTCTAGGTGGGTCTGCGGATTGTCGATTGGGATGCGCGCGTTCTCGGCAAGCAGCACCATCGTGAAGGCGACCGCGGTGAACGCGAGGCTCGGGCTCAGGCTCAGCGCTTGGGTCGCGAGGCGCTCGGAGATCAGCGGCAGCGCCGTCGTCATCGAAATCAGCGAGGCCACGAAAATGACCATCAGTAGTGCAGGCTCCGCGAGGAAGCCGACCATCATCTCGCGCCGTGCGCCGAGCGTGCCGAACGGCGTGCCGATATCCATCGCGGCGAGCGCGAGAAACACGCGCGCCGTCGCGAACAAGCCGACCAGCGCGATCGCATCGGCCGCGGTCGCGAACGGCAATCTGGTTCCCATCGAGGGGATGATCGCCGCGGCCGCCACCATCGTTCCGAATACGATATAGGGAGCAAGGCGGAACAACGGCGATGCGCCGAGCGCGATCACCGCGTCCTTGTGAAACAGCTTGCGGATCAGGCGGTAGACCTGCAGCACGCTCGGCGCGCTGCGGTTCTGCAGCCAGGCGCGGCACTGATTGACCCAGCCGAGATACAGCGGCGCGGCCGCGAGCGCCGCGGCCACCTCGAGTACCTGCGTGAACAGCTCGATCGCCCTCACAGCACGAGCGCCAACAGCACGATCAGCGTCACGAACGCGTACAGCAGATACAACGAGATGCGCCCGTTCTGCAGCCAGATAAAGCCGCCCGCAACGCGCATCACGAGCGGCTTCAAGGGTGCATACAGCCAGTTCCAGATCGGGTCGCCGATCGTGACCCGGTAGCGCGGCTCGGCATCGAACGGCGTCGGCAAATGGCGGTGCATCGCAAAGAAAGGCTCGAACAGTTGCCGAATCGGCTGACCGAAACCCTCGGCCGTGTCCTGCATGCGCGCATTGAGCGGACCGAATCCGCAATCCCACGCGGGGACCGCGCTCACGCGCCGGTGATAGAGGCGCCGCACGACGATCATCGTCAGCAGCACGGTCGTGGCAATCAGCCCCAGGAAGCCGAGCGGGGCATAGGAAGCCTGGCGGTCGCTGATCGGCACGAGCAGCCACCACGGGGAGCCGGCCTGCGCGAGCGCGCCGATATGCAGCTGTTCGCCGACGCGAGCGAGCGCGCCGATCACCTGGACCGGCGCGAGACCGAGCGCGACACAGACGATTGCGAGCCACGCAAGACCCGCGCGTTCCAGAAGACCGGGATCCTTGGCCTGCGCGAGTCCGCTTTCGCGCGCCTGGCCGAGAAAGATGATGCCGAAGAATTTGACCATCACGTAGCCCGCGAGCGCGGCGACCAGCGCGACCAAGCCCGCGCCCAGCGGCAGCAGCATGTTCACGAAGGAATGCGCGACTTCGTGCGAAAACAAGAACGCCTGCAGCAGCAGCCATTCGGAGACGAAGCCGTTGAGCGGCGGCAGGCCGGCGATCGCGAGTGCGCCGATCAGCGTCAGCCACGCGACCCAGGGCATGCGGTGGATCAGGCCGCCGAGACGGCCCAGGTTGCGCTCTCCGGTTGCATGATGCACCGAGCCCGTGCCGAGAAACAGCAGGCTCTTCATGAACGCATGATTGACCGCGTGATAGAGCACCGCGAGCAACGCGAGTGCCGCGAGCGCCGGCATGCCGACGCCGTGAAACACGAGCGCGAGACCGATCGCGGTGAACAAGATGCCGATATTCTCGATGGATGAATAGGCCAGCAGGCGCTTCATGTCGGTCTGTGCCGCCGCGAACACGATGCCGTACAAAGCCGAGAACAAGCCGAGCGCGATCGGCACGAGCCCCCACCACCAGGCGAGTCCGCCGAGCAGATCGAAGCTCACGCGCAGCATCCCGTAGACGGCCATCTTGAGCATCACGCCGCTCATGAGCGCCGACACCGGCGAGGGCGCCGCCGGATGCGCTTCCGGCAACCATACGTGAAACGGCACGAGCCCGGCCTTGGCGCCGAATCCGAACAGCGCGAGCAGGAAGGCAACACCCGCGCCCGCGGGCGACAGATGCGCCGCGCGCATCGCATCGAACGTGAATTGCCAGCTGCCGCCCTGCAGGACGCCGAAACTCAGCAAGATGCCGAGCGCGCCGACGTGGGCCACGACCAGATACAAGAAGCCCGCCTTGCGAATTTCGGCGATGCGGTGGTCGGTCACGACCAGGAAATACGAGGAAAGCGCCATCGTCTCCCAGGCGACCATGAAGCTATAGGCGTCGTCGGCAAGCAGCACGAAGCCCATGCTCGCGAGAAACAAGTGGTACTGCAGGCAGGTAAGGCCCGCGGGAGTCCCCTGGGGACTGCGAAAATAGCCGGCACCGAAAATCGAAATGCCCGCCGAGGAACCGCCGAGCAAAATCAAGAACACGGCGCTGAGCGCATCGCATCGCAAATGCATCGGCAGGTCAGGCAGACCGATCAGCAAGGTCAGCTGCTGCGCGGCGGACTGCGCCGGCGTCATTTCGAGCGGCGATGACACCAGAGCCCAGAGCCCCAAGGCCGCCAGCATGAGCCCGAGCACGGCGCCGAGCGGATAGAGCACGCGGCAGGACAACGCCGCGCTGCCGGGCCGCAGCAATCCGGCGAGCCCGACCAGCATCCATGCAGAGAGCACGAGAATAATCGCGGACAGCGGAGAGCCTAGGATCTCGGACACAGCGATGTGATCATCCTATTCAACTTCAATGCACGTTCCATTATAATCCAATTAACACGTGACTAGCGAAAAGCGCACTGCCCGTCTGACCATCCTCATCGACCCTCGCAAGAAAGCGCTGTTCGAGCGACTCTGCGCGGCGGAAGACGCCGTGCCGTCGCAGGTCGTGCGCCGGCTGTTGCGCCGCTATATCGAGGAGCGACTCGGCAAGCCATGGACTCCCGAGGACGCTGCGCCGGTTGCACCGCGTCGCGTGCCAAGCGCGCCTCGGCGCAATCGCCCCCCCATCGCGCGGAGGTAAGCCGGCTTGAGCGATACCTTGAGTTCACATCACGTTGTCATCGTCGGCGCCGGATTCGGCGGCCTCGCTACGGCCGTAGGCCTTGCCGGCGCGCCGGTGCGCATCACGATCATCGATCAGCGCAATCATCATCTGTTTCAGCCGCTGCTCTATCAGGTCGGGACCGCGACGCTGGCGACCTCGGAGATCGCGTGGCCCGTGCGCCATCTGCTGCGCAAGCGCAAGGAAATCACGACCTTGCTCGGTATCATCTCGGGTGTCGATGCGGCGAATCGCAAGGTCTTGTTCGAGGACGGCGCAGAAGCGAGCTATGACACGCTGGTACTCGCGACCGGCGCGCGCCATGCCTATTTCGGACATGATCAATGGGAGCGCGACGCACCAGGCTTGAAGACGCTCGAAGACGCGACCTCGATACGCCGGCGCATTCTGCTCGCGTTCGAACACGCCGAGCGCGAGACCGATCCTGCGCTGCGCGCCGCGCTGCTGACCTTCGTGATCGTCGGCGGCGGACCGACCGGCGTCGAATTGGCGGGCGCGATCGCGGAACTCGCGCATGAGAATTTGCCGCCCGATTACCGCAATATCGACACGCGTCAGGCGCGGATCGTATTGATCGAAGCGGGCCCGCGCATATTGCCGGCGTTCACGCCGGCACTCTCGGCCTATGCGAAGAGCGCCTTGGAGAAACTCGGCGTCACGGTCGAGCTGGGCCACCCCGTGCGCGAGTGCAGCGCCGACGGCGTCGTATTCGGTGACCAAGTGCTGGGCTCCAAGGTGATCCTGTGGGCCGCCGGCGTGCGCGCTTCGGCGGCCGCAACCTGGCTTGGCGTCCCGGCTGACAACGCCAACCGCGTCGTGGTCGAACCCGACCTCACGATCCCCGGCAGACCGGAGATCTTCGCGATCGGGGACACGGCCAGCATCGCGGCCTGGCACGGCAAGCCGGTACCCGGGATTGCACCGGCCGCAAAGCAGCAAGGCTCGCATGTCGCCGCGACGATCCGGCAGCGGCTGCGTGGAAATTCGGCGCAGCACCCGTTCCGATACAAGCATTCCGGCAACCTCGCGACGATCGGCAAGAGCACCGCGGTCATCGATTTTGGGTGGATCAGCTTGCGCGGCCGTCTCGCCTGGTGGGTATGGGGACTTGCGCATATTTACTTTCTGATCGGGGTGCGCAATCGTCTCGCTGTGGCCTTGAGCTGGCTGTGGATCTACTCGACGGGGAATCGCAGTTCATGCCTGATTACCCAGGGCGAAAAAAAGAGTCCTGCACTAAGCGAGGAGGAAGCGCCGCAGGAATGAGCCGCCGGCGTCGGTCGCGAGCCGCGTTCGGCATTTTGCTTGCGCTGGCGACACTCGGCGCGCCGACCGCGTGCGTGAAAGCCGGCCCCGGCAACTCGCCGGCGCCGGGCGGTGATGCGGCTGCCGGGCGCACCGTGTTTTTGCAGCAATGTTCGATTTGCCATACGGCTGCGCCCGACGATCATGGCGGTGGCCAGGGACCCTCGCTGATCGGCGTCTATGGGCGGCATGCGGCCGGCGATCCGGCTTTCGGCTATACTGCGGCGCTGCGCGCGGCGCCGCTCAGGTGGGATGCGGCAGGCCTCGATCGCTTCTTGGCTTCGCCGACCACGGTCGTGCCGGGCACCGCAATGATCGTCGCGGTCCCCGATGCCAACGAGCGCGGCAATTTGATCGCCTATTTCGCGCAAGGCGCGACCGCCCCGGCGGCTGCGGGCCGCGCGCTGCCGGCAGGACCCGCCGCGCCGTCGGCCGAGTCCGAGGACTGGCGCAAGGACACCCCGGGCCGCGTACATCACATCGATATCGCGTCGCTGCCGCAGCCCTATGCTTCCAGGTTGGCGCGCAATTCGCCGAAGCTCGTCGAGCGGCCCGCAAATGCGCAGTTATCGGTTCCGCCGGGATTCCACGTCGCGGTATTCGCCGCGCAGTTCGAAGCACCGCGCAAAATGCTGGTCGCACCGAACGGCGACATCCTCGTGACCGAAATGTCCGGCGGGCGCGTGAGCCTGCTGCGGCCTGCGCCCGGCAATGGCGCCGTCGCGAGCCGCAGCGTTTTCGCCGCGGGGCTCAAGCAACCGTTCGGACTCGCGTTCTATCCCGACGCCGCGCACCCGCAGTGGCTCTATGTCGCCGAGACCAATCGCGTCGTGCGTTTCGCCTACACGATCGGCGACACTGTCGCCCGCGCCGAGCCCCAGATCGTCGTCGCGAATCTGCCATCCGGCGGCGGTCATATCACGCGCGATATCCTGTTTTCGCCCGACGCCCGGCGGCTGTTCGTATCGGTGGGTTCGGCCTCGAACGTCGCCGAGACGATGTCGAAAAAGACGCCCGAGGAGATTCAGCGCTGGGAGGCGCAGTACGGCTTGGGGGCGGCTTGGGATAAAGAAACCGAGCGCGCTAGCGTCATGGTGTTCGAGATCGGGTCGGGCAAACCGGGCCGCTTGTTCGCGACCGGGCTGCGCAATTGCGTGAGTCTGACGCGCCAGCCGGACAGCGGCGAACTTTGGTGCACGACCAATGAGCGCGACAATCTCGGCGATGATCTCGTGCCCGATTATTCGACGCGCATCCATGAGGGCGCCTTCTACGGCTGGCCGTGGTATTACCTCGGCGCACACGAGGATCCGCGGCTGCGCGGCGATCGCCCCGATTTGCGCGACCATGTGACCGTCCCCGAGGTGCTGTTCCAATCGCATTCCGCACCTTTGGGATTGAGCTTCTACACGGCAACGGGCGGCGCGTCCGCGTTTCCCGCGCAGTACGTCGGCGACGGCTTCGTGAGCTTTCACGGCTCTTGGAATCGCGGCTTTCGTACCGGTCACAAGATCGTGCGCCTGCGCATGCACGCCGGCGTCCCGACCGGTGATTATGAGGATTTCCTGACCGGCTTCATCATCAGCGACGGCGATGCCTGGGGCCGCCCGGTTGCAACCGTGGAGCTGCCGGATGGATCGCTCTTGATGAGCGATGACGGCGCCAACCTGATCTACCGCATCTCTTACAATCCCGCCGATCCCCGCTGAAGCTAGTCAAGGACCATCATCACAGACTTAAGCCCTTCTAAGACCTCAAGTTTTCGCCACTTCGGCCGAAATCGAATGAGGCGACACGCAAGCTTCGCGGGCGTGCGCGTGGAGAGTCGGGAATGGGCACGCAGACAATGCTGGTTTTGCATCAGACCGACTTTGGGCCGGCGCCGCGCATGCACGGGCAGGCGGCGTGCACATGGCATCCAACATGAGCGCTCTGCCAAACGCCGACCTCGACAGCGAACATCAGGCGCTGAGCCGGTTTTTGGCGCTTGCGCCCATCGGACTTGCGCTTCTGTCGCTCGACGGTGAGATCCTGTTCATCAATCCGGTCTGCGAGCAGCTGCTGGTGCCGTTCACCCGCGACCGCAGGCCGCGCAATCTTTTCATCGCGCTCGAGAACGTCGCGCCGGATCTGCGCCGGGCCGCCGCGCAATTTGGCGATCGGCACGGCATGGTGTGCGACGCCGTGCGCATCCGATCGACGCGTGCGCTGTCGTTGAGCCTGCTCAAGCTCGACCGCGGCCGCCTCATGGCGGTCATCACCGAACTTGCGCAAGCGCCTGCCGAGCGACGTCGCGCACGCACGGCCGAGGGCCGCGATTCATTGACCGGGCTGGCGAATTCGCATGCCTTCGCGGCAGCAGCCGAGCGCGAGATTGCGCGGCACCCGGAGACGCCGCGCAATTTGTGCTTGTTGCTGCTCAATGTCGATTCCTTGGCGGCCGTCAACGATGCCTACGGGCATGCGGCCGGCGATGCGCTGCTGCGAAATCTCGCCGCGAACCTCGTCGCAGGCTGCCGAGAAATCGATCTGGCCGCCCGTATTGCCGACGACGAGTTTGCGCTACTGCTGCCTGCGACCGCTCTCGACGGCGCGTTCGCGGCCGCGAACCGCCTGCGACGCACGATCGAGTCGCAGAGCGTGATCGTGGCAATCCACTGCTTTCGCTATACGGTCAGCGGCGGCGTCGCCGCGATGGATTCGCCCGACGCGAATCTCGAGACGCTGTCGACGCGGGCACGCCAGGCGCTGTTCGCGGCCAAATCCGGCGGCCGCAATCGCATCGAGAGCTGGTAGCGGATACAAAGCGCGCACATATGCCCTCCCCCGACCGACCCGGCACGTTCGAGTCCTTGAAGCAACTGCTCTATCGGGCGCCGATTGGGCTCATCCAGACTTCGCTCGACGGCGACGTCGAGACATTGAATCCGATGTCGGCGCAGCTCCTGCTGCCGCTCTCGCGCGACGGCAGCCTGGACAACTTGTTCACGGTGCTCGAGAGGTTTGCGCCCGAGGTGCGCGAACTCGTGGACGCGTTCAGGGCTCCAAACGGCGTGATTTGCGATGCCGTGCGCATTCAACTCGATGCCGGCGTCGTCGGCAATTCGTCGCCGCAATTCCTCTCGATCAGCATGCTCAAGCTCGACGAGCAGCACTTGATGGGCATGATCAGCGACATCAGCCAGCAGGTAGCCCGCGAGATGCAGGGCTACGCGCGCCGAGCCAGCGACGCCGCGCGCATCGACACGCTGACGCAAATGCCGAATCGCACGGCGATCTGCGAACACATTCAAAATGCGATGCGGCGCGAGCCCACGGACGGCAGTTGCGAATTCGCCGTGCTGTTCCTCAACTGCGATCGCTTCAAGCAGATCAACGACGCGCTGGGTCACGCGGTCGGCGACGAGATGCTGAACCTGATGGCCGATCGCCTGCGCTCGGCGCTGCGCGCGCAGGACGGCTTCGTGCTCGGCGATGCCGAACATTTCATGGCGGCCCGCGTCGGCGGCGATGAATTCGTGGTCTTGGTAGATCATCTGCGCCGGCCCGACGACGTACACGCGGTCGCACAGCGCCTGCTCGACAAATTGCTGAAGCCGTACGGCATCGGCGCGCACCAAATCCACTGCGGCGTCAGCATCGGCGTCGTACTGCGTGCCCAGGCGGTCGGCGACGGCGACGGCGTCGTGCAGAAGGCCAGCATCGCGATGGTCGAGGCCAAACGCACCGGTGGCGGCCGCTACGTGATATTCGAGCCGCACATGCAGGAGCGCGCGGCGCGCCGCAGCGGTATTGAGGTCGACCTGCGCCGAGCGCTCGCGGAACGCGAGCTATTCGTCGTCTACCAGCCGATCGTGCGCTTGCGCGCGGACAATACTCGCGAAGGCGCGATGCATTCGGCCGGCGTCGAAGCGCTCGTGCGCTGGCGTCATCCGACTCGCGGCCTGATTCCCCCGTTGGATTTCATCGGGGTCGCCGAGGAATGCGGGCTCATCGGACCGGTCGGGGATTTCGTGCTCTCGACGGCCTGCCATCAGTTCGTCGCGTGGCAGCGACAGCTCGGATCGCGCGCGCCGCAGACGCTTGCGGTCAATCTTTCTCGCGCCCAGTTGTTTCAGCCCGGATTGGTCGATGCGGTCCGCCATATCCTCGACTCGAGCGGCATGCGCTCGCGGCAGCTGCAGCTCGAGGTCACCGAGAGCCTTGCCGCACAGGACGAACGCGTGCAACGGCACCTGCACGACCTCAAGGAATTGCGGCTCACGCTCTCGCTCGACGATTTCGGCACCGGATACTCCTCGCTCGCGAGCCTGCACCAGCTGCCGATCGACACGGTCAAAATCGACCGGTCCTTCGTCAGCCAGGCTGATACGAGCTACCACCACCGCGTGCTCATCGAGGCCACGGTACGGGTTGCGACCAGCCTCGGCATGAGCACGGTTGCCGAGGGCATCGAGACGCTCGCCCAGGCCAACGTGGTCCATAAGCTCGGCTGCGAGAAGGGCCAGGGCTACTATTTCAGCAAGCCGCTGTCGGCCGCCGACATCGTCCACTGGCTCGCCGACAAGGAGCCGAGCATCGGCTGAGCCAGCCGGCTCCGTGTAGGCGCCTCGCCGACACCCGCGAACGGGATTTTCCGACTACCGCGGACCAACGCAAACTCTTAGGCTGAAAATTGGATGCTGGGATCCTATTGCCTTGGGAGTACGCCACATGAGCTTGTGTAAACCGAAAATGGTCGATGCCGTCATGCTCGCGTTCGCGCTCGCGAGCGGCGCGGCGCTCGCCGACGACGGGGTGCCGCTAAAGATCATCAACGACAACACGAGCGACGTGATCGTGACCGTTTACGACTTGAACAGCGTGCCGCCGCGCGTCGTCGTCACGGGCGAGCGCATCAACGGATTCAGTTCGGTGCCGATCAACGTGTCCGCAGGCGATGACGGCAAAGCGCATTTATCGTGGACCGCCGTCAGTGCCGATCGGAGCCTGCACCTCTGCGGCCACGCCGACCGCGCCGCGATCGACGCCGACACCGCGGTCCACGTCTACGCGAAGACGGTCTGCACCCCGAACTGAGCGGCTCGGCGAACGGTGCAGCGACTCACCGGACGCGGCGGCCGCGCAGCGCAAAACCGAGCACCGCCAGTCCCACGAGCGTGAGCTCATCGAGAGCGCCGCCACCGCCGCCGGAGCTTGGTGCGGTCGTGACCGTGAGCGTCACCGAACTCGCAGGCGACGGCCCCGTGGAATTGGAGCAGGTCAGCGAGTAGGTATAGCTGCCCGCTGCCGCCGGGGTTTCCACTTGACTGCCGCTCGTTTGCAAGCTGCCGCTCCAGCTGCCGGACGCTACGCAACTCGTGGCATTCGATGACGACCAAGTGACCGTTGCGGAACTACCCGCAACGATCGAGTTCGCAGATAGGCTGAGTGTCGGAGCCGCCGGAGCGGGCTCCGTGACGGGCAAGTCGACCGAGGTCGACACAGACGAACCAACGGCGTTAGTGCACAAAATTGTATAGGTGTTGCTTCCGGGTGATTCTGGCGTCAGCGTCTCGCTGCCACCTGCCGCCAATGTGCCGCTCCAGCTGCCCGACGCCGTGCAACTCGTCGCATAGTTTGAAGACCATGTTAGTGTCACAGGATTACCGGCCGCAATTGAAGCCGCACTCAATGTCAGAGTAGGTACCGGCGGCACCAAACCCGCGCTCAGACTCACAGAACTCGTTCCAGTTGCGCCGCTCGCATTCGTGCATGTCAGCGTATAGGTGCTCACTCCCGCGACCGTTGGCGTAATCGGTAGGGACCCGCTCGTCGCTTGCGTACCACTCCACGCATTCGAGGCAGTACATGACGTCGCGTAGACGGTCGACCAAGTCAACGTCGTCGGAACATTCAGCGCGACTGCATTGCATGCCAGTATCAGTGATGGCGCGACTAGCGCCGCGTCGGCTTGAATGATTCCGTACCCGGCGCTGAAATTGTATGTGGCGCACTGTCCAGTCGTCGGCGTTGCGCCGATCGGCAATGCACTAGTTTCCAGTGCGGTGTAGATCTGGGTCGGCGTCAGTGCACTATTTGCCTGCAGCATCAATGCAGCGATGCCGGCCGCGTGCGGCGTCGCGGCCGAGGTGCCGAAGAAATTCGGAAAGTCCGGATTGTTCTGACACTGCGTGATCGAGGTCGTCAGCAATCCGTTGCTGCCGGTGATGCCACCGTTCGCGAGCGTGTAGCCAATGAAGGTACTGTTGATGCCATCGGGACCGATGAAATTCGGCTTCTGGCGCGTGACCGGTGTTGCGAGCCGATTGCCCGAGCTGTCGAACAATGTCGGCGCTCCACCGAGCGAGGAATACGGCTCGAGCTGCGCCGGCGTCGTCCCACATTGCGGCGTATCGAAATAGAATGCGGCAGCGACGGCAGCGGCGCCCGCGGCGCCGGGATGACCCTGGATCGTCTCGCTGTTCGTCGCGAATGGGCTGCTGATCGGCTCAGGACTGGTCTGTCCGTCGGTCTCGACCGAAACGATGATGCGGCCCGGCGGGGCAGTTCCATTGGCGAGGCCGACTTGAATATTGAGCGTCTCTTGCAGTGTCGCGTTACCCGGATTCGGCAGCGTGGAATTCGCCGGATTGCCGATGATCAGAATCTGGACCGGGTCGCTACCCACGGTGTTCGGTCCCGTGCAGGTCGTCGTCGTTCCATCGTAGTTCTGGATCAAAAACTCGCCGAGCGCCGTGGTCGTACCCGTCACGCAGAGATCGATCTGGCTCGTTGCGCCGCCGCTGTTCGGCGCACCGGTCACATAGGGCTGGTCCCATTCGACGACGACCGCGAGGAACTGGCCGGCGGCCTGCGGAGCGATCGTGATCGGTAGCGTCGTCGTCGTCGTCACTCCACTGGGGTCGAAATTGAGCAGCTTCTCGCCGGCGTTCGAACCAGACGCGACGACCGCCGGACCAAAGAGCGGCGCGGTGTTTTCGTAAGACGCATTGCCGTCGTTGCCTGCCGCGGAAAAATACGCGACGCCATTCGTGGTCTCGACCGTATCGACGGCTTGCGCGACGATGCCGTCTTGATAAAACGGCTCGTCAAAGTACCCGAGATCGTCGGCGATGACTTTCGCGCCTGCGGCCGCCAGCGCGGTGATCCCGGTCGCAAAATCCGCCTCGCTGTTATCGCCCGTGCGAAACGCGAGGCTCGCGCCCGGCGCGACGACGTGCACGATCTGCAGCATCGCGCGGCCCTCGTCGGTGAACGGCGTTTGTTGCGGGGCGCCGTAATTGAGGCAATCATCGTTGTACGGCTCATCGAGCACATCGACGCCACTCGGCAATGCGCCGCTCGCGACGTCGTCGGCGTAAGTCGCGGTGAATCCGTTGTAAGCGTAGCCCTCGTTGCCGGATGCCGGCACGCCGCTTCCGGGCGCCGCATATATCGAGTAGCAATCAAAACTGTCGGACAGCACGCCGACCGTCACACCGCTGCCGGTCAGCGACGGGTAGGTCGAACGCACGACGTCGCTGCGTTGAACGAAGTCGCCCTGCAGTGCGACCGCAGCGCGCCGATGCGGCATGGCGGCGCGAATCGACACCACTTCCGAGCGCTCCGCGGCCGCTTCGATCTGGCCTACGGGCAACCAACCGCCGACGTCGTTCGAATACACCGCCGGACGTTCCAGACCGAGCGAAACCAGCGCTGCCTTGAGTTGCTGCGGGTCGCCGCGCGTCACGGCGTCGACGAGAATCTCGGGTGCGGCGCTGCTCGATGACTGCCGGAAACGCGCCGCGAGATTCATCGCGTGCAAATCCTCGAGGGCGTGATCGGGCCGTGCGTTCGCTGCGTGGCGGGACAATTCGGCGAGCGCCGCGTCGAGCTTGCGCGATGTCGGACTCGCGAGCTGCGCCGCGCTGCGGCTGCCGAATGCGTATAAATGTCGGGTCCCGGCGACAGTCGCCGTGGCGCTGTGCAAATTGAACGGGCGCATGACGTAAGTTGCCGATAGCGCAGCAACGGCTGCGAGTAACCCGGCGCCGGCGATCAATATACGACGTGCTTGCATAAAAGATGCTCCAGATTGATCCCGGCAGTGTCACCGATGTGACCGGCGTATTGCAATGAAGTTCACGTTGAGCGACCCGATATTATCGCAAAGGGTTTACCGCAAACGTGCGATACCGAACTCAAGCATCGCCCGGCAGCTTACTTAATTCGCCGATCGCCTCGAGCAATGCTTGGGTGTCGACGGGCTTGCTCAAAAAGCGGCAATTTTCAATCGGTGTCTTGACCGCGCGCAACATCGCCTCGAGATCGCCGCTGAGCAGCACCGCGGGGACGTCCCACGGCTTATCGGCGCGCAAATTACGCAACACCTCGAGGCCCGTGAGCTTGCCGTCGAGACGATAGTCGGAGATCAACACATCGCCTTGCCTGAGGTCGGCGAACAGCTTGTCGCCGTCCGCGGCGCCGGCGGCGCTGCGCACGTTGTAGCCCTCGAGGCTCAAGAATAATTCGGTGGCGACGCGCACCGATTGATTATCCTCGAGCAGCAGCAGACGGCCGCGGCGCGCGCCGGGGTTTTCCGCGGCGTGCAGGCTGGGAGCGGCACTGGCCGCGGGGTTGGTGAGCAGGTTCGAGCGCGGAATGCGCACGCGTACGCGCGTGCCTTCGCCGAATTTCGAACTCACCGAAACCGTGAGCCCGAGCAGGCGCGACACTTCGCGCACGATCGCGAGGCCTAAGCCGACGCCGACGCGCGGCGAACCGACCGTGTCGACTTGGTAGTACTCGTCGAAGATCCGATCGAGCTTGTCCGCCGGAATGCCGATGCCGGAGTCCTCGACGACTATCGAGAGCGTTTCGGCATCGAGCGATTGCGTGACCCGCACGAATCCGTGCTCGGTATATTTGACCGCATTGCCGATCAGATTCTGCAGCAGCTGCGCGAACAGCGTGCGGTCGGTCATCAACACGATGTCGCTCTCGGCGAACTTGAGCTCGAGGCTCTTGGCGGCGGCGGTTGATTCGAACTCGCGCTGCAGATCCGAATACACCGATGCGAGGCTCACGGACGCGAGCTTCGGGTCGACTGCGCCCGACTCGAGGCGGCTGATGTCGAGCAAGGCATGCAGCAGCCGCGTCGCATTGTCGATCGCCTGCTCCTGGCGTCGCACGAGTTCGTACACGTGGTGCGTGTCGCGGGTCAATTTCAACAGCGAGGCATTGAGCAGCCGAATCGCCTGCATCGGCTGGCGCAGGTCATGGCTCGCCGTCGCGAGGAAGCGGCTCTTGGCTTGATTCGCTCGATCGGCCTCCTTTCGGGCCGCGACCAGGGCCGCGCTGATCGCGCGGCGCTCGGTCATGTCGCGAACCGCAACCGACACGTAGTCGCGCTCGCCGCTGCGAATCGGCGCCAAGCGGATGCCGGCCGGGAATTCCGATCCATCCGATCGCCGTGCGAACAAATCGACGATCCGCGCACCCATTTCCCGATTCGCAGGAGACTGCAGGAAGCTGGCGACATGCTCGTGATGCCGGCCGCGGAAGCGCTCCGGGACCAGCAACTCCAATGGGCGACCGGCGAGTTCCTCACTGGCGTAGCCGAACATGTCGCGGGCGGTGTCGTTCGAGAATTGAATCAAGCCGTGCTCGTCCACCACGAGGAGCGCGTCAGGGGAAAATTGCAGCAGTTGTTGTAGGATCGACCCGATTTCGGTCATGACCAACCTGTTTTTTTCGAGAGTAGCACGATTGCCCGCACAGACGCCGCGCTGCCCCGATTAGGCCGCCCGGTGGGCGCACGCTAAGGGACTAGCGCAGCTTCATGCGGGGAATTCGCGGCTGCGGATCGCCCGGCAATCCGGCAAGCTCACACCTCATACAGCCATGATCGGAACCGGGGGGCCATTGAGCCATAGCAAGGCGAGCTGGGTTGGGTCCAAGCTCATTCTCAATCAATTGATGGAAATCGCGCGAATCTCGGCACTGGCGGAGATGGCGAGCGGCATTGCCCATGAATTGAATCAGCCGCTGGGCGCGATTGCGACCTTTGCACAAGCCGGCGAGCGCATGTTGAACCGGCCGGATCCGCTCGTGAATGGCGCCTCGGACGTTTTTCGCCAAATCAATCAGGAGGCGCTCAGCGCCGGCGAGGGCATTCGGCGAATTCGTCACCTGTTCGACCAGGAGGATTCGACCCGCACACGCTGCCAAATGCGCGAAGTCGTCGAGGAATTGCTGCCGGTGCTTGAAATGGTCGCCGCAGGGGTCCGCGGGACGCTGGAGTTTGAGGCAGCCGGCGACTTGCCGCCCGTGCTCGTGGATCGTTTGAGAATCCAGCACGTGTTGTTTGCGCTCGTACAGAATGCGTTCGATGCGAGCGCCGCCGGCACCGGCACGCCATCGGTGAAAATCACGGTCACTGGCGACCGCTACGCGGTCGTCACAAGCGTCATCGATTCGGGTACGGGAATCGCACCGGACGTCGAAAATCACCTGTTTAGGCCCTTCTTTACGACCAAAGCCCAAGGCACGGGTCTTGGCCTGGCCTCCAGTCGTGCGATCATAGAGGCCCACGAGGGGAAGATTGCGTTTGAAAAATCACCCGCCGGAGGCAGCCGCTTCTCGTTTCGGCTCCCCGCCGCGGGTTTATAGGACGGAGCTTTCATGGGGAAACCGATCGTTTATGTCGTCGACGACGATGACGGGATGCGCCGTGCGCTCACATTGCTGCTAAGCACGGTCGGATATGCGACCGAAGCCTATTCCCGGCCGAGCGAGTTCTTGGCGCATTTCAAGCGCGAGGAGCCTGGCTGTTTGGTGCTCGACATCCGCATGCCGGGCATGAGCGGCCTTGAACTGCAGGAACAGCTCAATCGCATGGGCTGCATGCTGCCGATCATCTTCATCACCGGGCACGGCGATGTGCCGATGGCAGTCCAGGCGATGAAAGCCGGCGCGTTCGAGTTCATCCAAAAGCCTTTCAGAGATCAGGACCTACTCGACCAGATAAACCATGCATTGCAGCATGACGCGGAAAATCGCCAGGGCGTTGCGCGCCGTGCCGAGGTGCTGCGCCGGCTTGAATCCCTGACCCCACGCGAGCGCCAGGTCATGGACTTGGTCGTCGACGGGGGCGCCAACAAGGTCATCGCGATCGACTTGGGATTGAGCGAGCGCACGGTCGAGATCCATCGCGCCAAGGTCATGGAGAAGATGGGAGCGCGGTCGGTCGCCCATTTGGTCAAATTGCATATGACGCTAGCGGAGCCCACCTAAGCGCTCTGGCCGCAGCCTTCCGTGCGGTCTACGCGGAATCCCTGATTGGCGGACGGCGCCTTTCGCGCAAGTCTACGAGGCACTATACGGCCCCCGGGAGCCACTCGATGAATATGGCGGTTCAATTCGATCCAGAGCTCATGCAGCGCTACGACCGCGAAGGCCCGCGCTATACGTCCTATCCGACGGCCATGCAGTTCCGCGATCTGAAGCCCAGCTGTTATGAGGCGGCCGCGCTTACGAGTCGCGGCGCAATCGACAAGAGCCCGCTATCGCTCTATGTGCATATCCCGTTTTGTCGAAGTCCGTGCTTTTATTGCGGCTGCAACAAGATCGTCACGCGACAGATGGAGCGTTCGGATCCCTATACCGCGCGGCTGTTCAAAGAAATCTCGATGCGCAGTGCTTACTTCGACCCAAGCCGCGAGGTCGAACAGCTGCACCTCGGCGGCGGCACGCCGACCTTCTTGACTCCGGATCGTCTCGGCGCGCTCATCGATATGCTCGATCGCTTCTTCCGGCTCGTGACTGCTGACTCGCGCGACTACTCGATCGAGATCGATCCGCGCACCGTCGACGCGAGCTATATTCGCACGCTCGCCGAATTCGGCTTCAACCGCATCAGCATCGGCGTGCAGGATTTCGACCCCGGCGTGCAAAGCGCGGTCAATCGGATCCAGCCCGCCGAACTCGTCCAGCAAGCCCTGGACAGCGCACGCGAAAACGGCTTCGGGTCGGTCAACTTCGACCTCATCTATGGGCTTCCGCGCCAGAATCTGTCCAGCTTCGGTGCTACGCTCGATAGGGTCGTCGCGATGCGTCCCGACCGGCTCGCAATCTACGGCTACGCACACATGCCGCAGGTGTTCAAAGCGCAGCGCCAGATGGTGCCGAGCGAATTGCCGGATGCGGCGACGCGGCTCGCGCTGCTGCAACTCGCGGTCCACAAGCTGACCGCTGCGGGATATCTGTACATCGGCATGGACCATTTTGCGCTGCCGAGCGACGGACTTGCCAAGGCGCGCGAGAGCGGCACGTTGCACCGAAGTTTTCAGGGCTACACGACCCATGCAAGCCGCGATCTCGTCAGCCTCGGGGTCAGCGCGATCGGACAGGTCGGGAATCTTTACATCCAGAATCACAAAACGCTCGCCGGCTACAACGAGGCGCTCGACAGCGGCGTGCTGCCCTCGTATCGCGGCGTGACCATGAACTCCGACGACGTGATTCGCAAGGACGTCATTCAGCAAATCATGTGCCACGGCACGATCGACATACCGGCGACCGAGAAACGCTTCGGCTTCGAGTTCGATGCCTATTTTCAAGCAGAATCGGCGCGGCTCGCGACGCTTGCGGCGGACGGCCTCATCGTGGCCGGATCCCGGCGCATCGACCTTACCGCGCGCGGTCGCCTGCTGATGCGCAACGTCGCAATGGCATTCGATGCCTACGGACCTGCGAGCGCGAGTGCCCAGAGGCCGCTGATGTCACGAGCGATCTGAAAGACCGGCAGTGCGAGCTTGCACTGCCGGCCTGCCGCGAACGCTCTTTAGCGCTCCCAGTGCCCGCGTGTGTGGTGCCAGCGGCCGCCATTCGGATCCCAGTGGTCCGGAACCCAGTGATAGCCGCGGCGCTCGCCGATCCATCGGCCACCGACCCAGACATGTCGACCATCGCGCCACTCCCAGAAGCCCGGCGCCCAGACATAGCCGACGCGCGGCGGTGGCACGACCTCTACTTGAGCGGCCGGCGGCGCAATATCGACGTCGATCAGGACGCCAGCCGTGGAAACGGCCGGCAGCGCGATCGCACTCGCCGCGACGATCAGCGTCGCCATCAAAGCCTTGACCTTGCTTGTCATCGAAATCTCCTGGCATATGAATGAACCGATAGCATTATAAACGCCGATACCCCGGGTGCGGTTGACGACTCAGGTACGCCAGTCCAGCGATCGGCTGATCGCTTTCTGCCAGGAGCCATAGAGCGCCGCACGACGCTCGGCGCTCATCGACGGCTCCCAGCGCTTGTCGATGCGCCAATGCGCCGCGAGGTCCTCGGTGCTACGCCAGTAACCGACCGCAAGCCCGGCGGCATAGGCGGCGCCCAAGGCCGTCGTTTCGACGACCTGGGGACGCACGACGGGCACGTCGAGGATGTCGGCTTGAAATTGCATGAGCAGTTCGTTGCCGACCATGCCGCCATCCACGCGCAGCTCGGTGATCGCGATTGCGGAGTCGCGCTCCATCGCCGCCAACACATCGCGGGTTTGATAGGCGGTCGCCTCCAGAGCGGCGCGCGCGATGTGCCCGCGATTCGCATAGCGCGTGAGTCCCGCAATCACACCGCGCGCACTGCCCTGCCAGTGCGGCGCATAGAGGCCGGAGAATGCGGGCACGAAATACACATCGCCGTTGTCGTCGACTTCGCGCGCGAGCGTTTCGATCTGGGCACTCTCGGTGATCAGCCGCAAATTGTCGCGCAGCCACTGCACCAGGGCGCCGGCGATCGCGACCGATCCCTCGAGCGCGTAACAAGGCGCGGCCGAACCCAGCTGATACGCGACCGTCGTGATCAGCCCGGCATTCGAACGGACCGGCTTCGGACCCGTGTTCATCAACAGGAAGCATCCGGTTCCGTAGGTATTCTTGGCCTCGCCGGGCGCATAGCAGGTCTGGCCGACGAGTGCGGCCTGTTGATCGCCGAGGATGCCCGCGACCGGAACGCCCGCGAGCTCATCGAGGCGCGCCTCGCCGTAGACCTGCGATGAAGCGACGATGCGCGGCAGCACCGAGCGCGGTACCTTGAACTCCTGCAATAACTGCGGATCCCAGCCGAGCGTATCGAGATCCATGAGCTGCGTGCGGCTCGCGTTGGTGACGTCGGTCACGTGCAGGCCACCGTGCACGCCGCCGGTCAAGTTCCAGACCAGCCACGCATCGATCGTGCCGAACAGCACGTCGCCCGCTGCGGCGCGCGCGCGCGCTCCCGGCACCTCGTCGAGCAGCCATCGCAGCTTGAGCGCACTGAAGTAGCTCGCAAGCGGCAAGCCGGTTTTGCGGCGGTAGCGGTCGATTCCGCCGTCGCGTGCGTAGGCCGCGACTTGGGTCTCGACGCGAGTGTCCTGCCAGACCAGCGCGTTGTACAGCGGCTTTCCCGTGCGCCGATCCCAGAGCACGGTCGTTTCGCGCTGATTCGTGACTCCGAGCGCGGCCAGATCGGCCGCCTCGATACCGGCATTCGCCTTGGCCTGCGTGACGACCTCGACCGTGTTGCGCCAAATCTCGAGTGCATCGTGTTCGACCCAGCCGGGCTTCGGTAGCAACTGTGCGTGCTCCTTCTGCGCACTGCCGACGATGCGCCCCTCTGCATTGAACACCATGCAGCGCGTGCTCGTGGTGCCCTGATCGATCGCAGCGAGATACTTAGCCATGGTCATTTTCCAATATAATCCCACGAGCGGCACAAATTACCGCAGACTTCGTCGAACTTCACGAGTGGGCCCATGATGCGCGGCAGGAATCTTTGCAGGATGATCATCGGTGCGGCGCTGGCCGCGACCATGGCGATCGGATTGGGTACGAACCGGGCAGCCGCGCAGGATCTCGGTGCGAGCTGCCAGGCGCCGGATTGGAACATGGCCGCCGAAGTCGCGACGTTCAAGAGCACCGCGGAAAATGTCCCGGCGGGAGGCGCGGTCGGGAGCCTGCCGCCGCTCGAACTTGGCGTGCTCTACGTGCTGAAGCTGCGGCCGCAAACCGAGGTCAGCTATCTGCAGGCTTCGAACAAGAAGTCGCTCGTGCAAGCTCCGCTCGGCGGCCTGACGAGTTTTGCGGTCGCCAAACCGGGCGTCTATCGGATCACCGTCGATTCGCCGCTGTGGATCGACGTCGTCGGACCCGCAGGGACGATCGCGCCGAGCGCATTCACCGGTTGGCACGATTGCCGCTTGTTCCGCAAGAGTGTCGAGTACACGCTCCCGGGCCCCGAATCCTACGTGTTGCAATTCAGCGAAGCCACGCCGGAACTCGTGCGGGTGGTCATCGAGCCCGCGAAACACTAGATGCTCACGATATATTCGGACAAGCATCGGCTCAGAAACGTACGCACGGAACTGTCGGGCGGGCAGCTGATCTCACCGCATGAGTGTCCCGAGCGTGCGCAGTTCGTGCTCGACCGCGTGCGCCAGGTCGGCCTCGGCGAGGTGATCGGACCGCAGACCTTCGGGCTCGAGCCGGTTTTGCGCGTGCACGACCAGGGCTTCGTCGAGTTTCTCGCGTCTGCCTGGCGCGAATGGGCCGCCGAAGGCCATCAAGGCGAAGCGATCCCCGATTGCTGGCCGGCGCGCCGCATGATGCAACGTGTGCCCGAGTCGATCACCGGCAAACTCGGGTACTACGCATTCGCGGGCGAGACCTCGATCGGCGAGGGATCGTGGGAGGCCGCATGCGCGGCCGCCGACGTCGCGTTGACCGGCGCCCAACGGTTGGGCGCGGGCGCACCGGGCGCATTTGCGCTCTGCCGGCCCCCGGGGCATCACGCGGCTCGCGATTTGTTCGCCGGCTATTGCTTCCTCAACAACGCCGCGATCGCGGCCCAAAGCCTACGCGATCACGGCGCCGCACGCGTCGCGGTCCTCGATGTCGATTTCCACCATGGCAACGGCACCCAGGACATTTTTTACGAACGCCCGGACGTGCTGTATGCCTCGCTGCATGGTGATCCGGCGCAAGCGTTTCCGTATTTTTTGGGATATGCCGATGAGGCCGGGCACGGCCCCGGCGAGGGTTTCAATTTGAACCTGCCGATGCCGCGCGGCACGATCTTCGCGACCTGGCGCGCGGCGCTCGAGCTCGCGCTCGCGCGAATTCGCGCCTACGGCGCCGAGGCGCTCGTGGTCTCGCTCGGCGTCGACACTTTCATCTCGGATCCCATCAGCTTCTTCCGGCTCGAGTCGCCCGACTTCACGACCTATGGTCGCATGATCGGCGAATGCGGGCTGCCGACGCTGTTCGTGCTCGAGGGCGGATACGCGGTCGCGGAAATCGGCATCAATACCGTCAACGTGCTGTCGGGGTTCGAGGACGTGCGTTGAGCGCCGCCGCAACGACGGCGCCGCCCCTGCAACGGGGTCTTTATCACGGCGTCAAGGTCGTGATCGCGCTGTTCCTCGCGGGCTTCATGGTCTACGGCGGCGGCCTCTATTGTTTCGTGTTGTTCGTGCCGCCGCTGACCCAGGAGTTTCACTGGGACCGTGCGTCGACGAGCGGCATCGTCACGGCATTCTGGCTCAGTGCGCCGATGATCCTATTGGGCGGCACCGCGATCCGGCGCGTCGGCGCGATTCGTTTGCTGGTCACCGGGATCATCATCGAGGCGATCTGCGTCGCGCTGATCTCGACGATCTCGACATTCGGCGAGATGTACCTGCTGCGCGCGCTCATGGGCTTCGGAAAGGTCATGTTCGCCGTGACGTTGCCCTACATGGTGTCGCGCTGGTTCTCGCGGCATTACTCGCTCGCGCTCGGCGTGGTCTGGTCGGGCTGGCAATTCGGCGGTCTCGTGCTCGCACCGATCGCCGGAGAGATCATCCTGCACTACGGCTGGCGCGACGCCTGTCTTGCGATCGCGGCGGGATTGCTGACGCTCGCGCTGATACCGGTGCTCGTGACCCAGCGCATACGCTCGCCGCGCGAAATTGGACTCGGGCTCGACGGCGATACGCTCGAGCAGGCGGCCGCGAACGCAGACCCGAATGAGGCTGCGCGCACCGGCGCGGACGGCGCGCCGTCGGGGTCCGTGGGCCAACTGCTCGCCTCGCCGATGTTCTGGCTGATCGCCCTGTCCACGCTGTTCTTCTTCACGACTTACGGCGGACTGCTCACGCATGAAGCTTCGGTCGTCGAAGGCGCCGGCTTCAGCCCGCGGCTCGCCTCGATCGTGCTCGGATCGACCGCGGGTTTCGCGGGCGTCGGCTCCTTGACGGTCGGCTGGCTGCTGGACCGCTATTCGGTGCGCGTGATCGGCGCGGGACTGCACCTGCTGCTGCTCGGCGGCGCGCTCTCGTTGCTGCTCGTCGATCGCATCCATTCGGCCGCCGCGCTCGTGACCTACGCGGCCTTCTTCGGCGTCACGATCGGCGGCGGCGACGTCTATTTCGTCGCCGTACTACGGCGCCGATTCGCCAAGATCAGCGTCGCGTTCAGTTACAGCGCTTGGTATTTCTGCCAGATATTGACGCTGTTGATTGCCGGCCCGGCGGCCGGGAAAATTTTCGATCTCACGGGCAATTATACGGTCACGCTCGCGCTGCTCGCGGGCAGCGCCGTGGTCGCCTGCTGCATTTCGGTGTTCGTGTGGCGACCCCCGGGGCTCGGGCGCGGCGAAGGTGCACACTGAGACCGGCGGGCCGCGCGAGGCGGTGCCGCCGAACGACGCGCAGCTCTGCGAACTCAGCGCGACCGAAGCCGTGCAGCTGATGTCGCGCGGCGAGTTGACCGCCGAGCGCTATACGGCCGCGCTGCTCGAGCGTTGTCACGAATGCGAGGCGCTCGGCGCGTTCCTCGCGCTCGATCCGCAGCTGCTGCTGGAGCAAGCACGCGGCCGCGACCTCGAGCTGCGCGCGGGCATCGCACCGGGTGTGCTGTTCGGGCTGCCGATTCCCGTCAAGGACAGCGTCAACACGCAGGACTATCGAACCACGGGCGGGACGCCGGCCTTGCGGGAATTTCAGCCCGAGCAGGATGCGCCGGTCGTCGCAGCGCTGCGCGCAGCGGGCGCTTTGGTGCTCGGCAAAACCAATCTGCACGAGCTGTCCTACGGTTGGACCAGCAACAACCGCGCGTTCGGCGCCGCGCACAATCCATATGATCCCTCCCGTATTCCGGGCGGCAGCAGCGGCGGCACGGCGGCGGCGGTCGCAGCCCGTATGGCGCCGCTCGGCCTGGCCGAAGACACCGAAGGTTCGATTCGCGTTCCGGCCGCATTCTGCGGCGTCGCGGGATTCCGGCCGACGACCGGCCGCTACTCGAGCGAGGCCTGCATACCGATCTCACCGCTGTTCGATCAGGTCGGTCCGATTGCGCGCAGCATGCTCGACCTCGTGTTGTTCGACTCGGTCATCGCCGGCGACCGGCGCCCCATGAACACCCCGCCATTGCGCGGCGTGCGCCTCGGCGTCGTGCGCGACTATTGGTACCGGGGTCTCGACCCGGAAGTCGCGCGCCTGACGGATCTCGCGCTCGCGCGGCTCGAGCAGGCCGGAGTGCAGCTCGTCGAGTCGGAATTGCCCGGTCTCGCCGAACTCATCGAGCTGACCACCTCGCAGATTCAGAATCACGACGTGCGCATCGCGCTCGCGCACTACCTCGCCGAGTTTGCGACCGGCCGGGACTTCGATACCGTGGTTGCGATGGCGAGCGCCGACCTGCAAGAGCTGTTTCGCGAGCACGTCTTGCCAGGCGGCGCCGAATTCGTATCCGAGGCCGCCTACGCGGCCGCTCGCGACCGGCACCTGCCGGCGCTGCGGCAGCTATACCGCGAGTATTTCGCGCGCACCGGCGTCGCCGCGATCGCGTTTCCGACGACGCTGGTCGCGGCACCACCGATCGGCGAGGACCGCGTGCTCATGATTGGCGCAACCGCGGTCTCGTTCGAGACCGCCGTGTCGCGCAACATCGCACCGGGTAGCACGGCCGGATTACCGGGTCTCGTGCTGCCGATCGGCTTGACGGCAAACGGATTGCCGGTATCCATGGAATTCGATGCAGCGGCTGCGAGCGATCGCGCACTGCTTAGCCTCGGCGTGAGCCTCGAGCAGCTGTTCGGGCGGCTGCCGCCACCGCCACGCCGTTAGTACTCGATCTGGTAGGAAAGACCGATGCTGCTGCCCGGATCGTTGTCGGGCGTCATCCCCTGAGTGATCGCGGTGCCGTTGCCGAGGCGCGTCTGCAGCTTCAGGTGTTTGGTGAGGTCGACATCGACTTGCAGTTGCGTCGAGCCGGTCGTGCTTTGCTTGGCCTCGACATAGACCCGCTTGGCGATGTAGCGCCCCGCGGCGACGTTGTAGCCGGTCGCGGTCGAACCGGGCGCGGCGGTGCCCGTGCCGCTCGCCGTGGCCGTGCTGCCGGCCGTGGCGTTGGATCCGAAATTCAGCCGATCGAGCCCCAAGGATTTCTGCAGCTTGACCAGCGGATTGAAGCCGCCGTCGCCGCCGATGCTCAGCACCGCGAGCGCCGCGCCGATTTGCGCGACCATCAAAGGCGTGAGCTGCGAGGTCGGCACGCCGAACAGCAGCCGCGCGAGAATCTCCTCTTGCGGCATCGGCGGCGTGCTGCTGAAGTCGAATTTCGGCGCATCCGCGAGACCCGTGATGTTCAGCGTCACGGTCGCATCGGTCACGATTTTCTGCGCCGTGAAATCCAGCGTCGGATCGAGTTTGCTCTTGAGTCCGGCGCCGTCGAAGCGCACGTGCCCGGGTGCGAGGATGGGCAGCGAGCTACCCGCGATCGAGAAGCTACCGCGCTGTAGATCGAATCCGCCGCTGATCGCGGGCGCATCGACCGTGCCGCCGACCTGCAGATCCCCTCCGAGTTCCGCGTCGAGTCCCCGGCCTTGCACGAGGATCTCGTTGGGGGCATGGACCGCGATGTTCAGTCCGATCACGAGCTGCGGGTCGAGCGGCCGGGGCGCCTTGCGGCCGCGGCGGCGCACATCGAGCACCGCGACGTTCGGCGGCAACGCGCTCGGAATACCGATCGTCGCACGGTGGATCTGCACGCTGCCGACGAGGTCGAGCCGATCCAGCGCAGTGCCCTTGATTTGCAGCGCGGCGTCGAGATTGGCCGTGATCAGGCTGTTGGCGATCGCCTGGGCGTGATCGGCGGTCAGCTTCAAATCGACCGGTATTCGCGGCTGGAGGAATCCGACCGTGCCGCTCAGCGCCAGGGTTCCCGCCGCGGCATGTGCCGTGAAGCGGTCGACCTTCAAGGCGCCCTGGCTGCCGGAGAATTGCGCCGATATGTCCGACAAATTGATGCCGCGCACGTAGTCGCGCAAACTGGCATTGTCCACGCGAATCGTGCCGCCGATATCGGGAGCGATTGCGCTGCCGCCGACGCGCACCGCGACCTCGAGATCGCCGGCAGCCTGCAGACCGCGTGCCTCGAGCAGCGGGCTCACCAAGCCGATGTCGAGTTTCCCGTCGAGGCGCAGGCCGAGCAGCCCGCTTTGATCCAGCGGCGCGGTGCCGGTGATCGTCAACTGCGAATTCTTTCCGGCGGACAATTTCGCATCGACGCTCAGCGTATCGGCCTCGAGCCGTAGATCCGCATGCAAGGCCGCCGCCGGCAGCCCGGTCGCCGCGTCGCTCTCGAAACGAATCCCGTCTGCCTCGATCCGGATTTGGCCGATGGGCTTCGACAGCGTGCCCGTGAGCTCGGCCTCGGCGGTGCCGGAGCCGCCGGCCAACAAGTCCGGCATGAATGCGTTGACGAATGCCGGGCCGACCTGCTGCAGTGATGCGTGCAAGTCCAGCGACGGCAGCAGGCGACCGGAGAGGCGCAAGTTCGATTGCTGCAGGCTCAGTTGCAAGCGATCGACCGAGAGGCCGTCCGCAAACGAAAACATCGCCGGCGCCGCGAGCTGCAGCGTCTGCTGCCGGCTCTCGAGCTCGAGGCCGGTCAGCCGCAACGTGCGCTTCTCGAGGTTCAAACTCGCCGCGGCCGACAGGGTCGCCGGCTCGCCGCCGATCTTCGTCGCGTGTGCGCGCAGCTGCAAATTCACGGCGTCGGCGACACCCTCGCCGCTCAGGTCGGCATCACCGTCGAGCTTCTGCCCGAGCAGGTGTTCGAGGTCCCCGAGCTGCGCGACCTGCAATTCGAGCCGGCCGCGCGTCTGCGCGCTCGCTTGCGGATGCGCAGCGCCGCTCGCGTTCGCGGGCCCGATCGTCATTTCGCCCTGCAATCGCGCGCTGCGCCACTCGCCCCGTCGAATCAAGGCATGCAGGCTGCCGTCGCGGCCGCGATCGAAGCCGAGATCGAATTGCAGCGGCGCATCGTCGAGCAGTCCGGCGAGCTGAATTCGCCCGGAGGCAGCTCCCGGCAAGCCGTGAATCTGCACGCTGCCCGTGATCGTTCCCAGCGCGGTCTTTTGCACCGACAGCGACGATTGCAGGCTGGCATCGGCGGACAGATCCGTCATCGGCCCGCGAAGCTCCCCGGATGCGCTCAGATGTCCGGCGAGCGCCGCCGACCACTCGCCGAGATCGGTCAGGTTCATGTTCCAGTGCAGACCGAGCCCGTCGACCGCGCCCGAGATCGCGCGCGACGCATCGCCATGCAGCGCGAACTCGATCGTGTGGCCGCTCAGTTGCAGTCTGCTGATCTCGATGCTGCGTTCGCTCCAAAGCGCCGACAGCTGCAGCGCCGGGCGATCGCCGAGGACTTTGCGCCAACCGGCCGGCGTCTCGGGCAGCGCGTGGTCGAGTGCGCCGTTCGCATCGACCGACAGCTGCATACCGGCGCCGCTCGAACTGACCTCGGCTTTGACGAGCGCGGTGCCGCGCAGGTCTTCGCCGGCGAGGGCTGCGACGGGACGCAGGTCGTTGATCCGCAGCGTCAAGCTCGCACTCAGCGGGCCCGCGGTCGGTGCCTGCGCCTCAAGCGCCAGCAGGCGCGTCGTCGCGCGCAGTTGCAGCGGTCGTGTCGGCTCGGTCAAGCCGAGCGTCGCGTTGATTTCGACCGGATCGCGCGCGAGCAGCTGCGGGTTGGGTCCCGGAATCTGCAGCTGCGATGCGCTCGCCGCGACAGTCAGCGTGCCCGAGGCCGCCGCGAGATGCGCATTCAGGTCGCCGACCGCCCATCCGCCGGGCAGGCGCAGCCGATCGAGATGCAACTCGCCGTCGGCGCGCGCCGCGCTTGCCGGGCCGTGCCAAAATCCATGAAGGCCGATCGATTGCCAGCCGAGATCGGGGCGCAGCTGCATTTGCGCACCTGTCACGGCGTACTCGAGATCGGCGGATGCGTCGATGAGGTTGATGTCGCCGTGCGCGCTGCCATGTAAATTGCCGGCGTCGACGATGAGTTCGAGGTGCTCGGCGCCGCGCGCGCCGTTGATTGTTGCGGTCGCCGAGAGTGCGCCTAGGCCCGGCAGTTGCAGGAAATTTTCCAACGGGCCCTCGGCCGGTTCGTGCAGCTGCAAGCGGCCATCCATGCGTTGGCGATCGAAGCGAAATTGCAGGTCATAGGAGCCGTCCGCGCCGATGCGCCGCGCCGAAACGTTGCCGCTGGCATCCTCGAGTGAGCGCAACAGCAAGGTACCGCGTAGCGAAACCGTCGCGCCCACACCGGCGACGGCCGGCCCCAGCTGCAGCTCGGCGATCGCGGCTTGCGCAATCTCGATGATCGGTATCGAGGTCGGCCCGGTTTGCGACGGCGCCACGATCGGCAGGCGCTCGAACGCCACATGGGCGACCTCGAGATCGTGGACGTCGACGCGCCGCTCGAGCAGCGCCCAGGGCGACCAGCGGACCCGCAGGTGCTCGGCCGTGAGCCACACGCCGTTCGCGTCGCTGAGCCGCAATTCATCGATAGTGAGCTGCGCGGGAAACGAACCTTGCAAGCCGGAGATCCGCACCTGGCCCGCGCTCAGCCGATCGGTCAGCCGTTCGATCCAATCGCGGCCGCGCTCGGTGTTGCCGCCGACCAGCACGAGGCCGGCGAGCATCGCGACCAGCAGCGTGATCGCGCCGGCGGCACAAACGAGCACGATCCGCAGCTTGCGCATCAGAATGCCTGCCCCAGCCCGATATAGACCTCGAACGAGTCATCGTCGGTGCTATAGCGCCGGGTCGGAAACGCCACGTCGAGGCGGATCGGGCCGATCGGCGTGTAGTAGCGGATGCCGCCGCCGACACCGATCCGAAATCCGTTGGGCGGCGGCTGTTGCAGCGAACTCGTCTTGCCGGTGTCGGCGATCGGCACTGCGCCGAAGTTGCCGCTGACTCGGCCACCGTCGATGAATGCCGCAGCACCGAAGTTTGCGCCGATGCGCTGCCGAAATTCGACACTGCCCGCAACGATCGCGGTGCCGCCGATCGGCGTGCTCACCGGAAACGCCGGCGTGATCGGGAATTGCGGGCCAACGGCCTGGTAGCGGTAACCGCGGATCGTGCCGCTGCCGCCGCCGTAAAAGCGCTGGTCGGGCGGCAGGCTCAACTCGCCCGCGCCTTGCGCGAGTCCGGCCAGCGCGCGCAGCGCGAGAACGCTGCGCCCGGCCGCCGTACCGAACAACGGGTCCAGATCGAGGTAATCCGCTAGTTTGATTTGGCTGATCAGAAACCTGGCATTCGGTCGGCCGATCGCGAGCGTCGGCGTGACGCTCACCGAGTCGCGCATGCCGTGCAGTGGATCATCGAGCGGCGATGCAAGATCCGTCGAGTCGTAGCTCACGCTCAGCGGCAAACCGATCAAGGTGTAATAGTTCGTCGCGCCTTCCTGCAATATCCGCTCATCCGAGGCCGAAATGCCGGCGGTCGCGCTCCAGCGATTCGACAGCTTGCGATCGAGTGAGACGCCGGTCGTGAACGCGGTTTGATCGTAGGCCTGCAGGGACTGCTGGACCGCGCCGATCGCAAACTGCAGTGACTGATCGCGAGCCAAGAAATCCGGTATCACATATTTGACCGCGGAGTTATAGCCGAGCGCCGTGGTCGCACTGCCGCCGAGATTGATCAGCGATCCCGACACGGTCAATACTTGCGCGCCGCCAAGGACGTCGCGGTCGCTCCACGAGCTGCCGACGCTGCCGCCGAGGTCGCTCGAATAAGCCGTGCTGAACGCCACCGCATGCCGCGCGCGTTCGCGAAACACGAAGGTGATCGGTACGCCGCCGGTCTCGTCGATTGCGGTGCCGACCTGCGCCTGAACCGCGGCAAAGACGCCGAGAGACGCAAATCCTTTGCGTGCACGCTCGATCGCCGCGGAACTGAATTTCTCGCCCGCGTGCAGCAGCAAGCGGGCGCGCAAGAAGCTTTCGTGCACGCGCTGCATGCCGGTCAAACGAATCTCGCCGATCGGCGCGGACGGACCCCGCGTGAGGCTGACCGCGAGATCGAGCACGGGATCAACCGCATCTTCATAGGCGACCGGTGGCTCGACCCGCGCGAACGGGTATCCTTGTTCCTGGATGTTGGCCTGCAGCCGCGCGCCCGCGTCGATGATCGCGGCTGCGGTCGCCGGGTCACCGGGAGCGAGTGCGAACACGGAACGCTCCGCTGCCGACAGATCGGCGTCGAAATCGATGCGCCGCAGATGATAAAGGGGCCCGAGGTCGAAGCCGACCACGACCCGCGCCGTGCTTCCCGCCGGCAGTGCGCCCAGCTGATCGCCGAGATGCGAGTTCTCGAGCGCCGTGCCGTCAATCGTGACCCGCACGCGCGCCCGGTAGTAGCCGATACTCTCGAGCACGGTCTTGAGGCGGCCCTGATCGCCGCGCGCCCGAGCAATCAACCCGAACGGACTGACCGGCGCCGATGCGCGCAATGCCAGTAATTCGGAGGTCGCGGCCAAGGTCGTATCCGCGGTCGGGTTGCCGATCGGTGCGATCTCGACGCGATAGGGCTGCGGATCGGCGGCCGTCGCGCTACGCGCGCCGACCCACGGCAGCGCAAGCAACAGCAAGATTCTCGAGACTCCGATGAAGTTGTGCCGCAAAGCCTTTGTTTCCTGCCGTCACGACCGCTTGGACAATCGGAATTTCCAATGATTCAACGGTTTGACACGCCCAGACCCTGGCGGCGACGATACCCTAAAATGAAAACCCTGCTGATTGTCTACCATTCGATGACCGGCGGCGCGCTACAAATGGCGCAAGCCGCCGCGGCCGGAGCCCGCACGCAAGCCGCGGTTCGCGTCGACTTGCGCACGGCCGCCGAGGCGCGGGCCGAGCATGTACTCGAAGCGCAGGGGTATTTGTTCGCGACGCCGGAGAATCTCGCGAGCATGTCCGGGCAGCTCAAGGATTTCTTCGATCGCACGTATTACGCCGCGCTCGACCAGCTCGCCGGCAGACCTTACGCGATCCTCATCTGTGCCGGCAGCGACGGCCGCAATGCCGCGCAGCAGATCGAGCGAATCGCAACCGGCTGGCGATTGAGCCCGATCGCCGAACCGTTGATCGTCTGCACGCACGCACAGACTCCGCAGGAAATCTTGCGGCCGAAAATCATCGAGGAGGCGCAGCTGCGGCGCTGCGAGGAACTCGGCGCGACGATCGCGGCCGGGATGGCACTCGGAATCTTCTGATGCGGCGGCGTTCGCGCGCCTGATCAGCCGCTACCGACCCTCAGCCCCGGAGCGGCGTCGAGCGCCGACCGGATCGCCTCGGGATCCTCGAGCGGCGGCGCCGATTGAAATTCTTCCACGAACGCCCGCTCGATCACGTAATCACCGGGCACGCCGATCCGCGGGGAAATCTCGAAGCGCCGCGCATCGAGCAAACGGTTCGCATCCGCGAGCATGCGCATGTTGCCGCAAATCATGACCCGGTCGACGGCCGCATCGAGCGGCGCAATCGACAGATCCTCGAACATCCGTCCGCTCTCGATCAAGCTCGTGATGCGGCCGTGATGCCGGAACGGCTCGCGCGTAACGCTTGGATAGTCGATCAATCGCTCGCGGATGAGTTCGCCGAGATCCGGATCCGCGCGCAGCCGCGCGATTACCGAATCGGCATAGCCGAGATCGCCGACCGTGCGCGCGCCGCGCACCAGAATGACTTGTTCGAAGCGCTCGTAGGTCTCCGGGTCCTTGATGAGCCCGAGAAACGGAGCCACGCCGGTACCGGTCGCAAACATGAACAGCCGCTTTCCCGGCCGGACATCTCTCAAAACCAGCGTGCCGGTCGGTTTCGAGCTCACCAAGATCGGATCGCCCGGCTCAATGTGCTGGAGCCGCGAGGTCAGCGGTCCCTGCGCGATCTTGATGCTGTAGAACTCCAGGAACTCTTCATAGCTCGCGCTCGTGAGGCTGTAGGCACGCACGAGCTTGCGGCCGCCCGCCTCGAGGCCGATCATGATGAACTGGCCGTTCTCGAAACGCAGCGCGGGGCTGCGCGTCGTTCTGAAGCTGAATAGCTTGTCGCTCCAGTGCTGGACCGCAATCACGCGTTCGGTCGTATACGTAGCCATGCCTCTTCCGTTGCAGCGCCACAGGGTTTGGCGGATCGGCAGTCTACAAATTTTTTTGGCGCTGGAAACTACGGAATTGCACTTACGCTATAACCGGCCGGCATGAGCCTCTGGCGCAGGCCGAGGTCTCGCGCATTGCGCACGATCTTGGTGCACTTCGCGGTCAGACGCTCAATCCGTGCCCAAAGCCTGGAAGCGTTCCGCCAGAAAATCGAGCAACGCGCGCACCGAAGGTAGCTGGCCACGGCGCGACGCAAACACCATCTGCACAACGGCGCGGCGCGGCGCCCAATCCGGCAATACGCGAACGAGCTCGCCGCGTGCGAGTTCATCGCGGATCATCATCGTCGGCAATTGCACCACACCGACGCCCGCGAGCGCTGCAAATCGTAGTGCGATCATGCCGCGCGTGATCAGGCGCGGGTGATGATGCACCAGCGCCCGCGCGCCGTCGGGCCCCTGCAGCTGCCAGCTGTGTTCCATGGGCGCCGTGCCGAGATCCAAGCTCGGCAGCATTGCGAGATCGGCCGGGACCACCGGCGCGCCGACGCGCTGCAGCAGCGCGGGACTCGCAACCAGGCACTGGCGGCTTTCGGCCAGTGTGCGCTGCACCAAATCGCTATCCTCAAGCGGCGGCGTTCGAACCCGAATCGCGATATCGACGGCCTCGCTGATGACGTCGACGCGCCGATCGGTCGACTCCAGATGCACCTCGATGCCGGCATGCTCGATCATGAATGCCGCGAGCATCGCGCCGACGCGCGCATCGAGCAGCGCGACCGGACAGGTCATGCGTACGATGCCGCGCGGTTCGGACCGCGTCAGTTCGATCGCCTCTTGCGCCGCATCGGCCTCGACGAGCATCGCCTTACAATGCGCGTAATAGCCCTGGCCGATCTCGGTCACCGCGAAGCGTCGCGTCGAGCGCTGGATCAAACGCACGCCGAGCTGTTCCTCGAGCAGTGCGAGGCGCCGGCTCAACTTGGATTTCGGCACGCCGAGCGCGCGGCCGGCCGCAGCAAACCCACCGTGGTCGACCACCTGCACGAAATAATAGAGGTCATTGAGATCCTGCATGCATCGTTACCAATTGTTCCATCAATAGGACACTGAGATCAGATAATGCCACTTCTCGATTTGTCGTTCCGGAATTAGTATCTCTCCCAGGCATTTTAGGGTCAACGACCGGGCAATCCGCGCAGCGGCAGCCCACCAGGAGAGTTCAGATGAAACAGATACTCGGCGTTTACAGTGCTCCCAAACCGCATTGGGTCGGTGATGGGTTCCCCGTGCGCTCCATGTTTACCTATACCGGGCAGACCCAGGCGCTCAGCCCCTTCTTGATGCTCGACTATGCCGGGCCCACGAAGTTCGCGCCCGCGGGCAAGCGACGCGGCGTCGGCGAGCATCCGCATCGCGGGTTCGAGACGGTCACGATCGTCTATGAAGGCGAAGTCGAACACCGCGACTCCAGCGGTGGCGGCGGCAAAATCGGCCCGGGCGACGTTCAGTGGATGACCGCCGCATCGGGAATCCTGCATGACGAGTTCCACTCGGCGGAGTTCTCGCGCAGCGGCGGAATGCTCGAGATGGTGCAGCTGTGGGTCAACCTGCCGGCCAAGGACAAGATGTCGGCGCCGCGTTATCAGACGCTGCTCGGCGGCGAGATCCCGGCGGTCGAGTTGCCGAACGCCGCAGGCCGGGTGCGCGTGATTGCGGGTGAATTCGCGGGCGCTCGCGGGCCGGCGAAAACCTTCACGCCGATCGACGTCTGGGATCTGCGGCTCAACCAGGGTGGGTCTGCCGATCTGCCGGTCGCGGCGGGACGCACGCTCGCGCTGATCGTGCTGCACGGAACCGTGCTCGTGAATGGCAGCGAAATCGCGCGCGAAGCGCAGATGGTGCTGCTCGATCGTGCCGGCGAGGACGTGTCGATCGAGGCCAACAACGACGCAACGCTACTCGTGCTCAGCGGGGTACCGATTGATGAACCAGTGGTCGGCTACGGGCCGTTCGTGATGAACACCGAGGCCGAGATCCACCAGGCCATCGATGATTTCAACTCCGGGCGCTTCGGCCACATTGCCGCTTGAAGCCTGGGATTTCCGATCGGCGCACGTGCCGATCGGTTTTCCTCACGGTCAGGCCTTCTCGGCGCGTCGCACTAACAGCACCGGAACCGGCGCGCTGCGCAGCACTTGTTCGGCATCGCTGCCCATTGCGAGCCGGCGCAATCCGCGCCTTCCATGGGTACCGATCACGATCAGATCCGCCGGCCAGGCCTTGGCCTGCTCGACGATCAAATCCGCGGCCGGTCCGCCGATCGTTTCGAGCAGCACGCTCTCGACCGGCACACCGCTTTCCTTGACGAGCGCCGTAGCTTTATCGAGAACGGATTGGCCGGTTGCGCGCATCGTCTCGATGACGTTGGTCGCATAGAGGCCAGGGCTGTAGGCGTAATCCAGCACATATTCATCGACGATGTGCACGAGACGGATCGCACCGCTCTGATTCTTGGCAAGTTTGACCGCTTCATTGAGCCCGAGCAGCGCGGTGTCGCTGCCATCGACTGGAACCAAGATCTTCTGATACATCGAAGTCCCCTCTTCACGGATTTTTCCTGGGCAGAAATCTAACACCCGCACAATCCATCGTCGCTTCGGAATTGCCGCCGCGGCCTGCGGCTAGCGCGTAGCCATACGGCCCCCACGCAGACAAATCGGCACTGAACTGGGCTCATTGACCCGATTCGCTGCGGTGCGGCAATGTTAGTGCGGTAGCTCCAGCAGCGGCCCGATGAACTTCTCGTAGTGGCGCCAGCGCGCGACCGAATTCCTGTAGACCCGCTGGCGCACCTGCCAGTAGCTTGCGCTCGCGACCAGCCGTTGGGTCTTGTTGAAATCGAGGCAGCGTTCATTCCACTCGAGCCCGAGGAACTCGAGCGTTTTGTGCATCCAGGTATTCGGGTCGGCCACGAGTTGCTCGTAGGGCACCTCGAGCATCGAACCCTTGGGCAGCACGCCGCACCAGTGCGCCATGAGACGCTCATGCTCCCGGTAGTAGTGCGCAAGCTCGCTCAAATCCATCGTGAAATTCATCGCGGCCGGAAGCTGCTGGAAATAGCACGACAGACAGGTATCGATGGGGTCGCGCCGCATGTAAATGATGCGGGCCTTCGGAAACACGCAATGGATCAGGCCCAACAAATCGGCATTGAAGGGCGCTTTGTCGATGATATGCGCTACGTCCGGCGCGCGTTCTCCGAGCGCGCGCAAGTACTCCTCGGCCAGTGCCGCCCGAGTCGACGCGTCGAGCACGCCTCGTTCGACGGGTTCGCGATACCTGTTCGACGCATCGCTCCAAAACAACAGTTCGCCTGCGCCGCGCACCGCGGGGTGCGAAGCGATGATCTGTTCCGCGAGCGAAGCGCCCGAGCGCAGCATGCCGACGATGAACACCGGTTTCATCGAACTCGAGCCGCCGTTCGAATGTTCGATCGCTTCGCGCGAGTACTTGCGAATCATCGCATCCACGTACTGCGTGCGCGCGGCCGGCTCATAGGCGGGCGCCGCGGCCTTGAGCAAACGATTGGCCTGCCGGTAGCTCTCGAAGGCACGCGGGTAGTCTTTGATGTCATCGCAATACTTGCCGATCGCAAAGCGCAGCGTGGACTCGTCCAATGCCGAAATACCGCCGGCCGCGAGCTCCTCGGCGGTCCTCAACCAGTCGCGGTCAGCAGCTGTCATCTTGGAAAGGCCCGTCAGGGCCGCCCAGGCGCGCGGCAATTTCGGTTGGATCGCGAGTGCGCGGCCGTAAATCGCGGTCGCCTCTTCGAAGCGACCTTCGATCTGCGCGATTTCCGCCGATCCCAACAACGCTTCGATGTGGTGCGGCGAGCTCTCGAGCACCTTGAGGAAACGCGACTTGGCATCACGCGCGCGACCCAACAACAGCAAGGTCTCGCCGAGGCTCGCCCGCGCATCGGCACACGCTGGATTGATCTTGAGCGCCCGGCGCAGCTGCGCTTCGGATTCCGCGGCTCTTCCAACCGCCCGCAACAAGCCGCCAAGGCTCGCATAGGCCGCGTAGTAGTCGGGCTCGAGCTCGATCGCTTTGCGCAGCAACAGCTCGGCATCACCGTAATGGCCCAATTTGAACTGCGCGACTCCAAGACAATGATGCGCCTCGGCGCCGCGCGGCTCACGAGCGATCAGCTCACGGTAAATGGCGGCGGCCGCCGCAAAGTCACCTTGCTCGAGGCGTTGGTTGCCGCGATACAGCAGGTCCTTCGCACTCGCTTGTTCGGCAATCGCGGCCGGCATCACGCCGGCGGCGGGACCCGGCGTTTCGACGGGCCTACGCGCCGAAAGATGCAGCATCAGTTCGCGCGTAATTTCGTTCGCGACGTTTTTTGCGACGCCTTTTTCGAGCAATCGCCACTTGAAGGTGTTCGCGAGCTTGGCGCGCTTGAAAACATTCAGGCGGGAGGCACGGCGGCCTATCGCAGCATCGTGCAACAGATCCTGTAGCGGCTTGCCAAGCTCGGTAGGGTCAGCCGAGGCTCGCGCTGCAAGGCTTTCGGCAAGCGCATTGCCGAGCTCGGTCGCCTCGCGCGCATTGAACCACTGAATCATCATCCGCCTCTCGGGACCAGTAAATTCCGTCCGGCGACATTCCCAGCACGCCGGTCGAGCATCGCTCGCCGCGCTTCAACCCCATCGCCGCACTATACCGAATAGGCCTGTGGGCAGTTGTTGTGAAATGCCAAACCTCGCGGATCGGCAACGCCGATCGCGATACGGATGTGACCCACGTCAAGGAATCGAGAAGTCGGTGTGCGGCTATAGCTGCAGCGTCGCGGTGACTCCGACCGTCATCGGGCGCACCGTATAGCCTTCCTGCACGGAGTTGACCGACGGATATTGGATGATGTGATCCCAATTGAGCAGGTTTTTCGCATAGAGTCCCACCGAGAGTTTGCCGCGCGTGACACCCACGTTCAGATTGACGATCCCATAACCCGGCTGGAACAAGTTCGGCAAACCGCTGCTGTCGAAATATCCGCGCGAGCGCCCCGTGTAGGGATAGTCGATGCGCGCGAATGCGCTCATTTGATCGCCGATCGGCGCATCGAAGTCGAGGCTCGGTGTAACCGAAAAAGCGGGCACGCCGAGGATCGACTCGCCGACGTTGACGATGCCTGCGCCCTCGGTGCTCACCGACGTGATGTAGGCGTGCGTGGTACCGGCGTTCAGCGACAGCGTCAAACCTTGCGCGAGCAAGGCGCGCAGCTCGAGCTCGCTGCCGTAAATCTTGGCGTCACCGACGTTCGTCGTGAACAGGTAGCCGCAGGTCGGCAGGTTGATCGTCTGCTGAATGTTGCTCCAATCGATCGCGTAGACCGCCGCGTTGATCGACAGCCGGTTATCCAGATAGTGTCCCTTGCTGCCGAGCTCATAGCTCCATAGCGAATCGGACTGGAACTCTTTCGGCGCGCCGGTCAGACCGTAAGAAATGTAGTCCGAGTCGCAAGTCCCGGGCGTCGCGGGCGGCGGCCCGTTCGGCTGGAACGTCGGATCCGGACCCGTGGGTCCGCCGAGCCGGAACCCCTTCGCAATCGTCACATACAGGTTGCTGTTGTCGTTGATCGCGTAATCCAACGAGAATTTCGGCGTCGTCGCGCTGAATTTCTCGCTGTCGTTGTAGGTCGCGGGCAAACCGTAGGCGTAAAAGCCGCCGCTGTTGACGAGCTCGGACGACTTCGCGGACACATAACGCAGTCCGACCGTTGCCTTGAGCGCCGGCGTGATCTCGAAGCCGAACTCGCCGAACGGCGCGATTTGTGTCTCGATCGGATAGGTGTGCCCGTAATAAATCAGGTCGCTCGCGAACGAGACGCCCGGGTACGCCGCCGTGGCTCCGTAGTAGCTCGGGCCCACGACCGACTGGTTGGAATTGATCCCGTAGCCGTAGATGGACTGATAAGTCGACTGCAGCCCCGGAATAAATTCATCGTCGAGGAACCGGCGATGCTGATCGGAATAATAGAGACCCGCGGTCCAGGTCGTGGCCACGCCCGCGATCGATGTGGACTTCGAGCTCAGGCGCAGCTCCTGTGAAATCTGCTCGGTCCGCGCGTCGTAATTTGCGGGCGACGCCAAGAATCCAAGCTGGGTCTCGGTCGCGTAGACCTGTCCAGCGGTGGGAACCGGCGTGGGCGGCGTCG
>JBEKSM010000037.1:0-48528 GCA_049517075.1 Steroidobacteraceae bacterium | reverse complement strand
GCCGCTCGCCGTGCAAGCGGACGGCGGCGCGCCGCGCAGCCCGGCGTTCCTGCGAACCCGCAACGCGCTCGAGCAAACCTACAGCGCCGATTTGCAGCGACTGCCGCGTCAGACGCAAGCAAGGCTGGTCAAGGACCTCGAGATCATCCGCAATGCGCGTGCCGACATCCGCAGCGCGCTCGCCGCAAGTCCGCAGGACCCGCTGCTCAACGAACTGCTCGCCGATACCTGGCAGCAGGAGATGGATTTTTACGCGAACGTTTCTTCAACGACCGACTCGGCCCGCGTGCGCTGGCCACTGTGAGCACCATCATGAATAATTCGAAAATCCGCCGCTTCACGCTGATCACGGCCGCTTGGCTATGTGCCGCGGCGGCATTCGGCGCGGGCGCCCAAGCTGCGACGCGCAGCGTCGATTTGCACAAACCGGCCGACCCCGAGGGCCAAGTCGAGGTCGATGCGATCGCCGGCAGCATTGCCGTCGACGGCTGGGAGCGGCCCGAAATCGCGGTCACCGGGACGATCGGCGAACACGTCGAGCGCGTTGATCTGAACGCGACCGGCGATCATGCGAGCATTCGCGTCGTGCTACCGGCGAGTTCGATCTGGGGCGGCGACAACTCCGCCGATTTGGTCATTCACGTTCCGCGCAAGAGTCTCGTGAAGGTCTCGCTGGTCAGCGCCGATCTTGCGACCCACGAGTTGCTCGGCGAGCAGCGTCTGCGCACCGTGAGCGGCAATATCGATGCGACGGTTGCGCGCGACGCCAAGATCAACTCGGTCAGCGGCAGGGTGCACGTGATCGCTCGGGCCGCCGGCGGGTACCTCGAAGTCGAATCGATCAGCGGCAACGTGACCGTCGAGGGGCCGGTCGACGACATTCGCGCGCAGACCGTGAGCGGCAACTCGGTGCTCAAATTAGCCTCGATCAAGAGTGCCCGATTGAAGACGATTTCGGGGGACCTCAAGGTCACGGGCAGTCTCGCGGTCGGCGGCCGGCTCGAGGCCGGCTCGGTCAGCGGCGACCTCGATATCGGATTCAGCGCGGCGCCCGGTGTCGATTACGATGTCGAATCCCATACCGGAGCGATCGTCAATTGTTTTGGTCCGCAGCCGCAGACGCCCACCTATGGTCCGGGCTCGCATCTCGTGTTTCGAGACGGCGATGGGTCCGGGCGGGTGCACTTGAACAGCCTGAGCGGCACGATCCGCCTCTGCAACCACCTCTAAATCGGCGCCATGGAACCTTCCGCTGTCGATGCGACTCAGAGATTACACGCGCGGCGCTGCCGCACGAGAACTTCAATGACAAGCATCGTGGCGGTGGATGAAACAGCGAGCCTTGGTCATCGCGCTGGTCGTAGGGCTGCACCTCGCGGCGATCTGGCTGTTGTGGTCGACGCAGCTGCGGATCACGGCCGGTGCTGCCAGAGAGAACCTGCTGTTGCTGCTGCTGATGCCGGCCTCACCGCCGAGCGAGCTTGCGGCGAGTCGCGCCGCACGGGCGGCGCGCGTGCGGCCCGAGCGGCGTCCGCTCGAGGCTGAGCCGGGCGCGAACCCGCCTTCCGTGCCCGAGCCAGACGCGGCGATCCAGCCGCCGATCGACTGGGCCGGCGAACTGGAGCGCGCGGCCAAGGACGCGGCTTTGGCCGACGCCGCGCCGCAGCCGCGCGAGTTCGGCTTTCCTCGGCCCGCGGCGCCATCGGCGCCGAAGGCGCCCGAATTCGCGTGGTCGCACGCACATACGCATCGCATCGAGATGCTGCCCGACGGCGGCATGCTGATCAACTTGAACGACCGCTGCGTCATCGTCTTCACGCCGTTTCCGTTTCCGTTCTGCGGGCTCGGCAAGAAGCCCGCGAACAGCCATCTGTTCGATCACCTGCACGATCCGCCGTGAAATGCGCCGCGTTGCGCAGGCGCCTGGTGCACACCATAATCGCACCGTGACACGAGCGCTCCGCTTCCGATCGAGGACCGCGCCCTGCGGCGCATTGGCGCGCGGCCTGCGCTGCTGCTGCGGGCTCGTGCTTGGCCTGGTGATTTGCGCATCAGCCGATGCCCAAACCTTCCATCCGACGACGCAGACGACGCCCGAACCGGTGATCTGGCCGGCGCATGACGGGGTGTTCGAAATCCGCGATTTTCATTTCAAGGACGGCGAGACGCTCGACGTACTGCGGCTGCATTATTTGACGCTCGGCACGCCGCATCATGATGCCGCCGGCCACACCGATAACGCGATCCTGCTGCTGCATGGAACCGGCGGCAACGCCCGCTCGCTGCTCGCACCGCAATTCTCGGGCGTGCTGTTCGGCCCGGGGCAGCCGCTCGACATCACGAAGTATTTCCTGATTCTTCCCGACGACATCGGCCATGGCCAGTCGAGCAAGCCGTCCGACGGCTTGCACATGCGGTTCCCGGCCTACGACTACGACGACATGGTCGCGAGTCAGCACACGATGCTGCTCGACGGACTGCAGGTCGATCACTTGCGCCTGATTCTCGGCACCTCGATGGGCTGCATGCAGGCGTTCGTGTGGGGTGAGACATTTCCGGGATTCGCCGACGCGCTCGCGCCGTTCGCCTGCCTGCCGGTCGAGATCGCCGGTCGCAATCGCATGATGCGCTATATCGCGATCGAGGCGATCAAGCAGGATCCGGCCTGGAACGGCGGTGAATACTCCGAGGAGCCGCTGCTCGGACTGCGCATCGCCGATGAAATGGTGCTGATCATGGGTTCCGCACCGCTGCTGCTGCAGAAGAATTTTCCGACACGCCTCGCCGCCGAACGCCGCGTCGAGGCCTATCTAGAGGAGCACGTCCCGCAAACCGATGCGAACGATCTGATCTATTACTTCGAGGCGAGCCGCGATTACAACCCGGCGCCGAGACTTGCCGAGATCACGGCGCCGGTGCTGTGGATCAACTCGGCCGACGACTTCGTCAACCCTCCCGAGCTGCACATCGCCGAGCAAATGGTGGGCCGCCTGCCGCACGGCAGATTCGTCCTGATTCCGATCTCCGACGCCACGCGCGGTCACGGCACGCATACCCAGGCCGCGGTATGGAAGGATTATCTCATCGAGTTTCTCGATCAGACCGATCCGCAGCGCAAGCGCCGGCGACCGTAGCCGCGTGAGTGGCGCGGCAGCGGATCGATGCCGATGAAAGACAACTTCTTTCGCACCGCGCTGATTTTGGGCTTGATATCGGCGATCGGCCCGTTCGCGATCGACATGTATCTGCCCGCACTGCCGTCGATCGGCAATAGCCTCGGAGCGAGCCTGCACACCGTGCAGATGAGCCTCGTGAGCTTCATCCTTCCGATGAGTCTCATGCAACTGTTCTACGGCCCGCTGTCCGACATCGTCGGCCGCAAGCCGCCGCTGTATTTCGGCATTACCTTGTTCGGGCTCGCGAGCGTCGGCTGCGCGCTAGCGCCCAATGTCGGCGTACTGATCGCGCTGCGCGCGTTGCAGGGGATCGGCGCGGGTGCCGGCGGCGTGATTCCGCGCGCGGTCGTGCGCGATCTGCATACCGGCCCCGACGCGGTCCGGCTCATGTCGATGCTGATGCTGGTATTCAGCGTCTCGCCGATCTTGGCGCCGGTCTCCGGCAGCCTGGTCGTGTTGCTGGCAGGCTGGCGCGGCATTTTCTGGGTCATCGCCGCCGCGGCCGCACTCGGCCTGCTGCTCGCCGCATCGCAGCTCAAGGAGACGCGTCAGGCAGCCGAGCAACGCAGCAGTTCCTGGTCGAGCGCGATATCAGCCTATGGGCGCCTGCTCTGCGACCGCAGCTTCATCGGCGTGACCCTGATCGGTGCATTCGGCATGTCCGGGTTCTTCATCTATCTTGCCAATTCGTCGTTCGTGATCATCGACCATTACGGGCTTTCGCCGACGCTCTATAGTTTCTTTTTCGCATCCAATGCGGCCGCATTCATCGGTGCCGCACAATTCAATCACTGGCTCAACTTGCGCTTCGGCCTGCATACGGTCATTCGAGTCGCAGTCGCGGGATTTGCGGTCGTGATCTCGAGCCTGCTGATCGTGATGCTGCTCGGCGTCGATCGCCTCGCGGTCATGTCGGCGTTCCTGTTCGTCGGATACTGCTTCTTGGGCCTGATCGTTCCGAACGCGACCGTGCTCGCGCTCGAGCGCCACGGGCCGATCGCCGGCACGGCATCCGCGCTTTTGGGCACGCTGCAAATGACCGTGGGGACCGGCGTCATGGCGATCGCCGGCATTTTCGCGAATGGGAAGCCGCTGCCGATGATCGGCGGCATCGCGATCTGCGCGCTGACCGCGTTAAGCTTATCGAGAATCGTTTTGCATCGCGGGCCCGGTGGGGAGCCGCCGCCAAATCCGCTTCCGGCCTGAGCCATAGCCGCCACTTTCGAAAAAAAGGGGTGCCGTTTCGGCGTCCGGCATGGTACCAATGGAACCTCAAATCAAGGAATCATTGGATGAGCGCGACCTCCGCCGCCGACACGACCGCATCGACGCCCACCAAGCTACGCGCTGGAGCACTCAATCTCATCGAAATGATCGGCCAGTCGCTGGCGGTCATCGCACCGACGCTCACGCCGGCATTGAACATCAGCGTGGTTGCGGGGCTTGCGGGCATGGGCTGCTGGCTCTCGTTCCTGATCGGCACGATCGGCGTCGTGATCGTGGCCGCGAGCGTCGGTACGCTCGCGGCACGGCACCCGGAAGCCGGATCCTATTTCGTGTATATCGGGCGCAGCTTCGGGCCGTTCGCCGGCGCACTCGCGGGCTGGGCGATGATCAGCGCCTACCTGTGCACCGGCGTCGCCGTGGCCTTGTCGTTCCCGATCTTTCTCAACAATTTTCTCGGCGCGTTCGGTATCCACCTGACGACGCTGTCGATGTGCGCATCGATGCTCGCGTTCATCGCGGTCGTGACTTACGCGGGCTATCGGGACATCAAATTGTCGTCGCGCGTCGGTGTGATCCTCGAGGCGATCTCGGTCTGCATCATCATCGTGATCACTGCCTTGATCATTCGAAATCAAGGCACCGTGATCGATCCGCCGCAGCTGGATTTCGCGTCATTGAAGATGGGCGGCGTGTTTTCCGCGCTGCCGTTCGTGATCTTCTGTTTCGTCGGATTCGAAAGCGCCGCGACGCTCGCGAAGGAATCGCATAACCCGCGCCGGAACATTCCGATCGCGGTGATCGGCTGCGCAGCCTTCGCGGGCATCTTCTTCACGCTGATGGGATATTTCATGGTGTTCGGCAACGGCAACGACGCCGCGGCGCTCGGCAAGAGCTCGGCGCCGTTCGGCGACGTCGCGATCCGGGCCGGCCTCGGCTGGGCATCGGCGGTCGTCTATCTTGCCGCGATCATCTGCGTGTTCGCCTGCGCGCTCGCCTGCATCAATGCGGCCTCGCGGCTCTTGTTCTCGATGGGCAAATACCAGTTTCTGCACGGCTCCTTGGGGCTCGTGCACGACACCCACCAAACGCCGCACCGGGCCATATTGCTGTGCGGCGCATTGTTGACGCTCGTGAGCTTTGCGCTAGTGCCGCTCGGGTTTCTCGATGCGTTCGGATACGCGGGCACGATCGCGAGCTTCGGATTCGTCGTCGTCTACCTCGCACTGTGCCTCGTGGCACCGGTGGATTTGAAGAAGAGCGGCGAAATGCTGCCGCGGCACGTGGTCGTGGGCGTGCTCGGCGCCGCGCTGATGTCGTTCGTGATCATCGGCAGCGTCTATCCGCAGCCCGAATACCCCTACAACATCCTGCCGCTGCCGTTCCTCGCCTACATGATCGTCGGCGCGATCTGGTTCGCGATACTCAAGGTGAGATCGCCGCAGACGCTGATTTCAATTCAGCACGATCTCGAAGGCTAAAGTGCCGCGCGTACCGCGGGGCCCTTACTCGGCGAACGCCACCGTCCCCGCGAATTCCAGGTACGCGCAGACCGGCAGCAGCACGATGAGTCCGACGACGGCCGACACTCGCGTCAGGCGCGCAAGCGACTTCGAGCGGCAGTTCGCCGCGCATTGATAGCTCGCGACCGTGACGAACAGATCGAACAACAAACCGAGAATTCCGTAAACCCGGATCAGCAGGGCATTTTCGGGATCAATGAGCAGCCCGAGCGCGCCGTAGAGCAAAGAGCCCAATACGCCGTAGGCCCAAAACACCTTGCCGAGCGAGGCTCTGCCCTGCAATGCCTCGCGTGCCGCAGCGAGCACGCTCATCGGCCGGCGAAGGGATCGAATGGGCGGCGCGGACCCTGCATCATGGGTCCCAGCATAGGCCTCGCGGATTCCTAATAATGTTACGGGAATCAACAAATCGAGAAAATGCCGAGGATGTTAGACTGCGCCGAGGCGTAAGGCCCGCGCTGCAAAGCGCTATGCTGGCGGGGCAGAGGCGCAAGCCTTGAGGATCACCACCATGTCTTTTGCACCATTGGACTTTGGCTTGGGTAGCACCGCCGACGCGATTCGCGAGGCAACCGCGAGATTTGCGGCCGACGAAATCAAACCGCTCGCGGCGAGCATCGATGCGACCAACATGTTCCCCCGGCAACTCTGGCCGCTCATGGGCCAACTCGGACTGCACGGCATCACCGTCGAGGAGCAATGGGGCGGACTCGGCCTCGGCTATCTCGAGCACGTCGTCGCGATGGAGGAGATTTCGCGGGCCTCTGGATCGGTGGGCCTCTCCTATGGCGCGCATTCGAATCTGTGCATCAATCAAATCCGCCGCTGGGCCGATTCTTCGCTGAAGTCGCGCTATTTGCCGAAGCTCATCAGCGGAGAGCACGTCGGGTCGCTCGCAATGAGCGAAGCCGGATCGGGTTCCGACGTCGTCTCGATGCAGCTGCGCGCGGAGCGCAACGGCGATCGATACCTGCTCAACGGCACGAAGTTTTGGATCACCAACGCGCCGCATGCCGATACGCTCGTCGTCTATGCGCGCACGAGCGCGGGAAAGAATGGAATTACCGCATTCATCGTCGACAAGACCATGACGGGATTTCGCGTCTCGAAAGCGCTCGAGAAGATGGGGATGCGCGGCTCCGATACCGCCGAGTTGGTCTTCGAGGACTGCGAAGTGCCGGCCGAGAACATCATGGGCCCCCTCGACGGCGGCGTCGCGGTGCTCATGAGCGGACTCGACTACGAGCGGCTCGTGCTCGCGGCGGGACCGCTCGGACTCATGCAGGCGTGTCTCGATGTCGTTCTGCCCTACGTGCGCGACCGCAAGCAATTCGGCCGCGCAATCGGCTCATTCCAGCTGATGCAGGGCAAGATCGCGGACATGTATGTCGCACTCAATTCCGCGCGTGCTTACGTCTATGCGGTCGCACGCTCCTGCGACACCGGCAAGTCCAACCGCGCCGATGCGGCGGGGGCGATCCTCGTGGCCTCGGAGAATGCGGTGCGCACCTGTCTCGAGTCGGTGCAGGCGCTCGGAGGCGCGGGCTACACCAAGGAATGGCCGGTCGAGCGCTTCCTGCGCGATGCCAAGCTCTACGATATCGGCGCCGGCACCAGTGAGATTCGCCGCTTTCTGATCGGCCGGCAGTTGATCGGCGCATGAGCGACTCGGCGGCGAATCGGGGTGCCGACAATGCCCGCATCAATCACCAGCTCGCGCGGGAATTGCGCGAGCGTGTCGCCGCCGCGGCGCAGGGCGGCCCGGAGGCGGCGCGCGCGAAGCACAAGGCGCGCGGCAAACTGCTGCCGCGAGAGCGTGTGGACCGCTTGCTCGACCCGGGCTCGCCGTTTCTGGAGATCGGCCAGCTCGCGGCCTACGGCCTCTACGACAATGAAGCGCCCGGAGCCGGCATCATCGCCGGCGTTGGACGCATCGCGGGCCGCGAGGTCATGGTCATCGCGAACGACTCGACGGTCAAAGGCGGCGCCTATTTTCCGCTGACGGTGAAAAAACACCTGCGCGCACAAGCGATCGCCGAGGAAAACCGCTTACCTTGCATTTACTTGGTCGATTCGGGCGGCGCAAACCTGCCGTTTCAGGCGCAGGTGTTCCCGGACGTCGATCACTTCGGGCGCATCTTTTTCAATCAGGCGCAGATGTCGGCCGCGGGGATCGCGCAAATTGCCTGCGTCATGGGCAGCTGCACGGCCGGCGGCGCCTACGTGCCCGCGATGTCGGACGAGAGCGTGATCGTGCGCGGACAGGGCACGATATATCTCGCCGGTCCGCCGCTCGTCAAAGCCGCCACCGGAGAAATCATTTCCGCCGAGGAATTGGGCGGCGCCGATACCCATGCGCGCCGCTCGGGCGTCGTCGACCATGTTGCCGAAAACGACGAACACGCGCTGTTGATCATCCGCGACATCGTCGGGCGGCTCAATACGCCGAAGCGCATCGACATCGAGCTGCAGCCGCCGCGCCCGCCGGCGCTCGATCCGAAGGATCTCTATGCGATCATTCCCAAGGACGTGCGCGCACCCTATGACGTGCGCGAAGTCATCAAGCGCATCGTCGACGATTCATTGCTGCACGAGTTCAAATCCCTCTACGGGACGACCTTGGTCTGCGGCTTCGCCCATATCTGGGGGATCCCGGTTGCGATTCTCGCGAACAACGGCGTGCTGTTTTCCGAGAGTGCGCTCAAGGGCGCGCATTTCATCGAGCTCGCCTGTCAGCGGCGCATTCCGCTGCTGTTCCTGCAGAACATCTCGGGATTCATGGTCGGCGGGAAATACGAGGCCGGCGGCATCGCCAAGGACGGCGCCAAACTCGTGACCGCGGTCGCGACCGCTTCGGTGCCCAAGATCACGGTGCTGATCGGCGGCAGCTTCGGCGCGGGCAACTACGGCATGGCGGGGCGCGCCTATTCGCCGCGCTTCCTGTTCAGCTGGCCGAACAGCCGCATCAGCGTCATGGGAGGCGAACAGGCCGCTTCCGTGCTCGCGACGATCAAGCGCGACGCGATGGAAGCGCGCGGCGAGCGCTGGAGCGCGTCCGAAGAGGCCGCATTCAAAGCGCCGGTGCTCGCGCGCTATGAGTCCGAGGGTGACCCGTATTTCGCGAGCGCAAGGCTCTGGGACGACGGCATCATCGATCCCGTGCAAACACGCGACGTGCTCGGCCTTGCCTACTCCGCGACCCTGAACGCGCCGATCCCCGAACGCGCTCAATTCGGCTTGTTCCGGATGTAAGCCCGGTGATCGAATCCCTGCTCATTGCCAACCGCGGCGAGATTGCACGCCGCATCATCCGCACCGCGCGGCGCTTGGGTGTGCGCACGATTGCGGTCTATTCCGCGGCGGACGCCGCGGCACCGTTCGTGCGCGAAGCCGACGAGGCGCTCGCGATCGGTCCGGCCGCCGCCCAGGACAGCTATCTCTCGGCCGCAAAAATCCTCGAGGCGGCGCGGCAATCGCGCGCGGCCGCCATTCATCCGGGGTACGGCTTCCTGTCGGAAAATGCCGCGTTTGCCGATGCGGTGCTCGCGGCCGGTATGGTTTGGGTCGGCGCACCGCCGGCCGCAATCCGCGCGATGGGCCGCAAGGACGCGGCCAAGGCCCTGATGATCGAGGCCGGCGTGCCGGTCACGCCGGGCTACCTCGGCGAGAATCAGGCGACCGAACGGCTGGCGGCCGAGGCGCGCGTGATCGGTTTTCCGGTGCTGATCAAAGCGGTCGCGGGCGGCGGCGGCAAGGGCATGCGCCGCGTCGACGATCCGAAGCTGTTCGAGGAAGCGCTGGCCGCGTGCCGCCGCGAGGCCGCATCCGCGTTCGGCGATGATCGCGTGCTGCTCGAAAAATACATACTCTCGCCACGGCACATCGAGGTGCAGGTGTTCGGCGACAGCCACGGGCGCATCGTGCACTTGTTCGAGCGCGATTGCTCGCTGCAACGGCGCCACCAAAAAGTCATCGAGGAAGCCCCGGCACCCGGCATGGATGCGGCGACGCGCGCGGCGCTTTGCGCGATCGCCGTGCAGGCCGCGCAGGCGGTCTCTTATGTCGGCGCCGGCACGGTCGAGTTCATCGCCGATGCGAGCGCCGGGCTGCGCGCCGACCGCATCTGGTTCATGGAGATGAACACGCGCCTGCAGGTCGAGCACGGGGTCACCGAGGCGATCACCGGCGAGGATCTGGTCGAATGGCAATTGCGCGTCGCGAGCGGCGAGGCGCTGCCGCGTCGCCAAGAGGAACTCAAGATCGACGGCTGTGCGATGGAAGCGCGGCTCTATGCGGAGAACCCCGCGACCGGGTTCCTGCCCTGCACCGGGCCTTTGCACCATGTGCGGCTGCCGACGACGATACGCGTCGATAGCGGCATCGAACAGGGCGGCGAGGTCAGCGGCTACTACGACCCGATGATCGCCAAGCTGATCGCGCACGCCGCGAACCGCGAAGCCGCAGCGCGCGCCCTGAGCACCGCCTGCGCCGCCGTCGAGATCTGGCCGGTGCGCAGCAATGCCGCGTTTCTATGCCGGGTCGTATCCGACCATGAGTTCATCGCCGCGGCGATCGACACCGGCTTCATCGAACGCCGCGCCGAGTGGCTGATCCCGCCCGCCGAGCCCGACGCTGCGATCGTGCGCACGGCCGCGCGCGCGCTGTTGCCCGAAGCCGGCGCGGATCCCTGGACGGCCCTCGGCGGATTTCGCGCCAATGCGCCGGCATTTTGCGGGGTCGACGTGGCGATCGGCGGGCGCACCCACACCGTGAACCTCGATCGCGCAGCCGAGCCCACGCCGTTTCAGGGCGCGCTCCCGGTGCGCGTGCATTGCATCGATGGCGAGCGCGTATTGTTCGCGCGCGGCGAGGCTTGGGCGTTCGGCTCGCCGACGAGCGAACGCGCGGTGCTCGGCGCTGCGGTTTCGGACGGCGCGCTGCGATCGCCGATGCCGGGGCGTGTCGTCAGCGTCGCGGTAACCGAAGGACAGCGGGTGGCGAAAGGTGCCACAATTCTCGCCGTCGAGGCCATGAAGATGGAGCACGCACTGATCGCTCCATTCGACGGCATCGTGGTCGAGTTGTCGATCGCGGTTGGGGATCAAGTGCCGGAAGGCATGACGCTGGCGCGCATTGCGGGAGAGACATGATGGCTGGCCGCTACTACGAACAATGGACGATCGGCGATCGCATCGAGCATGCGATCCGCCGCACCGTGACCGAAACCGACAATCTGCTGATCACGACTCTGACCCATAACGTGCAGCCGCTGCACCTCGATGCGGAAGCTGCCGCCGCGAGCGAGTTCGGCCGCATTCTCGTCAACAGCGTGTTCACATTCGGGCTCATGGTCGGCGTCTCGGTCGTGGACACCACGCTCGGCGTGTTGATCGCGAATCTGAGCTACGACCAGGTGCTGATGCCGAAGCCCGTGTTCATCGGCGATACCTTGCGCGGCGACACGACGGTCGCCGAATTGCGCGAAAGCCGGTCGCGGCCCCAGGCCGGCATCGTGAGCTTCGCGCACCGGCTGCTCAATCAGCATGACGAGGTCGTCTGCACCTGCTTGCGAACCGCGCTGATTCGCAAGAAACCCGCATGAGACTGCGATCACTGCTGTTCGTGCCGGGCGATCGGCCGGATCAGATGAGTAAGGCATGCGGCGCCGGTGCGGATGCGTTGATCCTGGACTTGGAGGACGCGGTCTCAGCAGCGCACAAGGCCCGGGCACGCAGCGAGGTCGCGAGTTTCTTGAAGGCTGCCGAGCGGCGCTCGCCGGTGTTTGTGCGCATCAACGCCTTGAGCTCGCGCCTCGCCGATGAGGACCTCGCAGCGACCGCCGCGGCCGCGCCCGACGGTTTCGTGCTGCCGAAAGCCGAAGGCGCGGCATCGATTCTCGAGCTCGTGCGCCGCCTCGAGGCGCTTGGGGCTTCGGCGCCGCCGATCCTGCCGATCGCGACCGAGACGCCGCTCGCGATGTTCAAACTCGGCGAATACGCATCGGTGCCCGATCGGCTCTGCGCGCTCACCTGGGGCGCGGAGGATCTGCCCGCGGCGATCGGCGCCTCGCAGGCGCGGCTGCCCGACGGCAGCTTCACGCCGCCCTATGAGATCGCGCGCAGCTGGAGCTTGTTTGCGGCCCATGCGGCCGGCGTGCCGGCCATCGAGACCGTCTATCCCGCGTTTCGCGACCTCGACGGTTTGGCGCTCTTTGCCGCGCGCGCGGCGCGCGACGGCTTCGGCGGCATGCTCGCAATTCACCCCGCCCAGATCACGGCGATCAACGCTGCATTCACGCCGAGCGCCGAGGCGGTCGCCCGTGCGCAGCGCATCATCGCGGCATTCGCACAGGATCCCGATCGCGGCGTGATCGACCTCGACGGCGCGATGCTCGATGCGCCCCACCTCAAGCAGGCGCACGCGCTGATCGCACGCGCCGCGGCGAGCTGAGCCGCAACGCGCCCCGCGTGCGCCGGGTTCTCGGCGCCGATCTCAACCCGCCGAATTGCGGCGAAATTCGCCCGGTGAAGCCCCGGTCCATTTTCTGAACGCGCGATGAAACGCGCTGCGCTCGGTGAAGCCCAACTGCAGCGCAATATCGAGCACGCTGCGCCGCGAGTGGCTCAAGTAGTCGATCGCGAGATCGCGCCGCAGTTGATCCTTGATCGCCTGGTAGGTCGCGCCCTCGTCGTGCAGGCGCCGCCGCATGGTCACGGGCGTCATGTGCATCTCGTTCGCGAGTGCATCGAATTCCGGGAGCTCCGCGGGCAGCGACTGGCGCAGCCGATGCCGAATCTTCGCGCCGAGGCTGCCGGCATTCTTGTACTTGACCAGGATGTTTTCGGGCGCGTGGCGCAGGAACTCCTTGACCGACGCCTCGTCCTGGACGATCGGCAGCTCGAGACAGCGCGCATCGAAGGCAACACAGGTCTCCGACCCATCGAAGCGCAGATTGGTCGAGTACATGAGCCGGTATTCGGCACTGTGCGCGGGTTCGGCATAGCCGAAATGTGCGGATTCTATCGGCAGCCGCCGACCGACCAGCCAACAGGCGACACCGTGCAGCAGCATCAGCAAGGTCTCGTGCGCGAAAATGCGCGGCCGCTCGCCGCGACGCCGTTCCCGCAACACGATCTTCGCCTGGGCGCCCTCGATGCGCAGGCTCGCGCCGATGTCGTCGAAGATCAGATCGTAGAACCGGCAGCTGCGCTCGAGCGCCTGCGCGAGGCTCTCACAGTGCACGACCGCATGGCACAGCATCGCGAAGCTGCCGACCTTCATGCGGCGCGAATCCTGGCCGAAGAATTCGTCGTCGAGCGTCTGTGCGACCAGGCGCCACAGCGCGCCGAACTGTTTCGCCGTGACGCGCGCCTGCGGCGACTTCAGCAGGCTAGGGCGAAGGTCCACGGCACGGAGCAGCCCGTCGGCGTCGAGTCCGCGTGTGCGCACCGGCTCGAGCGCGGCCGCGACGAAGCAGATCGCGATCGTTCCGGCTTCCGCTGTGCGGACGATCACGCGATTCTCTAGCTGTTGCATTTTCGATCACACATTTTGAATGCTTTGGGCAACGCAATGCCGGCGGTCCGCTTCATAGTTTACGGGATAGCATCCGCACGGGAAGCAGGGAAACCGCATGCAGGCCGATCTATTGACCGAGGAACAGCGGCTGATTCGCGATACCGCGAGAGAATTCGCACAGGCGGAACTCGCGCCGCATGCCGCGGCCTGGGACAAAGCCGGCTGGATCGCGGACGAGGCGGTCGCCAAGATGGGGGAGCTCGGACTGCTCGGCATGACGGTGCCCGGCGAATGGGGCGGTTCATTGACCGATTACACGAGCTACGCGCTCGCGATCGAGGAGATCGCCGCCGGCTGTGCCGCGACCGCCGCCTTGGTCAGTGTCCACAGCTCGGTCGGCTGCGGCCCGCTCGTCAATTATGGAGACGCCGAGCAGAAGCGCCGTTACCTGCCCGAGATGGCCGCGGGCCGCGCAATCGCCTGCTTCTGTCTCACGGAACCGCAGGCGGGCTCGGAGGCGAGCAATCTCAAAACGCGCGCGACGCTCGAACAAGGGTCGTGGGTGCTCAACGGCGCCAAGCAGTTCGTCACCAATGGCAAGCGCGCCAAAATCGCGATCGTGTTCGCCGTGACCGACCCGGATTTGGGTAAGAAGGGCCTGTCGGCGTTCATCGTACCCACCGACAGCTCAGGCTTCCTCGTCGGCCGGCCCGAGCACAAGCTCGGAATTCGCGCTTCGGATACTTGCGCGATCACGCTCGATAATTGCCGCATCCCCGGAGAGAACCTGCTGGGCGCGCGCGGCAAGGGGCTCGCGATCGCCTTGTCGAACCTCGAGGGCGGCCGCATCGGCATCGCCGCGCAGGCGGTCGGCATCGCGCGCGCGGCGTTCGAGGCCGCGCTCACCTATGCCAAGACGCGCCGGCAGTTCTCGCGTCCGATCGCCGAATTCGGCAGCATCGCGGATATGCTGGCGGACATGCAGACCTCGATCAGTGCGGCGCGGCTGCTCGCGCATCACGCCGCCGCGTTGCGCAGCGCCGGGCTCGCATGTTTGAGCGAGGCCTCTCAAGCCAAGCTCTATGCGTCCGAAATGGCCGAGCGGGTCTGTACCAAGGCCATCCAGATTCATGGCGGTTACGGCTATCTCGAGGATTACGCCGTGGAGCGGCACTATCGCGACGCGCGCATCACGCAGATCTACGAAGGCACGAGCGAGATCCAACGGCTCGTGATCTCGCGCGCGCTCGTCGCGCGCGCGGATTCTTGAAACAGCGCATCGAGGATGGATGCCATATGAACATCACTTTCATCGGTCTCGGCAACATGGGCGCGCCGATGGCGCGCAATTTGCTCAAATCCGGCCATCGCCTGGTCGTCTACGACCTCGTGCCCGCAGCGGTCGCCGCGCTCGTGAGCGCGGGCGCGAGCGCCGCCGCGTCGATCAAAGCCGCAGCAGCAGGCGCCGAGCTGCTGATCACGATGTTGCCCTCCTCGCCGCACGTCAAATCCGCTTACCTTGCGAAGGACGGCGTGCTCGCGAACATCGCGCCCGGCGTGATCCTGGTCGACTCGAGCACGATCGATCCGCAGAGCGCACGCGAAGTCGCGGCCGCGGCGACCGCGCACGGCAATCCGATGGCGGATGCGCCGGTCTCGGGCGGCACGGGCGGAGCCGCCGCCGGCTCGCTGACCTTCATGGTTGGCGCGACGCCGGATCTATTCGCGCAAATCCAGCCGGTGCTCGCGAACATGGGCAAGAACATCGTCCACTGCGGCGCCTCGGGCAACGGGCAGGTCGCCAAGATCTGCAATAACCTGCTGCTCGCGATCTCGATGATCGGCGTCTCGGAAGCGATGAGTCTCGGCGCATCGCTCGGCATCGATCCCAAGGTGCTCGCAGGCATCATCAACACCTCCAGCGGGCGCTGCTGGAGTTCGGACACCTACAACCCCTACCCGGGCGTCATGGATGCGGTGCCCGCGGCGCGCGGCTATACCGGTGGATTCGGCGCGGATCTGATGCTCAAGGATCTCGGACTCGCGCTCGATGCGGCGAAACACGTCAAACAGCCGGTCATGCTCGGTGCGCTCGCGCAGCAGCTCTACCAGATGTTCAGCGCGCGCGGCACGGGCGCCGAGGATTTCTCGGCTATCATCAAACTTTATTCACAAGGGCAATCGCGATGAACGAAGCTCCCGGCGCGCAGCGGTATCGGCCATGATCGACTGCCAGATCGAGGGATCGATCGCCGTACTGACGATCAACAATCCGCCCGCCAACACGTTCACGGCGGCGGGCCTGCTCGGCTTGAGCGAAATCATCGCCTCGCTGAACGCGAACCCGGCGGTCTGTGCGGTCGTCGTCACCGGCAAGGGCGATAAATTTTTCAGCGCCGGCGCGGACCTCAAGAATTTCGCGGACGGCGACAAAGTCCAGGCACGATTGATGGCGCAGCGCTTCGGTGCCGCGTTCGAGGCGCTGCAGAATGCGCGCATGGTCACGATTGCGGCGATCAACGGCTATGCGATGGGCGGCGGCCTCGAATGCGCGCTCGCCTGCGACTTGCGCATCGCCGAAGAGCACGCCCAGATGGCGCTGCCGGAAACCTCGGTCGGGCTGCTGCCCTGCGGCACCGGGACGCAGACCTTGCCCTGGCTGGTCGGCGAGGGCTGGGCGAAGCGCATGATTTTGACCAACGAGCGCGTCGATGCGGGAACCGCGCTGCGCATTGCGCTCGTCGAGCAAGTCGTCGCACGCGGCCAGGCACGGCAGGCGGCCGTCGGCATCGCCCAGCGCACCTGCAGCTTGAGTCCGCGTGCGGTCGAGTACAGCAAGCAGCTGATCCATCTGGCGCGTCAAGGAACGCCGCGCGCCGCGGCGCTCGCGACCGAGCGCGAGCGCTTCATCGACTTGTTCGACGGCGCGGATCAGCGCGAAGGCGCACAGGCGTTCTTCGAGAAGCGCAAGCCGGTTTGGAAGAACGCGTGAGCGCGGGCGGCGCGGCACCGAGCGAGGCCGCGACGCCGATCCTCTGCACGCTCGCGAACGGCATTGCGTTCGTCACGCTGAATCGCCCGTCGGCGCTCAATGCGCTCTCGTTCGAAATGGTCCGGCAGCTCGGCGAGCAGCTGCGCGAATACGCGCAGGACCCTGCGGTGCGCGCTCTTGTGCTGCGCGGTGCAGGCGGCAAGGCTTTTTGCGCGGGCGGCGACATACGCGCGCTATACCAGAATTTCAAGGCGTCGGGTTCTCTGCAGGAGCCGTTCTTCGTCGTGGAATACGGCGTCGATTATTCATTGCACCGCTACCCGAAGCCCACGGTGGTGCTCGCCGACGGCATCACGATGGGCGGCGGCATGGGACTCGCGCAGGGCTCACGGCTGCGGATCGTCGGCGAGCGCACGCGCATGGCGATGCCCGAGGCCGCGATCGGCTTGTTTCCCGATGTCGGCGGCAGCTATTTTCTCTCGCGCCTGCCCGGCAGCCTCGGCACCTACCTCGCGTTGACGGGCGCACAGCTTCGCGCCGCCGACGCGCTGTACTGCGGCCTCGCCGATCTGTACTTGCCGGCCGCCGCTATCGGCGCGCTCGAAGCCGCGCTCGGCGAACTCGTCTGGGGCGCCGATGCGGCCGCGAGCTTGCGCGCAGCGCTCGGCCGACTCGCTGGCGCGGAGCCGGCGCCGACGCCGGATGCTGCGCCGCTCGCGGCACTGCGCGCCGCGATCGACCTGCATTTCGCGCACGACTCGCTGGCGCTGATCGTCGAATCGCTGTTGAGCGAGCGACGCCCCGCATACGCCGCGTGGGCCGAGGAGACGCTCGGCTCGATCGCAAAGGCCTCGCCGACGATGCTCTGCGTGAGCTTGGCCCAGCTGCGCCGCGGCCGCAGGCTCTCGCTGGCCGATTGTTTTCGCATGGAACTCGGCATGATGCGGCAATGCTCGATTCAAGGCGATTTTCTAGAGGGGGTCCGCGCGCTGATCATCGACAAGGACGGCGCGCCGCGTTGGCGCCCGCCGCGGCTCGCGGACGTCACGGCGGCCGACGTCGAGGTCTTTTTCGAGGATCACTGGCCGGCCGCCGCGCATCCGCTCGCACACCTCGAACAGCTCGCGCCGCCTTGATCTTCGGCGGCGTCCGCGCGCCGGTCAGCGGCTGCGTTCCAGGATGCTCACGTAGTTCGCGACCGCCGCGCCGCCCATGTTGAACACACCGCCGATCGTGGCTCCGGGCACTTGCATACCCTCGGGTGCCTCGCGGCACAATTGCATCGCGCTCAGCACGTGCATCGATACACCGGTCGCACCGATCGGATGGCCCTTGGCTTTGAGTCCGCCGGAAGGGTTCACTGGCAGTTTCCCTTGCATCGTCGTCGTGCCGTTCTTGACCGCGTCGGCGCCGCGGCCCGGCGCCGCCAAGCCCATCGCCTCGTATTCCATGAGTTCCGCGATCGTGAAGCAATCGTGCGTCTCCGCGAACGAGAGATCGGAGAGCTGCAGGCGCGCCGCGGACAGCGCCTGTTTCCAGGCGAGCGCACAGCCTTCGAAGCGCAGAATATCGCGCTTCGCCAACGGCAAGAAATCCTGGACATGCGCCGTGCCGCGAAACGTGACCGCGCGCGGCATCGTCTTCGCGAGCTCGTCGTCGGCGAGCACGAGCGCGGCGGCGCCGTCCGATACCGGCGAACAATCGGTGCGTTTGAGCACGCCCGCCACGGCCGGATTGCGCTCGCTCCGCGTGCGGCAGAACTCGAAGCCGAGATCCTTGCGCATTTGCGCAAACGGATTGTTGACGCCGTTCTTGTGATTCTTCGCGGCAATCAGCGCGAGCGCGTCGGACTGGTCTCCATAGCGGGTCATATAGGCATCGGCGATTCGGCCGAACACCCCGGCGAATCCGAGCCGGTTATCGCGCTCCTCGGGAAGATACGACGCGCGCAGCAAATTGCGGCCGATTTCCTCGGCCGAGCAGCCGGTCATGTGCTCGACGCCGACGACGAGCACGAGCCGCGCACTCTTGGCCGCGATCGCGCGGATACCCTGATGCACGGCCGCGGTGCCGGTTGCGCAGGCATTCTCGACGCGCGTCGCCGGCTTGAACCGCAGGTTTGGATCGGCCTGCAGCACGAGCGAGGCCGTGAAATCCTGCGCCGAAAAGCCGGCATTGAAATGGCCGATGAAAATCTCGTCGATCTCGGCGGCGGCAACGCCGGCGTGGCGCATCGCCGCGTTCGCGGCGCCGACAGTGAGAGTCTCGACGGTTTCTTCGGGATGCTTTCCAAAATGCGAGTGAGACCAGCCGATGATGGCCGCCATTAGGATGCTCCACGCGGAAGCGGATCCGGCATGAATATCGTCGCCGGATGCTCCAGCAATTCCTTCAAGGTTTGAATCATCGCCGCCGCATCATAGCCGTCGACGAAGCGGTGATCGAATGACGAGGACAGATTCATGATGCGGCGTACGACGATCGAGCCGGCTTGGACCACGGGCCGTTCGACCGCTTTGTTGAGTCCGATGATCGCGACCTCCGGCATGTTGATCACGGGCGTCGATGCGATGCCGCCGAGTTTGCCGAGACTCGTGATCGTGATCGTCGAGCCGGACAATTCCTCGCGCGAGGAGCGACTCTGCCGCGCGCGCTCGGACAGCTGGCGAATCTCGGCCGCAAGATCCCACAGCGATAGGCGTTGCGCGTCGCGCACGACCGGAACCTTGAGCCCCTCGGGGGTCTGGGTTGCGATGCCGGCATGGACGGCTGCGTGACGCACGAGCACGCCGCGCTCCGCGTCATAGCGCGCATTACATTGTGGATAGGCTTTGAGCGCGCGCGTGAGCGCAAGCAACACGAGCGGCAAGTAGGTGAGCCCGGGGCCATCGGTCTTGTGCGTCTCGTTGAGGTGCCGGCGCAGCGACTCGAGTTCGGTGACGTCGACCTCCTCGACGTACGCAAAGTGCGGGATCGTGCGCTTCGACTCGCTCATGCGCTCCGCAATCAAGCGGCGCAGGCCAATGACTTTGATTTCGGTTGTGGCGGCGGGCGGCGGTTTCGCCACCGCCGGCGCGGGCGCCGACACGGCCGCGGTCATGCCGGCTCGCGTGCTCGCGGCGACGACGTCGCTCTGCAAGATTCGGCCGCGTGGTCCGGAGCCCACGACCGTGGCCAATTCGAGGCCCGCCTCGCGCGCGCGGCGCCGGGTCGCCGGCGAGGCCATGACCCGGCTCGCGGCGACGATCGGCTTCGCGGCCGCCGCAGCCGGTGCCGGGCCCGCCAATGTCGCGGCTGCAGGCCCCGCCTCTGCCGCGAGCAAGGGGCCGCCGGACCCTTGGCTCTCGAAGACGATCAGCGGCGAGCCAACCGCGACCTTGTCGCCGGGTGTTCCGGATACGCTCAGCACGCGGCCGGTGACCGGCGCGGGGACCTCGACGGTGGCCTTGTCGGTCATGACTTCGACGATCGCCTGGTCTTCGACGACCGAATCGCCGGGCTTCACGTACCAGCGCACGATTTCGGCCTCGACCGTGCCTTCGCCGAGATCCGGCATCTTGAATGTGTACTGTCCGGAGTGGCTCATGCAGGCTCCATCGCCGCCCGGATCGCGGCTTGGACACGCGCCGGCCCCGGAAAATATTGCCATTCGAATGCGTGCGGGTACGGCGTGTCCCAGCCCGCGACGCGCTGAATCGGCGCTTCGAGTTCCCAAAAGCACTCTTCTTGGATCACCGCGAGGATCTCGGCGCCGAAACCCGAAAAGCGCGTGGCCTCGTGCGCAACGACGCAGCGGCCGGTCTTCTTGACCGATGAGCAGATCGTGTCGACATCGAGCGGCACGAGTGAGCGCAGATCGATGATTTCCGCATCCACGCCCGCGTTCGCGGCCGCGAGCGCCGCGACGAACACCATCGTGCCGTACGTGACGATCGTGAGTTCTTGCCCCGAGCGCACGATGTCGGCTTTGCCGAACGGCACGCTGTAGTGGCCTTCGGGCACTTCGCCTTTCGGATGCGTGCTCCAGGGCACCGCGGCCTTGTTGGGATCGCCGTCGAACGGCCCGTTGTAGAGCCGCTTCGGTTCGAAGAACACCACGGGATCGTCGTCCTCGATCGCGGTGATCAGCAGCCCTTTGGCATCGTAGGGATTCGACGGCATGATGACCTTGATGCCGCTGACGTGCGTGAATATGCCCTCGGGGCTCTGCGAGTGCGTCTGGCCGCCGCGGATGCCGCCGCCGCAGGGCGTGCGTATCGTCACGGGCGCGTAGAACTCGCCCGCGGTCCGATAGCGCAAGCGTGCGAGCTCGCTGACGATTTGATCGAAGCCCGGATAAATGTAGTCGGCGAATTGGATCTCGGCCACGGGGCGCAGGCCGTTGACGGCCATGCCGATCGCGGCGCCGACGATCGCGCCCTCGGCAATCGGCGTATCGAGCACGCGATGTTCACCGTACTTGCGCTGCAGGCCATCAGTCGTGCGGAACACGCCGCCGAAATAGCCGATGTCTTCGCCCATGAGAATCACTGCGGGATCGCGGCCGAGCATGACGTCCATCGCGGAGTTCAGCGCCTGGACCATGTTCATCTGGGCCATGCGCGTCAACCCTTTTCGGCGCGCATTTGCGCGCGCTGCTTGAGCAGATTCTGCGGCATTTCCTTGAAGACGTCTTCGAACATCAAATCCGGATCGAGCCGCGGTCCCTCGTTGAGCGTGCCGAAGGTCACGGCCTGCTTCCAACTCGCTACGACCGCCGCGTCGAGCTCCGCGCTCAAGGCTTGGTGGCGCTGCTCGGACCAGGCGCCCTGCTTGATCAAATGCTGCTTGAGGCGCTCGATCGGATCGCCGAGCGGCCAATGCTCGGGCTCGTCCTTGGCGCGATAACGCGTCGGGTCATCGCTCGTCGAATGCGGTCCCGCACGATAGGTCACGAGTTCGATGACCGTCGGTCCCGCACCCGTGCGCGCGCGCTCGGCGGCCCACTGTGTGACCGCGTAGACGGCGAGGAAATCATTGCCGTCGACGCGAATGCCGGCGATGCCGTAACCCGGCCCGCGCGCCGCGAACGAGCGCTGCTCACCGCCCGCGTAGCCTTGAAACGTCGAGATCGCCCACTGATTGTTGACGACGTTGATGATCACCGGCGCCTGGTAGACGGAGGCGAACAGCAGCGCGTGGTGGAAATCCGCCTCGGCGCTGCCGCCCTCGCCGATCCAGGTCGACGCAATGTGATCCTCGCCCTTGATCGCCGCCGCCATCGCCCAGCCGACGGCCTGCGGCAGCTGCGTCGCGAGATTGCCGGAGATCGAGAAAATATTGCCGGGCCGGGAGTGGTACATCACCGGCAGCTGCCGGCCCTTGCACATATCGCGGGTGTTCGAGAGCAGCTGGCACATCAGGTCGACGAGCGCAATGCCGCGCGTGATGTGCAAGCCCTGATTGCGATAGCCCGGAAACAGCATGTCACCCGGGCGCAGCGCCATGCACTGCGCGACCGACACCGCTTCCTCGCCGAGCGAGCGCATGTAGAACGAAATCTTGCCGGCGCGCTGCGTGCGCTGCATACGGTCGTCGTAGATGCGCGTCAGCAGCATGTGCCGCAACCCGACCTGCAATTCGGCCGGATCGAGATGCGGATGCCAGGGGCCGACCGCGTCGTGCGAATCGTCCAAGACTCTGACCATGTCGAGCGCGAGCGCGCCGATATCGCGGGATTTGGCCGTGACTTCCGGCCGCGCAACCGCGCCCGCGGGCGACAAATCGACATAGCTGAAATCCGGCGCTTCACCCGGGCGGGCCGGAGTTCGCGGTACGTGCAGGCGCGATCGATTTCGCATGGCGGCGATCTTACGTCGCTCCGACAGGCATTGGTGGTTTATTGGTCGGTATCCCAAAAACTAAGTACGTTTGTACCGAAAAATGTCTCATAATGGAACGTATGTATCGGCCCACGCTCGATTCGATCGATTTGCGGATCCTCGACATTCTGCAGCAGGAAGGCGCGCTCTCGGTCGCGGATGTTGCCGCGCGCGCACGCCAATCCACGACGACCTGTTGGCGGCGCATCCAGCAGCTCGAGAAGACCGGCGTAATCAAGAAGCGCGTCGCCTTGCTCGATCGGGCCGCGCTCGGGCTCGACGTCACGATCCTCGCGCACGTGAAGCTCTCGACGACCGGACGCGATGCGATCGCAACCTTCGAGGCCGCGATCCGCGATCGCAGTGAAGTGCTCGAGTGCTATACGCTGACCGGCGAATGGGATTTCCTGCTCAAGATCGTGACCAAGAACATCAAGGCATTCGAAGCATTTTATCTCGACTATCTATCGAGAATCCCCTGCGTACAATCGGTCAACTCATCGGTTGCGGTGACCGTGATCAAGGAATCGACCGCGCTGCCGTTGGGCGTTTAATGCAAGGGCGTGAAGCCGTAGGCCTTGAATACCAAGTCGCCCGCGGGCCCGCGAATATAGGCGACGAATCGCGCGGCATCGGGGCCGCGCTTCGCGATCGAGGCGATCGGGTAGACGATCGGCTCGTGCGTATCTGCGGGAAATACATCGACGATACGCACGTTCTTGTCGATCAGCGCGTCGGTTTCGTAGACGATGCCGAGCGGCACCTCGCCGCGATCGACGAACGTCAAGGCCGCGCGCACGCTGTCGGCACGCACCAAACGAGGCTCGACCGCGCTCCAGACGCCGAGATTCGTGAGCGCCGCTTTCGCATAGCGCCCAACCGGCACCGCATCCGGATCGCCGGTCGCGAGACGGCCCTTTTGAAGCGCATCGGCGATCGGAAAATTGGGCGCGATCTTCAATTGAATCAAGCTATCGGCCGGCGCAATCAGCACCAGCCGATTGCCGACGACGTCGTGGCGGCTCGCGCGATCGACAAAGCCGCGGCTTTGCAGATAGTCCATCCACTCGATGTCCGCCGAAAAAAATACGTCGGCCGGCGCGCCATTTTCGATTTGGCGCGCGAGCGCAGAACTCGCGGCGAACGAGAATTTGACCGCGATGCCGGTTTCGCGCGTGAACCCATCGCCGAGTTCCTGAAGCACGTTGGTCAGCGAGGCGGCCGCAAACACGACGAGCGCCGGTTCATCGGGGGCGGCAGCCGCGGGCGCCGGCGCTGCGAACAGCAGCGGCCACAGCATCAACAAGCACGCAAATCGCGTTTTCATGTGCTTCATCCGGCGGACCCGAGTTCACGCCATTTGTTGATCGAGCACTATAGACATAGAATCACGCGCCCGCGAGTCAAGTTTTAGGAGTTCACGATGCCCAAATCCTTAGCCACTGCGATCAAGCGGGTTGCGCTGTAATGTCGTCCGCTGCGCCGATTCGCATCGCACCGCTGCGCGAGTCGGAGTACACGCGCTGGGCCCAGTTGTGGTCCGGGTACCAGCGCTTCTATGAAGTCGATCTGCCACCCGAGGTCACGGCGGCGACCTGGGCGCGGCTGCACGACGGACGCATTCATGGCCTCGGTGCGCGCGATACCGACGATCAATTGATCGGCATCGTGCATTTTCTATATCACGAAGATACCTGGTCGACGTTGCGGGCGTGTTACCTCCAGGATCTCTACGTAGAGCCCGCCGCGCGCGGCACGGGTTGCGGGCGCCGGCTCATCGAAGCGGTCGCCGAGGCCTCCAAGGCGGCGGGCGTCAACAGCCCCTATTGGCTCACGCAACAATCAAATGCGGTCGCTCGGCAACTCTACGACCGGCTCGCTCGCAATCTGGGTTTCATCCACTATGCCTATGAGCCGCCCGCGAGTACCGGCCGCTCGTTGTAGAGCGCGGGGAAGCTGCGCTTGAAGTTCTCGACCTTGGGCAGGTCGAAATAGGCGATATAGGCCGCGGTCGGATGATGAACCAGATAATCCTGGTGGTAGTCCTCGGCGGGAAAGAAGCCCTTGAGCGCATCGACGCGCGTGACGATCGGTCGTGGAAAAACGTGCGCGTCGTCCAGCTGACGGATATAGGTCTCGGCGATCCGCTTCTGGGTTTCATCGACATAAAAAACCGCCGAGCGATACTGCGTACCGACGTCGGGACCCTGGCGGTTCAGCTGCGTCGGATCATGGACCACCGAGAAGGCGATTTGCAGGATCTGGCCAAACGAGATTTGCGCGGGATCAAACGTGATCTTGACCGACTCCGCATGTCCGGTGCTGCCCGAACTCACGGTCTCGTATTCGGCGGTCGACTGATCGCCGCCCGCGTAACCCGCGACGACGCGTTGCACACCGCGCACGTGCTCGAAGACTCCCTGGACGCCCCAGAAACAGCCGCCTGCGAGAACTGCCGTCTGCGGCGCGCCCGCGGCCTTCGGGTTATCGAGCGCGGGCGGTGCGAGCTCGACCGCGGATTCGGCCGCGTGCAGCGGCGAGCGGACGACTGCAACGCCGATCACGGCAAGCGCCAACAAGGTCAATGAGGCGATCGACCAACGCGGGTTCAACTGTGGCATAGGTGCTCCTTTGCAAAGAAGACCGGCGCAGGGCCGATTCTATTGCAGCCGCGCCTGCGCAGGGCGGCACGGCGGCCTTAGGGCCGCTAAGCTACGCTCGGCCAACCCAGGGAGCCAGTGATGATTGCATCGATCCAGACGATCGAATTGCCCGTGCCCGCAAGCGATTGCACGATGACGGTGTTTCACGCGCTGCAGCGCCGGCAGACGACGCGGCAAATCAGCGAGGCGCCGCTGTCGCCGCAAATCCTGTCGAATCTGCTCTGGGCTGGCTGCGGCGTGAACCGCAAGGCCGGTCCGTTCGGACTGCCGGGCCGCACCGCCGCATCGGCGAGCAACTCGCACGAGATCGGCGTCTTTGTCGCAATGCGCGACTGCGCCTATCGCTACGACGCGCTCGCGCATCGCCTCGACTTGGTTGCCCGCGGGGACCTGCGGACCGCGGCCTTGACGCCGGGACAGCGCGGCATCGAGGCGAAGGCGCCGGTGCAGCTCATTTATGTCGTCGACCTGGAGCGCCTGCTGCACACCGAAGGATTCGATGAGCCCGGTCTGCACGAGCCCGAAGTCCAGAAGTCCTATTATTACGTGGACACGGGCCTGATCGCGGGCAACGTCTATCTATTCGCGGCCGCCGAAGGGCTCGCCGCGTGGTTTCACAATTGCAATCGGGCCGCGCTCGCATCGCAGCTCGGATTGCGCGCCGCACAGCGCGTGCTGTTCGCACAGTCGGTCGGCTATCCCGCGGAGGCGGCTCAAAGCAGCCCGAATACCGCGAGGTAATTCTGTCCGGGCGGGCTCGTGCTGTTGTCGGCTTGTGTGCCCACGAATACCTTGCCGTTCGCAATCGTCGGCGGTGTGTACTTGGATCCGGGACCGAACTGGTCTCGCGTGCCGGCCTGCGCGCTATTGTAGAGCTCGGTCGAAAGATTTCCGGCATCGTAGGCGTGCAGCACGGCTTGTGACGATGAGTTCTCGACGGCCCAGAGGATGCCGTTGTTCGCGCCGTTCGCGGATACCGAAAGCGGCGGCCCGGGGTAACAAAACACTTGGCTCGTTTGGGTTGTGACCGTGACGGTCGCGCCCTGCGCCGGAAATTTCGCGGCCGCGAGCCGGTAGCCGCGGATAAAGTCGCCGACGGCGTCGGTGTAGACCATGCCGTTGAAGTAGACCGGCGCACCATATACCCCGGCCGCACATCCGGAACTCGGGAAGGCGCCTGCAAAGAACTGGTACGCGTTCATGTTACTGGTCGTGTTGAACTTGCCCAAGTTGTCCCGATCGACGACATAGAGATTCGCGTCCTTGCCCGCGCCCACCGCCAGATGACGGGCATTGCCCGATGCGTCGAGCTGGTCGGGCAGCAGCAACAAGCCGCCGGATCCCAAATCGAGATCATCGGCACTCTCGGGATTGGCGTTGTACATCGTGAAGTAATCGAGCACCGCCATCGTGTTGCCGCTCGTCGCCGTGAGTTTGAGAATCGAATTGCCGTAGTCGTTGCCGCTCGGGAAGCCGCCGGCGGTCAGCGTGGTGTCGAAAACGCCGTTCGCGCTCATCGCATAGATGACGCCGTTCGCGTCGGCTGCCGGTCCCGAATTCGAGTTCCAAAACGAGGCGCGGCCTTGACTTCCGCCGTCATCGCCGCTCGGCTCGGCATTGAACACCGCGGTTTGCGCAAGATTCGCTTCGGCGTAGCCGATGATCCAACCGGTGTAATTGTTGATGTCGCAATGCGAGGCCCACGAGGTATAGATCACGCCCTGCGAGAGCAGCAACGCGGAACGCTCCTTGTATTGGCCGGGATCGAATACGACTTGGCCGCTTTGCGTCGCGGGCGCGCCGGTGCCGGGCACCGAGGCCGTGATTGAAGTCGGGCTCATCGCGTTCTCCGCGCCGGTAACCAAGCTCAAGGAATGCAGGCGCTGGTGATACGCACCCGCAGCATCCTTCGACATCGCGACGACGAACAGGCTGCCGGCCTTGCGGTCGATCACGGGCGTCGCCGTGATGCCGATTTCCGGGATCACCTGGTCGCAACCGCGGGCGTCGCTCGGCGTCTCGCCGGCCACGAGTAAGCTCACTTGCCAGAGCGTCGCACCCGACTTGGCGTCGAACGCATAGACGCTATCGTGTTCGGTCGCCGCGTAGACGACGTCGTGGACCGCGCTGTCGCCCATCGTGATCGCATGCAGCACGAGCGGCTGCGCATCGACCTTGCCGTCGACCGGAAGCTTGAGCAGCAGGCCGAAGCTGGCCTGCGCGACGTTCTGCGGCGTGAGCGTCTGTTCAGCGAGCGACTGCCCGGTGCGCATCGTGTCATTGTGGTAGGTGGTTACGTCGGTGCTGCTCGCGCTGGGTGGTGGCGGTGGCGGCGCGCTCGGGCTCGAGTTGCCGCCTGATCCGCAGCCTGCCAGCGCGATGCTGCACGGCAGAAGCATCGCGGCCAGTGAATTCCGGGTGCCTCGACCCGACCTCGAGCGCTCAGCGAACCGATAGAATCTCACGCTGAACCCATCCCTGTTACTTTGCAACGCAGAGTACTTGACGTTACACGGCCACTATAAGAGACTTACCGACGTGCCCAAGCTCGCGAACCACCCCATGCCATCCGCCGAGGCGATCCAACTCGATTCCCATGCGGCGGCATCGCTACGCTACATCCGCGCGTCCATGGAATCCGCGACCTCGTTCGCAGTACCCGGGTCTGCCGGCATCGCAATGGGGGCGGTCGGATTGATCGCGGGCGTTTTGGCTTCTACGCCGGGCTTGCATCGGCATTGGTTTGCGATTTGGCTCACCGCCGCGGTGCTCGCCGGTGGCCTTGGCGGTGCGCTCGTGATCCGGCCCTCGTCGCTGCGCGGACTCGCGCTCTCCGGGACGCCGATTCGCAAGTTTGCATTCGCGCTGCTGCCCTGCTTGTTCGCCGGCGCGGTCATGACCGCGGTCCATTGGTCGTCCGGCAATCTGCATGCAATTCCCGGCAGCTGGTTGCTGCTCTACGGCTGCGCCTTGGTCGCTGCGAGCGTGCCGACGACGCGCACGATCGGCGTCATGGGCGGATGCTTCGTGGGCCTCGGCCTGCTGGCGTTGCTCGTGCCCGACGATTTGCAGATCCTGATGCTCGGCGCCGGCTTCGGCGGTTTGCATGTGCTGTTCGGATTCCTGATTGGGCGCATGGGTCATGGCAGCGAAACCTAGTGTCCGCAACGCCGAAGAGGCCGCGGCGCGCAAGCGCCCGAAGTTAGCCACGGTGTCCGGCACACGCAGCGAAACGGACGAGTCCCGATTCGATCGGCTGGTCTACGAGCGCGTGCGCCTCGGCATCATGAGTACGCTCGCGGTGCGCGAGGAACTCTCGTTCTCCGAACTCAAATCCCTGTTCAACGTCAGCGACGGCAACTTGAGTGCGCACGCGCGCAAGCTCGAGGAGGCAAAATACCTGACTTGCACGAAGTCGTTCGAGGAGCGGCGCCCCAAGACCGTCTACCGGCTCACGGCACTCGGACGCAGCGCGCTGAACCGCTATCTCGATCATGTCGAGGCCGTGATCAAGGCCACGCGCCGCGCTTGAGTTTTTTTGCTCGTGAACTTCGCAATATAGAGTACTTCGCAATGCACATCGCAATCATCATGGATGGCAACGGCCGCTGGGCCTCGCGCCGCCATCTGCCGCGCAGCGCGGGCCACCGCGCCGGCGCGAAGACCGTCGACGCGATCGTCGAGGCGGCCGCGCGCCGGCGCATCGACACGCTGACGCTGTATGCGTTCTCGGCCGCCAATTGGGAGCGGCCGCAGGCGGAGGTCAGCGCACTGTTCACGCTGCTGCGCCAGCATCTCTTGACGCAGACCGAGCGCTGCATCGAACAGTCGATCCGCCTCAACGTGATCGGCCGGCGCGATCGGCTCGGCGCCGGCTTGGTCGAGCTCATCGAACGCTGCGAACTCGCGACCGCGGGCTCATCGGGCATGCACCTGCGCATCGCCGTGGATTACTCGGCGCAGTACAGCCTCATCGAGACCTGCCGGCGCCTGAGCGCGGGCGCCGAGATCGATCGCGCGCGCTTCCTCGAGCAGCTTGCCGCGGTCGATCACTCGACCGCGCGTGTGCCCGAGGTCGACTTGCTGATCCGCACCGGCGGCGAGAAGCGCTTGAGCGACTTTCTGCTGTGGGAATGCGCGTATGCCGAGCTGCTGTTCGTCGACTGCCTGTGGCCGGATTTCGATACGCAAGGCCTCGACCAAGCGCTTGCCGATTTTGCGAGCCGGGATCGGCGCTTTGGACAGATCGCGGCTCCCGCGGCTGCGCGAGCGGGCCACGGCTGAAGGCGCGCGCTGCGGACTTGCGAGCCCGTGAACCCGGGCGTCTAGCGCCGGGCAGTGCCGCGTCGGCTCACTTCGCAGCCTTCACGACCAGGACATCGCATTGCAGGCTGTCGAGCACGTGCTCGGCGGTGCTGCCGATGAAAATCCGCTTCAGTCCGGAGCGCGAGGTCGCGCCCATGACGACGAGCCCGGCGCTGATCGAGCGCGCAAGCACCGGGATTTCGGTTCGTGCATCACCGCTGACCAAGTGCGTTTTGGCGCGCGATATTCCGTAGTCGCCGACGGCCTCGATGAATTGGCGCCGGACTGCGCGCTTATAGGCCCTCTCCTGCGCGAGGATCGGCTCCATGATGACCGGGCCGATCGGCACGCCGAGCAGCGACTGCTCGAGCGGCCGGTAGATATGCGCGGCGTGCACGGAGCCGCGGAACGCCGTGCCGATCGCCCTTGCGGCGGCGACGATCTGCGCATCGAGATCGCGCGACTGGTCGCTGCCATGAAACGGATCGAGCGCCGCCAGTATGCGCGGACTGCGCCACGCGGCACGCCCTTTGACGATCAACAGCGGCACGGGACAACCGCGGATCAGTTCGAAATCGGTCTGCGTCAGCAGCAAACGAGCGAATACGTTGTGCTTGCGCGCCTCGATGATCACGAGGTCCGGCTTCGTGCTGCGGACCTGGCGCAGGATCGATTCATGGACCGGATACCCCGTCTGCACGTGGGTCGTCACGATGAGTTCCTCGCGGCGCAGCCGGTTCGCGGTCCGCTCCAGCCGGCGGCGGCTCTCCTGGGCTTCGGCGCGCGTGAAATGCTCGGCGTCCGCATGCGCGATCCCGGCGGAAACGACCGAGGGCATCGCATGGAACAACTCGATGCTCGCGTCCATTTTGTGCGCGATCGCGCTCGCGCGCCGGATCGCATTATCGACGCCCGCGGCGGGGTCGGCGATCGCAACGAGAATTCGCTTGAAATCAGAATTTGCCATGACTTGCTCCGCGACCGAGGGAGTTCGTTGCGCTCACTTCAGCGAGCGCCCTCTTGGATGGAATTCAAATACTCGACCAGCTGATCGATCAATTCCGCGACGCGCCGCCGATGCGTGGCGTCGTCGGGCTCGAAACCAAAGAACTCCCGCCCCCAAACCGGCATCGTGAGCGACCCATGGGCGCGCGGCACGCTGCGTCCATCGACGATCCGGTGGACCTGCGCGGCCGGGAAAACTCCGCCATGGCGCTGCGCGAGCAGCGTCAGGTCGGGCACCTTGCGTTTCAAGCTCGTGGCAACGGGCCCGTCCCCGTGTCCGCCGATGCCGTGGCAACTCGAGCAAAACTCCGCATACAGATCCGCGCCCGGCGGCTGTGGCGCCCCGTCCGCAGAGCAAATGCCGATCGGCAGCGCGCAGAGCGCGCCGATCAGCAGCCCCGGAATCCACCGACCGCACCGCATCTGCCGCATGATGATACCCCACCCTCCCGGCATTGACCGGGATTGCAGCATCCGCCTATTCGGCGCAATCGGGTATCGCGGGATTACCGACCCCGCTAGGTACCATCCACGGCCGTTCAATCCGGCGGCTACGGGACTATTTTCGCCGGTAGGCCGCGAGTTTGCTGTGCGTGCGCATCGCATCGCCCTGCATGAAATCCCGCCGGTTGGCGCGATCACTGCGCATCAGCGCGGCAAACGCACTCTCCGGCAACGGACGGCTGAAGTAATAACCTTGATACTGATCGCAGGCGAGCTCGCGCAGAAACTCCAGCTGGTCGGCCGTTTCGACACCTTCGGCGACCACCTTGAGGCGCAGGCTGTGCGCGAGCGAAACGATCGCCTGCACGATGCTCGCGTCGTCGGCGCGCGCGGTGATTTCGCTGATGAAACTGCGGTCGATCTTGAGTTTGTCGATCGGCAGTCGGCGCAAATAGCTCATGCTCGAATAGCCGGTGCCGAAATCGTCGACCGAGACCAGAATGCCCATCTCGCTGAGCTGCTCGAGGATCTTGATCGACTCCTCCGGATCGCTCATGACCGCGCTTTCGGTGAGCTCCACCTCGAGGAATCGCGCTTCGAACGCCGCATCGGCGAGCGCGCGGCGAATCGTTTCAATGACGCTGCCGGCGCGAAACTGCGCCGCCGACAGATTCACCGAGATGCGCAGCGACGGCAGGCCGGCGAGTTGCCAGGCGCGCCCTTGGCGACAGGCCTCGCGCACGACCCATTCGCCGATCGCGCCGATCAGCCCGCACTCCTCGGCGATCGGGATGAATTCGGCGGGCGGTATGAGCCCCCGATCGGGATGGCGCCACCGCACCAATGCCTCGGCGCTATGCACCGCGCCGCTCTGCATGTCGACCTTGGGCTGGTAATGCAGTTCGAACTGCTGGCGCGCGAGCGCCTGGTGTAGTTCGCTCTCGAAGCGCACCTTGTCGGGCGCGCCCATGTCCATGCCGGCCTCATAGCACTGGATGCTGTTGAGGCCGCGCTGTTTCGCCGCGTACAGCGCCGCATCGGCGCGTGCAAATATCGTTTCCAGCGTCTCGGCGTCGGACGGGCATAGCACGATCCCGATGCTTGGGCTCGCATGGATGCTGATGCCGGCGATGTCGACGGGCGGCTGCATCGCGTCGATGACCCGGCGCGCCACCGCAACGGCTTCGGTGCGATCACCGACCGGATTCAATACCAGCACGAATTCGTCGCTGCCCCTGCGCGCAACCGTGTCGATTTCGCGCACCACGGCGGCGAGGCGCCGCGCGATTTCCTGCAGCAGCTGGTCGCCGGCGCGGTGGCCGAGCGAGTCGTTGATGAGCTTGAAACGATCGAGATCGCACAACAGCAGCGCAAATGATTGCCCGTCCCGATGGACATGCGCGAGCGCATGCGTGACGCGGTCCTCGAGCAGCACGCGATTCGGCAGCCCGGTCAATACATCGTGGGTCGCCAGATGACGCAGCTGCCGATTCGCGGCCTCGAGCCCGGCCGTGTGCACCGAGACGACCTGTTCTAATGAGGCGAGTTGGCCGCGCATCGCGCGCTCGTTCTGCCATTTGCGGGTCATGGCGTTGGCGCACTGGAGCACCTCGATCGGCTCGAACGGCTTGCGCAGCACGAGCAGCTGGTCGGAGTGGCCGAGCCGGCGCACGACGTCGATCCAGTCGTAGTCGGAATGCGCTGAACAAATCACGACCTGCACGCGTGGATCGACGGCCCAGAGCCGCTCGATCGTCTCGAGGCCATCCCAGCCGGGCGGCATCCGCATGTCGACGAATGCCATCGCGAACGGGCGGCCCGCGCCGAGTGCTTGCTGCACCAAGGCGACGCCGTCGCGCCCTTGCGGCGCGAAGCTGATATCGAAGCTAGGGCGCTCGATGCCGGGTGCCGGCTCGCCGAGCAGCAGCGCTTGCGCGGCGCGCAATTCCGCCTGCGCCGCGACCGCCGGATCCAAGCCCAAGACCTTGCGAAAATCCTCATGGATCGCCAGGTTGTCATCGATGACCAGGATGCGTCGCATGCCGGGTCTTTGCGTGTTCATCGCGGCGGCGCTCATTAAGTTAAGTGCTCCCCGGTCGGGATGCAGACGATGCTGGATCGCGCCTGCCAGGACGTCCGCCGTTAGCTCCTCCCAAAGAGAGGTGCCTACTAGATTTCGGCGCTGCGCGGGGGAACTTGAGCTCAAGCCTGGGGGCTTTCAGTCGCCGTAGGGCAGCCAGATCGTCTTGACCTGGCTCGCCGCGGCGAGAAATGCGCGGCCCTCGCCGGACTGCGGCGACCACCAATCGCGCGCATGCCCGTCATTGACCCAGGTGCGTTTCAAATTACCGATCGACGCGGCCTCGATGAGCCGCGATCCGGCTGCCGTGCCGTGGTACCAGAGGCCGTCGAGCTGGTCGTGCTCGGCCAGCGTTTTGGCGAGCGACTCGCTCGCCCCCGTGACGATGTTGACGACACCGCCGGGTAGATCGGAGGTGTCGAGCACTTGGTAAAAATCCGTCGCGAGCAGCGGATAGCGCTCGGACGGCACCGCGACGCAGCGATTGCCGAGCGCGATCACCGGCGCGATCAGTGATATCAAACCGAGCAGCGGCAGCGCATCGGGGCAAACGACCCCGATCACGCCCAGCGGCTCGTGCACGCTGAGTACGAGCTGACGCGCCGGCGGTCGATGCACCGCACCCTCGAACTTGTCGGCCCAGGCCGCATAGCTGAACAGGCGCTCGATGCTCGCGGCGACTTCGCGGCGCGCCGCGGCCGCCGTGACGCCCGTGAGATCGACGAGCCGCGCTTTGAACTCCCGCGCGCGAATGCTCAAATTCTCCGCAATGAAGTACAGGATCTGCGCGCGCAGGTGTGCCGTGGCCTTGGCCCAGCTCTCGGCACCGCAGGCCGCCTCGACGGCGTCGCGGATGTCCTTGCGGTTGCCCGCACTCACGCGCCCCGCCGCTCTGCCGTCGTGGGTCGCGACGAGCCGCGTCTCACCGCCGTCGGGCCGCATCTGCCGGCCGCCGATGTATTGCTTCGCGGTCCTGTCGATCGGATCGCCGCCCGATGCGCCTGACCGCAGCTCACCGGCGGGCAGACGCACCGTCGTTTCGGCGAGCCATTCGCGCGGCGGCTTGAGGTATTCCTGTAAGCCGAGCAGGCCGCCTTCGCGGCCGTACCCCGATTCCTTGATGCCGCCGAAGGGACATGCTGCGTCGAACTGGTTGGTGCAATTGATCCAGACGACGCCGGCCTTGACCGCATTCGCGAGCTCGAGCGCGCGGTTGATGTTCTCCGACCAGATCGTCGCGGAGAGTCCGTAGCGGCTGTTGTTGGCGAGTTGCTGCGCCTCGGCGACGCTGCGGAAGCTCATGACCGCCAGCACGGGTCCGAAAATCTCCTCGCGCCACGCCGTATTCGCACTGCCGAGATGCGTGATCAGCGTCGGCGGGTAATAACTGCCCGCGGCCGGAAAGCCCAGCGGTGCGCGCCAGACCTGCCCCCCTTCGGACTCGGCTTGGCCGACCAAACGGTCGATGCGCTCGCGCTGAATCGGATCGACGATCGCACCCATGTCGATACACTTGTCGAGCGGGTTGCCGATCCGAAAATTCGCGAGCCGTGCCTTGATCTTCTCGAGCAGGCGCGCCGCCACGCTCTCTTCGACGAGCAGCCGCGAACCGGCGCAGCAAACCTCGCCCTGGTTGAACCAGATTGCGTCGATCAGACCCTCGACCGCGCCGTCGAGATCGGCATCCTCCAATACGATGAACGGCGATTTGCCGCCGAGTTCCAGGCTGAGTCGCTTGCCGCTGCCGGCGGTCCGCGAGCGGATCATGCGACCGACCTCGGTCGATCCCGTGAACGCGATTTTGGCGACGACCGGGTGATCGACGAGCGCCTGCCCGGTCTCGGCGGCGCCGGTCACGATGTTCACGACACCCGGCGGAACGCCCGCCTCGCTGCAGAGCTCGGCAAAATAGAGCGCGGTCAGGCTCGTGAATTCGGCCGGCTTGAGCACCACGGTGTTGCCGCAGGCGAGCGCAGGCGCGAGCTTCCACGCGAGCATCAGCAGCGGAAAATTCCACGGAATCACCTGCCCGACCACGCCGAGCGGCAGCATCTGCGGCGCCTCCTGCGCGAGCAGCTGGGCCCAGCCGGCATGATGATAGAAATGCCGCGCCACCAGCGGCACATCGATGTCGCGGGTTTCCCGGATTGGCTTGCCGTTGTCGAGACTTTCGAGCACGGCGAGCACGCGGCTCGACTTCTGCACGAGGCGCGCGAGCGCATAGAGCACGCGCGCGCGCTCGTGGCCGCGGCGCTTGGCCCAGGCCGGCGCTGCGGCGGCTGCGGCCGCAACCGCCGCGTCGACGTCCGCGGGCCCCGCGATCGCGATCGCGGCAAGGTGCTCGCCGGTCGCCGGATTGCGGCAGTCGAATGTCGCGGCGGCACCGACCGGCGCGACCCACTGCCCGTTGATATAGAGCCCGAAGCGCGCGCCATGAGCGGCGAGCCACGCGCGGGCGGCGGCGTCGGCCTCCGGGGCCGGCCCGTAGCTCATCGTCTCGAAGATCGCGGCGACATCGCTCATCGGTCTACCCCAGTGCGTGGCGCTGCGCCGCGGAATAGCGGCCGCTCACGAAATGTTCGAGTTGGCGCTCGATGTCCGCGAGCAAGCGCGAGGCGCCGATGCGCAGCAGCGCCGGCGTGAGCCAGGCACACCCGAGCTCCTCTTTGACGAGGATTAAATACGCGAGCGCTTGTTTCGCGCTGCCGATGCCGCCGGCCGGCTTGAATCCGATCCGCACGCCGGTGCGCTCGGCGTAATCGCGAATCGTGCGCAACATCGCCAAACTGACGGGCAGCGTCGCATTGACCGCCTCCATGCCGGTCGATGTCTTCACGAAGTCGGCGCCCGCCATCATGCACACCGTCGATGCCTTGGCGACCCGCTCGATCGATCCCAAGTCGCCGGTTGCCAAAATCGCCTTGACGTGCGCAGCGCCGCAGGCCGTGCGAAACGCGGCCACCTCGTCATAGAGCGCCTGCCAATCCCCGGTCAGCACATGACGGCGCGAGATCACGATGTCGATTTCACGGGCGCCGGCGGCGACCGATGCATCGATCTCGGCGAGCTTGGTCTGCATCGGCGTCTGGCCTGCGGGGAAACCGGTCGAAACAGCGGCCACGGGGATCCCCGTGCCCGCGAGCGCCGCGACCGCGGTGCCGACCATCGCGTGGTAGACGCAAACTGCACCGACCTCGAGTCTGCGCTCCAACTGGAGCGCCTCGATCAAGTCCGGACGGACCGGAACGCGCGCCTTAGCGCAGAGCCGCTCGACGCGGCCGGGCGTATCGTCGCCCGCGAGCGTGGTCAGATCGAGGCAGCTCACCGCTTTGAGCAGCCATGCAGCTTGCCATGCGTTCTTGACGGTTCGGCGGCCCGCAAGCGACTCGACGCGCCGCTCGATCGCACTCCGATTGACGCGAATCGAATCGATCCAGCTGCGATCGAAGCGTACGCCCGGATTGCGGGCGGGTTTCAGGGCCGCGCCTCGGTCCGGTATCGCTCGAACCAGGCAATGATGGCGCTTGCCTTCGCGGCGGACTGCGACGGTCGCGCGGCAATGCTTTCGTGCGATGCGCCCGGCACTTTGAGCAGCGCGGTCGGAATGCGGCGCAGTTGCAGCGCCTGGTAATACTGTTCGGCATCGCTCACCGGCGTGCGGTAGTCGCGATCGCCGACGACCAGCAGCGTCGGCGTCGTCACCGCGCCCACGAGCGAGAGCGGCGAGTGTTTCCAATAACTGTCCGGATCCTCCCAGGGCGGCTTGGCAAACCAATATTTGGCCGCAAACGGGTAGATGTCGGTGGTCAACACCCAGGCGGCCCAGTTGATCACGGGCTTTTGCACGGCCGCGGCTCGAAATCGCGGGGTACGGCCGATGATCCATGCGGTGAGCACGCCGCCGCCGGAGCCGCCCGTGACGAACAACTGATTCGCATCGATGTCACCGGTCGCGATCGCCGCATCGACGACGCTCATGAGATCGTCGTAGTCATGGCTCGGGTAGTCGTGCGTGATCAGATTCGCGAATTCGTCGCCATAGGAGGTCGAGCCGCGCGGATTCGAATAGACGACCGCGAAGCCTGCGGCCGCATAGAGCTGATCGTCGGTCGAGAATAGCGGACCATAGCTCGCAAACGGGCCGCCATGAATTTCGAGGATCAGCGGGTAGCGCTTGCTGTGTTCAGCGTTCGGCGGCATCACGAGCCATGCGTCGATCGGGCGCTGATCGAACGCGGAGCGCACCGGCAACGGGCGCGCCGCAGCAATCGACTTCTCGGCGAACAGCGCAGAATTCAGGTTCGTGAGGCGGCGCGCATGGCCGCCCTTCGCGACCGAGACGTCCGACGGGCGCTGCGAATCGCCGCTCGTGAACGCAACCACCCCGTTCGCCGAAACCGAGAATCGACCGCCCGAATACGGGCGATCGAGTTCCGCGCCGCTGAGGCCGGACGCGATTGTGTCGATATGGCCGCCCAGCGTCACGTGAGCGAGCTTCGTGACCCCGTGGTCGGTAAATTGAAAGTAAATGCCACGGCCGTCGGCGTCCCAGTGCGCATCGCTCACCGACCGGTCGAGCGCGTCGGTCAGCGACTTCGGGTTCTTGCCGTACCGGTCCGCGAGATACAGCTTCGCGTTCTCGTAGCCGCGGCGCCGATCCTCGAAGCCGATGAAAGCGATTGCGCGCCCATCGGGCGAAACCTGCGGATCGACACGCGGGCCCGCGCGGTCGGTTAATTCCGTAACGCCCGAATCGGCGAGCGTGATCTCGTAAATCGCGGACACCAGCGGATCGAGCCGCCAACCCTCGTGACGGTTGCCGCTCACGAGCAGCGATTTGCCGTCGGGCATCCAGGAAATCGGTCCGGCCTCATCGTACGGTCCGCTCGTGAGCTCGCGCGCCGTCCCGCCGTCTCTCGAGACCACATAGACGTGGGAGTAGCCGGGCTTGGCATAGCCCTCGTCGTCGGAGCGGTAATTGACGTCGCTGATGAGCTCGAGCGGCTCGGCCCATTTCGCGCCCTCCGGCTTTTTCGGCGCCTCGCCGAGTTTCGCCTTGTCGAGCGCCGCGAACATCTCGAAGGCAAGCGATCGGCCGTCCGGCGACCAGGCCAGCGATCGGGGTGCATCGATCAAATCCGCGATCCGCGCGGCCGTGCCGGATTGCATCCAGCGGACCATGAGCTGCGCGTGACCCTCCTCGACCGCCACATACGCAAGCCGCGTACCGTCGGGCGACCAGCGGGGTGAGAGGTATGAGCCCGGGCCGGTCACGAGCGGCGACTGGGTGCCGGTGTCGACATCGACGAGCCATATCGACTGGCGCGCCCGATCCGACCAGATCTCGTAGTTGCGCCGAGCATAGGCGACCAGTTTGCCGTCGGGACGAATCTGCGGATCGGTTGCGCACTCGAGGCGAAAAATGTCGAGTCCTTGGAACACCGTCGCCGGCGCCTCAGCCTCGGCCGCCGCGCAGGCGGCACCAGGCGCGCATGCGCCGATGATCCCGAGCGCTGCAATCAATGCGGGTAGGCGACAATGGCTCATGGGAAGTTCCTGCCGGCTCGAATCGGTTCTTTGGCAGAACGCTACCCGCTCGCCGCGGATTCGTCCACTGGCGCCGAACGAGCCGGCCGCAATACGCTAGCGCAAGCGCGCGCTCGCGGCCCCGATGATCGGCGCTTGCCCGAGGCGCTGAACCAGCACCGCGACATCGGTCGCATCGCCCGGCAAGGAATCGACGCGCGCCCGGAATTGCTGCGGTCGGCCGTCCCAGCGGCCGAGCACGCGCAATTCGCGCACGATGTTGAATTCCTCGATCGTGCGTCCCGCATTCTCGCCGCGCCCGATGCTCGAGACCGCGCTGCGCGCAAAGGCGACCAGCAGCACCTCGCAAGGCGCTGCGCCCGTTTGGCCGCCGAGGTCGATCGAGATATCGGGCTTCGCGACCGACAGCGCGACCGCGACGCCCGCACGCGCCTGCGCCAAGGCGCGCGTGATCCGAGGTCGATCGGTGCCGACAAAATCACCGCTGCCGTCGATGACCATTTGCGGCGTATAGACCGACGAAAGCCCAAGCGCGCGGGCATAGGTGCGCTGGCGCTGTGTCGCTGCGGGCAATCCATGGAGATCGCGCCAACCAAGATCGTCCCAGTAATCGACGTGAAAGGTCAGCGCGAGGACGTCCGGGCGCTGCACGAGTTCGCCGACATAGGCTTCGGCGGGCGGACACGAACTGCAGCCTTGCGAGGTGAATAGCTCGACGACCGCGGGTCGCGATTGCGCGTGCACCGCGGCAGCGCTCGAGAGCAGTGTGCCCATGATCCATAGCCGTATCGATATTCTGCGCATCGGGGGGTGCCGTTGGGTGTCAGCGTGTCTCAATAGGACCGGCGTTCCTTGGCAATTATCGCAGCGGACTTCGGCGCCGCCCGTCCACCCCGCCACTGCCCGGTGCAGGGCGAAAACAACCGGGCTTCGTGTCGGCCGTTTCGATAGAGTAATCCGGTGCAAGCGCATTTCATATATCTGCTCGAGAGCTACTGCGTTCTGATCGTGTTCGTCTCGGTGCTCATCGATCAGCTCGGCATCCCGATTCCGGCCGTTCCGGTGCTGATCGTCGCCGGCAGCTTGGCGGCCCACGGCAAAGTCAGCGGCGTGGAACTGCTGACCGCCGCGGTCGTCGCCACCTTGATCGCCGACGGACTTTGGTTTTTGGTCGGAAGAATCTACGGGATGCGCGTGTTGAAGACGCTGTGCCGGATCTCGCTCGAACCGGATTCCTGCGTGAGTCAAACCCAGAATCGATTCGAGCGCTGGGGCGTCAATTCGATCGTGATCGCAAAATTCATTCCCGGACTCGCGACGATCGCGCCGCCGCTCGCAGGCGCGCTGCATGGGACGTGGCGCCGCTTCATGGGCTTGAGCGTGCTCGGCAGCGCGCTCTGGGCAGGCGTCGGACTCGGCCTCGGAATGGCGTTCAATGGACCGATCGCCGAACTCGAACGCATCGGCGGCATCGCGGCCACCGGATTTGGGATCGCGCTCGTACTCTACATCGCCTACAAATGGCGGGAGCGTCACCGCTTCCTCGCCGAGTTGCGCATGGCGAGGATCAGCGTCGATGAGCTCTACGAGCTCATGGGCGCGAACCTCGACCCGCTGATTCTCGATGTGCGCACGCACACCGCGCGCGGCCTCGAACCGCATTGGATACCGAGCGCGATTCACGCGCCGGTCGAGGAAATCGAACAGCGGCTCCAGGAATTTTCACGCGATCGCGAGATCATCGTGTATTGCACCTGCCCCAATGAAGCCTCGGCGGCGCGGGTCGCGAAGCAGCTCATGAAGCATGGCTTCACGCGCGTGCGTCCTCTGCACGGCGGACTCGATGCCTGGATCGCGGCCGGCTACCCTGTGGATACGCACGCCAGCGCGCGAATCGATACGCCGAACGATACGCTCGCGGGCGCGGTGCCTTGAGCGCGATGCCGGATCAGACCGGCGCTTAAGTCAGGCGCGCAGGCGCGAATTCGACGGATCGTAGAGCGGTTCGGCGCCGACGACGGCCCGGCGCCGCTCGCCGAGGATTTCAACCGTCAGTGCGGTGCCCGGCCGCGCCAAATCGCTGCGCACGTAGGCGAGTGCGATGCTCTGCTGGAGCCGGTAGCCGAAGCCGCCGGAGGTCACGAGGCCGACGCAGGTGTCGCCCGAATAGACCACCGAGACCGCAGCGGCATCCGCATCGCCGGATTCGACGACCAGCGGCACGAAGCGCTCGCGCGGTCCGCTCTCGGCTTCGCGGCGCAGCGACTCTTGACCGATGAAGCCGCCCGGCTTGTCGAGTTTCACGAAGCGATCGAGCGACGCCATCAGCGGCGTGTACTCGGTCGTGAGATCGGCTTTCCACGAGCGATAGCATTTCTCGAGACGCAGGCTGTCCATCGCGTATAGGCCGAAGTCGGCGAGCCCGAAGCGCGCGCCGGCCTCCGCGAGCAAGTCATAGACGCTGAGCAGGTGCTCGCAGGGCAAATGCAGCTCCCAGCCGAGTTCACCGACATAGTTGACGCGCACCGCGATCGCTTTGGTATAGCCGATATCGATCGTGCGAACGCCGAGCCAAGGAAAAGCCTCATTGTCGAGCCGCGCGGGTGTCAGCAGCGCGAGCAGCTCGCGTGCGCGCGGGCCGACGACGATCAAGGTGCCGTAGCGCGCCGAAAGGTTCTCGAGCCGCACCTCGCGCGCCGCGGCCGGCAGCTGTTGCTGCAGCCAGTGCTCGTCGTGAAGCTCGCCCGCGGCCGCACTGATGAGCCAGTAGCGCTCCGCCCCGAGATTCGTGAGCGTCATTTCGGTCACGATGCCGCCGCTCGGCGCGCACAGGTAATTGAGCGCAGTGCGCCCCGGCTTCGGCACGACGCCGGCAACCAGGTGATCGAGCCACTCGCGCGCGTCTTTGCCGGTCACCTCGAACTTCGAAAAGCCCGGCAGATCGAGCACCGCGACGCGCTCGGCGATTGCCGCGCATTCGCGCGCCACAGCCGCGTGCCACGCGGGCCGTCGGAACGACAGCAGCGGCTGCTCTGGATCCCCGGCTTGCGCAAAATAAACCGCGCGTTCCCAACCGCCGCGCGCGCCGAAGCGCGCGCCCTTGTCCTGCAGCCTGAGGTAAGCCGGCGAGGTCTTTGCCGGCCTGCCCGCCGCGCGCTCCTCGTTCGGATAGCCGATCCCATATTCGTGCTGGTAGGTCTCGATCGCCTTCGCGAGCACAAATTTCGAATTCGCATACTCGAGATAGCGGCGGGAATCGAGCGGCCACATATCCCACTCGGGCTGTCCGCGCACGACCCATTCGGCGATCGACTTGCCCGCGCCGCCGGCCTGCACGATTCCGAACGTGAAGCCGCAACAATGATAGAACCCGGGCAATCCCGGTGCCGGCCCCATGAGCGGATTGCCGTCGGGCGCATAGGGAATCGGCCCATTGATCACGGTCTTGACGCCGACGCTGCCCAAGATCGGCACGCGGCCGCAAGCCGCCTCGATATAAGTTTCGAGCCGCCCGAGGTCATCGTCGAACAGCTGATTCGCAAAATGATCCGGAATCCGGTCGAGCCAATGCGGCGTTGCCTGCCATTCATAAGGACCGAGCAGCAGGCTGTGGCGCTCCTGGCGCAGGTAATAGCTGACGTCCGGATCGCGCAGCAGCGGCAGGCGCGCGGCGCCGCGCGCCACGAGTTCCGGAATATCCTCGGTCACGAGGTATTGGTGGGATAGCGTCACGATCGGCAGGTAGGCGCCGACCATCGCCGCAACCTCGCCACCGCGGTAGCCCGCCGCGTTGATGACTTTCTCGCAGCGGATCGTGCCGCGGTCGGTCGTGATGACCCACTCGCCGCCGGCGCCGCGCTCGATCGCGGTCACGCGCGTATTGCGGTAGATTTCCGCGCCGCCGTCGCGCGCGCCCTTGGCGAGCGCCTGGGTGAGCTGCGCCGGATCGATATCACCGTCGTACGGATCATGGAGGCCCGCGAGCAATCCGTCGGTGTTGAGAAACGGATTGTGCGCGCGCAGCTCCGCGGGGCCGAGCAGTTCGAAATGCATGCCCTGTGCGCGCGCCTGCGAGACGACGTGCCGAAATTCGTCGACGCGTGCCGGCGTATGTGCGAGCCGCAGACTGCCCGTGATGTGGTAATTGATATCGTAGCCGACACGCGCCGCCAAGGACGCGTAGAGGTTCGTGCTGTAGCGCTGCAGCTTCATGAGATTCCACGAGGTCGTGAAATTCGGGCAATTGCCCGCCGCATGCCAGGTCGAGCCGGCGGTCAGTTCATCGCGTTCGATCAGCACGGCGTCGCGCAGCCCGAGCTGCGTCAAGTGATAAAGCGCGCTGCAACCGACTGCGCCGCCGCCGATGATCACCACTGCCGCCTGTGTTTTCATGCTTTGATCCGTTGATTGGCCGGGTCGTACCAAGCCTGCAGCTGAACGCGGACCGGATGGCGCTCGCAGGCGACCTCGACTTCCCAGCGGCCCGACGCGAGCCAGGCCGCGCTCACGCCCGCGGCGTGCTCGACGTAGCCCATGCCGAGCGACTGGCCCACGCGATGGCCGAACGCACCCGACTTGATCGAGCCGACGATCCGGCCGTCGTGCACGATCGGCTCTTCGTGATAGAGCAAGGGCGCCGTCGCGGCGTCGCCTTCCAAGCGCACTTGCACGAGGCGCTTCGGCAATGCCGCGGCCGCGCGCTGGCGCAGCAGCGCCTCGCGTCCGCGAAAGCCGCCGGGCTTGTCCCAGGCAATCGTGAAGCCGAGTCCCGATTCGAGCGGCGTATCCTCATCGGCGATGTCGTGGCCCCAATGCCGATAACCCTTCTCGACGCGGCAGGCCGCCATCGCATGATAGCCCGCATGCTTGAGGCCGAGCGGCTCGCCGGCCTCGAGCAGCCGCTCGTAGACATCCGCGACGCATTCGCTCGATACGTAGAGTTCCCAGCCGAGTTCGCCGACGTAGGTGATGCGGCTCGCGCGCACGCGCGCGTAGCCGATCTCGATCTCGCGCGAGCGGCCGAACGGATGCGCGGCGTTCGATAAGTCCGCACCCGACAATTGCTCGAGCAGTGGGCGGCTGTGGGGTCCCATGAGGCCGAGCATCGCGAGGCCCGAGGTCACATCGGTCACCGTGCAGCGCGCGTCGTCTTGCGCCTCGATCGCGCGGCGCAGCCAGGCGAGGTCCCGCGTCTGGCAAACTGCCGACGTCACGACCAGGAATTCCTGCTCGCCGGTGCGCGTGATCGTGAGATCCGCCTCGATGCCGCCGGCGTCGTTGAGCCACTGCGTATAAACGACGCGGCCGATCTCGACCTCGATGTTCGCGGTCGACATCTGGTTCAAGATCCGGCCGGCGTCCCGGCCTTGCACGAGGAATTTGGCGAAGCTCGCCTGATCGAACAAGGCGACCGTGCGCTCTGCCGCAAGACACTCGTCGCGGCAGGCGTCGAACCAATTCTGGCGACCGTACGAATAGACATACTCGGGCGCCGTGCCGGGCGGCGCATACCAGTTCGGCCGCTCCCAACCCGCGGTCTCGCCCATGCAGGCGCCCGCGGCGAGGAGGCGGTCGTGCAGCACCGAGCGCCGCGCGCCGCGCGCGCTGCGATATTGGTAATACGGCCAGTGCATCGCATAGAGCAGCCCCAAAGTCTCGACCGTGCGGTCGTGCAGGTAGCGGCGGTTCGACTGGAACGGGATCACGCGCCGAATGTCCACATCGGCCAGGTCCATCGGTGGTTTGCGGTCCACGACCCACTGCGCGACGATCTTGCCGACGCCGCCGCTCGCGGCGATGCCGACCGAATTGAAGCCGGTCGCAACGAACAAATCGCGGACCTCGGGTGCCTCGCCGACGTAATAGCGGTCATCCGGCGTGAAGCTTTCGGGACCGTTGAAAAACAGCGCGATACCGGTTTCTCCGAGCACCGGCACGCGCTTGACCGCGGCGCTCAGGATCGGTTCGAAGTGATCCGGATCCTCCGGCAAGGTGTCGAAACAAAAATCCTCAGGTATGCCCTTCATGCCCCAGGGTTTGGCGACCGGCTCGAAGCAGCCCATGAGCAGCTTGCCCGCATCCTCCTTGTAGTACGCACATTCATCCTGCACGCGCAGCACGGGCAGCGCGGCGGGCAGATGCGGAATCGCTTCGGTCACGATGTAGAAATGCTCGGCCGCATGCAGCGGCACCGCAACGCCGGCGGCTCCCGCGAGTTCGCGCGACCACATGCCGCCCGCGAGTATCACGGTATCGGCGCGCAGAAACCCGGACTCGGTGTCGACGCCGACCGCACGGCCCCGCTCGACGCGGATGCGTTCGACCTTGGTGTTCTCGAAAATACGCGCGCCGCGCTGCTTGGCGCCCTTGGCCAGGGCCTGGGTCGTGTCGATGGGGTTGGTCTGGCCGTCCTTGGGGATGAAGATTCCGCCGACGAGGTCATCGACTTCGAGCAGCGGCCAGCGCTCCTTGATCTGCGCTGGTGTGAGCACATCCATCTCGAGCCCGAACATGCGGCCCATGCTGACGCCGCGTTTGAGTTCCTCGAAACGCGCCGCGGTTTTCGCGACCGAGATCGATCCGTTCTGGCGAAAGCCTGTCGCTTGCCCGGTCTCCGCTTCCAAGGAACGGTAGAGTTCCGCGGTGTATTTCGCGAGTTCGGTGAGATTGCGGGTCGCGCGCAACTGGCCCACGAGTCCGGCCGCATGCCAGGTCGTGCCGCAGGTCAATTGGCGGCGCTCGAGCAGCACGACGTCGCGCACTCCGAGCTTGGTCAGATGGTAGGCGATCGAACAACCGGCGACGCCGCCGCCGATGATCACGACGTTGGCCTGATTTGGAATGCTCAAGCGTTGCGCCTGTACTTATACCTTGCCGCCGACGACCGCGATCGCGGCCTGCAGGTCGGATTGCGGCGGCTGCATCGCGGCGCGCGGCAAGCGCACCGGGAATTTGCGGCGGATCTCCGCGTCTACCGCATCGGACACATGATGCGGATAGTGATGCGCGAGTATCTCCTTGACCTTGATCGCGGCGCGCGCCGCGATATCGAGTGCGCCGCGCTCGGTCCAATCATTGGGGCTTCTGCGATCGCCGATCGCCGGATAGAGGTAATCGGTCTGCATGAGCTGCAAGGTCTGGCCGGAGCCGAGGTAATGGCCGGGACCGTTGAGGCAGACGTCCTTGATCGTCTCGAACGACAGCTTCTCGTCCGACACGTCGATGCCTTTGATCGTGCGCTGGGTCGCGCCGATGATGTCGTTATCGATGATCAGGCTCTCGAGCGAGTAGCCGAGCAGGCTGGCGTGCATGCCGGCCGATTCGTAAATCAGGTTGGCGCCGGCATTGCCGACGAGCGCGTGATTGAGCGCCTTTTCAGCGCCCGCTTGGCCGTCGGCGAGCTTCGAGTCGGTCATGCCGGAAGCGGTGCCGCCCGTGAGGTCATAGAAATGCGCCATTTGGCCCGCCGCAGCGGAGAGCAGCGCCTGTTCGGGGCTGCCGCCCGACATCGCGCCGGTGCGCAGGTCCGAAACGAAGCACCAAGTGCCGAAAATCGCCGGGTGTCCCGGTTTGATCGCATTGACGTAGACCAAGCCTGCGAGCACTTCGGCGACCTCTTGCGCGAGCGCGCCGGCCAGCGCCGCCGGCGCGGTCGCGCCGGCTTGGCCGGCCGACAGCAGCAGCACGGGCATGCCGCCCGCAACCGCGAGTTCGAGGCAGCGGCAGGCGTCGTAGGCGAACTTCATCGGCGGCACGACGAAACAGTTCGACTGGCTCACGAACGGCCGTTCGCGCCATTGGCGCTCGCCGCCGGCAATCATGTGCAGCATCTCGAGCGATGCCGCGAGGTGCTTCGGATCGACCCAACTGCTGCCGACGTGCTTGGTCGTCGCCATCACCGAGGCGTAGCAGGTATTGAAGTCCATCTCATAGGGGTCGGGGATGTCGCGCGGCACGACCGCGCGCTGGAAGAAATGGATGTGATCGAGCACATCGACGATGCGGCCGATGTCGTACAGATCGGTGATCAGCGATTCGCGGTAAGCGCCCTCGTTATTGACGATGCTGACCGCGGCCCCGGCCGTGCCGAAGTAAACTTTCTTGCCCCAGGGCTCCATGTCGTAGCGCGGATTCTGGCCGTGCAGCACGAAATGACGCGCCGCTTTGGCCAGCGTGTCCTCGACTAGCGCGCGCGGGAACAGCAGGCGGCCATGATCGCTGAGCGTGCAGCCCGCGCGCGTCAGAATCTCGACGCCCGACGGCGGCGCATCGGCGAGCCCGATCTCGGCCAGCAGGCGCACCGCGGTTTCGTGGATCTTCAGAACCGCAGCGTCGGTCAGCGGGCGGAAATTGCCGCCCGGCATGCCCGGCTGGACCGGCCGAAGGTTATCGGGCAGCGGCGCTGCGCGCTGCGCCCGCCGAATGTCCCGGCCGCTGCGTCGCACCGGCGTATCTGCGTCTGCCATCACGTCACCTGCCGATCTGGTTTTGAGTGAATCGGGCTCTTCAGCCCCGGATTGTAGGCGATCGGCACCGATCGGGCACTGCCATTGGCGTCCATGTACTATACGCTGGAGTAATACTATGAACCCGCCCCGCAGACTGCCGCCGTTCGCCGCTTTGAGTGCATTCGACGCCGTGGCCCGCCATGGGACATTCACGCGCGCCGCGCTCGAATTGAATGTGAGCCAGCCTGCGATCAGCCGCCGCATCGCCGCACTCGAGGCCGACCTCGGCACGCCGATGTTCGGCCGCGACACGCGGCCGCTGCGGCTCACGGCCGATGGCCGGCGGCTGTTCGAGGTATTGCGCGCGAGCTTGAGCCGCCTCGAACAGGTCGTGCAAGAGATTCGCGGCGCAAGGCCCGGCCAGAAAATCGTTCTCGGCGTCGATCCCGGATTCGCGTCCTACTGGCTGCTGCCCCGATTGCCGCGCCTGCAGGCGGCGTTCGCCAATTACAGCCTGCGCATCCTCACAGGCGACTTTACCGACGATCGCGACGACGTCGACTTGTTGATCGAATTCGGGATCGGACGCGCCTCGAGCGTCGGCCGCATCTTGGGAGAGAATGTGTTCGCAGTCTGCAGCCCCGCCTATCTCGCGGGACGCCGCCGGGTGTTCGGCCTCGAGGAGCTGCGCGAGCAGCGGCTGCTCTGGCTCGAGGACCCGCACGAGCGCTGGTACTCGTGGCGGTCGTGGTTCGAGACGCTGCACCAGCCGTTCAACTCGAAGGCGCTCAAAGCGGTGAGTTTCAACGATTACTCGCTGCTGCTGAGCGCCGCGCTCGCAGGCCAGGGAGTTGCGCTCGGCTGGGAGGGCCTCATCGATCAGTTTCTCGAGAACGGGAGCCTGGTGCGGGTCTCGAAAGAGTCGGTGCGCTCCGAGCGCGGCTATTACGTCTCCTGCACCGCCCGCGAGAACTCCGCGGCGCAGCGGGTCGCACACTGGCTCGTGGGCGCCGATGCCGTCTCGAGCGCCGCGGCGCCGCTGCCGCAGGCGCCGATTGCGACGCTCAGCGGCGCTTCACGACTGCCGCGAGCGCGCCGACGATTCCGCGGCGGAACGTGAGCACACAGGCGACGAAGATCGCGCCGATGATGACCGTGACCCAGCCGCCGACGAGGTCGGACAGGTATTCCTGGAGCGTCACGACGATCGCGGCGCCGAGCACAGGTCCGAAGAAAGTGCCGATGCCGCCGAGCAGGGTCATGAGGATCACCTCGCCGGAGGCGCCCTGCGAGACGTCCGAGAGGGTCACGAACCCGAGCACGAGCGTCTTCAGCGATCCGCCGAGGCCCGCAAGCGACGCCGACAGCACGAACGCCGCGAGCTTGTAGCGGTTGATCTCGTAGCCCAAGGAGACCGCGCGCTGTTCATTCTCGCGGATCGCCTTGAGCACCTGGCCGAACGGTGAATGCACCACGCGCTCGATGAAGGCGAAAACGGCGACGAACGCGGCGAATACCAGATAGTAGAGCGTGACATCGGACTTCAGCGAGATGATGCCGAACAGCGCGCCGCGCCCCACCCCCTGCAGTCCGTTCTCGCCGCCGGTGAACGGCGCCTCGAGGCAGACGAAATAGACGAGCTGCGCGAGTGCGAGCGTGACCATCGCGAAATAGATGCCGTGGCGGCGGATGGCGAGCAGGCCGATCACGAGGCCGAGCAACGCCGCCGCCAATATGCCGCCG
>JBEKSM010000036.1:0-50359 GCA_049517075.1 Steroidobacteraceae bacterium | reverse complement strand
GCCTTGGCGCCGGCCTCGCGCAGCTGCGACCAGGAATTGGCCATCGCCGAGCTGCCCCCGGTTCCCTGCATGCCGAATGCCAAATTGGCGTAGAGCTTCACATCCGCCGGCGCACTTTCAACACGCACGCGCGTCCAATCGGCGTCGAGTTCTTCAGCGAGCACGGTCGCGATACCGGTATAAGAGCCCTGCCCCATTTCCAGATGTTTGGAGATCACGATGATGCTGCCGTCGGCGCCGATGCGCACGAACGCATTGGGCGCGAATAGCGCGGGGCCGGCGCCCGCGGCGGCCGCTCGGCGCGTCGGACCCAGCCACTCGAACCCGATGGTCAACGCCATCGTGGTCACTGAGCCGGCCGATTTCAGAAACTCGCGCCGGGTCGGAAGGATCGCGGCAAGGATGGGTGGCGTCATGGGCTAGGCCTTGATCGATTGCGCCGCCGCGTGAATCGCGGCGCGTATACGGGAATAGGTTGCGCAGCGGCAGATGTTGCCGCTCATTGCCGCGTCGATGTCGGCATCGGTCGGCGCCGCATTCTTCTCGAGCAGCGCGGTCGCCGACATGATTTGGCCGCTCTGGCAATAGCCGCACTGGGGCACTTGCAGCTCGATCCAAGCCGCCTGCACGGCCTTCGCGGACGGGCTTTGCAGTCCCTCGATCGTGGTCACCTGTTTGCCGGCGACGGTCGACAAGGGCATCACGCAGGACCGCACCGCCTGGCCGTCGACATGCACCGTGCAGGCACCGCACAGCGCCATGCCACAGCCAAATTTGGTCCCATGCAAACCGGCGATCTCACGGATCGCCCACAGCAGCGGCATGGTCGGATCCGCATCCAGCGTGGTCGCGGCGCCGTTCAGAAAGAATGTGGTTGACATCGATTACCCCTGTTCGGCCAAGCCGTTCATCGCGGGTAATTCATACCACATTTCCGGGGGTTAATTTGATCGCACCGCGGACAATTTCGATCCGCGAGCCCACGCTTCCGGCACTAAAATTCCTTCCAGTGACGATCGGACGAAATGCCGCTCGCGACATCGCTACCCTGCATCGCGCTGATCGCTTCGCTCACGACCTCCGCTCCGCTCTGGGCTTGCGCTGCGCGCCGCGGGAGTGAACCGACTCGCCTGCGCCGCATTGTAGGCGCCTGGCTTGACCGACGACGTCATTTGCTCCATCGAGGCAGGTGTCGCGTGGTCTCGTTCGTGTAGGTCACCTTGAAGTCGCGGTCCACGAACATCACGCTGCTCGATACGCGGGCGAGCGCGGAATCCATCAACGGTGCGTGTTCGAGGACGCGGCGAAGGACGTCGCAGAGACAAACCATCTACGCAAGAACTTCGGTTTGTTCCGGTTGCCAAGCCAAGGAATTGTTGCGCCGCGATCATTCGATCCATGGTTTCACTCGCCCGCCGTCCTTACAAAGTTTCGGCCAGTCAATCCGCGCTGCGGCAGCTGCGCTCGTCGCCTTCGCTGTTCGCCAGCAACGCGGCCCTGACGAGCCGCGTCCAGATTGCATAGCCATCCCGGTTCATGTGCAACCCGTCGAACACATAGAGTTGCTTGGGCCTGCCGTTCTCGAGCATCGCAGGAACCACGTCGATGAAGCGCAAATCGGAACGCTCGGCCGACCGTGCGCGTATCGCGTCGTTGACCCGGGCCTGAAGCCGCAATTGCGCGAAACGCTGCTTCGAGGGTTTGAGCGAGATGAAATAGACCGGTGTCTTGCCGAGCACCGCGGATTTGCGCGCGATGAACGCATCGAAATCGGCGACGACTCGCTCGACGGATTTGCCGGCGTCCAAATCGTTCTCGCCCGCGTAAAAGACAATCGCGCGCGGCCGATAGGGAGCGACGATCTGACTGAATGCCTGGTTCAGATCTTCGATCTGCGATCCGCCGAAGCCCCGGTTGATCACCGGCAGCGGTGCCATGTCGGCGGCGAGATGCTGCTTCCACTTGACGATGCTCGAAGAACCGACGAACAACACCCGACAGGCCGCGGGCGGCGCCCGTCGATCGGCGGCGACGAACTGGTCGACTTCCGCCTGCAGCGATGAATCCATCGCGGGTTCGGGCGCCGGCTCGGCCGCGGCTCGAGCCGCCAAAAATAACAGCGTCAATGCGCTGCAGGCCAGACGCCGCCGCGCTTTGGAGGGGATCGACATCGCACAGATACTCCGAAACCTTTGCAGATGCGATCATACGCATACGCGCCACCACGCGTTTCCCGCTGCGGTAAGCTAAGCGCGCAAGTTTCCATCGGAGCGACGCCATGCCGAATGCAATCTCGCGGGAGACACTGTTCTACGCACTCTACGAGGCCGCGGAGTTGGAGCACAACCTCATGTGCACCTATCTCTATGCGGCGTTCAGCTTGAAGTCCGGTGTGGCCGAAGGTTTGAGCGCCGAGGAAGCGGCCGCGGTTGCACGTTGGCGATCCGAAATTCTCTCCGTGGCGATCGATGAGATGAGTCATTTGACCGCAGTGTGGAATATCACGTCGGCACTCGGCGCGACGCCGAGGTTTGGGCGCGCCAATTTTCCGATCGACCCCGGCTACTTGCCGGCACGCGTGGTCGTGAAACTCGCGCCGTTCAACGAAGCCGTATTGCAGCATTTCATTTATCTCGAGCGCCCCGAGGACTCCTCGGAGCCCGACGGGGACGGCTTCGCGCCTGAGCGGCTGTTTGAGCGCGGCACCGGCGGCTCGTCTCTGACGCCGATGGGCATCAATTACTCCACGGTCGGCGAGTTTTATCGCACGATCTCCGCGGGACTCACGAGCTTGGTGGCCCGCGTCGGCGAGTCAACCGCGTTTTGTGGTGATCCCTGCCTGCAACTCACGTCGAGCGAGGTCGACCTGCCCGGCGCGAGGCGAGTCATCTGCATCAAGACGGCGCTGTGTGCGTTCGAAGCGATCGTCGCGCAGGGAGAAGGCGCACCCCTGCATACGGCGGGATCGCACTTCGGGCGATTTTGCGCGATTCGCAGCGAGTATCGCGCGCTGCTGGCCAAAAACCCTGCATTCGTCGCGAGCCATCGGGCCGCAACCAATCCGGTGCTGCGACGCCCGCCTCGGCCCGAGGGGCGAATCTGGATCGAGACGCCCGAGGCGATCGCGACCGTCGATCTCGCGAATTCCTGCTATGGCTTGCTGCTGCGGCTATTGGGCTATGCCTATGGCGTGCCCGCGCCGCACCCCGACAAATCGCTCGCGGTCGATTTGGCGATCTCTCTGATGCGAGCGGCGACGTCCTTGGGCGAGCATGCGGCGCGGCTTCCGGCGGGCCCTGCGAATCCTCAGTGCAATGCCGGCATGTCATTCACCGCGCTGCGCGACGCGGCACCGCTGCCGTTCGGCGCGGCCGCGCGGCGCTTCTTCGTCGAGCGATTCGCGGAACTCGCCAAGGCGGCCGCAGAGCTCGCGCAGCACGGCGCGCCTCGCGTGCAACAGAGCGCGCGCATTCTCGATGAACTCGCGCGCCGCGCCGCGCAGCGCTTCGACCTGTCGGCCGCGGTCACGACAGTGCCGGCGCCGGCCCCGGCGCCGAGTCCACAGCCGGCGCAGGCGCCCGCAGCGCCGGCATCATCGACCATGACCGGCGGCATCGAACTCGCCGAGGGCCGCGAACTGACCCTGATGTTCGAGGCCAAACGCTGCATTCATGCGCGCTTCTGCGTGACCGGCGCGCCGAGCGTTTTTCTCGCAAACGTCCAGGGGCCCTGGCTGCACCCGGACACGATCGATGTCGAGCGCCTCGCGGCAATCGCACAAGAATGTCCGTCGGGCGCGATTCGCTATCGGCGAAAAGACGGACGCGCCGAGGAATCGGCGCCACCGGTCAACCTCGCCGGCATTCGCGAATCGGGGCCTTACGCGCTGCGCGGCCGGCTGCAGCTCGATGGCGCCGAGATCGGTTATCGGGCCACGCTGTGCCGTTGCGGCGCCTCCAAGAACAAGCCGTTCTGCGACGGCTCCCATCACACGATTTCTTTTGCGGCAACCGGCGAGCCCGCGAGCACGCAGACCGAGATGCTGCCCGAGCGCGACGGTGTGCTCGCGGTCGATCCCGAAATCAATGGACCCCTGCAGGTGCGCGGCAATTTGGAAATCATCAGTGGTACCGGACGTGTGGTTGCGCGCGTGACGAAGGCGCGGCTATGCCGCTGCGGCGGCAGCGCGTCGAAGCCGTTTTGCGACGGCACGCATGCGCGCATCGGATTTCTGAGCTAGCGCAGCGATCGTCATGGATGCCGCACTGGTCGCCGCTGCGATCGCCGCACCGATATTGCTCGCCGCGGCCCTCGTGATCGCCACGTTTTTGATCGCGCGCCATGCGCAAGCGTTGGCGCCGCCCGCGGGACGCTTCATCGAGGTGGACCGTGCGCGACTGCACTATGTCGATCGAGGCGAGGGTTCCGTGGTGGTCCTGGTACACGGACTCGGCGGCAATCTGCGTAACTTCAACTTGCTGATCGACAAACTCGCCTCGAGCTGCCGCGTCGTCGCGGTCGATCGGCCGGGCAGCGGCTATTCGACGATGAGATCGGGCGAGCAGCCGACGCTGCGTGAACAAGCCGCCATCATCGCCGGATTCATCCAGAAGCTCGAATTGAATCGCCCCCTCTTGGTGGGGCATTCGTTCGGCGGCGCGCTTTCGCTCGCGCTCGCGCTCGACCATCGCCAGTCGGTGCGTGCGCTCGTATTGATTTCGGGCTTGAGCCAAGTCGAGCAGGTGCCGCCGCCGGTTTTCAAATCGCTCGAAATCCATTCGGCGACCCTGCGCTGGGTCATTGCTTGGACGCTGATGGCGCCGCTCGGCAAGCTGGCCCATCGGGCGACGCTCGAGCAGGTGTTCACGCCCGAACCGGTCCCGGAGAACTTCGATGTCGATAGCGGCGGCACGCTCGGCCTACGCCCCGAGAGCTTCATCGCAGCGTCCAAGGATATGATCCGCGTCGCCGATGATCTCGCGGTCATGACGCCGCTCTATGCGTCACTGACGCTTCCGGTCAGCGTGATCTTCGGCCGTGAAGACCCAATCCTCGACTACCGCGCGCACGGCGAACGCTTGGCGGCCGTCGTGCCGAATGCGACGCTGCACCTCATCGATGGCGCGCATATGATCCCGATCACCGCGGCGGATCGCGTTGCCGATCTCATCCGGCAAGCGGCAGCATGACAGAGCTTCCAGAGGTCTTGTTCTCGAATCCCGTCTGGCACGCGCTAATCGGCCCGCATCGCCACTTGAGGCTGGCTCTCGGCGCTGCCTGCCGCTATCCCGCCGACGTCGCGCCATTTGCGGCGATCGCCGCGCCGGCAGAACCTGCATTCGATGCATTGCGCGATTTGCTCGCGCCCGACGAATCCGTCTGGATCGCCGACTACGGCCGATCGGCGGCGGGAATCAAGGTCCTCGATGCATTGGCATGCGTGCAGATGGTGCTGCCCGCCGACGCCGAGCCATGCGCGCAGTCGCGCGAGGTCGTGCCGCTGACCGCCGCGAATGCGCAAGAGATGGTCGCGCTCACCGACGTGGCGTTCCCCGGATTCTTTCGTGCGAAGACTTATCGCATGGGCTACTACTGCGGCATCCGCATCGATGGCCGGCTGGTCGCGATGGCCGGTGAGCGCTTGTGCCTCGACGGTTATCCGGAACTCAGCGGCATCTGCACGCACCCGGCGCATCGCGGACAGGGACTCGCGAGCGCCGCGATTGCTCATCTCGTGGCTCGCCATCGACGTGCCGGCTTGCGCTCTTGGCTGCACGTCGGTGCACCGAATACGCGCGCGATCGATCTTTACTCGAGCTTGGGCTTCCAGCGTGTGCGCACGGTCATGCTCCATCGTATCGTGCGCAGCGCTTGAGATCGGTGCAGCGCGGTTCCATTGACGCTGTGAATGTTTGGAGTTAGGTTCGCGAACAGAGAGCCACCGATAGGGAAATCAAACAATGAGCGCTGCAGCGGCCGCCGTCGGGGCAGCCCTCGACAAGATCGAGCATTTTGTGGTCTTGATGCTCGAGAATCGCTCGTTCGATCACCTGTTCGGGGCGCTCAAAGCACTGAACCCGGCCGTTGACGGCGTACTCGACGGCGAATTCTCGAATCACACGGATCCCGCCGAGGCCGCCTCGCCGCTCGTTGCCACGGCGCCGGTCACCGGATTCGCGATGCCGTTCGATCCGGGACACGAATTTCAGGACATTCAGATCCAGCTCTTCGGGCGCGCCGCATCGGCCCATCGCGCGCCCGCCGCGCGCGTTGACCCGGCACCGATGAGCGGCTTCGTCTACAGCGCCGAGCAGAATACGGCGGATCATCCTGCGAATGCGGCGATGGTCATGCAATGCTTTTCGATCGAGAAGCTGCCGGTGATGAGCGCGCTCGCGGGCGAATATGCGATTTTCAATCATTGGCATGCACCCCTACCCGGGCCGACCTGGCCCAATCGCTTCTTCGTGCACGCCGCGACCTCCGGTGGGCTTACCGACAGTCCCAACGACGCCGACATTCTCAAGGGATTCTCGTTTCCCGCGGGTACGATTTATCAGCGGCTCGAGGCCGCCGGCCTCTCGTGGCGGATCTACCATGACGGACTGCCGCAATCGGCGGGCATCGACAGCCTGCGCAGCGAATTTCTCGACATCTTCACCGAACACTTCCGCGAGATGAGCTTCTTCGAGGCGGATCTCGAGGCCGGAACGCTTCCGCCCTACGTTTTCATCGAGCCGAAATACGACACCGGCAACAATTTCGTCAACGGCAATTCGATGCATCCGCTCAACGACGTGCGCGAGGGCGAGCGCCTGGTCAAGCGCGTCTATGAGGCGCTACGGGCATCGAAATTTTGGGCGAGCACGGCGCTCATCGTTACCTTCGATGAGCACGGGGGATTCTTCGATCATGTGGCCCCGCCGCCCGCCGCGCCGCCGGGTGGCGATGCGCGCTATACGAATCCCGCGAATCAATTCGACTTCGATCGCTTGGGCGTGCGGGTTCCGGCGATCGTGGCCTCGCCGTACACACCGAAGAATTTCGTGATCGGGCGCTCGCCCGAAGACGCGTGCGACCACACTTCGGTACTCGCGACCGTGGAGAAGCGCTTTGCGCTGGCCGCGCTGAGTCAGCGCGACGCGGCCGCACGCACGCTCGAGAGCGCGCTCGCGCTGGGCGCACCCCGACTTTCGCCCGACGAGGCGCGGCTCAGGCTTCCCGACCCTCTCGCGGATTCATTTCTGGCCCGATTCTTCGCGTTTCTGCGAGGGCGGGCAGCGCCGTCGACGGCGCCGATGTCGACGAGCCAACGCGTCCAGCTCACGCTCGCCCACGCCTGCAATCTCGAAATCCTCGATACGGACTCGCGCCCGGACGCGCGTCGGCGCTACCTGTCGATTCGAAAGCAGCAGGATGCCGCCGACTATATCCAAGACGTCGAGACCCGGATTCGCGCGCGCCGCCGCAAATGATTTTCCCGCGGCAGCGAGGCGCTGCGCATGCGTCGCAACGCGCAAATCGGCCGGAACGCCGCGCCTTGCGGGCAAACTGCACCTGATTCGCATTTATCGGCAGTAAATATTCTTGAATGCCGGTTAACAATCGTATTAAGCTCAGGCCGGGCCCGGCTTCTTTAGCGCACGGATAGCCAGAAGAAACCAGAAGAACAAAGAGGGTCCCGGATGTGGGGAAATGGCGGTCTTCCGAAGGGGTGCGCAATGCGTTCGATCATGATCAAGCGGTGCCTTGGGTCTATTGCTGCGGCTGTGCCGTTGCTGTGGCCCGCGATTTCGACGGCGGCGAGCAGCGACACGGACGCGGCGCAGAGCAGCGCGCTCGAGGAAGTCGTTGTCACGGCCACGCGGCGCGTCGAGCGACTGCAAGACGTGCCGATCAGCGTCATGGCGTTCAGCCAGGAAAAGCTCGACGCCGAGGGCCTGCATAACATCGACGATCTGTCGCGCCTCTCGCCGGGAATCACATTCCAGCGCAACGGCATGAGCTCGGCGGGCAACTACAACGACGAAGGCTCCGACATCAACATCCGCGGAGTCGACTCGACTGCCGGAACATCGACGACCGGCATCTATATCGACGACTCCCCGATCCAGACACGTCACATCGGATTCGGCTCCATCAACGCGTTTCCGGCGCTGTTCGACCTCGATCGCGTCGAAGTTCTGCGCGGCCCGCAGGGCACGCTATTCGGCGCAGGCGCCGAAGGCGGCGTCGTGCGCTTCATATCGCCGGAGCCCGATCTCAACAGAGCGACCGGTTACTCGCGTGTGGATCTCGCGAGCACTGATGGTGGCGCGCCCAGCTACGAAGGCGGCGCCGCGTTCGGCGCGCCGATCATCGACGACGTTCTTGCGTTTCGGGCGAGCGTTTCCTTCCGGCGCGACGGCGGCTGGGTCGACCGGGTCGGCTATTCGCTCTCCCCCAACAGCTCCGCGGCCTTGCCCACCCCCGTATTCAACGGCGCCACGACCGAGGCGAACGCAAATTTTTCAGACACGACGACCGCGCGCCTCGCGCTCAAGTGGAAAGTCAGCGATACGCTCGAAATCTCGCCGTCGATCTACTATCAGCGGCTGCAGATCAACGACACCTCCGCCTACTGGGTCGCGCTTTCGGATCCCGCCTCGAACGTCTATCGCAACGGCAACTTCGGCACCAACCCGAGCAGCGATCCGTTCACCTTGAGCGCGCTCAAGATCCGCTGGGACCTCGGGTTTGCCTCGCTGTTCTCGAACACCTCGTACTATGACCGCAACCAACAGGCGACTTCGGACTACACGCAATACCTGCGCGCGACCTGGAATTCGTTCGGCGAATTGGCCAACGTGTTCCCGTCGGCCGGCGACAACGGCTATGCGCAATTTCGCGACGACCAGCACAATTTCTATCAGGAATTCAGGCTCGCCTCGACCGACACGAACGCGCGCATCGTCTGGAACGGCGGACTCTTCTTCTCGCACTTGAGCGAGAACGTGCCGGAGACCATTGTCGATCAGACGCTGAACGCCGAGGTACTGAGCTTCTCAGGCCCCAACCCGGCGGTCCCGGTGTGCGCGCCACCCACACTCCCCTGCCCCAACGGCTTGATTTTCAACGGTCCGATCGACAGCGTCGTCGACCAGCAAATTGCGGCATTCGGCGAGGTCGCCTTCAAACTCACGGATACCTTCAAGGCGACCGTGGGCTTGCGCGTCTCGAGGCTCGAATACACGGGATCGGTCAGTGAAACGGGGCCGTTCCTCGGCACCACGATCGTCACGCAGTCGAGCGCCACCGAGGATCCGGTCACGCCCAAGGTCGTGCTGTCCTGGCAACCCGATCGCGACGACCTCGTGTATGTCAGCGGTTCGAAGGGCTTCAGGCCCGGTGGCCCGAATGTCGGCGTCGGGGGCATCTGCCAGAGCAACCTCACTTCACTCGGAATCGCCCAGGTTCCCCCTCAGTATTCGTCCGACAGCTTGTGGAGCTACGAGATCGGCAGCAAGAGCACGTTCCTCGATCATAAGCTGCAAATCAACGCGAGCCTGTTCTATATCGATTGGAACAACATCCAGCAGAACGTCTATTTGCCGGCCTGCGGTGAGCAGTTCACCGCCAATCTGGGCAAGGCCAAGAGCGAAGGCGGCGATATCGAGGTGCTCTACAAGCCGATCGAAGCGCTGAGCTTCGATCTGACGGCCGCGTACACCGACGCCCGATTGACGAAGACCTCCTGTGCCGGCACTTTGGCCTATGACGCCGCGGACTCGAGCTGCACAGGGCCCGGCGTGAGCCCGTCGAGCCCGATCGCCACCAGCGGCGATGCGCTGCTCGGCGCGCCATGGTCGTTCACGGCATCGACGGAATATCATCTTCCCGAGTGGGCCGGGCACAAACCCTATGCGCGTCTCGATTGGCAGCATTCGACCGCCCAAAAATCCTTGCTACCCCCGCAGGATCCGAACAACGCGCTGTTCGACACCACGCTTCCCGGCTTACCGACGATCGACAACGTATCGGTGCGGGCCGGTGTGCGCTTCAACGGCTTCGATATCTCGGCCTACGCCAACAATCTGCTGAATGCGCATCCGCAGTTGTTCGAATCGCGCGACATCGCGCCCTACTCGAACGGGCCCGACAGCATCCCGCATACCGGGCCCACGACCGATACGCTCTATTTCGGCCGCGGTGTGCGCCCACGTACCATTGGAGTCACGGCAACCTTCCGCTACTGATCACGGCATGACGCACATCGAGCAGGCTTCGGGGGCGCCGCCCGCACTCAAACGCTCGCTCAAGTACTGGGACCTGATCGTCTATGGTCTTGCGTATATCGCGCCGTTCGCGCCGCTGACGACACTCGGTTTCGTCTGGGAGGCGTCGAACGGGCTGATCGTGCTCGCCTACGGACTCGGCGCGATTTGCATGTATTTCACGGCCAAGAGCTATGCCGTGATGACCGAGGCGATACCGACCGCGGGCTCGGTCTACGGCTTCGCGCGGCAGGCGCTCGGGCGCTTTCCCGGGTTCATTGCGGGCTGGATGATCCTGCTCGACTACCTGCTGATTCCGGCGTTCGTTTACGTGCTGATCGCGGTCGCGATGGGCGAGCTCGTGCCCGGTGTCGGCCGCAGCACCTGGATCGTGCTGCTGAGCGCGTTCACGCTGGGCGTGAACTGGTTCGGCGTGACCGTGACGACGCGCGCGAATTTCGCCGCGGTCGGCGTGCAGGTCGCGGCCTTGGTCGCCTTCTTGGTGCTCGCGGTGTTCGCTCTCCTCCGTGGCTTCGGCACCGGCGGCCTCACGCTGATTCCCGTGTACTCGGCGAGCGCCTTCTCGGCCGCCAAAATCTTCAGCGCGACGTCGATCTGCATCATGTCGTTTCTCGGCTTCGATGCGATCTCGACCTTGAGCGAGGAAGTCGAGGGACACGACCGGCGCACCGTCGGCCGCGCGATCATCGCGGTGCTGGTGATTTCGGCGGCGTTCTTCATGGTCGTCACATTCGTGCTCGGCAATCTGCTGCCTGGGATCACGATCAAGGACCCGGCCGCCGCGGTCTACGAACTTGCCGGCGCGGCGATCGGCACCTGGGCGGCGCTCGGTCTCGCCTGGGTCTACGTCGTCGTGGTCGGACTCTCCAACGCGCTGCCGATGCAAGTAGGGGTCGCGCGCGTGCTGTACGCGATGGGCAGAGACCGGCAGCTGCCCCACGCGCTGTCGCGCGTGCATCGCAAGTACGGAACGCCCTATGTCGGGATGCTCGTGACGACAGCGATCTCGACCGGCGTCGGGCTCGTCATGCGCGATCAACTGGACGAACTTGCGAACATCGTCAACTTCGGCGCGCTCTGCGGTTTTCTGTTGCTGCACATATCGGTGCTCGTGAAGTTCGGAATCAAGGGTCGATCGCCTCAATGGTTCGTGCATTGGGCCGTGCCGCTACTCGGCATCGTCGTCGTGCTCGCCGTTCTGCAAGGCATGAGTGCCCTGGCCATGACGGTCGGACTGCTGTGGCTCGCCGGCGGCGTGATCTATGGACTTGCGCTGCATGCGCTGCGCCGCGACGAACTTCACACCGGACTATAAGATGCCCCGCTATTTCGCGCCGCCACGAGGTCGCTGTACCGCCATGCCCCACCCCTTCCGCGCAACCACCTTGCTCGCCTTGGTGATGCTGCCCGTCATCGCGGGTGCGGGTCCCGCGCAACCGCCCGCGGCCGCCGATCGGGTCTATCGCAACGGCATCGTGTTCACCGCTGATGCGCGTCACTCACGAGCCGAAGCGCTTGCGGTGCGCGCCGGGCGGATCGTTTATGTCGGGAGCAATCATGGAGTTGCACGCTACCTTGCGGCCTCGACGATGGTCGTGGATCTCAACGGGAAATTCGTAATGCCCGGCCTCGTCGACGGACACATGCATCCGCTGATCGCGGGCTCGCAATTGTTGAAATGCAACTTGAACTACGAGTCGCTGACCGTCGCCGAGTTTCAACAGCGCGTCCAGGCCTGCCTCGACCGCACGGCCGCCAAGGAGCCGGACGCATGGCTCGAGGTCGTCAATTGGTTTCAGGAGAGCATGCGCCCGGCCGGTGTCACGACGAGCCGTGCGACGCTCGATGCGCTCAAGACCCAGCGGCCGATCGCGGTTCAGTCCTCGTTTGGACACACCTTCCTGGTCAACACGCGCGCACTCGCGATTGCGAAGATCACGGCGACGACTCCCGACCCGCCGGCCGGCAAGATTGGCCGCAATGCCGGCGGCGAGCCCACGGGTCTACTCGATGATCCGGCGGCGTTCGAGCTCGTGACCGCATGCATGCCGAAACCCACGCCCGAGCAGAATGAGGCCGCAGCGAGCGCTGCGCTGCAGGCGATGAATCGCCAGGGCGTCACGAGCTTTCTCGACGCGATCGGCGAGCCCGAGGACCTCGCTGCATTCGCCGCGGTGCGCAAAGCCGGGAGGCTGACCGCGCGTGCGCACTTCGCGCCGCCGATCACGCCCGCGGAAATCAATGCGCTCGACGCCGCGGTCGCGCGAATCCTTGCACTCAGAGCGCAATATGACGAGGGCGCCATCGGCGCTGCGCCCGGCATCACGGTCCGTAACGCCAAGTTCTTCCTCGATGGCGTGATTGCCGCACCCGCACTGACCGGCGCGACGCTCGAACCGTACCGGATCAACGCCGGCAAGCCCGAGCAGCCACACTGGGTGCCGGGCCCAAGCCGCGGTCCCGAGGTCTATTTTCCGGCCGCCGCGCTCGCGACGGCACTTCAGTCGCTGGGTCGCGCCGGCATCGATCCGCATATGCATGCCGACGGCGACCGTGCGGTGCGGGCGGCGCTCGATGCGATCGCGGCGTTGCGCGCGGCGCTGCCCGGCGTCGATATTCGTCCCGCGATCGCGCACGACGAAATCGTCTCGCCCGCGGATTTCCCGCGATACAAAGCGCTCGGTGCGATTCCGGTACTGTCCTTTCAGTGGCAGAAGCCCGCGGGCGATACGCTCGGGCTCAAGGACATCTTCGGTCCCGCGCGCATGAAGATTCTCGAGCCGGCCGGATTACTCGCCGCGGCCGGCGCCCGCATCGCGTTCGGCAGTGACTGGCCCGTCGATGCACTCGACGAGTGGTTTGCACTCAAAGTCGGCGTGACCCGCACCAACGCACCGGGCTCACCGGGCGAATTCCACGGCCGGCTCGGCGCGGATCCGGGCCTGTCGCGCGACGCGGTGTTGCGTGCGGCGACGATCAATGCGGCTTATGAATTGCACGAAGATCGGGTAACCGGTTCGCTCGAGGCCGGAAAATGGGCGGACCTGATCGTGCTCGACCGCAATCCGCTGACGGTGCCGGCTGAGGACATTGCAAATACGCGCGTGCTGCAGACCGTCGTCGGCGGAACCGTGGTATTCGATGCATCCGCCGCGCGAGAGCCGTAGCCGCGCAACAAGGGCGGCTCGCCGCCACTGGAGAGTTCGATGAAATTTTGGCCCGCGTTGGTGTTGCTCGTCACATTGCCGGCTGCGGCGGCGCCCTTAAGTTGGCCGACGAACGGCTGGACGCGCGCCACACCCGAGGAGGTCGGCTTGGCCTCTGAGCCGCTGCTCGCGATCGATGCCGATTTCGCCGCGGGCAAGGTGCCGCTCGTCGACGATTTTCTCGTCGTTCGCTGTGGCAGCGTCGCCTTCGAACGCAAATACAGCCATGACTATGCGGAGATCTACTACAAGGAGGCACACGAGCGCGGGCCGTTGAACGCCCACCTGACCGGGCGCTACAACTACTTCGATCCGGCCTGGCACCCCTATGTCCACGGCACCGACGAGCATACGATGCAATCGGTCTCGAAGTCCGTGACCTCCGCGACGATTGGCCTCGCGATCGCGCGCGGCGACTTCAAGGCCTCGCTCGATACGCCGGTGCTCAACTTTTTCGATGCCAAGTCGGTGCGCAACGTCGACGAGCGCAAACGGCGCATGACGCTGCGGCACGTGCTCACGATGACCACGGGCCTCGATTGGGATGAGGACATCCCCTACGACGATCCGCACAACGGTTCGAGCCTCATGGAAGCCAAGCGCGATTGGGTGCGCTTCGTGATCGACCAGCCCATGGCTCACGAGCCCGGCTCGACGTTCGCCTACAGCAGCGGTGCGACCGAACTGCTTGCGCACATCTTCAAGCGCGCGACCGGCCAGGACATCGAGCGCTATGCGCGCCGCTATTTGTTCACGCCGCTCGGCATCCGGCACTACTACTGGAAGCGCACGCCGCTCGGCGTCGTCGATACCGAGGGCGGCCTGTACTTGAGTGCCGGGGACCTCGCCAAGATCGGCTATTTGTATTTGCACGACGGCGTCTGGGATGGCCAGCGGCTGCTGTCTTCGGAATGGATCTCGGACTCGATGGCCGCGCACGTGAATCTCGCTGCGAATTGGAATTACGGCTACCAGTGGTGGCTCGCGCCCTACGGCAACGGCCCGCGCTATGCCTGGGCCGCGCGCGGCATCGGCGGCCAGCTGCTGCTCGTATTCCCGGAAGACCAACTCGTGGCCGTCGTGACCGCCTGGCATATCCTCGACGGCACGCCCTATACACCCGCCGTGATCGACAAGTTGCGCCTCGCAGTGCGCGACTTCGATTGCACACGGCGCGGATCGGCACTCGAACAACGGGGGAATTGAATCATGCGCGACGAGAATCGGATGCGGCAGCCGCGCTGCGGCGAAATCCTCCCCGGTGCGGTAGCCGTGATCGCAGCCCTGCTCGCGGTCGGTCCGGGCCCCGCAGTCGCGCAAGCGAGCAAGGCACCCGCCGCCTTGGTGATCACGGACGCCCGCATCTATACCTCGGCAACTCCCGAATTCAGCGAGGCGTTGGCGGCACGCGGCGGACGAATCGTCTACGTCGGCAGCGCCGACGGCGTCAAGTCGTATATCGGTCCGAAGACGCGCGTCGAAGATGCGCACGGCCGGCTCGTGATTCCGGGGCTCGTCGATTCGCACCTGCATCCCGCGGACATCGTCGATCTTGACGTATGCGACATCGACAGCAAGCCGATGACGCTCCGCGAACTCTCCGCGTTCGTGCGCGCCTGCGTGACCCACTACCACCCGGCACCGGGCAAGCGCCTGCTCGTGCATCAATGGAACCCCACCGACGGCAATCAGCCGGACGCCGAGTATCCGACCTTGCGCGTGGCGCTCGACAAGGCCTCGACGCAAAACCCGATTCAGCTGCTCGGCAACGACGCGCACCATGGCGCGTTCAACAGCCTCGGCCTCGCGAGCGCCATGAACGCGCGCGGCGAGGTCATCGGCATTTCGAAGGCGAGCCTTGCGGGCGAGTTCGCGCCTTACGCATCGCTGATCGGCGTCGATACGCACGGCGAACCGAGTGGCACCGTCAACGAGGACGCGCGCTACACGATCAATCCGCACAGCATGATGTGCATCGAGTACGAAGCGGTGCTCAAGAACCCGCAGTTGATCCCCGAGCGCCTCAACAGCGTCGGGATCACGGCAATCATGGATGCGATGGCCGATCCGAATTGCCTGCCGCTGTGGGACAAGCTGCTCAAGAGCGGCAAGCTCACGGTTCGCACGACATTGGCGCAATTTTACGACCCGAGCCACACGCGCACGCCGGACGGGCGGATCGACTACGACGGCATGGTTGCAAAGGCCAAGGCGGTGCGCGCGAAATATGCGGCGAATCCTCTGCTGCGGGCCGACTTCATCAAGCTGTTTGCGGACGGCGTCATGGAAGCGAACCCGTTCGCGGTGCCGCCGACGCTCGGCAACGCGGCCGTGCTCGAGCCGTATTTGCAGCCCATGTTCGCCACCGACGCGGCCGGTCATGCGACCGTCACGGGATACGTCGACACCGCCTCGCCGGTCTGTGTCGATGAGCGCGCCCATGCCGAGCGATACGAGAATCCGGAACAGGCCGCAAAGTTCATGGAAGCCAACGGCCTTCATCCGGGCCAATGCCTGATATCGAACGGCCGGCTCCAGCACGACCGCGCGGTCGAACTCGAGTACGTCAAGCGCATGCACCTCGCGGGCTTCAATCTGCATATCCACGTGATCGGGGATCGTGCACTCAGAACTGCGCTCGATGCGATCGAAGCGGCACGCGCTGCGGACGGCGTCACCACGACGCACGACAGCCTCGCGCACGTGCAGCTCGCCCACCCCGACGATGTCGTACGCATCGGCCGGGACCATCTGTACGTCGCCTACACGTATTCCTGGGCGAACGTCGATCTCGACTACGACATGACGATCATTCCGTTCCTGCAGAAGGTGATCGGCAACAGCTACGAGAGCCGGCACGTGCCCGGCAGCTACTACGAGAGCAACAGCTACCCGTTCCGCAGCACCAAGGACGCCGGCGCAATCCTCGTCGCGGGCTCCGACGCGCCGGTGAATACGCGCGATCCGCAGCCGTTCGTCAACATGGCAACCGCGGTCACGCGGCGAATTCCCGGCGAACCAGCGTTCAATCCGCGCGAAGCGATTACGATTCGCGAAGTGCTAGAGGCCTATACGATCAATGGCGCGCGTTTTCTCGGCCGGGACGCCGAAATCGGCTCGCTCGTGCCCGGCAAGTCGGCCGATTTCGTGATTCTCGATCGCGACATCCTCGCGCTCGCCGACCACGGCAACGCCGACGATATCGCGAATACCCATGTGCTCGAGACCTGGTTCCGCGGAAAACGCGTGTTTCGCGCCAAGAGCGCGCCGTAGCCGCGCCGCCGATCCTCACTTGGCGTTGAATCCAGGCGCGTCCGGCCACATGTCGACCGACTGCGCGCAGCGAAAGCCCGCGTCGGCGAATGCGCGGCTCGGCGCCTCGAGCCGGCGCGCAGCCAGGCGCTCGCGGACCGGATCGACTTCCTGCCAGGAAGGACCGCGCAACACGGGCGCGGCGCCCTCGGAAGGATCTACCCATTCCCAGAGCGCGCCGCCGAGACCGCGGTTGCCGAAGCGCCCGGTCGCGAGTTGCTTGTCGACCGGTTGCAATCGGCGGCTCGTGCCGTCCTCGCCGCCCTTGGGATCGTTGCCCCAGGGAAACATTTTATGATCGACGCCGCGTGCCACGAATTCCCATTCGTCTTCGGTGGGTAATCGCTTGCCGCGCCACACGCAAAACGCCTTCGCCGATTCATAATCGATGCCGCGCACCGGAAGACTCGCAGAATCGACACCCGGCGCGACGTTCGCATCGCGCAGGGTTTTCCAATTGTCTCCCGCACGAAACACCGCGGCGGCGCCCTCGCCGGTGTAGAGACCGCCGCCGCGTTCGGCGCCGGTCTGGTAATTCTTGGCGGTCACGAATGCCGCAAAGTCGCGATTGCTGACGCCGGCCGGGTCCAGGTAGAACGGCGTGAACACGGCCATACGCGGCGTCTCCGCGGCGAAGTCGGCCGCGGCGCAGGGCGTGGCTCTCTTCTGGCACAAGTTGAGCGCGAGCGCGACCTCGTCGGGAGTGCTGCCGAGCCGCGCAAATCGCTTGCCGGCGTGATTGGCCGCGGCCAACTCGGTCACGGCCTGGCCCAACACCGGCGTCGCCTCGGCGGCTCCGCCCGCGCCGGCTTGCTTTTCCGCTTCGGCGAGTGCGCGCGTGCCCTCCTGAAACGAAGGATCGCTGCGATCGACACCGAGCGCTCGAGACCGGGCGGCCAACGATCGCGCATGCGCGAGCGAGATTTCCGGCGTGCGGCTGCCGCCGACCGGCTGGCGACCCCAGACGATCCAGGCGATCAGGCCCACGATCAGCACCGCCGCGGTTGCGGCGCCGACCCATCGCAGCATGCCGCTGCGGGTCACGGTATGCGCGGCGAGACCCTTGAGCACCTCCTCGATCGAGGGCGTGCGCTTGGCCCGATCGAATGCGAGCGCGCGCGCGAGTGCCTGGTTCTGCGCGCGCGTCAGCGATGCGAGCGGAGCGACCACGATGCCGGCATCGCGCGCCTGCAACGGCGAGCGGCGCGCGAACGGATGCTTGCCCGAGAGCATCTCGTAGATCACGCAGCCCAGCGCATAAACGTCATCGCGCTCGTCGGGCTCCATTCCCTGCAGCATTTCGCAACTGGCATAAGCCGGCGTGAGCGCGCCGAACGCGGCGGGATCGATGCTCGAGCGGCGGCCGCGCGCGGCGCGCGCGATGCCGAAGTCGAGCAATTTCGCCCTGCCCGAGGTCGTGATGAATACATTGGCGGGCTTCAAATCACTGTGGATTACATTGTGATCATGCGCGTAGGCCAAGGCCGCAGAGATGTCCTGGATCAGCGGCCAGGCACGCACCATCGGCATGCCGCGCCCGAAATCCTCTTCGAGCAAGGTCGCGAGCGTCTTGCCCTCGAGATACTCCATGAGCATGTAGACTTCGCCGTGATCCGCATTCAGCGAGTAGACGCCGACGATGTTCGGATGCTGCAGGCTGCGCGTCTTGCGCACCTCTTCGCGCAGCAGCGCGAGCGACTCCGGGTACTCGCGGATCTCGGGCTTCAAGACCTTGACCGCAAACGACTCGCCCGGAACTTCGGTGTCGCTCGCAAGATAAACCGTACCCATGCCGCCGGCGCCCAACTCGCGCTCGAGCCGATAGCGATGGCCGAGCAAATGACCCATGCCGATCGGCCCTGCCGAGCCATCGTTCGATTGCGGGTCGAGCCACTCGGTTTTCACACGCGCCTCGTTGAGGCGGGTCTGCGGTGCGGCGGCCTGCTCCGCGCCGCCCAACAGCGCTCGCAGCCGCGTTTGATTCTCGGCAGCCGAGTCGAGGCCCAGCCGGCCGAGCGTACCGAGATCGATCGTGCCGTTCGCGATCGCTTGATCCAAGGCACTGCGCGCCGCCTCGCGCGTCAAGGATCCATCACGCAACGCGTGCGCGATGAGGGTCTCGAACTCACTCAGATCGGACTCGCCGGCGGCGAGAGCCGCAATCGCGGCGCGCACTTGTTCGGGGCCGTTCGATGTCGTCATGAGGCTTCGGAACGGAAGCGTCGCTTAAGGCGCGGTCTTGCCGGTGGTGAGCACGGCAGCACCGGACTTTGCGGTGCGACCCTGTTCCTCTCTGGCGATCGCTTGATCGAGCGCGGCACGCGCCGCTTGCAGTTGTTCGGGACTCAAGCCCGACCAGTCGAATCCCGTAACCTGCGATGCCGTGATTTTCGCACTATCGGCGACCGGCGCCTGCGGCACGGCGGCCGAGGGCGCCGCGGCCGGTGATGCCGCGGTCGGTGGCGCGCGGTTCAGGAATAGCAGCGCCACGATGATCGCGACGGCGACGAGGGCCGCGACGCCGCCGATCACGAGAAGTCGAGCGCGGATCTGCGGTCGCGATGCGCCGCCGACCGGAGTGCCGCACGCGGGACAGAACCGTGCCGTTTCGAGTAGCTGGCCACCGCACTTGATGCAATTCATCGGATGCCTTTCGCGAACCTCATGAGCGTACGCAGCCGTCTTTCGACGCAACGCAAGTGTTGAGCTTGCGAATATTTTCTTCGAGGCGCTGATTGAAGGTGTTCAACATGTCCTGCAAGTCGCCGATCGACACCTCGACGACGTCCCGGCCGAGGCAATGTCCGGCAGCCGCGGTGACGACCTTCATTTGCGCCTTCGGGTTTTGCTGCGCCTCGCCGAGACTCGAAAATGCGAGCAGATCGCCGCTGCCGAGCGCACAACCGTCGCCGGTGATCACGCTGGTCGTATCGATTGCGCCGGCGACTTGAAACAAATAAATGCGCGAATACCCCGATTGCATGACGTCGATCAGCGTCAAGGGATGATCATTCGCGTGTTCCGCAAGACTCAGGCGCACCTCTTGATGGATTTGCGAGCGGACGTCCTCGGGCACCGCGAGCGCGGTACCCGCGGGCGGTGCGCCCGTGGACACTGCGGCTGCGGGGATGACCGCCGGCGGGGACTGATCGTCAGCGGCCACGATCGCAGGTTTGACGTCGGCACGCGCAACGGCCTGGGCTTGCAGCTCATCGGCCTGTTGTTTCAGTTGCGCGAGGTCGCCGGTGTTGCCGTCCGGCGTGGCATCGGCGGTGATCAGTCCCGCCGGTGGCGGTGGTGGTGGCGGCGGCGGCTCAGACGGCAATGGCGGAGATGCCGCATCCGGTGAATCGGCCGGCTGGTCCGAGCTCATCGGCGCGTCTTGGTCGGAACCGCCCTCGTCGATCGGCGGCACACCTTGATCGCCGACCGCATCAGCCACCTGCATGTCGCCGAGCAGGTCGATCGGGTCCGAGTAGCCCTGCGGAGGAACCGCGAATGCCACGGTTGGATTCGGACAGACCCAACACTGCGGTCCCACCGCAATTTGATAGGCCAAGGGTGCATAGAGCACCGCGTAGACCGCGGCTGCGTAAACAAACGGGCGGTAGACGAACGTGTCATAGCCGCCGAATCGCGTCACCGTGTAGAAACGGCGAATCGGCCGCGCGAATTCGCGGAACTGGCCGCCGGCGGTGGTCGCGTAGATCGTTCGCTGCACGAACGCGGGGCCGCGACCGCCGCCGACAAAGCTCTCGGCATACAGGGGTCGCCCGTTCGGCAGGTACGCGGCATGCAAGCCATTGTTGTAGCGCACGAACTGGGGGCCGGCCACGAGGCCGCTGCTGTGAAAACTGGCGCCATCGACGGTTCTTCGGCCGTCGGTATAGAGCCGAGTCGTGGTATGCCCGTCGAGGCTAACGGTTTGCCGGTAGGAATTGAAGTGAGCCTGACCGCGAGCATCCACGTGCTGCTCGACGACGATTGAGGCATGCGGCGAGAGGTGATTGACGGCGGTAAATCCAGGATGGCCCGCGTTTGCAACCATCGTGGCCGTCGGACCCAGGCTCACCCGATGCATCCCGAGCGGCGCCGGCGATCCATGTTCCGAAACTCGCTCGCCGGCGCCCGGATGCACCGACTCACCGGGGCCGGCGCCGCGCTCGAAACCGCGACTCGGCGTACGCGGGCTCGGTTCCGAACGAAATCCCGGTTCAGAGCGAAATCCGGGTTCGGGATTTGCGCGTGGGTTATTGAAGGGATGTTCTGCGCGCAGCAGATTCGGCGGCTCGCGCGGCGGCATGACCGGGCGGGCCACGATCGGTCGCGCGGGCTCTACTACCGGCCGCGACGGCTGTTGGAACGGCGCGGGCCGCGGATGCTGCAGGATCTGCGGCGGCGGCTGGCGGGGTGGCGGTGCATGGTTGACCGCCGGGGCGCCGACACTGGGACAAGGTGCATTTGCTTGCGCATGAGGACAGTTCGCCGCCGACGCGGCGAGCGGGACCATCGCGACGGCGGCCCAGAGTAAATAGCAGATCCGCTTGGCAGCTCGGACCTTCTGCATTCTCGGCGTGTACACCTAACCGACTCCTAGGGCTCAATCCCTTAACCCGACCAGAGCTCGATGCAGTATACGGTCGCCGTAAAACCAGGGGCAAGTGCCCGCCGATCGACCGCAGGCGGGTCAGCCGATCACGCCCGCGGCTCGAAATTCAGCGCGACCGAGTTCATACAGTAACGCAAGCCCGTGGGCTTCGGTCCGTCATCGAATACGTGGCCGAGATGCGCATCGCAGCGCCGGCACGAAATCGCGTCGCGTCGCATGCCGAAACTCAAATCCGTCGCCTTGGCGACATTGTGCGGGGAAATCGGCTGCCAGAAACTCGGCCATCCGGTGCCTGAGTCGAATTTGGTTTTGGAATCGAATAGCGCGGTGGCGCAACAGATGCAGCGATACAGGCCGTCGCCGCGCGATTCGGCATACTCGCCCGAAAACGCGGCCTCGGTGCCTTCCTGGCGCGCGACCCGGTAGGCCAACACCGACAGTTGCGCATGCCACTCGGCGTCGCTCTTGATGACTTTTGGCAGCCGCACGATTCCCTGGCTCTTGCCGGACGCGGAGAATTCTTCGATATCCACGGGCTGATCTTGGGCCGGCGACGAGGCTGCAGGCGCGGATTGCGCGGCGGGAAACCATCGCGCGACGAGGCCTGCACCGGCGAGTGCCGCGAGTCCTCCCGTCAACAATCGTCGGCGGCTCGCCTGCGCGGGGCTGATTTTCTTCGGTGATTCAATACCCATCGATTTCTCCTCGCCCAACGGCGTTGGCGCTTACTCGAGAAGACCGGGGACGGGCGGCTAAAATTACCGAAGGACCGCGGTTGCCGGGCTCTAGCGACGCGACCCGCGCCGGCATCGATCAGCCGGCGTATCGGTCAAAATCCGATCCATCGAGCAACAGATCGGCCGCTGCGCGCAAACCGGCGGCATCCTCGTGATCGAACCGGGCCAATTGCGGACTATCGAGATCGAGTACGCCCAAGAGCCTTCCATGTTGAACCAGCGGCATCACGATCTCCGACTGTGATGCCGCATCGCAGGCGATGTGTCCCGGAAACGCATGAACGTCGGGCACGATCACGGTTTCGCGACGCAGGGCGGCCGTGCCGCAGACCCCGCGACCCATCGCAATGCGCACGCAAGCCGCCTTGCCTTGAAACGGTCCGAGTACGAGCTCGCCTTGGTTCAAAAAATAGAATCCCGCCCAATTCAAACCGGGCAGCGTCTGGAACAGCAGCGCCGCAAGGTTCGCCGCATTCGCAAGACCATTGCGTTCCCCCGCGAACAGCGCCGACAACTGTTGCTGCAACTCACGATAGAGGGCCGGCTTCGAGACGCCCTGACTGTGATTGGCGGCATGCATCGCGCAATTCTGCCACACCGCGGGGAATCCGCGCTGCACCCGGCGCGCCGTTAGACCGCGAGTTCCTCGAACGCCGCAACCAGATGGTCGGGCTGGCCTGCAGTGTCGCGGCCCATCGAAACGCAGAGCCGCACGGGCAAATAGCCTGCGTCCTTGGTCTGCAGGCGCGTATCGAGGCGATAGTCTTCGATTTCACCGGCGACTATGCGTTCGAACAACTGCGTATGCTCGGCCAAATCGTCCGGATGCGTGAGCGAGACCAGCGGGCGCGAGAGCATTTCCTCTTTGCTGAAGCCGAACATCGCGGGAGCACGTCGATTCACGCGTCGCAGCCTGCCGTTCAATCCCGTATGCGCCATGCCGACCGTCGCTTGCTCGAATGCGTCCCGGAACAGCCGCTCGCGCTTCGATGCATAGAGCAGCACACCGGCCGACTTCGCGGCGAGTTCCATCGCGTGGATCGTGTCTTCGAGAATCTGCGCAAACTCGCGCATCGTCTCGATCTCATCGGCGGTGAAATCGCGGGGCAATACGTCGACCGCGCACAGCGTGCCGATCGGTTGCTGTTCCAGCGTGAATAGCGGAACGCCGAGGTAAGCGCGGATGAACGGTGCTCCCGTGACGAGCGGATTGCCCGCAAACCGCGAGTCGCGCGTTGCATCACCCACCACAATCGGCCGCCGCTCGAAGATCACGTGCCCGCAAAACGAGACTTCACGAGAGGTTTGGGTGGCATCGAGACCGACGCAGGATTTGAACCACTGCCGGTCCTTGTCGACCAGCGAGACCAGAAGAATCGGAACTCCGAGGATTTTCGCCGCGATGCGTGTGATGCGGTCGAACGACTCGGTCGGCGGCGTATCGAGCAGCCGCAGCCGATAGAGCGCCAATAGCCGATCCGCCTCGTCGATGGGAATGGCCGGCGGCTGCATCGTCCGGGCGGGTCGCCTGGTGTCGGGCTGGGAGTTGTTCATAGTGCTTACTCGGCTGATGTTTCCAATTCTGGTGTCGGGCGTTCCCGTATTTGTAGTGCCACGTTAGCGGCCCCAATCGACGATGAGCTGCGCAATGCGCGCGAGTGGCAGCACGGTGATTGCCCCGCCGAGCCGGATCGCTTCTTTGGGCATGCCGAACACGACGCAGGAGGCTTCATCTTGGGCCGCCGTCGGCGCGCCCGCCTCGCGCATCTCGAGCAGGCCTCGAGCGCCGTCATCGCCCATGCCCGTCATGATGATGCCGGTGGCGTTGGCGCCCGCGCACTTCGCGACCGATCGAAACAGCACGTCGACCGATGGCTTGTGCCGATTGACCAGGGGCCCGTCGGTGACGTCGGCGTAGTAATAAGCACCACTGCGTCGCAGCATCAAATGTTTGCCGCCCGGCGCGATCAGCACATGGCCGGGCAGCAGCCGCTCGCCGTGTTTGGCCTCGCTGACCTCGACGTCGCAGAGCCCATTGAGGCGCGCGGCGAATGCGGCCGTAAACTGCTCGGGCATGTGCTGCACGACTGCGATGCCGGGACACGCGCGCGGCAGCGCGGTGAGCACGCGCTCGAGCGCCTGGGTGCCTCCGGTCGAGGTCCCGATCGCAACGATGCGTTCCGTGGTCTGCTTCATCGCACCGACTGCCGCCGGTCCGGCGACCGCGTCCGCGGTGATCTTCGGCTCGGCCAGCGGCACAGATTCGGACCGCGGTTTCGCCTGCGCGGGCGCGGCACGCAGCGAGGACTTGAGCCGACCGATGTTCGCCTGCGCGGCCATTTTCACGGCATTGATCAGATCGGCCGAGGCGTCTTCGATGAAGCGTTTCAGATCGAGCTTCGGCTTGGTCACGATGCAGACGGCGCCCGCGGCGAGCGCCTCCAAGGTCGTCACCGCGCCCTTCTCGGTCAAGGTCGAGCAGATCACGACGGGTGTCGGGCGCTCCTCCATGATCTTGCGCAAGAACGTGATGCCGTCCATGCGCGGCATCTCGACGTCGAGCACGATCACATCGGGCCATTGAGACTTCATTTTCGCCATCGCGAAGATCGGATCGGGCGCCGCACCGAGCACCGTGATCGAGGGATCCCGTGCGAGTTGCGCCGAGAGCGTCTGACGCATCACGGCCGAGTCATCGACGATCAGCACACCGATTTTCTTCATCGCGCCTTCCGTAGCGGCTCACGCATTGCCACGCCGCGCCTGACGCGCACATCACCGCTCCAGACATCAAAGCTCACGCGCCGGCTACCGTGCCCGCCGACATGTTCGGACGCGATCGCAAAGCCGCGTTCGGCGAGCAATCTGCGCCCCGCGCTGATGTTGCGGCAGCCGATGCTCGCGCAGTCCGCACGCCTCGCGTCGCTACACGCCTGCGCGCGGCACTCGGCCCGCTGGAGCTGTTCGGGGAACATGTGGCCTCCGCCGATCAGCTTGACGACATACTGCGAGGCCTGGGTCCGCGCGCCGATCACCGACTTCTCGAACAGCACGATGACCTCATCGGCGTAAACGCCCGGACCTGCATTGGCCGAGGATTGGGCTTCGCCGCGCGACGGCAGCAAGTAGTGGCAAATGCCGCCGAGGCGCCGCTCGGGGTGCCAGAGCGTGATCGCGACGCAAGTGCCGAGTACCGTCTGAACACGCACATGACCGCTGCCGAAATAAAATTCACCGATCTGCAAGAACCGATCCAAGGCAGCTCGGCGCGTCATGATGCCGACTTTCGATAGATCGAAGTCTTTAGCATCGTGAGCGTGTGCGGCACGCCGTTCAGCGTATCGCAGTGCCCGATCAACAGGTGCCCGCCGGGCAGCAGGCGCTCGGTCAAGCGCTCGATGATTCTCGCCTTGGTCTCGGCGTCGAAATAAATCATGACGTTGCGCAGCAGAATGACGTCGAACGCACCGACGTCGGGCAGCGGTTCATTGAGATTGAGGTGGCGAAATTCGACGCGCTTCTTCAGTGCGGGATCGACGAGCAGCGTGCCGGCATGCGGCCCGGTGCCCTTCAAGCAGAACCGGCGCAGGTAATCGACCGGAATACCCTGCGTGCGCGCCATCTCATACAGGCCGACGCGTGCGCTCTCGAGCACGCGCGTGCTGATGTCGGTACCCAAGATCTGCCAATTCACCTGCGGCAGCTCCGCGGCGAGCATCATCGCGACGCTATAGGGCTCCTCGCCGCTCGAGCAGGCCGCGCTCCATATCCGCCGGATGCCGCCGGATCGCCACGCCGGCAGTACCTCCTTGCGCAGGAAATCGAAATGCTTCGGCTCGCGGAAGAAATAGGTCTCGTTGGTCGTGAGCAGATCGAGCGATATCTGCAGTTCATTGCCCGAGTCGCTATGTTTGAGCCAATTGAGGTATTGGCGGAAACTCGTGAATCCATGGTGAGCCAATCGCTTGCCCCAACGGCTCACGACCAGCATTTTTTTCGACGGCGTCAGATTGATCCCCGTCAGCCGCATCGCGAGCGCGCGGACCTCCGCAAACTCCGCGTCACTCAGGGGTACCGGCTGCATGAGGGTCGACGCGCTGGCTCACCGATCAGGCGAGCACGAGTTTCGAAACCGCGTCTAGCAAAGTCTGGGGCTGAAATGGTTTCGTGATCCAGGCCTTAGCACCCGCGGCCCGGCCTTGGTTTTTCATGTTCTCGCCGGCTTCGGTCGTCAGCATGATCACCGGCGTAAACTTGTATCCGGGGTGCGCCTTGACGGCTTTGAGGAATTCGATGCCGTTCATGCGCGGCATGTTGACGTCGCTGATGATCAAGTGCAGCTTGCCGCTGAGCTTGCTCACGCCATCCTCGCCGTCGTTCGCCTCGACGACTTCGTAGCCGGCGCGCGTGAGCGCCATACCGGCGACCTGCCGCACGGAGGCCGAATCATCTACGATGAGAATTCGCTTGGACATCACACTGCTCCTGATCAGAAAAAATCGACCGCCTGGGGTGCAACCGGCTTCGCTGCGCTGCCGTCGTGAATGCGCCGCTGCTCTTCGGTCGTATAGGTCTTGGCCATGCCCGCAAGATAAGCTTCGGTTGCGCCGGACTCGCCCGAGACCGCGCCCATGTCCTGTAGGTCCCCGATGCTCTGGACCACGTGCGCGAGGATCTGTCCGACCCGGTCCTGAAATTGCAGCTGGACCATCGATTCCATCACCTCGTCTTTGATCACTTCGCTCTCGCTGCGAAATTGCTCGGCCGATTTGAGCAATCGCTCGGTCATGCCGCCGAATTTCTCGAGCACCTGGTTGATGTGCGTTTCGGAGGCCTTGACCGCCGCGCTCTCGCTTTCGGTCACGCGCTCGTTCGAGCTCATGATGCCGGCCAGCGAGTCGTTGATCAGGCCGATCTTCTGGCCGATATCCTTGCCGGTCTCGCGCGAGGCGGTCGCCAATGAACGTACTTCGCCCGCGACCACGGAAAATCCCCGCCCGACGTCGCCGCCCGCGTGCGCTGCCTCGATTGCTGCGTTGAGCGCGAGCATATTGGTGTTGAATGCGATCATTTCCACACGCTTGGCCATATCGCGCAGGTCGGTGGTGTGCGCCCCGAGCGCGCGTATCTCCTCGATCAGCGTCGCGCGGCTCTGCTGAATCGAAGTCAAGGCATCGATGACCTGCAGCAGCTGCCGCCTGCCGTCGTTCATCGACTCGAGCAATTCCCTGCCGCCGTCGCCGGATTCGGCCTGCGAGGCCGCCACGGCCTTGTCGAGACTCGAGACGATCCCGCGAAAACGCGTGCTGAGGGCCACGATCGCCTGCTCGCTCTGATCGCGCGCGTTCTCGATCTGGCTCGCGAATATCGGCAGAGCCTCGAGAAAAACGTTTTCGGAACCGTGGCCGTTACCGGCGCCCCGCGGCACGTCGGAAGCAGCCTGTTCGCGGCGCGTTTCAATGTTGTGAATTGACATCCATCGCACTCGCAATAGTTTCCATCTCGGAAACCGACAGCACGCTGTCGACGTTCAAGATGATCACGAATTTGTCGCGCACCTTGCCCATGCCGTCGATGAAGTCGGTGCGCACGGAGGCGCCGAAGCTCGGCGCGGGTTCGATATCCGTTCCGGGTATCTCGAGCACCTCATTGACGGCATCGACGAGCACACCGAGCACTTGCCGGTCTTCCCGCTCGGAGGTCTCCACGATGACGATGCAGGTCTTCTTGGTGATCGCCGTGCTGGTTCGACCGAAGCGCGCGCAGAGGTCGATGACCGGCACCACGGCACCGCGCAAATTGACGATACCGCGAATGAACGCCGGCATCATCGGGACGTCGGTCGGCGCTTCGTATTCGAGGATTTCTTTGATTCCGAGGATGCCGATCGCAAAGGTCTCGCGTCCGAGCACGAACGTCAGATATTGATTCTGATCGTGCCGGCGCACGGCGCTGGCCGCGACTTCCGCCATGGCTGGTTTTGACATGGCGCGCTCCTAGAATCGTACGAAATGCTTGTCGTCGAACTTGCCGCGATCATGCCCATTGAGCTTGCCGTGGCCTTCCGCCGAATCGTCCGACACCGCGTCCTCGGGAGCCGGCGGGGTCACCGCTATGGTCCGCGCGCGGCCGTTGGTCTTTGCGGCGAGAGGTGCCGGGCGGCTCGGTGCTGCTGCGGCACCGACCTTGAAGAACGACATGGTCTGCTGCAACTGCTGGGCCTGGCCGCTCATCTCCTCCGATGTCGCCGCGAGCTCCTCGCTCGCGGAGGCGTTTTGCTGTGTCAATTGCGAGAGCTGGTTCATCGCGACGTTGATCTGGCCGACGCCGGTCGACTGCTCCTGGCTCGCGGCCGCGATTTCCTGGACCAAATCGGCGGTCTTCTGAATCGACGGCACGATCTCACCGAGCAGCGCACCCGCGCGTTCCGCGAGTTCGACCGACGAACTCGCGACTTCGCCGATCTCCTGAGCCGCGACTTGCGAGCGTTCGGCGAGCTTGCGCACTTCGGCCGCAACGACCGCAAATCCCTTGCCGTGTTCGCCGGCGCGTGCGGCTTCGATGGCTGCGTTGAGTGCCAGCAGGTTGGTTTGGTAGGCGATATCGTCGATGATCGAAATCTTCTTGGCGATCTGTTTCATCGCATCCACGGTCTTGCCGACCGCATCGCCGCCGTCGGTCGCCTCACCGGACGCCTTGGTCGCAATCTGGTTCGTGACTTTCGCGTTCTCGGTGTTCTGCGCGATCGATGCGGTCATCTGCTCGACCGACGCCGAGGTCTCCTCGACGCTCGAGGATTGCTCGGTTGCGCCCTGCGAGAGCGATTGCGCGGTCGCCGAGACCTGTTCGCTCGCCGAGGACAGATTATCGGTCGCCGAGCGCACGTCGCCGATGACTTCCGAGAGTTTTGCAACCATGTTTCCCATCGCGGTCAACAACTGGCCGACTTCGTCGCGCGAAGTCGATTCGACTTGCACCGTGAGATCGCCGGCCGCGAGCCGGTTGGCGACGCTGAGCGCCTCGTTGACCGGACGCGTGATCGCACGCGTGATCCAGAACGCGATGCCGACGCCGAGCAGCAGCGCCAGCGCCGCGAGACCCGCGACCAGCGTGCGCGCCTTGCTATAATGTTCCGATGCGGTTTTGTCGGCTTCGGCCATTCCCGCAGCCTCCAGATCGACCATTTTCTTGATCGCTGCAAAATATTCGGCCTGGATCTTGTATTTCTCGCCGAACAGCGTCTTGCTCGCATCCTGCTTCTTTCCCGCAAGCGCGAGCGTCAAGACTTCGAGCGAGTAAGCGCGGTATTCGTCGCTGGCTGCGTGCATCTGCTTGAGGGCTTCCTTGCCGTCCGCCAATTGCACGAGTTGATCGAGTTCCTTGAAGTTCTCGACGTTTGCGGCGACATTGTCGTCGTATTTTTGCTTGTTCGTGCTCATCTTCTCCTGATCGGTCAGCAGAATGATGTTGCGAATGATGCGTGCGTTGTCCATAGCGCGCAGCGCGATATCGCGTGCTATGGAGACTTTCGGGTATTTGTCCTCGACCGCAAACTTCATGTTGTCGTTGAGGCCGGCCATCTGTGCGATGCCGAAGCCCGATATTCCCGCGAGGATGAGCAGCACGACGCCGAAGCCCATGCCGAGCCGTGTGCCGATTTTCAAATGCTTGAACATGGTGATCACTCCAAAAAAGGGAAAATTAACCGTTGACCTGGGATTCGATCGGCATCGAGCGGGAAGCCGTACGTACGTCATGCGCGCGGCCGCTGAGCGTTCGCCCGCGCTCGACGAGGCCGGGCACATCCAATATCAATGCAACTCTGCCGTTGCCTAAAATCGTCGAGCCGGCAACGCCTTGCAGTTGCCTGAACAGCCGCGAGAGCGGCTTGATCACGGCTTGCAGCTCGCCCAAGAGCTCGTCGACGACGACACCGGCGCGCCTGCCGCCGCCGCGCACCACGACGACGCTTTCGCGGCGTCCCGGTTTGCCGCCGATCTCGAACATCTCGCGCAAACGGATCAGCGGCAGCACGGCCCCGTGCAGGGTGATATGTCCAGCCGGCGCACCCGTGTCCTGTTCGGCGTCAAGATTGAGCTCGACGCATTCCTCGACCAAGTCGAGCGGTATCACGAACGAGGAATTGCCGATGCCGACCTGGAAGCCGTCGATGATCGCGAGCGTCAGCGGCAGGCGCAGGCGCACCTGCGTGCCCTCGCCCGGTTGACTCGAGACTTCGACGGTGCCGCGCAGCGCGGTCACGTTGCTCTTGACCACGTCCATGCCGACGCCGCGGCCGGACAGGCTCGTGACCTGGCTCGCGGTCGAGAAGCCCGGCTCGAATATGAGGTCGTAGACCTGCGCATCGCTCAAGGCCTCGCCTTCGGCGACGAGCTTGCGCTGAACCGCCTTCTGCAGGATTTTGTCGCGATCCAAGCCGCCGCCGTCGTCGGAGACTTCGATGATCACCGAGCCGGCATCGTGATAGGCATTGAGCCGAACCGTGCCCGCCGCGGGCTTGCCGCGCTCGCGCCGGACGTCCGGCTTTTCGATGCCATGATCGATCGCGTTTCGAACCAAATGGGTCAAGGGATCGGCAATTCGCTCGACGAGTGTTTTGTCGAGCTCGGTGTCGGTACCGCCCAATTCGAGGTTGATCTCCTTGCCGCTCTCGCGCGCGACGTCGCGCACGACGCGCTGAAAGCGCGTGAACGTCGGGCCGATTTGCACGATGCGCAGCTTCAAGGCCTGATCGCGCACCTCCTCGACGATACTCGCGAGGTGCAGTGCCGATTCATTGAGCCTTGCGAGGCCCGCCTGGCGTGCCTGGGACCCCGTGGCGGCGCCGGCGATGATCAATTCGCCAATCAGATCGATCAGGCGGTCGAGCTTGTCGCCGTCGACCCGAATCGATCGGCTCTCGGTGGTCTTCGCTTCCTTCGAGGCACGCGCGTCATTTTGCTGTTCGACCGCCGCGGCGACCACCGATGGCTGAACCATTTTGGCGTCCACCAGCAGTTCACCGAGCCGGGGCGCCGAGCCCTCGCTGCTCGCGCGTTCGTCTTGCAGCTGCAGGCAGCCGGCCAGTTCGTTCGCGGTCAACGTGCCGCAATTGACGAGCAGTTCGCCGAGCCGGTCTTGCGACCCATCGAGATCGCGAATCAGCGCGACATAGTCCGATACCAGCGAGCGCGGCGGCAGGATTCGCAGCGTGCAGTCTTCACGGACGAATTCGAACGCGGATTCAATCCGCGATTTATTGGCATCGGTCTTGAAGCCGATCTCGAAGCCCAGGTAGCAGGCCTCCGGATCGAATGCATCGAGTTCCGGCAGGCCGTCGTCGACCACGGTCAAACCAGTGATTGCGCCGAAAGTCGTGAGGTAGCGAATGAAAGACAAGGGATCCATGCCGTTTTTCAGCACATTGGGATCGAAGCGCACCGAAACGTGCCAGCTGTCGCCTTGGACTCGCAGTCCCTGGTCCGATTGCGCCGCCGACTCGGCGGCCGGCACCGGCTCAGTCAAGGGCGCCGATGCGCTTGATCGCGCCGACGCATGAGCGCCCGCAGGCGGAAATCCCGCGAGCTGCGTGAGCCTTTCGAGTACACCGAGTCCTGATTTGCCGAGTGCGGGGTCCTCGGCCGTGCGGCCTGCGGCTACCGCTTCGACGAGCGCACCGATGTGGTCGCGGCATTCGAGCAAGACCGCGGCGAGCGCTGCACTGATCGCGGTGCCCTCGCTGCGAATCCGATCCAAGGTGCTCTCGACCACATGGGTGAACGCGACGATGGAATTGAGTCCGAACAGTCCGGAGGAGCCCTTGATCGTATGCGCCGCGCGAAACAGCTCGTTGATCGCTTCGGCGTCCGTCTCGCCCTGCTCGCATTTGAGCAGCACGGCTTCCATGTCACGCAGCAACTCATCGCATTCGGCAATAAACGTGTCGAGTGCCGGATCCTTGTTCAAGCGTCGCTCTCCATCGTCGGTGATTGCAACAGCGCACCGAGATGCAATAAACCGAAGGTTTCACGCACGACGTCGCTCGCGTCGATAAGGCCAAACTCGATGCCGCGCGCAGCGCAGGCAGTCTTGGCCATCAACAGGAACTGCAGACCGCAGGTATCGAGCTCGGTGACCTGGGATAGATCGAATACGCAGGCCGGCGCCTCCGCGACAATCGCCGCGGACAGGGTCGCTTTGAGGTCCGCGGCCGCGTAGATGGTCATCTCGCCGGCGACCCGAATTTGGCCGCCTAGCTGTTCGATCTCACATCCCATGGAAGCAACCTCACGGCCGACCGCGCAGCCGGCCGGAATCAGACATGTGCGTAGCCACAAAACCGTGCGAGCGTTCACAACTCGCAAAACACCCGACCTGGTAACGGCCGCGGTGTGGAACACTGAACGTGCGATGCGTCGCAGGTTGAAGCGGTCGCGGCTGTGCAGTTGCACATGCCGAAGCGCGGCTTGCCTAATTCCTGCTACTGTTGCAGCGCGGCTAACCGAGGCACGCTCAATCTGGAATTCGATCCGACCCGACTCGCCCATGCGCCATTCATCGACCTTGTTGCTGGCTGTCTGCCTCGGCGTATTGATCGCTCCCGTGGCTTGGGCCGCGCAGACGCGCAACGTCATACTGATCGTCTGCGACGGACTGCGCTGGCAGGAGGTATTCAGCGGCGCCGATCCGCTGCTGCTCAACGAGCAAGCCGGCGGAAGCTGGACGCCGACGCCTGAACTGCGGAGCCGCTACTGGTCCGACGACGCGGATCAGCGCCGCCGCTTGTTGTTTCCGTTTCTCTGGGGCACGGTCGCCGCGCGCGGGCAGCTGCTCGGCAATCAGTCGATAGGCAGCAAAGTTGCCGTGACCAATGCCATGTGGTTCTCCTACCCCGGCTACAACGAGATGACGAGCGGGATCGCTGACCCGGCGATTCAGAGCAATGCGTTCGGACCGAACCCCAATGTCACGGTGTTCGAATGGCTCAATTCGCTGCCCGGCTATCGGGGCAAAGTCGACATATTCGGCACTTGGGGCGCATTCCACCGCATATTCAACGAAGCCCGCAGCGCGCTGCCGGTGCGGGCCGGCGCAACGCTCGTCGATGCGCACGATGAGTCGCCGCAAGGACGGTTGCTGCGCGAGCTATATCGGACGACGACCCGGCTCGAAGAGGACAATCCGTTCGACTCGGTGCTGCATATCGTGCTGCGCGAACATTTGCGCAAGCACCATCCGCGCGTGCTGTTCGTCGGTTACGGCGATACCGACCTGTGGCAGCATCTGGGACGCTACGACTCTTTTTTAGAGACCGCACACGCGTTCGACCGCTATGTCCAAGACCTCTGGGAGCAGCTGCAGTCGATCCCGCAGTACCACGGCCGCACGACATTGATCCTCACCGCCGATCATGGCCGCGGCAGCGGGCCTGTCGATTGGAAGGATCATGGCGTCGGCCAGCCGGGCTCGGCCAATATCTGGATCGGCGTGCTCGGGCCCGACACGCCTGCACTCGGCGAGCGCCGCGAGATTCCGGACCTCACTCAATCGCAGATCGCAGCGACCGTGGCTGCTTTCCTAGGCGAGGATTTCCGGGCGTTCAAGCCCTCCGCGGCGCCATCGCTGCTCGAGGCGCTGCGAGCACCGTCGCGGTAGAACTTCGATCTCCGCTGGTGAACCAAGAGCTGCGGCCTCGTTACTCGACGAAGGGAGCGACTTCGATACGCCGGCCGCAGAGAAAAGCGTCCGCGGCCAGTTGCAGCGGCGCGCAATCCACGTCGATGCCCCGCGTTCGGATCAGCTGCGCGAAATGTGCATAGAGATTCGGGTATTCGGCAGTCGCCGGAACTGGAACGGGTGCGTCGTCCACCGACATTTCGGTTCCGCCCTTGGATAGCCGCAACAGACCGCCGTCGCTTTGGATTTCGATATCCCAAACTTGAGGTCCCGTCTGTCGAAAATCGAGTTCGACGCGAATCGGCATTGCATGCGGGCCGGCGAGCTCCAAGTTCGCCGCGATCGGCGTCTCGCTATTGCGTGGAAACAGCAGTTCACCGCTCTTGAGCCGGATGGCGCCGGGAATGATCCTGGTCAAAATGGACAGCGCGTTGATGCCCGGATCGAACACGCCGAGACCGCCGGCCTTCCAAATCCATGGCTGTCCGGGATGCCAGACCCGCACGTCCTCCTTCCACGTGATCGTCGCGGCGTGAATCTTGCGCCCGGCGAGCCATGCGCGCGCCGGCTCGACGGCGCGCGCATGTCGCGAGTGCCAAGAGGCAAACAAACAGAGCCGGTTTTTCGACGCCAGCTCACAAAGCGCGGTAACCTCGCTGACCGTCGCTCCAGGTGGTTTCTCCAGCAGGACATGCCGGCCATGCTCGAGCGCGTAGCGGGCGATCTCATACCTTGCTTGCGGCGTCGTGCAGACCGCAACGGCCTCGACGCTCGGCGCCTCGCGCAGCAGAGTCTCGACATCTTGGTAGCTCGGCGTGCCCACGAGTTGATTGTGAGGGCTCGCGATCGCAATCAAGTCGAACGATGGGTTGGCCGCGAGCGACGGCAGGTGCTGGTCGCGCGCAATCTTGCCGAGGCCAACAATCGCAATCTTGATCGGGGGCATCGGTCGACGTTCAGCGCTGCTAGCGGCCGGGCGCAGCTGCGACGCGACGCGCCGCTTGGGCCGCCTCACGTTTGGTGATGAGGTCGAGAGCCTCTTGGATCAGCTTGCGCATCGCCTCGCCCGCCGCCGCGGGTTTGCCCGCGATGATCGCGTCGGCGACCTTCTTGTGGTCCGCGACGCTCGCCAACTGCACGCCCTTGTAACGATTCGTCGTGCGGATGCTGAAGCGCAGTGCCGTTGCGGTAAAGCCGGTCAGTTGCGCGTAAAACCGGTTTCGGCTCGCGCGCAATACGGCGACGTGAAACGCGATATCGGAATCCAGCGGATCGTCGTCGCCGCGATCGGCCGCCTGCATGCGCTCGATCGCGCTGCGGATCGCCGCCTTCTCAGCGCTGCCTGCCGATCGGGCCGCGAGCGCCGCCGCGCCGGGCTCGACCGCGAGCCGGATCTCCGTGAACTCGATCAGCAGCGCCGGCGAGTATTTTCTCTCGAGCAGCCACCCGAGCACGTCCGGGTCGAGCAAATTCCAATTCTCCTCGGCCTGCACCCAAGTTCCAAGCCTCGGCCGAGATCCGAGCAGGCCTTTCGCGCTCAGCATCTTCACGGCCTCACGCAATACCGACCGGCTAACGCCGAACTGGCGGCACAAATCGGCCTCGATCGGGATCGGATGATCGGCCGAGTAAACGCCCGTAACGATCTCGACGCCAAGCTTGTTGGTGACGCTATAGGTGAGGTTTTGGCCGCGAACAGGTGTGCTCATGAGCGATACTCTGACTCAGGCAAGCCTTTGATGCCAGTGCGGTACAAAAATACGTCGCCGGCATGCGGCTCGGCGCTTAGCACTGAATCCTCGAGTCCTTCGCGCGCGCTGGTGACACAGAGCAGTTCGAGATCGGGACCGCCGAAGCAGACGCAACTGGGCTGGCGCGTCGGGACCCGCAGACGGCGATCAATTTTGCCATCGGGTGTGTAGCGCACGATGCAGCCGCCGCCCCAGTGCGCGCTCCAGACGCAGCCATCGGCATCGACTGCAGCGCCGTCGGGATAGGCGCCCTCGGGAGTCTCCGCGAACAGCCGCGGCGGGCCCAACGTCCCGTCCAGCGCGTTCAATTCATAGACGCTGATCCGGCGCAACGGCGAATCCGCGAAATACAAGCGCCGGCCGTCCGGACTCTGACACAGGCCGTTGGAGATTCGGATTCCGCTGACGTGGCAGCGCAGTTCACCGCCGATGCCGACGGAGTAGAGCCGACCATGCGCCGCCCGGTGCCCGCCCTCGAGCATCGTACCGGTCCAGAATCGACCGTGGCGATCGACGCGACCATCGTTGAAGCGTTCGCCGGGCGCCCGCGCCTCCGGCCGTGCCAGCCAGGAGACCGATTGATCGTCCGCTCCATAGAGCGCGACGCCGCTCTCGAATGCGGCGATCAGCTGCGTGCTGCCGAGCACGAATCCGAACGAAGCAACGCGTTCCGGCGTATCCATGACGCGCAGTGATCGGTGCGCCCAATCATAGCGATGCAGCTTTTTCGCCTGAATGTCGGTCCACCAGAGCGCATCTCGGCGCCAGTCCCACAGGATGCACTCGCCGAGAATATTGCCGACGCGCAATATGTCGACCGGCGCCAAATCTTGCGGGCTCATGGGCTCGGGCCTACCACCATGTGGCGTAGAGTCCGATCAAGATCGCGGTGATCGCGATCGCCGCCACGTTGAATCCCACGCTCGTCGAGTAATTGACCTGCTTGAGCTCGACGCGCAGCGCGGAACTTCGTGGCGCCTGCGCCAGCGACAGCGCGATCGCAATTGCGAGGCAGGCGAGAAACACGAGGCCGACGCGGTCCATGAATGGCAACGCGGGCAAGCCCAATTTGAGCGCGAGCGAGAGCACCGCCGAGGCAATCGCGGCCACGAGCGCGCCGGTGACCGTGCAACGCTCCCAGAACATGCCGAGCAGGAAAATGACGCAGATTCCGGGCGTGAAGAACCCCGTGAATTCCTGGATGTACTGGAAGGCCTGATCGAAGCTGCCGAGCAACGGTCTCGCGCTCACTATCGCGACGATCAGCGCGACGACCGCGGTTATGCGACCGATCAAGACCAAATGCGGCTGCGTGGCATTGGGGCGCAGCGGCCGGTAGACATCCATCGTAAAGATCGTCGCGATCGAATTGATTTTGGAGCCCATCGAGGCGACGATCGCGGCGATCAGCGCCGCAAAAACCAGCCCGAGAATTCCCGACGGCAGCATTGCCATCAAATGCGGGTAGGCCTCGTCGGGGCGCGCAAGGTCCGGTGCAATTGCCGCTGCCGCGATACCGGGAAGCACGATGATCACCGGCATCAGCAATTTCAAGAAGGCCGCGAGCACGATGCCCTTCTGCGCTTCGCGGATGTTCTTCGCCGCGAGCGCTCGTTGAATGATGTACTGGTTGAAGCCCCAATAGGAAATGTTCATGACCCACAACCCGCCGAGCAACACCGACAAGCCCGGCAGGTCCTTGTAATAAGGATTGCTCGCCGGCAGTATCATGTGAAATTTGTCGGGAAAACGCAGCGTCAGTGCGTGAAAGCCGGCGATGACGCCCGCGCCCGCCGATATTTTGTCGAGCGCGATCCAGCTGATCACGATGCCGCCGAGCACCAGCAGCGAAACCTGGACAATGTCGGTCAGCGCCACGGCCTTCAATCCGCCGTAGAGCGCGTAGGCTCCGGCGAACACACCGAGCGCGATCAGCGCGGTCTGCACCTCGATGCCGGTGATCGTATGGACCGCGGTCGCGCCGAGCCAGAGGATCGCGGTCAAGTTGACGAACACGTAGACGCCGATCCAAAAGATCGCCATGACCGTGCGCACGCCATGGCTGTAGCGCCGCTCGAGGAATTCCGGCATCGTGTAGATACCGTTCTTGAGGAAGATTGGCAGGAAATACTTGCCGACGATGATCAGCGTCAACGCGGCCATCCATTCGTAGGAGGCGATCGCGAGTCCGATCGCATAGCCGGACCCGGACATGCCGATGATCTGTTCGGCCGAGATGTTGGCGGCGATCAACGAAGTACCGATCGCCCACCAGGGCAGCGTGCGGCTTGCGAGGAAATAATCCTGCGCGTCTTTCCGATGCGCGCCTTTTTCGCGCGACACCCATTGCGCGAGCGCGAAGATCGAGACGGCATAGACGGCAATGATTGCGATATCGAGCGCGGGAAGTGTCACGAACGCCTCCAAATAATTGTTATTGTGTCGGAGCAGTTATGCCGAGTTGATCCGACTGCGCGCCTCGCGCAGGGCGTGCGTCAGGTGCTTCGCGCGCTGCTCGATTTCGGCCAGCGTATAGCCGGGTCGAAAAACTTCCGACCCGAAGCCGAAGCCGGCGGCGCCGGCCGCAAGCCAGCGGGGAATGTCCGTTGCCGCGACCCCGCCGACGGGGAACATGCCGACGCCCGCCGGCAGCACGGCGCGCAGCGCTTCGAGGTGCGCCGGGCCGTAGGTTGCGGCCGGAAACAGCTTCAATTGCCGCGCTCCGGCATCGATCGCGGCGAATGCCTCGGTAGCCGTTGCGATCCCGGGCATGACCCGCATCTCGAGTTGCAAGGCGCTGCGGATCACCTCGCCGTTGAAGTTCGGGGAGACGACGAGCCGGCCCCCGGCCGCATGCGTGCGCTCGACCTCGCCCACGTTCAGCACCGTACCCGCGCCGATGAGCCAATCCGTGCGGCCACAGTCGGCCAGTCGGGCGATGCTTGCATAGGGATCGGGCGAGTTCAGCGGCACCTCGATCATCCGAATTCCGGCATCGTACAGTGCGTTCGCGACCACGACGACCCGCTCGGGCGTGACTCCGCGCAGGATTGCGACCAGCGGCGGCTCCAAGAGCGGATTATCGAGCGGCATATGCGTCTACCGTATGCGCAAGATGCCGGTGCACCTGCACCAGCCCGGCGACCGATGCGGCCGCGCCGTCGATGCAGCGTGCGTCATAACCGTGGCAGGCGAGCGCGGCCGTATATCGGCTCGTCAACTCGGCGGCGCCGATGAGGGTAACCGTCCGGGTTGCGCCGACGTCCGCGAGCGCAGCCAGCGCGCCGTGCACGTCGCTCGCGAGCAGCAAGCCGGACAAGTAAGCACTTGCCTCTTGCGCGCCAAACTCGCCGCTCAGCTGGCGACTGCGGCATTCGAACAGGCGATGCAGCAGTTGGGCCTGAGGAAATTCGTTGAATCGCACGAGGGCTTGCGAAAAGGCGTCGCTGTCGACGGCCGCGGCGTCCCGGCTCGTTGCACGCAAGAGCACACTGTGCTCGCGCAGCAACGCGAACAGCTCCCCGGTCGGCGCGGTGAAGAACTCGCGGACCGATCCGTCTTGGAGCACGACCCACTTCGTATGCGTGCCGGGAAGACACAGCAAGCAGCGCCCTTTGCGCAGCGATTCCGACAGTTGCAGCGCACCGAGGATCTGCGTCTCCTCGCCGCGCATAAAATCCGGAGCGCCGTAGCGGTTGCGGCAAGACAGGCCGGGCACGATATGAATGCGACCGCCGCGGAGCGCGATACAAGCAGCCGCGATCTGCGCCGGCATCGCCGGGCAAGCGACGTAAGGCGCTTCAGTCCAACCGATCGTCGAGCCGACCATTCCGCACAGCACCGCCGGCAGCGGCGCCGCGGCGTCGGGCGATTGCCAGCGCGCAGTCAGAGAGTCGAATAGTTCGGCAAAGCGGCCGTTCGAATCGGCGGCCCCCGGGCCGGTGCTGCCGTCGAGCACTGCGCCGGCCGCATCACATAGACTGATCCGCAGGTGACTCGTCCCCCAGTCGCCGGCGATGAAACTCGCCCGGGCCATCAATGCGACTCGCGATCAACGATGCTGCCGCTGGAACCGGTCAGAAAATCGAAGTCGCAGCCGCGATCCGCTTGCATCACATGATCGATGTAGAGTCGGTAGTAGCCGCGCGCATATTTCGGCGGCGGCTTGCGCTGCGCCCAAACCGCGGCGCGCGCGGCGAGCACCTCCGGTGCGACCAGCACGTCGAGCCGGCGATTCGGTCCGTCCAAGCGTATCTGATCGCCGGTCTGCACGAGCGCGATCGGCCCGCCGGCATTCGACTCCGGTGCGACATGCAGTACGACCGTGCCGAATGCGGTTCCGCTCATACGCGCATCGGAGATCCTCAGCATATCCTGCACGCCGCGCTCGAGCAGCTTGCGCGGCAGCGGCATATTGCCGACTTCGGGCATGCCGGGATAACCCTGCGGGCCGCAGCCTTGGAGCACGAGTACGGAATTCGCGTCGGCCTCGAGCAGGGGGTCGTCGATACGCGCATGCAGATCTTCGATCGACTCGAATACGATGGCGGGGCCGCAATGCGTAAAGAGCGCGGGACTCGCAGCGCTCGGCTTGATGACCGCGCCGTTGGGGCAAAGATTCCCCTTAAGCACCCATATTCCCGCGTTGGTGTTCGCCGGCTCGGCCATCGTGTGAATGACGTCGCGATTGAAGCACTCCGCCGCGGCGAAACTCTCGCCGATCGTCGGCCCCCAAGCCGTCGGCGCATCGACGTGCAGCAGCGCCGCGAGTTCCTTCATGACGGCCGGTAGTCCTCCAGCGTAGTGCAGGTCTTCCATCAAATACCGTCCCGAGGGCTGCAGATCGACGAGCAGCGGAACGCCGGCCGTCAAACGATCGAAGTCTTCGAGTTCCAGCGGCACGCCGAGGCGACCGGCTACGGCGAGCAAATGCAGCACCGCATTGGTCGATCCGCCGATCGCACCCAGAATGCGAATTGCGTTTTCAAATGCCTGGCGCGTCAGCACGGTCGACAGCCGAACATCGCGCTTGGCCATATCGACGATCCGGCGGCCGGTCTCGTGCGCGATCCGGCGCCGGCTCGCGTCCACGGCCGGCGCGCTCGCGTTGTACGGCAACGCGATGCCCATCGCCTCCATGAGGCAGGCCATCGTCGAGGCACTGCCCATCGTCATGCAGGTGCCGGGGCTCCGCGACATGCCGGACTCGGCCGCCATGAAATCATCGAGCGACATCTTGCCGCCGCGCACAGCCTCGCTGAACTTCCAGACATCCGTACCGGATCCGATGTCGCGGCCGCGGAACTTGCCGTTGAGCATCGGCCCCGTCGAGACGATCAGCGTCGGCAGATCGACGCTCGCCGCACCCATGAGCTGGCCCGGCGTGGTCTTGTCGCAGCCGCCGAGCAGTACGACCGCATCGATCGGATTGCCGCGTATCGACTCTTCCGCCTCCATCGCCAGCAGATTGCGAAACAACATGGCGGTCGGCCGCATCTGTGTCTCGCCGAGCGACATCGCAGGAAATTCGACGGGTAAGCCGCCGGCCTCCCAGACACCGCGTTTGACGTGTTCGGCAACGTCTCTCAGGCCCGCATTGCAGGGAGTCAATTCGGACCAGGTGTTGCAGATGCCGATGACCGGGCGACCGTCGAAGACATCCGGCGGAAAGCCCTGGCTCTTCATCCAACTGCGGTGAATGAAGCCATCCTTGTCTTTGGGACCGTAACTTTTTGTACTGCGCAGCGGCTGCTTTTTCGTCGTCATGTCACAACATCCGTCTGCGGAGCACTATTATATGATCAATATACCACGACGGCGCGGATCCTAGGGCGCACCGTTGTGCAGTCTCCACTACCCGGCTGCCCGCTTGACCGAACTTCGGCCTATATTATAAGATTAATGAGATTTAATCGATACACGCATATATGCCGATGCAGTCGTGATCTGCAGTGGGCGCGCCCACACCAACGGGGCTAGGCCGATGCTGCAATTAGATGACCTTCGGAACAAGTCGGTATTGATCACGGGCGCAAGTTCCGGAATCGGCGCGGCCGCTGCGGCGCTCGGCGGTCTCGACATCCTGATCAACAATGCCGGTTCGTTGATCCGCCGGATACCCATTCTCGAGGCCGACGATACCGCGCTGGACGCGGTATTCAATCTCAACGCGAGAGCCGTCATCGGTACCTGCCAGGCGGCCGTTCCGCACATGGATGCACGCGGCGGCGGAGCCGGAGCCGGTGTCTACGGATCGGCGAAGGCATTCGTTCATAACCTCACACGCCATCTCGCGCGGGAACTCGCGGTGCGCCACATTCGCGTCAATACCGTGTCTCCCGGCGTCTTCGACACCCCATTCCACGTCGCAACACCGCCCGAGCGCATGGAGGCCATGCGCCAATCGGTGGTTCTCGGCCGGATTGGCACACCAGAGGATTGCGTCGGCGCATTCCCGTTTCTGGCGTCGCAGCAGCTCAGCGGCTATGTTACGGGCCAGAACATTCACGTGAATGGTGGTCAGGTGATGCCGTGAAGCTCTGCGCTAGCGTCGACTGTCCGCGCCGCGTGCGCGCGCTCGGCGTGCGCGCGCTCGGCCTCATCGTGCTCGGCGCATCGCTCGGAACCTCGGCAAGCGGCGCGACCCGCACGGATCTCGACGCGGACTGGCAGTTTCGCGCGGACCCCGACCGTAGCGGCGAGGCCAAAGGCTGGACGTCCGCGATTCCACCCGACACAGAATCGGTTCGCGTCCCGCATACCTGGAATATCGGACGCCTGCACGACTATCGCGGTGTAGCTTGGTATTTCCGACGCATCGAGCTGCAGGTACCGGCGCCGGGCGCCCACGTCGAACTGCACTTTGGCGCAACATTCTATGGCGCGCGCATCTGGTTGAACGGCATCGAACTCGGCGCGCACGAAGGCGGCTTTACGGCCTACGGTTTCGATGTCACGGCGAAGCTGCGGTCGCGCAATCTGCTCGCCGTTCGCATCGACAACCGTCCCGGGCTCGCCACGATACCGGGATTCGGCGAGCGCGGCGGTCACGAGGCGCCGTACGACTGGTGGACCTACGGCGGCATCGTGCGTGATGTCTGGCTGAGCTCGAGCGGGCCGGCTTGGATCGAACGCCAGAGGATTCGCACCGAGCCGGACGGCGAGGCCGCGACGATCCACGAGGGCATATGGCTCGGCAGCTCGCTCGCTCGCAGCGCGCCGGTGACGATGCGCGTGACCGCATGGGGGCCCGACAATCGCGCAGCGGCGAGTACGACGCGGTCGATTCGAGTCGCTGCCGGCCCGACATCGGTCGACGTCGATCTGAGGCTCCCGCAACCCAAATTGTGGAGCATCGATCATCCGCATCTTTATCGGATGGTCGTCGAGCTCGAGGATGCGCGCCATCGGCAGCTCGACAAGAATACTGAAACCTTCGGCGTTCGCACCATCGCGATTCGAGATCGTCATTTGCTGATCAACGGCGAACGCGTCCGATTGACGGGGCTGGCGCGGCACGAGGATTCGCCGTGGGAGGGCCTCGCGGAGACCGCCGGGACGATGCGCCACGATTACGACGACATGCGCGCGTTGCACACAACGCTCACGCGCCCGGTTCATTATCCCCAGCATCCGTTCATTCTCGATTATGCGGACCGCAACGGGATACTGCTGATCCCCGAAATACCCGTCTGGCAGTTCAGCGAGGCCCAGCTGTCGGACCCGCGCGTGCTCGCACTCGCCGAGCGGCAGATGCGCGAGATGATCGAAGAGGCCGGCAATCATCCGAGCATCTTTGCCTGGAGCGTCGCGAATGAAAGCGACATGGCGACGCCCGGCGGCATCGCGTATTTCCGCGCGATGCGCGCGATGATCCGCCGCGAAGATCCCGATCGCCCGGTCAGTTTCACCGACGACAAGCTACCAAAGCTCGAGCGGGCCGAACAATCGGCAGCGAACGATGCGGACTTCGTGATGTGGAATGAGTATTACGGCTCCTGGCATGGCCCGGCCGCGGCGCTCCCCGCGGCGCTCGACGCCATGGATCGTCTGTTTCCCACCAAGATGGTGATCATTTCCGAAATGGGCTACGCCGGGATTTTCGCGCACGACCCTGACGCAGCCGATCGCGCCCGGATCCAAACGATGCGCGAACAGTTGCCAATGCTCGCGGCGCGCGATTGGATTGCGGGCGCGATCCTCTGGTGCTACCAAGACTACAAGTCACCGCGCAACCTCTGGCCCGGCGAAACCGAGGGCTACGTCGAGCACGGCGTCGTCGATGAGGCACGCCAGCGCAAACCGTCCTACGGTGTCTGGCGGCACCTGACGCGCCCGGCCGCGATCAGCGCTCGCTGGGTCGGTGTCGACACCCGGTCGCCGAGCGGCTTCGAGATTCTCGCGACACCGAACTCCGCGGCGGACCTGCCGTACATGCCGTTGCACGACTATCGATTGACCTGGAATCTTCGCGATGGCGACGGAACGGGCATCGGCGGCGGCGAGCAGCGGCTCGGCGAGTGGACCGGGGCGCAGTCGATCGCGCACGGGCTGCCGCCCGACGCGGCAGGACATGCGGCGACATTGAACGTGTCGCTGTTCAATCCGGCCGGTGCGGTCGTCGCCGAGGAGCGGCTCGCATGGCCTCACTGAAGGGTGCGATAGCGGCCGCGCTCTTGCTCGCACCGGCGTGCATGCAGGCAGCGGACTACGCGATCGGCGCCGACGTCTCGTTCATGCGCCAGGCCGAACAACGCGGCATCGCATTTTCAGAGGCCGGAAAGACCCAGCCGGCGCTCGCGATTTTGCATGCGCACGGCTATGCATGGATTCGCTTGCGCCTGTTTCACAGCCCGACTGAACTGCCGAATGATCTCGACTATACGATCGCGCTCGCGAAAGACGCCAAAGCGGCCGGCATGAAGTTCCTGCTCGACTATCATTACGCTGACGGCTGGGCCGATCCGCAGCAGCAGCCGATTCCGCGCGCCTGGGCCGGGAAATCTCACGAGGAATTGACGCGCGCGGTGTTCGAATATACGCGCGACACAATCGCCGCATTCCGCGCCGCCGGGGTACTGCCGGATATGGTTCAAATCGGCAACGAAGTGACTCACGGCATGTTATGGCCGGACGGCAAGCTTCCGGAGCAATGGGACCATTTCGCAGCGCTCCTATATGCCGGCGTCAACGGTGTCGATGCCGGGCGCGGCAATGGTGTGCGCCCGAGGATCATGATTCATATCGACCGCGGCGCCGATCAACCGGGAACCAAGCAGTTTCTCGACAAGCTGAACACCTACGAGATTCCATTCGACGTGATCGGGCAGTCTTATTATCCGTGGTTCCACGGCAGCCTCAATGAATTGCGCGCCAATTTGGAATTCATGGCCGCTGCGTACCAGAAAGACATCATCATCGTCGAGACCGCGTACAACTGGAGGCCGACCGAATACGTCGGCAAGCCCGCGCCGTTTCCCGAGTCTCCCGAGGGCCAGCGTCGATTTCTCGACGAACTCAATCGCGTCGTGATGCAGACGCCCAACGGGCGCGGCAAGGGGATTTTCTGGTGGGAGCCGGCCGTGACCGGCCCGCTCGGCAGCCGCAGCTACTTCGATGACCAACACCGTGCACTGCCCGTGCTCGGTGTTTTCGACGCCTATACCCGCCACTAGCGATCGACAAAGCGGCGGAGCCGTCCGAAACGGCACCGCCGACTGATCTTGCGAGTAGGCGACAATACGCGGCGCTCAGAACCTCAATCCGACGTCGAACAGATACGAGGCGCCATAGAGTTGGTAACCCGCATTGTTCGCAAGATCCTGCGGATTATTGTCGGTCGAGAAGCGCGCGCGTTCGTTGGTCAGATTGCGTCCCTGCAGACGAACGCTCCAAAGGGTTGGGAACGTGTACGAGACACTCGCGTCGAGCGTGGTTTCCGCGGCAAGTCCCATGAGCGTGGTTCCGACCCAGGTGGGCGCAACCGTGAACGGCGCGTGGTTCTTGACCGCGACGCGCGACTCGAAACCCCCCTGGTTGTAAAAGAGGTCGACCTCCGAGGCATACTTCGCGAACCCGACCATCGTATACGGGTTGCCCACGGGCGCGGCCTCATGGACGTTCGTTTCCGCCTGGGTGTGATTCACGTAGATGCCGAAGTTCTGCAGTATGCCCGGAAGGAAGAAGAATCGCGTCGTGAACGTCGTTTCCACGCCCGCAAGTTCACCACCCTCAGTGTTGGCCTCAGACGTCATGATGTACTGCACACCCTGAATCGTCTCAGTCGACTGCCCTGCTCCGATGTAAGTCTTGATGTCCTTGTAATACGGGGCAATCGCAAGCATCGATTCCGGGTGAAAATACCACTCGTAGGAGAGGTCCAACTGGTTGGCCTTGAAGGGGTCGAGCTTCGGATTCCCGCCGCCGCCGGTCGCCGGCGATCCAGGATTCAAGGTATAGCCCGTGACGAGTGCGTCCAGCGGCGGGCGCGAGATGCCGATCGAGGCGCCGAATTTCAGCAGCATATCGTCGGTCAAGTGAAAGACCGTCGTGAGGCTCGGCAGCACATCCGTATAGTCATTGCCGATGGACACGGGCGAGAACGTCTCGCCGCCGTCGAGCGTCTGGTATCCGGAACTCTGGGTCGCCGTGTGCGTAACTCTGACGCCCACGTTGCCGGTCACGGGCAAATCGCCGATCGAGGTTTTGTAGTCCGTGAGGACGAAGGCCTCTTCGGTCTTCTCGGTGACCTTGGTGCGAACCAAGGGCATATCGGAGCCCGCGGGCGCGCCGGAATTCGGATAAACCTGGTTGAAGAGGCTGCTGAAATTCGCGTAGACCAACGGTGGCGCGGTGAAGCCGGGCGCGTTGAACTCCGACAACCCGGCATTCGCGAGCGAGATCACCGGTACGCCGTTTTGTCCGGCCGTTCCCGCAGGGCAAACCTGCGAATATTGATCACCCGGTGTCGTGAACGTCGTCGATCCGGTCCCGGGGCACAGCCCCCATTGATTTTCATGATGGGTCTTGGCGCGATCCGAGAGCCGAACACCGAACTTCACATCGGAAAAAAATGGCTGATCGAATTTTCGCGAGAAATTCAAGGCGAGCGCCACGAGCTGATCCTGGGTAACTTCGGGACCGCTGGTTTCGCCGGTGCCGTTGACGTTCGACCCGCTGTTGCTGCGATACCCGCCGATCGTCTGAATCGCCGGATCGGCCGGATCCGAACCCGGCGTCGCGCCATACGGCACTGATCCGTCCTCGACGTTGAATGCCAGATTCTTCGGATACTGGTCCGACAGGTAAACGGCCTGCCATTGGTTCTGGCGCCATGCTTCCGAATAGGAGAGGTCCGCCGAATTGTCCCAATCGCCGGAGTTCCAGGCGGCGTTCAAACCGGTAACGAGCAGCTGGTGCTTCTCGTCATAGTTGGCAATTTCACTCTCGTAATTCGGATAGGCGCCGTTGAGTTTGGCCGCCACTACGGAGCCGTTGACGACCTGGTAGGAATTGCCCGGTGCGTTGTAGATCGCGTAATCACTGTTCGCCCAGTTGCCCGTAATGTTGTTGCCATACCAGGCCTGGAACTGATTCTCCTGGATGTTGTATTGCGACCAGAGCGCGTCGGCCTTGATCGTCAAGCTGTCGCTGGCACGCCACCCGGCGCCGCCCGCGAGAGCGAACCGATCCTGGGTCACTTCGTCGACTTCGGTATTGAGACCCCAGGTCGTATTGGTCGGCGCGCCGCCGCCATTGAGGTCTCCGGTGTTGCCGGGACCGGCATTGGCCGGCGTATTCCAGCCGAACGTGCGAAAATCGGAAAAGGCGTTCTTTTCGCGCTGTCCGCTCGCCGCGAGCGACACGGCGAAGTCATCGTTGATATGGCTGATGTAGGCCGCGCTCGCGCGGTAGCCCAAGGTGTCGTAGTGCGGCAGATCCTTGCCTTCCTCGTTTTCGGTCGGACCGGCGCGAAAGCTGAACTCGGGACCCTTGTAGTCGAGCGGCGAAACCGTCTTGATATCGACGGTCGCGGCGATACCGCCGGACACGAGCGCGGCGTTCTGCGATTTGTAGACCTCGGCGCCGGAAAGCACTTCGGAGGGATAAACTTCCCAGCGCAGATCCTGCGATGGCTCCGACGAGGCGACCTCGCGTCCATTCACGAGGCCCAAGACCATACGCGGCCCGAGGCCGCGGATCGAGGCCTGGCTCGCATTGCCGCGATCACGTGTCGTGTTGACGCCCGGCAACCGGTTCAATTCTTCGGCGATCGTTACGTCGGGGAGCTGGCCGATTTCCGTCGTCGTGATGTTGTCGCCGATCAGGTCCGAACCCTTCTTGATCGCGAGCGAGTCCTTCATCGCCAGACGCACGCCGGTCACCACGATTTCGGAAAGATTTCCGTTGTCCGGCGGTGTCGTGGAATCCGCATAAGCCTGCGCGCCAAAAGTCGTAAAGATCGCCAGCGCGCTGGTTCTACAGACGGGTTTTCTATTTTTCGATTTCACGGACTCTCCCCTATGTGTACCGCTTATTCGAGCTGTTCGCTCTGTTTCTAGATTTTCGTATCGATTTTCTAGTTAGGCATATTATATGATCAATAGGATGATAGCTGTCAATGGCGGCGTAGCAGGGAGTCGCATGCGAACAACAAGCCGGCAGCCGGGCTTGGGCGGCAATCGGCCCGACGATGATCGCATCGAGCGCATCGTGATCGCCGGCGGCGGCCCGGCCGGCTGGCTCGCCGCCGCCACACTCGCACGTCTGTTGCGGCCGAGCTTTTGTCGCATCGAAGTCATTGACGCGACGCACGGCGAGCCCGAGGCCTTCAGTGAGGCAACTCTGCCGTCGTTTCACCGGTTGAATGCCTTGCTCGGCATCGATGAGTTCGACTTGCTGCGGCGGACGCAGGGAACATACAGTTTGGGCACGGAGTTCACTGCGTGGGGAAAGCGCGGATCCCGTTATTTTCACGCTTTTGGACCGCTCGGCGCCCGCCTCGACGGTGTTGCGTTTCACCATTGCTGGCTGCGGCTGCGCCGCGGCGGTGAGCGCACGCCGATCGACGATTATTCGGTCGCGGCCGTCATGGCGAGCCAGGGGAAATTTGCACATCCGACAGCCGATAGCCGATCCGTCGCCTCGCGGTTCTCCTACGGATACCAGCTCGACGCGACATCGCTCGCGGCCTATCTAAAGCAATACGCGCTGGCCCACGGCGTGAGCTGCGCCGAGCACGAAATCGTCGAGGTGCGTCTGCGGCCTGAAGATGGCTTTATCGAATCGTTGCTGCTCGCCGACGGCGCGCAGGTATGTGCGGACCTCTTTGTCGACTGCACCGGTGCGCGGCGCCTGCTGTCGGGTCAGGCGCTGCGCATCGCGCAGCAGGACTGGTCCCGCTGGCTACCCTGCGATCGCGCAGTCGCCGGATCCTGGTCCTCAGGCGGCGAGCCCCGACCCTATGCGCAGTCGATCGCGCACGACTCGGGTTGGCGCTGGCGCAGCCCGCTGCGGCAACGCGTTGACGAGACTTATGTCTATGCGAGCGCATTCTCGAGCGATGACGAGGCCGCCGCCATCCTGCTCGCGGACCGAGCGAAGCGAGCGGACCTCACCGCGGCGCAACCGCGGCTACTCAAGTTGACTGCCGGACGGCCGGCGCGGTTCTGGGACAAAAATTGCCTGTCGCTCGGCGCAGCCGGGTTCGGCCCGCTGGAATCCACCGGTTTGCATTTGGTGCAAACCGGAATCACGCGGCTCGTGACCTCGTTTCCCGTCTGCCGCTACAGTCCCTGCGACATCGAGGAATACAATCGGCTCACGGTGATCGAGCACGAGCGAATCCGCGACTTTTTGATCCTCCATTACAAGCTTGGCGCGCGCGGCAATTCCGCGTTTTGGGTGCATTGTGCGCAAATGGACATACCCGAGTCGCTGCGCACCAAAATCGAACTGTTTCGAGAGTCCGCGCGGATCGCCTCGCTCGATGACGAGCATTTCGGCGACGATAGCTGGCTCAGTGTCTTCATCGGGCACGGGATCGAACCGCGCACCTATGATCCGCTCGCCGATGCTCTCGAGTTCGCCGACGTGGAGACCGCCTTGCCGCACATGCGCACGATGATTCGCGAGGCCGTCGGCCTCATGCAGACACACGCGGAATTCTTGGCGCGACCATCCGGAGCGCCGCCGTGACGCTCGGCAATCGCATCAACGGAGTCGCGATTCTCGGCGGCGGTACGGCCGGTTGGATGGCCGCCGCCATCTTGGCGCGGCGTCTCGGCGATCGGTTCGGCACGATTCGGGTCATCGAATCCCCGGACATCGGCATTATCGGCGTCGGCGAGGCGAGCATTCCGCCGATTCGCCTGTTCAATGATGCGCTCGGCATCGCCGAGCACGACTTCCTCAAAAACACCCGCGGCACGATCAAATTGGGCATCGAGTTCCGCGACTGGTCGAGAGTCGGCCGGTCCTACTTTCACCCCTTTGGGGTTCCCGGAACGCGCCCCGAGCAGATCTCTCTGCACCAAGAATGGCTGAAGTTGCATCGGATCGATTCGGTCGGCGGCTTCGAAGAGTATTCCTTGAATACGGTGGCAGCGCGGCTCGGCCGAGTCGCTGCCGGCGGCTCCGGCGAGGACTCCCTGCGCTCGGTATTCGCCTACGCCTACCATTTCGACGCGAGCCTGTATGCAGAGTATCTGCGCGGCTACGCGCTGGCCCGCGGCGTGGTGCGCATCGAACGCAAGGTCGTCGACGTCGAATTGCGCGGCGAGGATGGTTTCATCCG
>JBEKSM010000035.1:0-51793 GCA_049517075.1 Steroidobacteraceae bacterium | reverse complement strand
CCGAACCTGCGCGCATTTCTCGAAGCCGGCGTTTATGCGACCGGGGTTCGCGGCGTGTTGCCGACACTGACCTATCCGAGCCACATGACGTTGTTGACCGGCGCGTCGCCCGCGGCCCACGGGATCTATGCCAATACGACGTTTGACCCCTTTGGCCGCAACGAACACGGTTGGTACTGGTATGCCGAGGACGTGCGTGCGCAGACGCTTTGGGATGCGGCGACGCGTGCGCATCTGCGCACCGCGAACGTCTACTGGCCCACGAGCGTCGGCGCGCACATCACCTACAATCTTCCGCAAATCTGGCGCGCCGGCACGGCGGACGATTTGAAGCTGCAGCGCGCACTGAGTACGCCCGGGTTGGAGCGGGAACTCGCATCGGGCCCGGGCCCGCGCCTCGGAATCTATCCCGGTGGCATGGAGGAGACCGTCGCCGAGGACGAGATCCGGTCGCGATTCGCGATCCGGTTGCTCGAGACGAAGCATCCGGATTTTTTCACGGTATATTTCACGGGCCTCGATACCGAGCAACATCTGTCGGGTCCCTTCAGCCCGAAATCCAACGAGGTATTGGAACGCATCGACGCGATTATCGGAACGCTGCGCACGGCAATCGAGCGGGCCGCGCCCGGCGCCGCGACGATCTGTATCGTCTCCGATCACGGCTTCGCGGCGGTCGAGCACGACGTGAATCTGAGCTCCGCGTTCGTGGCAGCGGGGCTGGTCAGGCTCGATGAGGCGCACAAGATTGCCGCTTGGAGCGCGATTGCCTGGCCGGCCGGGGGCACGGCCGCGATCATGCTCGCCGACCCTGAGGATGCGGCCGTGAAGCAGCGCGTCGCGCAATTGTTGAATCGGCTCGCGAGCGATCCTGACAACGGTATCGAGAGGGTGTGGACGCACGATGAAATTGTTGCGGCTCGGGGCTTTCCGCAGGCTGCGTTTCTGGTCGCTTTCCGCAGCGGATATGAATTTGGAACCTCCTACGATGCGCCGCTGGTCTCGAAGCCGAGCAATCTCGGAATGCACGGCTACCCGCCGGAGCGGCCGGATATGCGTTCTTCATTCTTCATGATTGGACCCGGGATACCGGCGGGGCGCTCGCTCGGCGAGATCGACATGCGCCGAATCGCGCCGACATTGGCGGCGGTGATGCACCTGCATCTCGCTGATGCCGAGTTGGGGCCCCTGCCACTGCGGTAGCCCCTATGAGCACGAACCAAACAGGCGCTGCCGCCCCGGCAATTGCTGCGCGACCGCCGGCGATTCCCTGGCGCGTCGTGCCGCCGCTCGCGAGCACCGCGCTGACGATGATCGGCGCCGGTGTGCTCGGCTCGTTGCTGCCGCTGCGCTTCTCCTCGATGGGCTACTCGCCGGGTGCGATCGGCTTGATCGCGACCGCCGAAGCGCTCGGCTTTCTCGTCTCCTGCCTCTATGCGCACAAAATCATTGCGCCGGTCGGATTGGAGCGCGCTTATGCGACGTTCGCGGGCTTGAAATCGGTTGCGATTCTTGGGCTGTATTTCGCCGACAATGTGCCCTTGTTGTTGCTGCTGCGATTCCTGATCGGCGCGAACGCGGCCGGTCTGGCGATCATCGTCGAAAGTTGGCTCAACGCGCTGGTTCCGAACGAGCAGCGCGGACGGGTGCTGACGATCTACGTGCTCGTCTACGGGCTGTTCTTTGGGGTCGGCCAATTGCTGGGCGAGAATCTCGATGTCCGTGGGCCCGCGTTTCTGATCATCGCGGGCATGGCGACGACGCTCGCGCTCGTGCCGATGGTCGCGATCGACGTGCGCGCGCCGGTGTTGCCGCATCGCGTGACCTTGGACATTCGCAAGGCGCTGCGCAACTCGCCGGCGAGCGTGCTCGCCTGCGTCTTGAACGGACTCATTCTGACCGCGTTCACGACGGTCGGTCCTTTGTTCGGCGAACGCATCGGATTCAACCAACAGCACATCGTGTTGCTGATGGCCTGCGTGTCCCTGGGCGGCTTATTTCTGCAATGGCCGATCGGGTACGTGTCCGACAAGGTCGACCGCTTGTACGCGTTGATCGGTTTGGGCGCGGGCATTCTGGCGATTGCCGCGGCGCTCGTGACCGTCAGCGCCCATACGCCGTTCCTGCTGCTCGCGGTACTGTTCGCCGTATTCGGTGGTCTTGCCGAGAGCCTGTATGCGGTGGGCGTGGCACATGCGAACGATCGCGCGGTCATGACGGATTATGTGGCGCTGTCCTCGACGCTGCTGTTCTTGTGGGCGGTTGGCGCGGCGATCGGACCCACGACCGGCACTTATGCGATTCAATTGACGACGCCGAATGCGTTCTTCGTCTACGTGATGGTGCTGACGGCCGCGTTCACACTGTTCGCGATGTGGCGTCTATACCGCCGCAAGACGGATACACTCGTGGAATCGCGCGAGGAGTTCCTCACGTACCCGCAGACCTCGCCGGAAATCTACGGCTGGCTGCCCTATCATCGCGACGCGCAGGGCAGACAGACCGACGCGGACGAGAAACGCGATCTCGCGGCGAAGGATCCGGGGCCACCGATGTAGGCTCGAGCGCGCCTGCGCGTGGTCGCCGATTTTCTGTATGAACACGTGTCGATTCGCGATGTTTCTCGTGCCGCGCAGGGGTCAAGATTCTCGCGCGGCATGCCGCATGCGGACGCGGCCTACTTCGTGAACTGGCGGCAGGATGCTGCGAGCCGCAGCGCGGGCCGCGCCCGTGTTTTTCGGGGAGCCTGACGCGGGCGCGCCTTGGAAGCACGAGCGCCGCGCCCGCGTTTTTCCATGCCGCATGGCGACATAATGTGTGGACGCAAGCCCGTTGCTGTCGCCTGCAGGCGACGTCTATGGCGCAACCGAAATCTGAGTGACGATTGCGTGCAGGGAATCACGTTTCCCAGTGCATGGCACTCGATAGGCTGCACACAGGTTTCACGCTACGACGGGAGTACCCATGGCAGACAATTCAATGACCGGTGCGTTTCAGATCAAGTTTCCGCAAGAACTGCTCGCGGAGGCAAAACGCGTACCGAAGCAGAAGAACGAGCAGCTCAAGGTCGAGGGATGGCGCAATTCTTGGCTGTCACGGATCTCCGAGATGATCATCGGTAAGGATTGAGCGGCACGGACGATTGAGCAGCCGCACCGCACATTGCAGTGCGGCGCGATCAAAGTTTTTCGGCGCTCTCTGCGTCGTGCTCATCGAAGTCGGCCGCGACGCGTAGGCGCGGAATGCGCTCGTCGATGTACATCAGCTCATGCTGGCCGACCGTCACGATGTCGCCGTCGTTCAAATGGTGGCGACGCACGCGCTTCGACTGGACATAGATGCCATTCGTGCTGTTGAGATCTTCGATCACGCACGAGTCCGTCTGAGTCAAAATCTGGCAGTGATGGCGGCTGATGAATTTGCTGTCGATCTGCAGATCATTTTCCGGCGTCCGGCCGATGACCAGGCGGCCCGGGCGCAATTCCTTCTCGACCGTGTTCTTGCCGTCGTGTGCGACCAGAATGCGACCGACGACCTGGGTGCCGCCGCTGTTCGGCAGACTATGTTCGAGCACGCCGGTCAGGCGCATGCGGTTCGTCGGTGAGGCGGCCTCCGACCATTGCAACTCGCTGACTGCGGCGTCGATGTCCGCACCGGTCACCGTGTCCTGATCCTTGCCGTAAGCCGACATCATCGCCGTATCGCAAAGGGTGTTGATGAGCCGCGGGACGCCGGCCGTGAATTTGAAGATCGTCGCGTAAGTGTCATCCGCGAATATGCGCCGGCCTTGGGATCCGGCCACTTCCAGACGATGGTCGATATAGGCGTCGCTTTCCAGCTTGGAGAGCGCCGCCAGATGGAAGCGCAGGCGCACACGCTGAGCGAGCTGGACGAGTTCCGGCGAATTGAGCTTTTCGGCGAGCTCCGGCTGCCCGACGAGGATGATCCGCAGAGTCTTGTCCTTGGTCGTCTCGATGCCGGAGAGCATGCGCACTTCTTCGAGCACTCGATGGCTCAAATTCTGTGCTTCGTCGACGATCAGCAGCACGCGGCGGCCATGCGAATGCTGCTCGACCAAAAAGTCAGTGAGCGTCGAGAGCACCTCGGGCTTCTTCATTTTGAACGGCGAGAACCCGAATTGCACGAGCACGGTCTGCAGGAATCCGGTCGGTGACAGCTGGGTCTGGTTGACCTGGGCCACGATCACGTTCGGCTCCAATTCGCGCAGGAAGGTCTCGATCAGCGTCGTTTTGCCGGCGCCGATTTCCCCGGTGATCACGACGAAGCCGTCGGTGAACCAGATCGTCGACTCCATGTACGCCTTGGCGCGCGCATGTTGTTTGCTGAGATATAGAAACTGCGGATCCGGGCTCAGGCGGAACGGCAGTTCAGTCAGCTTGAAGAGTTCTAGATACATACCTGGCGTCGATCGTAGTTCATTCACGACTCGCCGATCAATTTCAAGGCGGCGCGCAGCGCGTCGTTGCGGTCCGCGGCGCGCGCCTTCAGAATCGTGCAATGGCCCAGTTTACGGCCCGGCCGCGCGGTTTTACCGTAGTCGTGGTAGGCGAGTCCATCGATTGCCAGCAACCGGGTTCGATCGGGCATGACGCCTAAGAAATTGATCATGGCGCTTGCCCCAAGCGTGCGGGTGCTGCCGAGCGGCAAGCCGCAGATCGCGCGCAAATGATTCTCGAACTGGCTGGTCGCCGATCCTTCGATGGTCCAGTGCCCGGAATTATGGACCCGCGGCGCCATTTCATTGGCGACCAGGGTTCCTCGCACCACGAAGAATTCGATCGCCAGTACGCCGACATAGGACAGCGCGTTCATGACACGCCGCAAGTAGAGCTTTGCGAGCCGTTCAAGCTTCGCGTTTACAAAAGGGGCGGTCGTGAAGCGCAACACGCCGTCCTCATGGGTGTTGGCAGACAGCGGATAGGAAACCGATTCGCCGGCGGCCGACCGGGCGCCGATGATCGAGACCTCGCGCGAGAACAACTGAAATTTCTCGTAGATCAAGCCAGGTGCCCCCAATTGGTCCCAGGCGGCATCGAGGTGCGCGGCTTCGCGCAGCACGAACTGGCCCTTGCCGTCGTAGCCGAGCCTGCGCGTCTTGAGCACGCCGGGCAGACCGAAGCGCCGGATCGCGTGCAGCAGATCGTTCTTGGAATCCACGGTCGCATGCGGCGCCACCGGAATCTTGAGGCCCGAAAACAAGGCCTTTTCGAGAAAGCGGTCCTGCGAGACCTTGAGCGCCGCCGGGCTCGGGTGGATCGCAACCGAGGATTCCAGCGGCGCGAGCGCCGCGCCGGAAATATTCTCCCAGTCGAAGGTGAGCACGTCGCTGCGCGCGGCGAGTTCACGCAACAGCGCGGGATCCTCGAGATCGCCGACGAGGATCGGCGCGACTTGCGCGCCAGGCGCGTCTGCGGCGCGGTCCAGAAACAGCGGTTTGATGCCCAAAGGATAGCCGGCAAGTGCGAGCATGCGGCCCAGCTGGCCGGCACCAACGATGCCCACGCGCGAAATCGGCCGGGGGTTCAAGGCTGCCGTGGATCGGGTTTTGCGAGCACGGCCGCGGTTTGCGCCGCGCGGAACGCGTCCAAAGCGGTGCGTACCTCGGCGAATTCGTTGGCCAGAATTGCGGCGGCGAACAGCGCCGCGTTTTTCGCGCCTGCGGCTCCGATCGCAAAGGTCGCCACCGGGACGCCGACCGGCATTTGCGCGATCGACAGCAAGGAGTCGATACCGCCGAGCGCTTTGGACTGCACCGGTACGCCCAAAACCGGCACAGAGGTCTTTGCAGCGGTCATGCCGGGCAGATGCGCCGCGCCTCCCGCCCCTGCAATGATCGCCTTGAGGCCGCGGTCGCGCGCGGTCGCGGCATAGTCGAACAACAGGTCCGGCGTGCGATGCGCGGAGACCACGCGGACCTCGTGCGCGATGCCGAGAGAGCTCAAGGTCTCGGCCGCACCCTGCATCGTGTCCCAGTCGGAAGACGATCCCATTATGATACCGACCAGGGCTTTCATGGACTTGGAGTCTAACAAACCCTATTCGAGCATTTGCCGCAAGTACGCAAAAAGCTCGCGTGCTCCGACCGGGGAGCGCTGTTCGGCGCGTTCCCGCCCCGCTTTTTCGATCAATCGGACCAGTGTCGCGCGGTCCGCAGCCGGAATTTCCTCGAGAAACTCGTCGACCGCTTCAGCGTCATCCGACAGCAGGCGGTCGCGCCAGCGTTCAATCTGTTGAAACTGACGGATTTCGACGTCATGACGCTGCTTGCGCTCGGCGAGCTTCGCGAGCACGGGTTCCGGGTCGATTTCGCGCATCAATTTGCCGATATATTGGCGTTGACGCACCTGGGCCCCGTGCGAAGGCAGGCGGCGCAGCGCGCGCAACGCGATAAACAGATTTTCCGGCAAATCCAAGTCCTTGATTTCCTGATCTGGAAGCGCGGAAAGCTTGACGCCGAGCTCCTGCAGGGAGGCGGCTTCGCGCTTGCGGGCGCTCTTGCTGAGCCGCTGTTGCTCGGTTTCGGCGGATTCGGTGGTTTCATTCTCGATCGTCATATCCTCCCATGCTACACCCAAGGCCAGTAGAATCGTGCTTAAGAATCCGCGTTTACATCGATTGGAGAAGCCGATGGCCGTCGTGCCAAGCAAACCTCAGCGCCTGACCCAACAGGATCTCGAGGCGATCATCCGCCTGTCTTTGGACGAGGCCAGGACGCGGGGCGCCTCGCAGGCGGAGGCCGCCGTGAGCCAGGATACGGGGCTTTCGGTGGGCGTGCGGCTCGGCGAAGTCGAGACCCTGGAGCACCAGCGCGATCGCAGCATGGGGATCACGGTGTATTTCGGCCGGCGCAAGGGATCGGCGAGCACCGCGGATTTTTCGCTCGACGCGGTGCGCGCAACGGTCGCCAAGGCCTGCAGCATTGCGCGATTCACGGCCGAGGACGCGTGCGCGGGCCTCGCTGACCCGGTCTTGATGGCGGCATCTCCTCCGAATTTGGATCTCGCGCATCCGTGGGATGTCACCGCCGATGCTGCGATCGAAATCGCCAAAGCCTGCGAAGCGGCGGCATTGGGGTTCGATGCACGTATCAACAATTCCGAGGGCGCGTCGGTCGCGACGCATCGGGGCCTGCACGTTTACGGAAACACCCACGGATTCGTCGGCGGCTATCCGACGACCTCGCACACCCTGAGCTGCGTCGTGCTTGCCGGCACCGGCGAAGAGATGCAACGCGATTATTGGTATACGAGTTCGCGCGACTGGCGCGAATTACAGAGCGGCGAGGCGGTCGGCCGCGAGAGTGCGCGGCGCACACTCGCTCGCTTGGGGCCGCGCAAACTCAGCACGCGGCGATCTGCGGTGCTCTTCGCCCCGGAGATCGCCCGCGGATTGATCGGACACTTCGTCGCGGCGATCCGCGGCAGCAGCCAATACCGGCAGTCCTCGTTCTTGCTGGGCGCCGTCGGCCGGCAGGTATTTCCGAAGGGGTTTTCGATCGCGGAGCGACCCCACATACCGAAGGCGATCGGTAGCGCGCCTTTCGACGAAGAGGGAGTCGCGACGCACGACCGGGAATTGATCGCCGACGGCGTGCTGACCGGCTACATGCTGTCGAGTTATTCGGCGCGCAAACTAGGGCTTGCGACGACCGGCAATGCGGGCGGCTCACACAACCTGCTGGTCGCGCCCACGGTGTCGGAAGGTTTCGACGCGCTGATCTCGCGCATGGGCACCGGCCTCGTCGTCACCGAACTCATGGGGCAGGGCGTCAACACGGTGACCGGCGACTATTCGCGCGGTGCTGCCGGTTTCTGGGTCGAGAACGGATCGCTGCAGTATCCCGTCGCAGAAATCACGATTGCGGGCAATCTCACACAGATGCTGCTCGGCATCGCCGCGGTCGGCAGCGATGTGGATACCCGCGGCGGCGTGCGCATCGGGTCCGTGTTGCTCGATGAAATGACGATCGCCGGAGAGTGATCGCCGGGGCGCGTCGTCGCGCGCCCGCATCAGGCGCCGGCGCGCGGCAGCTGTGGATCCTGTCGCTGCTCGCCGATCACGAGGTCCTTCAGTGTCAGGCCAGAGAGCCGCGACCGCGCGCCGGCGTCGATTTGCGCGAGCAGTTCGACGCAAGGCGGCGCCACCTGGACCGCGACGCGGTAGCGCCCGATTTGCGGTTGCCGCAGCGCGTCGAACACGTCGTTGAGCCGAATCTGGTCCAAGGGACGCTTCGGCACGAACGATTCATCGGCGAGCTTCTCGATCAGGCCGGCCCGCTCGAGAGCCGCGAGCACGGAATCCAACGCGCCGCTCGGAACCTCGAGCGCCGATGCGATCGCATCCACGGTCCAGCCGCGGTTCTGCGGGCCGCGATCGCGGCCGATAAAATACATGCTGGACAGGCCGGCGCCGTCCCGGGCCGCGCCGGTCAATTCGATCTGCGATTGGCCGTGACGCAGGTATTGCGGATATTGCACGTAGAACGCGAGCTGCGCGCCGAACAGCAGGATCAGCCAGCTCAGGTAGGCCCAGATCAAGGTCGCGACGATGATCGCGAAGCCGGTGTAAATCTCGAGCAGCTGCGTCGAAAAGAAAATCAGTCCCGAAAATATTTTGCTGACGAGCGACCAGACGACGCCGGCGGCGAGCGCGCCGACGAGCGCCGCGCGAAACTGCACGCGCGCATTCGGTATCAACAGATACATCGCGAGAAACGCCAACGTGACGATCGCATCGGGCAGCAGCACCTTGAGCAGCGGCGCCCCGACTTGCAGCGTCTGTTGTGCCTTCGCGCTCGCCAGCACGCCGACCGCGCCGGCAATCAGGATCGGTCCGGCCACCATGACGGCCGCGTATTCGGCGACGCGGCGCGCGAGGCTGCGCGGCCGCTCGATTCGCCAGACGAATTGAAAGCTTGATTCGACGCGCTGTATCGTCACGATCACGGTGTACGCGAGCGTTGCAACGCCGATCGCACCGAGCACATCGGCGCGCATGTTCGCGACGAATTGCATAACGCTGGTGGTGAGCTCAGCGGCATAGCTGCCCATCGGCTGGAAGAACTGGTACACCGCGAACTCGAGATTGCCGCGCGCGCCGACGACTTTGAGAATCACGAATGCGAACGAGATCACGGGGACGATCGACAGCAAGGTCGTATACGCGAGACTCATGGCGCGAACGGAAATCTCGCCGTCAAACCAATCGCGCGTCAATGCGGCCGGATAGCGCAGCACGCGCAGCACCGGGCCCCACGGCGGCGCCATGCTGCGCGAGGATACGAAAATGGCCTCGTCAACTCGTGCGACCCATTTGAACATGCTGTCGATCCTTCGCGGCGGGCGTCGCCGCCCGCAAAGATCCTCAAGACGCCAGGAGCTTCAGTGCCTCGAGATAATTGCCGCTGGTGCGCGAGATGATTTCCGGCGGCAAATGCGGCGCCGGCGGCTTCTTGTCCCAATGCAGCGACTCCAAATAATCGCGCACGAACTGCTTGTCGAAACTCGGCGGGCTGATGCCGGGCTTGTAGGAGGCGATCGGCCAGAAGCGCGATGAGTCCGGGGTGAGCGCCTCGTCGATCAGCGTGAGGCGGCCGCTCGGGTCGATTCCGTATTCGAACTTCGTATCCGCGATCAAGATGCCGCGCGTGCGTGCGTGTTCGGCGGCGAACGCATAAATTTCCAGCGCGGTGCGGCGAATTTCCTTCGCGCAATCGGTGCCGACGAGCTTCACGATGGTCTCGAAGTCGATGTTCTCGTCGTGATGCCCGCTCGGCGCTTTCGAAGCCGGCGTGAATACGGGTTCGGGCAAGCGGTCGGCAATGTTGAGGCCCTTAGGCAGAACGATTCCGCATACCGAGCCATGTTGCCGGTAGTCCTTGTATCCGGAGCCGATCAAATACCCGCGGACCACGGCCTCGATCGGCAATGCGGCGAGTTTTTTAACGACCATCGCACGCCCGGCGAGCTGCGCGCGGTCTTCCCGGTCGCTCACGACCTCTTCGACCTTGAGATCGGCGAGATGGTTCGCGATGATGTGCCGCGTCTTTGCAAACCAGAACAGGGAGATCTGGGTCAGGACCTCGCCCTTGCGCGGAATCGGATCGGGCAAGACGACATCGAATGCCGACAGCCGGTCGGTCGTGACGATCAACAAGTGGTCGGCGTCTACCGCGTAAATATCGCGCACCTTTCCCTGGTGAATCTTCGTCAAACCATGCAACCGCGACTCGAATAGCGGTTCCGAATGCAAGAGCTGTTCCACGTGTGCGAGGCCTGCCTGCTGCTACCATTGCGCGATCGAAGGCCGGCGATTGTGGCGGGCTAGCTCGGATAGGTCAACGCGGATGGCTTGGATAGGCAAATTTATTGGGGCTTTGGTCGGTTTCTGGGCAACTCGCAGCCTATGGGGGGCGCTCGTCGGAGCCTTTATCGGGCATCTTTTCGATCAGGGGGCGGCGTCGATCGCCCCGGCGACGGCTTCAGCGACGATTCCCGACATATTCTTTCGCTCTACGTTCGAGCTGATGGGTCATGTGGCCAAATCGGACGGGCGTGTCTCGGAGGCCGAAATTCAGGCCGCGCGCCGCCTCATGGATGAACTGAATCTCGGGCCGAACGATGTCGCACTTGCGATCAATTTCTTCAGGGCCGGCAAGTCGACGACCTACAACTTCGACGTCGCCGTCGAGCGCCTGCGCGAGGCCTGCGGCCAGCGCCATGATTTGTTGCGCGCATTCATCGAGCTGCAATTGCGCGCCGCGCTCGCGGGCAACGGCATGTCGCCGCCGGCGCGCTCGATCCTGACACGCCTGGCGGAGCGGCTCGGCATGTCCGGGTTGGAATTCGCGCGCATGGAGGCGCTATTGCGCGCCCGGCAGGGATTTCGCCCAGGCCCCGGCGCAAGCCCTGCTCCCGGCAAATCGATGGCCGGGTACTACTCGGAACTCGACGTGGACGCGAGTGTCAGCGACACCGAACTCGTCAAGGCCTATCGCCGGCAAATGAGCCGGCATCATCCCGACAAGCTCGTTGCGAACGGCCTTCCTGAATCGATGGCGAGGGTCGCCAAAGAAAAGACCCAGCGCATTCAAGAAGCCTACGAGGAGATCCGCGCGGCCCGCGGGATGCGATGATAAACTTCCACCCATGCGTACCATCATTGCTCCTTCGATACTCTCCGCCGATTTTTCGCGCCTGGGCGACGAAGTCCGCGCGGTGCTCAAGGCAGGCGCCGATTGGGTCCACTTCGACGTCATGGACAATCACTACGTACCGAATTTGACGATCGGTCCGCTGGTCTGCGAGGCGCTACGCAAGGCCGGCATCACGGCGCCGATCGACGTGCACCTCATGGTCTCGCCCGTTGATCCCTTGGTTGCCGAATTCGCGAAAGCCGGAGCGACCACGATCAGTTTTCACCCGGAGGCGACCCAGCATGTCGACCGGACGATCCAGCTGATTCGGGACGCGGGCTGCAAGCCCGGCCTCGTGTTCAATCCGGCAACGCCGCTCGATTGGCTCGACTATGTCATCGACAAGCTCGATCTGATCCTGATCATGTCGGTGAACCCGGGCTTCGGCGGGCAGAAGTTCATCCCGAACGCGCTCGTCAAGCTTGCGCAGGTGCGCGAGCGGATCCGCGCGAGCGGACGCGACATTTTGCTCGAGATCGATGGTGGGATGAAAATCGACAATGCCGCGGAAATCGCCCGGGCGGGTGCTGATACGTTCGTCGCGGGGTCGGCGATATTCGGCAGTTCCGATTACGCCGCGACGATTGCGGCGATGCGCGCGGCGATCGAGATCGGCCGAGGCTGATCACGCCCGCAACGGCGCTCATCAAGGCCCGGCAGCGGGCCGCGCGCGGCGCTGGGCCCGTCGCGCTTATTCGTCGTCGTCCTCGTCCTCATCATCCTCGTCGTCGGGCAGTTCGGCGCGCGCCGGCTTGCCCGATCCTGCAGATGCCTTGACGGGAACGATCAGCGGCCTGGTCTTGACCTTCGGCCTTGCATTGAACACGACGATGGTCTTGCCGGTCGCGCGCAGCAGTCCCTGTTCCTCCAAGACCTTCAGAACGCGCCCCGCCATTTCGCGCGAGCAGCCGACCAAGCGAGACAGCTCCTGTCGACTGACTTTGATTTGCATGCCCTCGGGATGCGTCATCGCATCCGGTTCGCCGCAAAGGTCCATGATCGCGTGGGCGACACGACCGGTGACGTCGACGAACGCGAGATCGCCGAGCTTGCGATTGGTGCGGTCAAGCCGCGTCGCCAATTGGGTCGCCAATTCGAATATCAGGCCGGGGCTCTCGGCGGCAATTTGACGGAAGCGCGGATACGTCATTTCAGCGAGTTCGGATTGTTGACGCGTCCGCACCCAGGCGCTGCGCGTGGGCTGTTCGTAGAAGAGGCCCATTTCGCCGAAAAATTGGCCCTTGTTGAGGTACGCCAGCACCATCTCGTTGCCGTCTTCGTCTTCGATCATCACCTCGACCGAGCCGCTGATGATGTAGTAGAGAATGTCCGGCAAATCGCCTGCATGGATGATCACGGTCTTGGAAGGGACTGTCCGTATCCGGCAGTAGCTCAAGAAACGATTGATCGCTGGGATATCGCTTAAGGCCTTTGCCCCTTCTTCCATGGTCTCTCCCTAAAATTTATAGTGCCGCGGTTAAATATACGCGCTGGCGCACGTTTTAGTACATAAGTCCTGGAATCGCAAGCAGTAATCGATTCCCTATAGCCAATAAGAGCTGCGCGTCATGACGCGCGAGGCAAGGCGCATACTCCAGCGCAGTGGCAAGGGCAGCGGGGTGCCGCCCAAGGATGCGGCCTTCCTGCCATGCGCAATTTCGTCCTGTTTCATGCGCTCCAGAATGGTTCGGCTGCGCGAATCGCCGGCCGGCAAGCGCTCCAAATGATCACTCAAATGCGATTCAACTTGGGTCTCGGTCTCGGCAATGAAGCTCAAGGACGTGCGGTCGCCAAGCGCTCCTGCCACGGCGCCAATCGAGAACGAACCGGCATACCAGAGCGTGTTCAGCAGGCTCGTGCGGCCGCCGAGCTCGCAGAGGCGCTGCTCACACCAGGCCAGATGGTCGGTTTCCTCGGCTGCCGATGCGCGCAGTGCAGCGCCGACGGCCGGATCCCGCGAGGTGAGCGCTTGGCCCTGGTAGAGCGCCTGGGCCGAAACTTCACCCGAGTGGTTGACCCGCATGAGCCGGATCGACTCACGGCGCTCCGGATCCGCGAGCGGCGGTCCTTCAGCGCCTGTGTCCGGCAGACCCCTCGCGGCGCTTGCAGGGGCGGCTAACACCTTGATTGCCTTATCAATTTCGCCAATCATGCGATCGATTAGACTATACGAACGGAAGCCCATCAACACATTATATATGCTCGCCGACCAAGAGTGACAGCAGGGCTGGTAAGCAGAGGGAAGCTTCTGTACACTTTCGCGCCTTTCGTCAAGACCTCAAAACCCCGGAATTCCCCATGTATACCGTATTTTCGAAACCTGAAGAATCACGCGGCGACTGGTTCGTCGTCGATGCTGCAGGCAAGACCCTGGGCCGCCTAGCCTCCGAAATCGCGCACCGCATCAGGGGCAAGCACAAGCCCAATTACGCACCTCATCAGGATCTGGGCGATCATATCGTGGTGATCAACGCGGGCACCGTGCGCGTCACGGGCGCCAAGCTGACCGATAAGTTTTATCACCAGCACACCGGCTATGTGGGCAATCTGAAGAGCATCGCGCTCGGCAAGCTGCTCAAGGAGCACCCGGAGCGCGCGATCGAATTCGCGGTCAAGGGCATGCTGCCGAAGGGTCCGCTCGGGCGGCGGATGTACCGAAAGTTGCACGTGTTCGGCGGTCAGGAACACACTCATCAAGCCCAACAGCCCAAAGCGCTCGAAATTTAAGAATTCGCAGGAAATGTAAAGATGCCACAGAACTCAGCCACCTCCTATTACGGCACGGGTCGTCGCAAGACATCCAGTGCGCGCGTCTACCTCAAATCGGGTACCGGCAAGGTATCGATCAACGGGCGCACGCTCGACGAATTCTTCGGCCGTGAAACCGGGCGCATGATCGTGCAGCAGCCGTTCGGTGCGGTTCAGCTCGAGGGCAAATTCGACGTGGATGCGCATGTCGAGGGCGGCGGCATCACCGGCCAGGCCGGCGCGATCCGTCACGGCATCACGCGCGCCTTGATGGCCTATGATGAGACGCTGCGTATGCCGTTGCGCAAGGCCGGGTTTGTGACCCGCGATGCGCGCGAAGTCGAGCGTAAGAAAGTCGGTCGCCGCAAAGCACGACGCGGAACGCAGTTCTCCAAGCGCTAAGTGCGACTGCGCCCTCCGATATGCGATCGGTTTTGGGGGATCGTCTAGCGGTAGGACAACGGTCTCTGACACCGTTTACCTAGGTTCGAATCCTAGTCCCCCAGCCATTTAGGGCCCACACAGGTGGGCCCTTTCCTGCAGGTCGAGCGACAACAGCATGTCCGTAGACAACAGCTCGAATGGCCGCACCGCGTCCCTTGCGGTTGCTGCCCTCGGCGTTGTTTTCGGCGACATCGGCACGAGTCCGCTGTATGCGATCTCCTCGTGTTTCACGGGGCCCAATATCGCGGTAACTCCTGAACACATACTCGGCGTTTTATCGCTGGTGTTTTGGTCGCTCGTGCTCGTGATCCTGCTGAAATACGTCGCGGTGGTCTTGAACGCCGACAACAAGGGTGAGGGCGGCGTGCTCGCGCTGACCGCCTTGGTGGTCGGCACGGAGCGCGCGAGTCCGCGCCGAAAAATCTACGGTACGCTCGGGATCCTAGGTGCGGCGCTGTTCTTTGCCGACGGAGCGATCACGCCGGCCATTTCCGTATTGAGCGCGGTCGAGGGCGTTCAGATCGCAGCGCCGACCTCACACATCCCGATTCTTCCGATCACGGTCGTCGTGCTGATCGGACTATTTCTGATTCAGCGACACGGTACCGGTTCGGTCGGGCGCGTGTTCGGACCGGTCATGCTGTTCTGGTTCGCGGTGCTGGCCGTCATGGGTGTCAGTTGGGTCGTGCGCGAGCCGCGGGTGTTGTTCGCGCTCGATCCGTCGAATGCGGTGCGCTTGATGACGGAGCATCAGGTCGGCGCGCTCGCGGTGCTCGCCGGGGTATTTCTCACGGTCACCGGCGGCGAGGCACTCTATGCCGACATGGGGCACTTCGGTAAGACGCCGATACGCCTGGGGTGGATTCTGATCGTCATGCCGGCCTTGGTCCTCAACTATTTCGGCCAAGGCGCGATGTTGATTCAGAATCCGGCGGCGATCAGCAATCCTTTTTACCTGATGGCGCCGTCTTGGTCGCTGTGGCCGCTCGTGATCCTGGCGACCGCGGCAACGGTCATCGCCTCGCAGGCGGTCATATCCGGCGTGTTTTCGGTCGCGCGCACCGCCGTGAGCTTGGGTTTGTTGCCCCGGCTGCGCGTCGAACATTCCTCCGCGGACAATGCGGGGCAGGTCTATGTGCCGTCGATGAACTGGCTGTTGATGGTTGCCGCGATCGCGCTCGTGATGAGCTTCGGCAGCTCCGGGGCGCTCGCCGGCGCTTATGGCTTGGCGGTGTCCGGCGCAATGACGATCGTGACGCCCTTGACCTTGAGCCTCATCAAATCGCGCACCGGCCGCGACAGCTTGCCGCTGCGCGCAGGGCTCTCGGTGCTGTTCTTCGTCGACATGGGATTCCTGCTCGCGAACCTCACCAAGCTGGAGGATGGCGGTTGGCTCCCCCTCGCATCGGGTCTGATCTTCTATTGGTTGATGCAAACCTGGCAACGCGGTCGGGCCTCGGTGATCGGCCGCCTGCTGCGCGAGCAGAAGCCGGTCCGCGACTTTCTCGAAGACTTGAAACGTGATCCACCGGTTCGGGTTTTGGGCACCTCGGTATTCCTGGATGCAAAGGCGTCGGGCATCCCGCGCGCGTTGCTCAACAACATCAAATTCAACCGCGTCATGCACGAACGCGTGGTCCTATTGACCATCGTGACCCGGGACGAGCCGCGCGTCGCGGAGGCGAAGCGCTTGACCGTGACAAAGGTCGGCGAGGGTATCCTGCGGATCGTCGCGCAGTTCGGATTCATGGAGAAGCCGAACGTCGTCGACATTCTTCGTGATGCGGAAAGCCACGGCATTGCCTACGAGCCGGAGCGAACGACGTTCTTCTTGAGTCGCGAAGAGCTGATTCCGGGCAAGCGCTCGGACTTGACGCCCCTGCGGCGCGCGGCATTCGTGCAAATGCAGCGCAATTCTCAAATCGTCGCCGAATACTACGGGCTGCCGCCCGGTCGAGTCGTGGAATTCGGCACGCGCCTGGAAATATAGCGGGCCCGCGCCGCCGCTTGAGGATCGGCTAGGGGACGATCCTGCGCACGCCGCCGTCGCCGGCGACGATCAATTCATCGGCGCCACGGCGCGCAAACAGTCCGACGGTCACGACCCCGGCGATTTGATTGACCGTCGTCTCGAATGCGGACGGGTCGGCAAGCTTCAAGTGGTGGACGTCCAAAATCACGTTGCCGTTGTCGGTGACGACCCCTTCGCGCCATACGGGCTGGCCGCCGAGCGTCACGAGTTGGCGCGCCACGTAGGAGCGCGCCATGGGGATCACCTCGACGGGCAGAGGGAAGACACCCAAGCTGTCGACCAGCTTGCTTTCGTCGATGATGCAGACGAAGCGCTTGGAGGCGGCGGCCACGATCTTCTCGCGGGTCAGTGCGGCGCCGCCGCCCTTGATCAGCGCGCCGTGCTTGGTCGCCTCGTCGGCGCCGTCGATATATAGCGGCAGGTCTCCCGTGGAGTTGAGCTCGAGCTCGACGATACCGGCGGCCTTGAGGCGCTCCGAGGTCGCCCGCGAACTCGAGACCGCGCCATCAAGCTGTATTTTACGGTCTGCAAGCGCTGCAATGAATTGATCGACGGTGGAACCCGTGCCGATACCGAGGATCATGCCGTGCTCGACGTGGATCAGTGCGGCCTCGGCGGCCAGGCGTTTTTTCTCGCGAACATCCAACGTTTTGCACCCCTGAAAACAACTGTGCCCGCTTACGCGGGCACAGTTGATTACTTTCGAAGGCTTACTTTTTCTTAGCGGCCTTTTTCTTCGCTACCTTCTTCTTCGCCTTCTTTGCTTTCGCTGCCATGTTAGAAACTCCGTTGTCGGGTTAGTCCGGGGTCCGAGTATATACACGAATAATCAAATTACAAGCAATACGTCGCGCTTCTTGATCGTCGATGTGCTAGCGATGTGCGCGAGTTCACTCCAGCGTGAGAATGAAATCCCATTCGGTCAGCGTCACCGGCGTCACCGAAAGACGATTGCCTCGACGCAAAACCACCAAGTCCTTGAGGCTCGACGCTTGGTATTTGCGCAGCTCATCGAGCGCGATGAGGTGCTTGAACTTGCGCACCAATCGCACATCGACGGCGTACCAACGGGGCGATTCGCGTTTGCTGTCGGCGTCGAAGTATTCGCTTTTGGGGTCGAATGCGGTCTCATCGGGGTGAGCGCCTTTGACGACCTCGACGATACCGGCGACCCCGGGGAGGGCGCAGCTCGAATGGTAGAAAAACGCTCGATCGCCCTTTTTTATCGAGTCGCGCAGCATGTTGCGCGCCTGATAATTGCGAACGCCGTTCCATGACGTGGTCTTGCGCGGGGCAGCGGCGAGGGCGTCGATGCCGAATGTGTCCGGTTCCGATTTGAGCAGCCAGTGGTTCATGAGATCAATCTCGGTGACTTCGTTGAATTCCGCTTTCGGTCGCGACCGCGTCGAAGCACAGGTCCCATGATTCCGCCTGGACAGATTCGACCCGTTGGCAATCGAACGCCAGACCGATCAATCGGGGCGACCGCCATTGCTTGCGATGGGCGCGAAATTCGAACAGGCGATCATAGAACCCCCCGCCCATCCCGAGCCGCCGCCCGGCACGATCAACGCCGACCATCGGCACGACGACCAGCGCGAACCAGCGTGCGGCAAGCGCGTGCGTCGCGCGATCCGGGATCCTGATCCCGAACGTTCCACGGCGAGTCTTGCCCCCCAACGGATAGAAGGCCAAGCGACGATGGCGACGGTCGATGACCACCGGGACATAGAGATGCACGCCGCGTCGTCGCGCCGCCTCGATGAGGCCGGTGGTATCCACTTCGCCGTCGAACGGAAGGTATAGCGCGACGCGGCGACCGGCTGAGAACTGGGGCAGCCGCTCGATCGCCTTGGCGGCAAGACGCGATCGTCGATCGTGTTCCGGCGGCGAGAGGGCGCGCCGATGGGCGCGGAGCTGTTTACGCAGCGCCGCTTTGGCGGCGGCTTTTTCGACTTGCATGCAGACTCTTCGAGTGAGGAGATGGCGCCACCCGCATGTGCCGTTTTAGACCGTTGCTCCCGACCTGAGCAACAGGTGGGGCTAACTGCGGCACTTAAGGCTTTCCGCTCAAGGCGGACTTGCACAATGTTGCCAGCAAGCAATGGCCCCTGGGGTTTACAAATTAGGGTCGAGAGGTAACCCGATCTGCATCGAACACCGCAGGCAGCGCCAAATTTAACCTCGGCTGAAAAGGATCCCTCAAAACTCGAGCTGTTGACCCTTTTCCAATGCCGACTCTACGCGCTCGCGCAGGATACGCAAGCGCCCGCCAACGTCCGATTCGAGATTGCTGTCACTCTTTCGCAATCGAATCAACTCATGCGCCATATTCAATGCGGCGATGACTGCGATCCGATCGAGTCCGACGACCTTTCCGCTGTCGCGTATCTCGCGCATGCGGGAATTCAAAAATTCCGCGGAGTCCAACAGGCTGTTGCGCTCTTCCGTTGGGCAGGCGATCTGGTAGTCTTTTTCCAAGATCCGCACACTGACCCGGGCTTGATTGTCGCTCATGCCTGTTCCATGGATTTGAGACGCCCGATCATGGCTTCCACGCGCGCGCGGACTTGCTCGTTCTTTTGCAACAAGCTCGCGCGCTCCGAGGTCAGGGTCTCCTGGCGCTGGCGCAACGCGCGGTTCTCTTCTTTTATTTGTCCGATCGTTGCGATCAAGTCTTCGAGCCGCTTTTCCAAGCGCTTGAGTTCGAGTTCGACGGCGGATTTCGGTGCTGGGTCATTCATAGAACGCCAATATAGAGCGCTCGATACCGCAATGCAAAGGGCAGTCGTGGCCCCCACTGCGGTATTATTCGCGAACCATGATGTCGGACATTCGTTTTAAGGACTTCGAGGACGTGCTGGCGGCAGCGGGCAGTCTTGCCGATGCCGCCGAGGCGCACGGGTCTTTGTGCGGTGCATTGTGTTCGATGTCACCCTACGCGATGCAGGATTGGGTCAACGAGATTCTGCCCGACGGCGCGGCCTTGTCGGATGAGTCGGCCGCAATGCTCGAGCGTGTATTCACCGCGACCGCCGCGTCGTTCGGCGAGCAGGGCATGGAATTCGAGCCGCTGCTGCCCGACGACGAGCAACCGCTCAACGGGCGCGCGAACGCGCTGGCGCTTTGGTGTACGGGCTTTCTGTATGGCTTGGGCACCGGTCAGATCTCGGATCTGTCTGCGCTCGCCGGCGATGTGGGCGAGATCGTGCGCGATTTTACCGAGATTTCACGCGCCACCGGCGATGATGCCGACGCCGATGAGTCCAATGAACAGGCCTATGCTGAACTCGTGGAATTCATTCGCGTTGCGGCCCAGGTCGTTTTCGAGGAGCTTCTGCCGCTGCGCAGCCAAGTATATCCCGCCGCGCAGCGGCTGCACTGAGCGGACGACCCGTGGATCGAAGAGAGTTCGCGCGTCGCCGCCGTCAGCTCATGCGCATGATCGGCAAACAGGGGATCGCGATCCTGCCCGCCGCGCCTGTCCGTCACCGCAATGCCGACATCGAGTATCCGTACCGGCAAGACAGCCATTTCCATTATTTGACGGGATTCCCCGAACCCGATGCGGTCGCCGTGCTCGTGCCCGGGCGACCTCAAGGCGAGTATTTGCTGTTCGTGCGCGAGCACGACGCGCTGCGCGAATCCTGGGAAGGCACACGTGCGGGCCCCGATGGCGCGGTCGACCGATATGATGCCGAGGATGCATTTCCGATCGCCGACATCGACGAGATACTGCCCGGTCTTATGGAAAATCGCCCGAGCATCTATTATTCGATGGGCGTGCACGACGAATTCGATCCGCGAGTACTCAGTTGGGTCAACGGGTTGCGTGTGCATGCGCGCCAGGCCGGCGGGATCAATCAGGAGTTCGCGGCGCTGAGTCACCTACTCGACGACATGCGCCTCTACAAGAGCCGCCCCGAACAGGCAAGCCTGCGCCGCGCGGCACAAATCGCGGTCGGAGCGCACCGCCGGGCCATGCGTTTCACGCGCCCTGGCCGCATGGAGTACGAAGTCATGGCCGAGGTGCTCCACGAATTTCGGTCTCACAACGCCGATATTTCCTACCACCCGATCGTCGGCGGAGGCGCCAATGCTTGCGTGATGCATTACCGTGACAACGACCAGCTCTTGCGCGACGGTGATTTGCTGTTGCTCGACGCCGGCTGCGAGCATGAATACTACGCGTCCGACATCACCCGCACGTTTCCGATCGGCGGCCGATTTTCGCCGGCCCAGCGGGCCGTTTACGAAGTCGTGCTGGCTGCGCAGGCCGCGGCCATCGACAAAGTGCGCGCCGGCAACGACTGGAACCAGCCGCACGAGGCCGCCGTGCGTGAAATCACGCACGGCTTGGTCAAACTCGGTTTGCTCGACGGGCGACCGGCGCAGCTGGTCAAGGAGCGCGCCTACTTGGAATTCTTCGCTCATCGAACCGGGCATTGGCTCGGGATCGACGTCCACGATGTCGGCGACTACAAAGTCGGCGGGGAATGGCGCGTACTCGAAGCCGGCATGACGCTCACCGTCGAGCCGGGCATTTATATCCGCCCGTCGCCGAATCATCCAAAGGAATTTTGGAACATCGGCGTTCGCATCGAAGACGATGTGTTGGTCACGGCGGCCGACCCGGAAGTGCTCTCGGGGGAGCTCGAGAAGGATCCCGACGCGATCGAGCGGCTGGTGCAAGCCGCATGAGTGCGCAGCCATTCGACGTCGCGATCGTCGGCGGCGGCATGGTCGGCGCGAGCCTGGCGGTGGCCCTCGCGCCGCTGGACTTGCGTATCGCGCTCATCGAGGCGATTGCGCACACTTCGGATGCCCAGCCCAGTTTCGACGAGCGCACGACCGCGCTGTCGAACGGTAGCCGCCGCATCCTCGAGACACTCGACGTGTGGCGCGGCGTTTCATCCGAGGCGACGCCGATCAAGAAGATCCATGTTTCGGACCAGGGGCATTTCGGATTCGCGCGCATCGACGCCGAGGCGCAGGGGCTCGATGCGCTTGGTTATGTGCTGCCAAATCGAACGCTGGGCCGAGCGCTGTGGGAGCGCATCGCCAAGATTCCGGCGATCACCGCGTTCTGCCCGGCGCAGGTGCGGCTCGTGACGCCGGGCGACCCGTTGGTCGGTGTCGAGCTAGCCGATGCCGACGGCGTCCAGCATTCGCTACAGGCGCGACTCATCGTCGCCGCCGATGGAATCAATTCGGCCGTGCGCGCCGCGTTCGGAGTCGATGCGACAAGCCGTGACTATGGTCAGACCGCGGTCATTACGACCGTGCTGCCGCAACGTTTTCACAATCACGTCGCTTACGAGCGATTCACGAGCAGCGGTCCGCTAGCACTATTGCCGCTCAACGACGGCAAGTGCACGCTGGTGCTGACTTTGGACGCTGCGGACGTCGATGCCGCGATGGCGAGTTCCGATGCCGAGTTCATCGCCGAACTGCAACGCCGATTCGGTTTTCGGCTCGGGCGGTTTCTCAAAGTGGGACGCCGTGTGCCATATCCGCTGTCGCTGACCCAGGCGACACGCACCAGCGCAGGGCGCTGCATCATCGTCGGCAACGCGGCCCAAGGCTTGCATCCGGTTGCCGGCATGGGATTCAACCTTGGCTTGCGCGACGTTGCCAGCCTCGCGGAGCTGATCGCCGAGAACCGGCGACTCGGCCAGCCGGACGCCGGCGATGCGGCGCTGCTTGCCGAGTATGACGCGTGGAGAGCGGCTGACCGGCGCGCAATCATCGGCTTTACCGACGGCCTTGTGCGCATCTTTTCGACGCCGCTTAGGCCAGTGCGGCGGCTGCGCAACCTGGCGCTGCTGGTCTTCGATGTGCTGCCGCCCGCGAAGGCGGCGCTGTCCAGGCTCAGCACCGGCGCCGGCGGTCGGATCCCAAAACTCGCGAGGGGAGTGCCTCTTCAATGAGCCGAGAGTTCGACATCGTGATCGTCGGCGCCGGCATCATCGGCGCCGTGACCGCCGGGCTCGTCGTGTCGCGCGGGCTCTGCGCACCGAATCGAGTGGCAATAATCGCCGACCGCTTCCCGACTGATTTTGACGCCAATGCCGACTGGGATTTGCGCGTGTTCGCGCTGAGCCGCGCATCCGAACGCGTATTGCGAGAGTGCCGTGTCTGGGAGCGCATGCCTGCGGACCGCCGGTGCGCTTATGAGCGCATATGTGTCTGGGACGCGAGCGGATCGCCGCAAGGCCGCGGTTGCGTGATCTTCGATTGCGCCGAGATCGGCGAGCCGAACCTCGGGTCGATCGTCGACGCTCGCGTGCTGCAAGCGCACTGTCTGCGGGCGGCGCGGGATGCGGGCGTCGTATTCATCGAGGCGGCGCTTCGCGGCCTCGAGCTGTCCGACGCATCTGCGCACATCGCGCTCGGCGACGGTCGCGAATTTCGCTGCAAGCTGCTCGTAGGCGCCGATGGGACCGCATCGCGCACCCGCGAACTGCTCGGCATCGGCACCGCGGGCCATGCCTACGATCAGGATGCAATGGTCGCGCACGTGCGTAGCGAGAAGCCGCACCAGAACTCGGCCTGGCAGCGATTCCTGCCGAGCGGCCCGCTCGCGTTCTTGCCGCTGCCCGACGGCCGCTCGTCGATCGTCTGGAGCACTTCGCGCAGCGATGCCGCGCGCTTGCGTGCCCTCGACGCCCGCGCATTCAGCGCCGAACTCAGCGCGGCGAGCGACGGGGCATTCGGGGCTTGCGAGCTCGTGAGCCCGATTGCGGGTTTTCCGCTGCAGCTGCAATACGCGGAAGATTATGTCGCACCGAACGCCGTGCTGGTCGGAGACGCGGCGCATGTCGTGCATCCGCTCGCGGGCCAGGGCTTGAATCTGGGATTACTCGACTGTGCGGCGCTCGTCGAGGTATTGGCAGGCGCCACGGGCGCACAGCAGGTCGGCGATTTGCGGTTGCTGCGCCGCTACGAGCGCTGGCGCAAATCCGAGAATTTGCTCGCGGCGGCGGCCATGGACGGAATCGACCGGCTGTTCTCCAACGGCAACCCCGTGCTGGCAAGCCTGCGGTCGGCCTCTCTAGGCGCGGTCGGCCAGTTGCCCTTCATCAAGCGGCAATTTGCGCGCCGTGCACTCGGCTTGAGCGGCGACGTGCCGGCGTTCAGAGTCGATCGATCTTCGCCGCACAGATGAAATCATTGGCCGACAGGCCGCCGATGGAGTGCGTCGTGTAGGTGATGCGGCAGTAGTTGTAGCCGATCACCATATCCGGATGATGATCTTCGGTATTGGCGATATGCGCGACCGCGTTGACGAAGCTCATCGTGCGGTAGAAGTCCTCGAACTTGTACGCCCGGTGCAGGTTCTTGGTGTCCTTCGAAACGCTCCAGCCATCGTGCAGCTTCGAGGCGAGGGTTTTGGCTTCCTCGGCGCCGAGCGGAGGCACCCCGCCTTCGCAGGGTACGCATTTCTTCGAGGCCAAGTCCATCATGATGGTCTCCGCGCGTAAGTTCGCTCGATATAGCGCTCGACGAGATCCTGAAATTCTTCGGCAATGCGGGCGCCCTTGAGCGTCACGGTTTTTTCGCCGTCTTCGTAGACCGGCGCGACCGGGTGCTCGCCGGTCCCCGGCAGGCTGATCCCGATGTTCGCATGCTTGCTCTCGCCGGGGCCGTTGACGACGCAGCCCATGACCGCAACCGTCATCTCCTCGACGCCCGCGCGCTGCTTGCGCCACTCCGGCATCCGGTGACGAATGTGGCCCTGAATCTTCTGCGCCAATTCCTGGAAATACGTGCTCGTCGTGCGGCCGCAGCCGGGACACGCAATGACCATCGGGGTGAATGAACGCAGGCCCATGGTCTGCAGGATCTCCTGAGCGACGATGACCTCTTGGGTGCGGTCGCCGCCGGGCTCCGGCGTCAAGGAAACCCGGATGGTATCGCCGATCCCTTCCTGCAGCAGTACACCGATCGCTGCGGTCGAGGAGACGATGCCTTTGCTGCCCATGCCCGCTTCGGTCAGGCCGAGGTGCAGCGGGTAGTCGCAGCGCGAGGCCAAATTGCGATAGACCGAAATCAAGTCTTGAACGCCGCTGACTTTGGCGCTGATCACGATCATGTCGGATCCCAAGCCCAATTCCTCGGCGCGCCGGGCACTGCCCAGCGCCGATACGACGATCGCTTCGCGCATGACGTCGATCGCCGCGAGCGGTTCCGCCTGTTTGGAGTTTTCGTCCATCATGCGGGTCAGCAGATCCTGGTCGAGGCTGCCCCAATTCACGCCGATGCGCACCGGCTTCTCGTACCGGCATGCGATTTCGATCATCTCGGCAAATTGCGGATCGCGTTTGCTGCCGCGTCCGACATTGCCGGGATTGATGCGCAGCTTGGCAAGCGCCTCGGCGCAGTCGGGATGGGACTTGAGCAGCTTGTGTCCGTTGAAATGGAAATCGCCGACCAAGGGAACCCGGATCCCGCGACTGTCGAGCTGTTCGCGTATGCGCGGCACCGCGGCGGCGGCCTCGTCATTGTTAACCGTCACGCGAACGAGCTCGGAGCCCGCTCTGGCAAGAGCCATGATTTGTGCAACCGAGCCTTCGACGTCGGCGGTGTCGGTGTTGGTCATCGACTGCACGACGACCGGCGCTGTCCCGCCGACCGTGACGGAGCCGATTTTGACGCTGCGGGATGTTCTGCGGCGGATCATTGCTCGGGCATGTGACCGGGCAAGATTGCCCGGCCGGTATTCTAACGCGATGAGGCTGGCCGTGCGCGACACGCCCGCGCGCGCGCGCGACCGCGCCGCGAGCAGCGCGACCATAATTAGGCATAATGGCGCCAATGAGCGCCAGAATCGTGTACTCCACAGGCGTCGGCGTGTTGTGCCCGAATTGTCGCCGCGCGGCGCGGGAATGCGTCTGCCCGAAGGGCGTTCCAGGGGCCGTCGGTCCGACCGCTGTGCGGGTGGCACGAGAAACCAAGGGGCGCGCCGGCAAGGGTGTCACGATTGTCACCGGCTTGCGCTTAACCGTAGGCGAGATCGAGGCACTCGCGACCAAGCTCAAGAAGCGCTGCGGATCGGGCGGCACCGTGCGCGACGGCATCATCGAAATCCAGGGCGAGCATCGAGACACGATCGTCGCGGAACTCGTCAAATTGGGCTGGCCGGCGAAGAAGGCTGGTGGCTAGTTGAATGGTGTATCATGCGGCCCATCGCGATAAGAGCTGTCCGGAGAGAGTCCTCGCATGTTGAGGGCCGCCGAAGGCGCAACCGCCCGGAAACGCTCAGGCACATGAACGGCAGACTCTCGCGATCTCTGGAGAGCGATCTCGCCTCACGACGGCGCGGATCCACCGAAGGGGAGCAGTGCCGGCATCGAGGCGCTTGATCTCTCAGGTCCCAAGGACAGAGGGGCGGCTTAAGCCACACGGCTTGAGCCGGCGCTCTGTTTTTTTCGCGACGAGGCTGCGATGGGACTCAAGACTCCGCTGTACGACATCCATCTTCGCGAAGGCGCCAAAATCGTCGACTTCGGCGGCTGGGATATGCCGCTGCATTACGGCTCCCAGATCGACGAGCACCATGCGGTTCGAAGCGACGCCGGGCTGTTCGACGTCTCGCATATGGCGGCGCTCGACCTGACCGGCGGACGTGTGCGCGAATTCTTGCGCCATTTGCTCGCCAACGACGTTGCCAAGCTCACGGTGCCCGGCAAGGGGCTCTACTCCTGCATGTTGCGCGAGGACGGCGGCGTCATCGACGATCTGATTGTGAGCTTCATGACCGAATCATGGTTTCGAATGGTCGTGAATGCGGGTACGCGCGCCAAGGATCTTGCGTGGATTCGCGCGCAGGCCGCCGCCTACGAAGTCGAGGTGCGCGAGCGCGTCGATCTCGCGATGCTCGCGGTTCAGGGACCGAACGCCCGTGCTAAGACCGCGATGCTCTTGCCGGCTGCAGACCGCGATAAGCTCTTGGGGCTCGCGCCGTTCGTGGCTGCCGAGTTTGGCCGTTGGTTCGTCGCACGCACCGGCTACACGGGCGAAGACGGCTTCGAGATCGCACTGCCGGCCGAGGATGCGGCCGCCGTTTGGGCTGCGCTGCGCGCCGCGGGTGTACGGCCCGCCGGCCTCGGCGCGCGCGACACCTTGCGTTTGGAGGCGGGCTTGAGCCTCTACGGTAACGATCTCGACGAGGATCACGATCCGCTCGCCTCAGGGTTAGCGTGGACCGTTGCGTTCGAACCGACCTCCCGATCATTCATCGGCAGAAACGCTCTCGAGCGAGCACGCGCGGCGCCGCGCTTCGAACTCGTCGGTCTCGTGCTCGAGGATCGCGGCGTATTGCGCAGTCACCAATCCGTGACGACCACGGGCGGCCAAGGTGACATCACGAGCGGAACGTTTTCGCCAAGCTTGAGTCGATCGATTGCGCTCGCTCGCGTTCCGGTTGGAACACAGGGGACCGTCACGGTCGAAATTCGCGGCAAACCGCTCGCGGCGCGCGTGGTGAAACCGCCGTTCGTGCGCCGCGGCAAATCACAGATTTGAAATTGAACCAAACGGAGAACACTCGTGAGTGACATTCCAAGCGATTTGAAATACACGCAGAGCCATGAATGGGTGCGTGCGCTGCCCAATGATCAAATCGAGATCGGGATCACCGATCATGCGCAAGCTGCGCTCGGAGATCTGGTGTTCGTCGAAGTTCCCGAACTCGGCCGCCGCCTCACCGCGGGAGCCGCATGTGCAGTGGTCGAATCCGTCAAAGCCGCATCGGATATCTACAGCCCCGTCGACGGAACCGTCGTCGCAAACAACGCCGCTCTGGCGAGCAATCCCGAGTTGGTCAATCAAGCTCCCTATGCGGGCGGTTGGTTGATCCGCATCGCGGTCGACTCGGGCAACGCCGCGGCGAACCTGCTGGATGCCACACAGTACGAGCGGTTTCTGGCCGACGAGGCGCAGTAGCGGCGATGCAAGCGAGCCCTAGGAGTTAGCGCATGCCATTCATTCCGCATACCCCCGACGACGTGGCCGAGATGCTTGCGGTCATCGGCGCGCAGCGCATCGAGGATCTGTTCGATGAGATTCCATCTGCGCTGAAGTCGGCCGTGCTGTCGCGTGTGCCGCAGGCGCTGTCGGAAATGGAGGTTGGTCGGCTCATGAGCGAGCGTGCAGCGCAGGACGGCCGGCCGCTCAATTTCATCGGAGCAGGTGCCTACGAGCACCACATTCCGGCGCCGGTGTGGGCGATTGCGACGCGCGGCGAGTTTTACTCGGCCTACACGCCGTATCAAGCGGAAGCGAGCCAGGGCACGTTGCAGCTGATCTATGAATACCAGTCGATGATGTGCGCCCTGACCGCGATGGAAGTCTCGAATGCCTCTCTCTACGACGGCGCGTCGGCGCTGGCCGAGGCTTGCCTGACCGCGGTGCGCGCAAATCGAGCCTCCACGTCACGGCGCATCCTCGTCGCGCGCAGCGCCAACCCGACCTACCTCAAGGTGGCACAGGCGATTGCCGGCAATCAGAACATCCGATTCGAATCCGTGGATTTCGACCGCCAGCGCGGCGATGCGCTCGCCGCCAGCTTGCGCGCCTACGACGGCGAGGACGTGACGGCTCTGGTAATTCAACAGCCGAATTTCTTCGGAGTCTTGGAGGAGGTCGATGAATTGACGGATTGGGCGCGCACCAACAAGGTCCTGTTGATCGCGGTCGTCAATCCCACGTCGCTGGCCGTGCTCAAGCCTCCGGGTCTCTGGGGCAGCCTCTGCGACGGCAAACAGGGTGCCGACATCGTCTGCGGCGAGGGCCAGCCGCTCGGCGTGCCGCTATCGTCCGGTGGGCCGTATTTCGGGTTCATGACCACACGCATGCAGTATGTGCGGCAAATGCCCGGGCGCATCGTCGGCAGAACCTTGGATATGCAAGGGCGACCCGGATTCACCTTGACGCTGCAGGCACGCGAACAACACATTCGCCGCGCCAAGGCGAATTCCAACATCTGTACGAATCAGGGGCTGACCGTCACGGCGGCCACGATTTACATGACGCTGCTCGGCGCCGAGGGGCTCGCGCGCGTCGCCGAGGCGAGCCTCGCGCGTTGTGAAGAACTCGTCACCGCATTGACCGCGATCCCGGGCGTGCGCGCGACGTTCTCGGGGCATCGGTTCCATGAGGCGGTATTGACGTTAGATCGGCCCGTTGCTGCCGTGCTCGCGGCATTGGCTGCGCGCGGCATCTTGGGCGGCCTCGACCTCGAGGAGCGCTTCCCCGAATTGGGGCATGCGCTGCTGGTCTGCGCGACCGAAACCAAGACCACGGCGGACATCGCGCAATATGCGCAAGCACTTGGCGAGTTGCTGGCGGTGCCGCTCGTTGCGCGCGGCGCCGCATAAAGGAGATCTCATGCAACTGCATCCATCCCAAGAACCCGTGGTCTTCGAATTGAGCCGGCCCGGCCGGGGCGCGCAGTCGCAATTCCCGCCGCAGCCGTCCAAAGCGCAGAGTCTGCCGCCGCATTTACGGCGCGCCGAGCCGCCGCTGCTGCCCGAGGTCTCCGAGTTGCAGGCGGTGCGGCATTTTACGCGTCTGTCGCAGTTGAATTTCTCGATCGACACGCATTTCTATCCCTTGGGCTCTTGCACGATGAAATACAACCCGAAGGCCTGCAACACCTTTGCGATGCTGCCGGAGCTGCTCGGCCGCCACCCGCTCGCGCCGGATTCGGCGTCGCAGGGCTTCCTCGCGTGCATGTTCGAACTGCAGGAGATGCTCAAGGACATCACGGGAATGCGAGGTGTGAGCCTCACGCCGATGGCCGGAGCGCAGGGCGAATTCGCGGGCGTCGCGATGATTCGAAGTTATCACCGAGCGCGCGGCGACTTTGCGCGCAACGAGATCATCGTGCCGGAGGCGGCTCACGGCACGAACCCCGCGACCGCGACAATGTGCGGCTGCACCGTCAAGGAAATTCCCTGCGACGCGAATGGCGACGTCGACATCGACGCTCTGCGGGCGGCGGTCGGCCCCAACACCGCGGGCATCATGCTCACCAACCCATCGACGCTCGGGGTGTTCGAGCGCAAGATCGAACAGGTTGCGCGCATCGTTCACGATGCGGGCGGCTTGCTGTATTACGACGGCGCGAATTTGAATGCGATTCTCGGCAAAGTCCGGCCTGGAGATATGGGTTTCGACGTGATCCACATGAATCTGCACAAGACTTTTTCGACGCCGCACGGCGGTGGCGGCCCGGGCTCCGGCGCGGTCGGCGTGGCCGAGCGTTTACTTCCGTTTCTGCCGATTCCCATTGTCGGCCGCGACGGCGACCGCTACCGCTGGCTCGCCGAGCGCGATCTGCCGCAGTCGATCGGACGCCTGTCCGGCTTCATGGGCAATGCGGGCGTCAATTTGCGCGCGTATATCTACATGCGCATGCTGGGACGCGAGGGCATGACGCGCGTCGCGGAGTATGCGACGCTCAACGCGAATTACCTGCTCAAGCGCCTGCTCGCGGCCGGTTTCGACGCAGCCTATCCGTCGAGGCGCGCGAGCCATGAATTCATCATTACGCTAAAGCGGCAACACCGGGACTATCAAGTAACCGCGATGGATGTCGCAAAGCGGCTGCTGGATTACGGATTCCACGCGCCCACGACCTATTTCCCGCTGCTGGTTCCCGAGTGCTTGCTGATCGAGCCAACCGAAACCGAAGCCAAGGAGGACCTCGATCGCTTTTGCGATGGGATGATCGCGATTTTGCGGGAAATGATACAGGAGCCCGAAAAACTGACTTCTGCCCCGTTTACAATGCCGGTTCGGCGGCTCGATGACGTGCGCGCCGCGAAACAGCTCGACCTGGTCTGGAAGAGGGCCGATACCGTTTGAAGCCGGTGGATGAACGATAGAGTCAAACCCACGGGAATCACGCGCATTCTGCGCGCGTTCGGCTATTCTCTGCAGGGCTTCAGGCATGCGTGGCATGAGGAGGCGGCATTTCGTCAAGAACTGCTGTTATCGCTCGTGGTCGTGCCTGTCGGACTATACCTCGGGCATAACGGCGTGGAACGCGCGTTGCTGGTCGGTCCCATGCTGCTGATCCTGATCGTCGAAATATTGAATAGCGCGGTCGAGGCAGTGGTTGATCGATCGGGCACGGAACGCCATCCGCTCGCGGGCATGGCCAAGGACATGGGTTCGGCCGCGGTCTTGCTCAGTTTCATCTTGCTAGGAACCGTGTGGTTGCTGATCTTGTCCGATCATTGACACGCGAGGAATTCGCGACAGGGACGTTTCCATCACGAGGATTTGCATGACCCGTATTGCCGCATTTTGTCTGGGATTACTCGTTTGCGCCGTCGGCGCTCACGCTGCGAACTCAACCGGGGTCGTCGCCATACCGGCGGCGGTCGGCGCGCCGGAGCCCCCCAATGCGCCGGCGACCTGGGCGCAAACCTTGGAGCGCATCGCGACAGGGGTCGTGACGATACAAATCGACAGCACCCGCGCATTCGACACGGAGTGGAATACCACCGCGCAGGCGACCGGATTCGTCATCGACGCGAAGCGCGGACTGATATTGACGAATCGACACGTGGTCACGCCCGGACCGGTCACCGCGCAGGCGATATTCCTCAATCGAGAGGAGGTGCAGCTCTATCCGGTCTATCGAGACCCCGTGCACGACTTCGGCATCTACCGCTACGACCCCGCCAAGCTGCGCTTCATCAAGCCGGCGGAGCTGCCGCTGTATCCCGCCGGAGCCGTGATCGGTCGCGAGATCCGCGTCGTCGGCAACGATGCGGGCGAGCAGCTGTCGATCTTGGCCGGCACGCTCGCGCGATTGGATCGTGAGGCGCCTGAATACGGCTACGGCAAATACAACGACTTCAATACGTTCTACTACCAGGCAGCCTCGAGCACCTCGGGTGGCTCGTCCGGCTCTCCGGTCATCGACATCGAGGGCCGTGTCGTTGCGCTCAATGCGGGCGGTGCGACCGGCGCGGCTTCGAGCTTTTATCTGCCGTTGACGGCGGTCGTGAGGGCACTCAGTTACATCGACGCCGGCAAGCCGGTGCCGCGCGGCACGCTCGAAACCGTGTTCAAATACACGCCGTACGATGAACTTCGGCGTCTCGGTCTCGCGGCTGCCACCGAAGTGCGTATGCGGCACGATTTCCCCAAACTGACCGGCATGCTCGTAGTCGACGATGTGCAGCCCGGCTCCGAGGCCGACGGCAAGCTGTCGCCCGGCGACATTTTGATCTCGATCGATGGTAAGCCGGTGCCGGAATTCTTCGCGTTGGAAAAGGTGCTCGACGACAGCGTCGGCCGGCCGATCAAGGTCGAGATCCAGCGCGGTGCCGAGCCGATCGCGGTGACGTTCGCGGTGCAGGATCTGCACGCAATCACGCCCGACGAATACCTCGAGTTCGGCGAAGCGGTCGTGCATATGTTGTCCTATGAGGAGGCGCGCCATTTCGACGTCCCTATCAAAGGCGTGTTCGTGGCGAACCCCGGCTACGTGTTCGCCAGCGCGGGGATTCCGCGCGGCGCGCTGATCCGCTCGTTCAACGGAAAAAAAATCGAGAAACTTGCGGATTTCGAAGCGGCTCTCGCCGACCTCGCCGATGGCGCACGCGCCGCCGTGCGCTACGTGACCATCGAGGATCCGCGCGCCGAGCAGCTCAAGATCATCCGCATGGACCGATTGTGGTTTCCGGCGCGCAAGTGCCGGCGCGACGACGAGCTCGGCACCTGGCCTTGTGTGAGCATTGCCGAGGGGCCCGCGGCCACGCGCGCCGCACCGGGCGAAACGCAGTTTCCCAAGAGCGGCGATCCGCGCATCGATCGATTGGCGCCATCGCTCGTTACGGTCGGCTTCGACATGCCCTATTCGGTCTCCGGCGTGACCGAGAAGAACTATCACGGCTCGGGATTGATCGTCGATACGAAGCGCGGGCTGGTCGTCGTCGACCGCAATACGGTGCCGATCGCGATGGGCGATGTGCGCATCACGTTCGGCGGTACGGTCGAGGTGCCCGGCAAGGTCGTGTTCATCCATCCGTTGCACAATCTCGCGCTGGTCTCATACGATCCGGCCGCGATCGGCGCGACGCCGGTGCGTGCCGCCGCCTTCGATACACATGAGCTCAGTGCCGGTCAGGACGTCTGGGTCGTCGGCGAGCGCAGTGACTCGAAAATCATGTCGCAACGCACGCAGGTGGCGAGTCTGGACGTGCTCTCGTTCCCGCTGTCGCGCACTTTGCGCTTCCGCGATACCAATCTCGAAGCGGTGAATCTGGTCAATCCGCCGGGCGATTTCGACGGCGTCATCGCGAATGAAAAGGGCGACGTGCTCGCACTCTGGTCGAGTTTCGCATTCGAGAATCAGCGCGATCTCGAGCAGGTCAATCACGGCATTCCCGCGGATATCGTGACCGAAATGATTGACGCCGTGATCGCGAACCGGCCCTTATATTCGTTCGAAGCGGAATTCGATCTGCAATCGCTCGCGGGCGCCCGCAAACTCGGACTGCCCGACTCTTGGGTGCGCCGCTTCGAGCAGCACAATCCGCAGCGCCGTCAAGTGCTCAGCATCGACCGGCTGGTCGCCGGTTCACCGGCGGCTCGCCTGTTGGAGCCCGGCGACCTCGTGCTCGCGATCGACGGCAATGTGGTCAATCGTTTCCGCGAAGTCGAGCGCGCCGTGCAGAAATCCGAAGTCATGGTCACGGTCTGGCGCGACGGCGCGGAGAAGACGCTGAAATTGGCGACCGTACCGCTCAATGGGCGTGATATCGACCGCGTCCTGATATGGGCCGGAGCCACCTTGCAGGCGCCTCACCGGGCGATCGCCGCGCAACGCGGGATCGTGCCCGAGGGCGTTTTTGTCGCGTTTTTCTATTACGGTTCGCCGGCAACGCACTACGGGCTGTATGCGGGCCGCCGGATCACCGAGGTCGATGGGCAGCCGATTCCCGACCTCGACGCGTTCATCAAGGCGGTTCGCGGCAAGCCCGATCGGTCGTCGCTGCGGCTCAAAACCATCAGTTGGAACGGACAAGTCGACGTCATCACATTAAAGCTCGATAATCACTACTGGCCTGCCTATGAGCTCGATCGCCAGAGCGACGGCAGTTGGACGCGTACCCCGATCGATCCGCCCTAAGAGCGCCTGTGGTCAGAGCAACACAGACCGAAATCGAGGAAGCCGTCGAGACGCTTCGTGCCGGGGACTTGGTCGCGTTCCCGACCGAAACCGTCTACGGGCTCGGCGCAAATGCGTCCAATCCAGCGGCGGTCGCCAAGATATTCGCGATCAAGGGCCGGCCCGCCGATCACCCTTTGATCGTACATTTGGACGACCCGCGCTATTTGCATCGCTGGGTCTCCAGCGTCCCGCCGGTCGCGGCCGCACTGGCCGCGAAGTTTTGGCCCGGCCCTTTGACGCTGATTCTGCCGAAGGCCGAGGCGGTGAGCGCGATCGTCACCGGCGGCCAGGACAGCATCGGTATTCGGATTCCGTCGCATCCGATTGCCCAGCAGCTGCTGACCGCTTTCGGCGGAGGAATCGCCGCGCCGTCCGCGAATCGTTATGGCCGCGTGAGCCCAACCAAACCTGAACACGTGCGCGAAGAATTCGGCGAGGCGCTGCGCGTCGTGCTCGACGGCGGCGAGTCGCCGATTGGACTCGAATCGACGATCGTATCCTGCATCGACAACCTGCCGCGCCTGCTGCGGCCGGGATTCATCACGCGATCGCAGCTCCAGGCAGTGGTCGGTAAACTTGCCTCCGGCGGCGCCGTGCCACGCGCGTCCGGCGATCGTGCCGTACATTACGCGCCGCTGACGCCGATCGAGATCGTCTCTGCAGACGAACTCGAGACGCGCGCCGCCGAATTCGCGAACCGCGGCGACAAAGTTGCCGTGCTCGCAATGCGCCCACCGCTCAATACGCAGCGCCTCATGACCTGGATAAACGCCGGCACCAAGCCCGATGCCTACGCGCACCATCTCTACAATCACCTTCGGACTTTGGATCGCGTGGGTTGCGTGCGCATCCTCGTGCAGGCGCCGCCCGCGGACGAGCGCTGGGCCGCGATCATCGATCGGCTGCAGCGCGCGAGCGGCTCAGGCGCGCAGCTAGCGGCCGGCGACGCGATCTAGAACTGCTTGTATTGCCCGGGGCATTGCCTACAATCGTCAAGCTTTGGAGTGACGCCTTTGTATGATCCCAGGCCAAGGTCGGTAGCTGCGTTAGAATTGGATCCGGCCGCGGATCCGTTTGCGCCCGAGTCGGTGAGACACTTAGTGCTGCGTCACGGCTCACCGCTGCTGATCATCGATGCCGAGCGTTTGCGCCGACAATATCGCCTGCTCGCCGCGGCGCTGCCCCGAGTCGATCTGCACTTCGCGTTGAAGCCGCTGCCGCAAGCGGCGGTCATTCGGGTGCTGCGCGAGGAGGGCGCATTCTTCGATTTGGCGACCAACGGCGAGGTCGATCTGGTGCGGCGCTTAGGGATCGAGGCGTCGCGTTGCATCCATACCCATCCGATCAAACGGGACGGCGACATACGAACCGCGCTGGCCTATGGCGTGTCGACCTTCGTCGTCGACAATCCGGACGAATTGCGCAAATTCGTCCCGTTTCGCACCCGCGTCTCGCTGCTGATTCGGGTCTCTTTTCGCAGCCGCGAGGCGGTCTGCGACCTTTCGCGTAAATTCGGATGCGACCCGGACGGCGTCGCGGAGCTGCTTGCACTCGCCGCCGAGTTGCGCATCAAGATCGCCGGCCTGTCTTTTCACGCCGGATCGCAAGCGAGCGCGTCCGCAATGCACGTGCAGGCGATCGGCACATGCCGCGAACTGCTGCTGGCCGCGCGCGCCGCGGGCCATGCGCTCGACGTTCTGGATATCGGCGGCGGATTTCCGGTTGACTACCGAACGCTTGCGGTGCCGATCGACGAGTTTTGCGCGCCGATCCGCGCGGCCTTGGGCACGATCGATCCGACGGTGCGCGTGATCGCCGAGCCGGGGCGCTTCATCGCGGCTCCTGCGGCGGTCGCGGTCGCGTCGGTGATGGGCCGCGCGCATCGCGACGGGCGCTGGTGGTACTACCTCGACGACGGCCTTTACGGCTCCTACAGCGGCCAGCTCTACGATCACGCCAAATATCCTCTGGAGGCGCTCGTAGAGCCGGGCGAGACCTACCCGTCGGTGCTCGCCGGCCCGACATGCGACAGCATCGACGTCATCGACGATGCCGTGGATCTGCCCAAGCTCGCCGTCGGCGACTTGGTGCTCGGGCGCAACATGGGCGCATACACCTGGGCGACCGCATCGGAATTCAATTTCTTTCCGAAGCCGACCGTGCTCGCGCTCGATCGCGGCCAACTGTTGCCGGATTTGGATCACCGATGAGGCCGGCGCAACACCTCGGTCTGCCGGCTCTGAGCCGCCGCAGGCTGCTGGCCCTCTGCGGGGCCGCCGGCTGTGCCGTCGGTCTCGGCTGCTTGCCGCGAACCGACGCCGGCACACGGCGGCTCGTGCTCCGGGATCCGCGGACCCGCACCGAACTCGACGTCGAGTTTATCCGTGGTCGGGCACCGGTCCTCGCGGCGATCGCGCAGATCGACGCGCTGTTCTGCGACCATGGTAAGCACGAGAGCCGTCCTGTCGATCCGCTGCTGCTCGACCAACTGCACACTCTCGCGGCCGAACTCGGCGCGGCGCCGGTGTTCGAGATCGTCGCCGAACATCGGCCGCGCGGCCGAGAGTCCGTTCGGCCGGGCCTGCACGAGCTCGGGCGCGCCATCGATGTGCGCCTCGCCGGTGTCGCATGCGCCGATCTCGCTGCGGCCGCGCTTGCGCTCGCCCGCGGCGGCGTGGGCTATTACCGCGCGGCGGATTTCGTGCATTTGGATACCGGCTCTGCGCGCGGCTGGCGTGGGTGAATGCTTGCACCGTTCGAGCGCATGCTGATGACAGCACCCCCGGCCACCGCTATTCATGAGATGGTCGAGCGTTGCCGCGGGGCGGCTTTTCCGCGCAGCATCACCAAGCTGCGCTCCGGATGGGTCGTCATGGGTGAGAAGCAAGTGCTGCCCGGCTATTGCCTGCTGTTGCCCGACCCGGTCGTGCCCGACCTCAATGCATTGGCGCCGCTCGAGCGCGCGCAATACCTCGCGGACATGGCGTTGATCGGCGACGCCTTGCTCGCGCTCACCGCGGCAGCGCGCATCAATTATGCAATCTACGGCAACGTTGAGCCGGCACTGCATGCACACGTGTTCCCCCGATTTGCCGATGAGCCGCCGGCGCAGCGCGCGGCCCAGCCCTGGGCGCTCGACTGGAATGTGGCCCCCAGCTTTTCCGCGCCGGTACACGGCGACCTGAAGCAGCGCATCGGGGAGTGGCTCGACGCATGCAGGGACTGACGGCCCCGGCCGCATTGGGCGAATTGCGTGGATTGTGGCGGCGATCGCTGCTTCGGTATGCGGACGGTCGCTCCGATACGACGACCCGCGTCCATTGGCTTCAGGGTGAGCGCGCCTACATCGACTTGCGCCGGCCGGCCGATGGCACGGATATCGCTCATGGTCGCAAGCTCAATGCCTTGTCGGCGTTCGACTGCGCGCAACTCGCGAGACAAGAGGGCTTTGCCGGCACGCTCGCGCGTCGCGGCGCCCACTTCGAGTGGACGCGTGTCATCGATTATCAGCCCAAGGCGGACCGTGCGGACGCCGGGTCTTTGCACTGGGAGGGCGAACTGTTGATAGAGCATGGCCGCGACATCGATTATCTCGAGCATTGGCATCGCGAAACGACCGAGGCCGATCGCTCGCCGGTTGCTGCGCTCGCACTGCGCGACGCCGAGAGCGGCGTGTATGGGGCGTTGCTGCGCGTCGGACCGCATTTCATGTATGCGCGCGATCGCGCGCGTGCGGCGCCCGCGAATCGGAATTTGAGCGAATGCGTAGCGGCTGCGGGGAGCCTCGATGAGGCGCGCGCGCTCGTCGATTGTGAAATCTCCTTTGGAACGCTGGGCACGAACGAATGGCGCATCACGGCCTCGACACTGCCGTACCGCGTCGGCGCCATGTTGAAGCCGGTCATCGAAGATCACCATGCGGCTACGACCGACTGCACGCCGGATGGCGTCAGCGTCGAACGCGCATGGCAGATCGCCGGCGTCGAAGGTGCGCTAAGTGCCTGGCAGGAGCGCTGACATGGCTCTATCACCCGCTGCCAAGGCCGCTCTCTGGACGGTTTCAGGCCTGCTCGTGCTGGTGCTCGCGGTCCCCGCTACGCTGCTGCTCATCAATCTGCACGACGAGCCCCTGAACCCACAGGTTCAGGCCGTACTCGACCGCAAATACGATGGCGTCCCGCCCGCGGAAAATCTTTTTTTTGCATTGCTTGCGCTCGATTCCCGGGATCCCGCCGACATCAATGCCCAAGGACGGCGGCTCTACGCCGAATATTTGAGGGAACACGCAGCGAGCGGCTCGAACTTCCGGTTTCGATTCAAACAAGACGCGTTTCTCTCACGATTGCCGTTCTCAGGAAGCCCGCAGCTGCTGTGCGGTTCCGCCAAACCGAGAGATGACTGCTTTGCGCGCGCACTCGGCGATCGAGCCGAACTCGAGGAGCTCATCGAAGCGAATCGCCTGCTGCTCGATCGCTACAAGGCGCTGCAGCAGTATCGCCGCCTGCAGAATCCCGTGAGTTTGTCGATCAATTCGCTGATTCTTCAGTGGCAGCCGTTTCGCAACGCCAAGCGCCTGTGGCTGACCGACGTGGCGCTGCAAATCCGCGCCGGCAAGGTCGATGCGGGCATCGACGCGCTGCAGGGCGACATCGCATTTACGCGCCGCATGCTCGCCGAGCCGGACCTGATCCTGATCGACAAGATGGTGCTTGCGTCGAGCCTGCGCGATAGCCTGCAATTCCTCTCCGGCCTGGTACGCGATGTGCCGCTCAGCGACGCGCAATATCGCGCAGTGGCCGCGCTGTTGCCGCCCTTGACCGAGGACGAACGGTCGCTTGCCCCTGTTTTCGTCCGCGAGTTCACCGGCTTTGCAAATTTCCTTGGCACCTTGAACGATCCGAACAGCGCGGCGTTTCCGCCGAGCATCGTCGGCCGGCTGCAATCGAAATTCCTCAAGTACAACGCGACGGTCAATCTCAAGTGGTCCTATGTCGAGAAGGCGAATGCGCAGAGCCGCGGAACCTGCGATCAATTGCCGCCCGCCGAATTCTCTCCGAAGGGTCGCCTCGCGCTGCCGTTCTACGACTATTTTTACAACCCGATAGGAAAAGTCCTGGTTGTCACGTCGGTCGGAAGTCTCGGCGATTTTCTCGAGGGGATGTGCGATCTCGAGGGCATGCGCAGAATCGTCGTGTTGCAGACGATGCTGCACGAGGCGAAAGTCACCGATGATCAAGTCCCCGCATTTTTGCAGCGGTCCGGACCCGATTACGGCAATCCGTATACCGGATTGCCGCTCGAGTGGCGGCCCGAAGACCGCACGCTGACGTTCAAGCCGCTCGCTCCCCGTGATACGAATTATTTTCCGTGGGCGATATGAATTAGAATAGGCAGATGGCTGCGTCGCAAGCACTGTTTTCACGCCCGTCGGGCCGGTCCTTGCGGCCGCCGAATTGGCTGATCTGCGAGGACTGCGACACCGTCTACCTGCGGCCCGATCTGCAGGCAGGCGAGGCCGCCTTTTGCGCCCGCTGCGGCGCCGTGCTCGAGCGCCACGTTCGCTTCGGCCTCGACGCATTGGCGGCCTTGGTGCTCACCGCGTTGATCGTATTCCTCATGGGAAACATGTGGCCCGTTGCGACGCTGAGCCTCAACGGCCAGGAAATCAGCGCGACGCTGTGGGACATGATCCTGATCATGTGGCGCGATCACTCGCGCATCGTCGGGGCGATCACCGCGATCACGCTATTCTACTTTCCGCTGATCAATTTGATGGGAATCGGTTGGCTGCTGCTGTTTGCGCGCCAGGGCCGACGTGCCCCGGGATTCCGTCCGCTGATGGTGGCGATGCATCATCTCGGGCCCTGGACGATGAGCGAGGTTTTCGTGCTGGGCGCGCTCGTCGCCATGGTCAAGGCCAAATCCTATTTCGACGTGATGCCCGACCCGGGAATCTACGCGTACGCGGTTCTCACCGTCCTCATCACGATCTTCGCCGGCATCGACCTGCGGCGCCTCTGGGATCATGTGCCCGACCATAGCCCATGAGCAAGGCGCTCCCCCGTGCCCATGAATTGGGACTGATCGGCTGTCACGTCTGCGGACTCGTGTGCCGTGAGCCGCGCCATCCTGAGGCCGCCTGCCCTCGATGCGGTTCGGCGCTCGTACGGCGCAAGCCCGACAGCGTGACGCGTACCTGGGCACTGTTGATCGCGGCCTTTATCGTCTACATTCCTGCCAACGTGCTGCCGATCATGCGCACGGTGAGCCCCGGAGATGTCGATGACAACACGATCTTGACCGGCGTCGTCGAGCTGTGGGACAAAGGCTCGCAGGAGCTTGCGATCATCGTGTTCACGGCGAGCATCGTCGTGCCGATGCTCAAATTCCTCGTGCTCGGGACCTTGTTGATCTGCGTACAGCGCGGTACGCACTGGGCGCAGCCGCAGCGCGCGCGGCTTTATCGGCTGATCGAACTGATCGGCCACTGGTCGATGCTCGATGTGTTCGTCGTTGCGCTGCTGACCGCGCTCGTGCGCTTCAGCCTGCTGAGTTCCGTGGAGCCTTTGCCCGGCGTGATTTTTTTCGGGCTGACCGTAGTCTTGACGATGTTCGCCGCCTTGAGTTTCGATCCGCGTTTGACCTGGGATGACAAAGGAAGCGAATGAGTGATCCGACCGAACAGAGCGGTTCCGGGGGCGAGGACTTGCCCGAGCCGGTAATCAAGACCCGCCGAGTCAGCGCGTCGCTGATTTGGCTCGTGCCGGCGCTGGCCGCAATCGTCGGCGCATGGCTCGTGATCCGCAATGCGCTCGAAGCCGGGCCCACGATCACGATCAGCTTTCAGACCGCGGAAGGTCTCGAGGCCGCCAAGACGCCGGTGAAGTACAAGAATGTCGTGATCGGGGTCGTGCACGGCCTGCGTCTCAGCGCGGACCGCGATCACGTGCTCGTGCACGTCGAGCTGCAAAAGAACGCGCAGAGCTTCGCGACCGCGGATACGCGCTTCTGGGTCGTGCGTCCGCGGATCGGCCTGAGCGGCATTTCCGGCGTGGACACGCTGCTGTCGGGACCCTTCATTGCCGCCGACATCGGCGATTCCACCGAGACCAGCCGCGAATTCGTCGGCCTCGAGACCCCGCCGTCGGTGATCCACGGCACGCCCGGCAAGAGCTTTCGATTACACACCCATGATTTGGGTTCGATCGACGTCGGCTCGCCGATTTACTTCCGACGCCTCCAGGTCGGCCACGTGAGCTCCTATCGGCTCGACGACAACGGCAAGGGAATCACCGTGGAGATCTTCATCGATGGCCCGAACGACCAGTTCGTCAACCACTCGACGCGCTTTTGGAATGCGAGCGGCATCGACCTGTCGGTCGGCACCGCCGGCCTCAAGGTCAATACGCAGTCGATCGCGTCGGTGATCGCCGGTGGCATCGCATTTCAGGATGTGCCGGCGCCTCACGACACGACGCCGGCGCCGGTCGACAGCGACTTCGAACTGTTCGGCAACGTGGCGACCGCGATGCTGCCGCCCGACGGCGAGCCGACCTATTTCCGCATGCGTTTCAACGAATCGCTGCGCGGTCTCGCGGTCGATGCGCCGGTCGAGTTCCTCGGCATCGAAGTCGGTCATGTCGTGTCGATCAATATCGATTACGACGAAAATACGCATCAATTTCCGATCATCGTGGGTGCCGTTATTTACGGGCAACGCCTCGGCCGTGCACAGACGAAGCTCGCGGCGCGCGCGGCCAAGCACGGCAGCGACGCGGACATGTCGCACACGTTTGGATTGCTCGTCGAACACGGGCTACGCGCCGAGGCGCGCAGCGGCAATCTGCTGACCGGACAGCTGTTGATCAGCCTGGATTTCGTACCGAAGGCGCCCAAGGTTGCCTACAACCCCGCCGCCCGGCCCTTGGAGATTCCCACGACGGTCGGCGGCTTCGACAAGCTCCAAGAGCGACTCGACTCGATCCTTGCCAAGGTCGATGCGATCCCGATCGACCGCATCGCGGCGCATCTCGACGAATCGCTCGGTGAATTGTCGAGCACACTCAAAAATCTCAATGGGGAGGTGTTGCCGCAGTTCAAGGAGACGCTGCGCGGCGCGAACGGCACGCTCAAAGCCGCCGACGATGCGCTGTCCGCGGATTCGCCGCTGCAGCAAAATCTCGGACTGACGCTCGAGGAGTTGCGTCGCACGGCGCGCTCGCTGCGCGTGTTCAGTGATTATCTCGGCAGTCATCCGGAGGCCTTGATCCGCGGCCGCCGTCCCGACGACGCGCTACCGCAGAGCCCCGCCGCTGCGCCCGTACCCTCTCAATCCGGGAGCAAACCATGATTCACGCCCGAAAAAAACGCATCGCGGCGATTGCTGCGGCCAGTGCGGCGATGCTCGGCGCTTGTGCTTCCGCACCCGTGCACTACTACACGCTGGTTGCACCCGACGTCCAGAATCTCGTGCCCGCGGGACCCGACACCGCCACCGCGATCCCATTCATGCTCTTGGCGCACGCGGTGCCCGCAGAAGTCGATCAGCCGCAGCTGATCGTACGCACCGGGGCCGTTCAGGCCGCCGTTCTCGAGGGTGAGCGCTGGATTGCGCCCCTCGGCGACGAAATCCAAGTTGCGCTGGGCGCCGACTTGGCGCGCGCCCTGCCGGGCCAGGATGTCACCGCGCTCGCCGCGGGCGGCAAATCGGTGCTGCACATTCAGTTGAACCTGCGTCGATTCGAGTCATCGCCGGGGGCCTATGCGCTTATTGAAGCGGCGTGGAGTTTGAGGCTGCAAGGCAACTCCGCACAATCGCCCTTGACCTGCACATCGACGATTCGCGAGGGCGTCGAGTCCGGCTACGATTCGCTGGTCCGAGGCCACCAGCGCGCACTCGGCCGGCTCGCTGCCGCCATCGCTGCGGCCGCACGGCCGTACGTCGCCGGGCAGCCGGCGCGTTGCCCATGAAGCCGTTCGTGGTCGATGAGCACGAGGTCGAGATCGAGGGTGGCGAGGGCGACGGCGTGACTTGGCGCACCCTGACCAGCGCCGACCGGACGCCGACCTCAGCCTTGACCAGCGGAGTCTGCGAAATCCTGCCGGGCGGCGCACTGCAAATCCATCGCCATCCGACGCTCGAGCTTTACCATTTTCTCGAAGGCGCCGGCGTCGTTACGCTCGGATCAGAGCAGTGCGCGGTTCGTCCGGGAACCACGATCCTGATACCAGCCGACACCGTGCATGGCATCCGCAACGTCGGCGAGACGGTGCTGAAGCTGTTTTACGTGTTCCCGGTCGATTCGTTCGCCGAGGTCGTCTATACGATGCTCTAGTCTTCGGTGTCGGTTAGAATGCGCGCCAACACCACTGAAGTACCTCCTATGGCCGACACCGTCCCTGCAGCGCAATTGCCCGCGCTGCGTTTGAAGCGCAACGAAGATCGCCGGCTGCAGGCCGGACACCTGTGGGTGTTCAGCAATGAAGTCGATACGGCACAGACGCCGCTGACCAAATTCGAGCCGGGCGAGCTCGTGCGTGTGCTTGCGCACAATGACCGGGCGCTCGGACTCGCTACTGTCAATCCAAAGTCATTGATCTGCGCGCGGATGCTCGATTCCTGGCATTTGCCCGACGTCGCCTGGTTCGCGACACGGATCCGATCGGCGCTCGCGCTGCGTGAGCGGTTTTTTTCGGCCCCCTATTACCGGCTCGTTTATGGTGAGTCCGACGGGCTGCCGGGTCTCGTCATCGACCGGTTCGGCGACACATGCGTCGCACAAATCGGCACAGCCGGCATGGAGCGACTCAAGCCCCAAATCCAGCTTGCCTTGCAGCAGGTGGTCGGCGTTCGGGCGCTGCTCTACAAGAACGACAGCGCCGCCCGTGAGATGGAGGGACTGCCGAGCACCATCGAGCAGGCACTCGGTGAGGTCGGCACCCTCGGCACCGTCGTCGAGGACGGCCTGCGCTTCGAAGTGCCGCTGCTCGAGGGGCAAAAAACCGGCTGGTTCTTCGACCAGGCGGCCAATCGGCGCGCGCTGTCGAAATATGTGCGCGCCGGAGCGCGCGTGCTCGACGTATTCAGCTATGTGGGAGCCTGGGGTCTGCGCGCTGCCGCGAATGGCGCCGGCGACGTGCTCATGGTCGACAGTTCCGCGCCGGCGCTCGAACTCGCGCTTCAGAACGCCCAAGGCAACTCGCTCAAGATCCGCACCCGCAAGGGCGATGCTTTCGACGTGCTCGAGGAACTCGCGCACGAGGGATCGCGCTTCGACGTCGTGATCGTCGATCCGCCGGCATTTGCCAAGCGCAAGAAGGATCTACCGAAGGCCCAGGCCGCCTATAAGCGGCTCAACCAGCTCGCGCTGCGCCTGCTCGCGCCGGAGGGAATTCTCGTCTCGTGCTCGTGTTCCTATCACTTGAGCGCCGAGCAACTGCAGGACGCGATCGGCAAGGCCGCGCGCGTCGCGGGCAAACATCTGCAGATCGTCGAGGCGGGCGGCCAGGCACCCGACCATCCCGTGCATCCGGCGATTCCCGAAACGCGTTACTTGAAGGCCTATTTTTGTCGGGTTACGGATTCCTTGAAATAAAGGTGGCGCGCTAGTCATGCTCACGTATCCGCATATCAACCCAATCGCGATCTCGATCGGCCCGGTGCTCGGAGTAGGGCCGCTGCGCGTGCACTGGTACGGCATCATGTACCTGATCGGTTTCGTTTCGGCGTGGTTTCTGGCGCGCTATCGCGCCCGGCGCCCAAGTTCGACCTGGAGCGTGCTCGATATCGATGATCTGATTTTTTATTGCGCGGTCGGCGTCATCGTCGGCGGCCGCACCGGATGGTGCGTTTTTTACGGCCATGACGTGATCGCCGAGAATTGGCTCAATGTATTCCACATTTGGGACGGCGGCATGTCCTTCCACGGCGGCCTCACCGGGGTCATCGTTGCCGCAATCGTGTTCGCGCGCGCCAAGCACAAAGCGATCGGGGATGTTTTCGACTTCCTCGCACCGTTGCCGGGCATCGGACTGCTCGCAGGCCGCTTGGGTAATTTCATCAACGGCGAGTTGTGGGGCCGGCCGACCGATCTGCCCTGGGGCTTCGGTGTGCCGAACGGCGCCGGCGAACTCATCTCCCGGCATCCGTCGCAACTCTACGAGGCGAGCCTCGAGGGCCTCGTGCTGTTTGCCATCCTCTGGTGGTATACGAGCCGGCCGAGGCCGAGGTTGGCGCCGACGGGTCTGTTCTTGCTCGTCTACGGCTGCGCGCGCTTCACGGTCGAATGGGTGAGACTGCCCGACGCCAATATCGGCTATCTGCTCGGCGACTGGTTGACGATGGGGATGCTGCTCACGACGCCGATGATCATCATCGGCGCCGCGACGCTGATCGTTGCCTACCGGCGCAACATCGCGAGCGGTAACGCGGTCGGCAGCAGCCCGCCGAACGGCGCGGCCTCGGGCGCCAAGGCCTGATCCCATGCGGGCCTACCTCGATTTCCTGCGCCACATCAGGGACCGCGGCGCGCACAAGCAGGACCGAACCGGCACGGGTACGCTCAGCGTCTTCGGATACCAGATGCGCTTCGATCTTGCGGCCGGTTTTCCGCTGGTCACGACCAAGAAGCTGCACCTGCGGTCGATCATTCACGAACTGCTCTGGTTTTTGCGCGGCGAGACCAACGTGCGCTACCTGCGCGAACAGGGCGTGACGATTTGGGACGAGTGGGCGGACGCCGATGGCGAATTGGGTCCGGTGTACGGCAAGCAGTGGCGCAGCTGGCCGACCGCCGATGGCCGCAATATCGATCAGCTCGCGGCGGTCGTACGCCAGCTGCGCGAGCAGCCCGACTCGCGCCGCATCGTCGTCAGCGCATGGAATGTGGGCGAATTGGACCGCATGGCCTTGCTGCCTTGCCATGCCTTGTTCCAGTTTTATGTCTCGAATCGCAAGCTATCCTGTCAACTTTATCAGCGCAGCGCCGATGCATTTCTCGGCGTGCCGTTCAATATCGCCTCCTATGCGCTGCTCACGCAGATGCTGGCGCAGCAATGCGATCTTGAGCTTGGAGATTTCGTCTGGGTCGGCGGGGACTGCCATCTGTACTTGAATCACTTGGAGCAGGTCGAGTTGCAGCTCGGCCGTACGCCCTATCCACTGCCGCAGCTGCGCATCAAGCGCAGGCCGGCGAGCCTATTCGATTATTCTTTCGATGATTTCGAAATTCTCGCTTACCAGTGTCACGCGGCCATCAAGGCCCCAATTGCCGTCTAGGAGTCTATGAAGAAGAAGCGTTCGTCTCGCCCGCCGCTGTTCGAAGTCCGACACTCGCCGGTCCACGGCTACGGCGTATTTGCGCTGCGCCGCATCCGCAAGGGGACGACCGTGATCGAATATTTGGGCGATCGGATCAGTCACGATGAAGCCGACACGCGCTATGAAGACAAGGCGGCGGGCGACAACCATACGTTTCTGTTCACGGTTGATGCAAAGACCGTTATTGACGCCGGTGTCGGCGGCAACGAGGCGCGATTCATCAATCATGGTTGTGACCCCAACTGCGAGAGCACCACGGTCGGCAAGCGCGTGTTCATCGAGGCGATACGCACGATCCGACCCGGCGAAGAACTCGCCTACGACTATCAGATTCAGCGCGACCGCGATGATCCGGCGAACGTCGATGAAGTCTTCGCTTGTCGATGCGGTGCCGCAAGCTGCCGCGGCAGCATGCTCGAGCCGCCGAAGAAAAAGCGAAAAACGGCGATCAAAGCGGCCGCACGCGCAGGCCGTCGCAAGCACACCGCAAGGCGTACACAGACGGCCAGACGCCCGCACGCGGGCAGACCCGCGCGCGCAGGTCGACGCGCACCCGGCCGCTGATCTTAAGCGTGGGCGGCGAGGTGCATCGGAACGCAGCCGCGATCGCCTCTGAGTTGTGCGCGCAGGGTCTCCTCGTCGAGGACGGGTACGCGGATTCCTCGCTGGTGCAGGGCTTGGCTCGCTGTGCTCAGACTCGATTGGAGCGCGGTGAATTTGCATCGGCTAAAATCGGCGCCGCGGGCGCGGCACAACGGCGCGAGGAGATTCGCGGCGACCGCACCTGTTGGTTGTCCGAACCGCTGTTTCAGGCCGAAGCGGTGCTCATGGACTCACTCGAAGCGCTGCGGCTCGCGCTCAATCGAGAGGCGACTCTCGGTTTGTTCGATCTCGAGCTGCACTATGCGCACTACCGACCCGGGGCCGGCTATGCGCGGCACGTCGATCAGCCGCAAGGCCGGGATCAACGGCGCGTCTCGGTCGTGCTGTATCTCAATGACCAGTGGGATCTTGCGCACGGCGGCAGCTTGCGCATCTTCGAGCGCGACGGCGCCGTGCGAGAGATCACACCCGTCGGCGGCCGCTTGGTCTGCTTCCTGAGCGCTGGGCTCGAGCACGAAGTCTTGCCGACCACGCATGCGCGGCTGAGCCTCACCGGCTGGTTTCGTACGCGGGTTTGACCGCGCCGTCGCGCAGCATCGCGCGCCAGTCGTCGAGCAATTGCAAGGTCGGCGATGCCGTCAGCACGATCTCGACCCGGCTGTCACGGCGGTAGGCGCTGTCCTCGCTCGCGAGCCCGCGCCCGTGGCTCTGGAACGACCACGCCGGTCCGGGTCCGGTTCTCAAGATTCCCTTCACGCGCCGCAGTGCGCCGCCATAGGCCTCGAGCATCCATTGCAGCCGCGGTTCGATTGCGGCACGCGAGAAGCGCAGCTCGCGCGGCAGCACCCAACTGACCGCCGCGAAGCCCAGTTGGCTCGATTGCGTTTCATGGCCGTCGCAGCCGGCGATCGCGAAGGCCGCAGTTATCGGCGTCGCCGCGGTCGGGATCTCCCGCAGCAGCGAGAAGGCGGGTGGCCGCGTGTAAGCTTGCAGAGCCTCCGCGGGAAGTTCGCCCCGACTACAGATGCCGACGAAGCGCTTGCGCGGATATTGCTCGTCGACGATTGTCTCGAACGCTTGGGTAGCCGCCGCGTCGGCGAGATCCGGCTTCGAGAGCAGCAACACATCGGCGCATTGGATCTGCGACCATTCGGTCGTGTCGCGAGCCGCCGCGATCCGGATCGCATCGATCGGGTCGATCAGGCAAACGATGCTGTCGAGGCTCAAGCTGCGCTGCGCTTCGTAGGCTGCGAGCTCGTCGATGATTTCGCCCGCGTGAGCGGCGCCGCTTGGCTCGATCAGCAAGCGCGTCGGCTTCAGCTGACGCAGGATGTCGCGAACTTGTTTGCCGAACTCGAGCTCCCCGATGCAGCACAAGCAGCCGCCGGCGACCATGCGCACATCGTATCGACCTTGAGCGGATTGTGCGACCTGCAGCGCGTCGAGACCCGCGTCGGTGAATTCGTTGAGTATCACGACCCAGAGTTCGTCATGGCGCTTGTGCGACATGAGCCAGCGTATCGCGGTCGTCTTGCCGGCTCCGAAGCTCCCCGCAACGATGTGCGTCCGCGTCATCGGGCGCCGCCAAATGCGCTAGGACCGTGCGCGGCGCGACCGTCGCCGCCCCGAATCGTTGCAACGGCCGTCGGCGGCGCGGACTTGGATCGATGATTACCGGTATTTTGCCGCATGGCACGACTCTTGCTTGATCGTCATCTAGATTGCCAACGAGATCAGATAGAATGGCTGCAGTATATCCGTGAGGGACTACAGACCGGATCCGTCGTACCCCGTTCACCAGTATTGGTTGTATTTATGCGCTTGCCGTCGCTCAAGTTTCTCAAGACCTTTCAAATCGCGGCGAAACTGCAGAGCTTCAAGGCCGCAGCCGAGGAATTGTTCGTCACTCCATCGGCCGTGAGCCACCAGATCAAGGCACTCGAGTCGCAGCTCGGCGTCACGCTGTTCGAACGCGGCGCGCGCGGGGTACGCACGCTGGCATTGACCGACGCAGGCGCTCACTATCTCGAGCACATCAACGAGATTTTTTCGAAGCTCGAGTCGGTCACGGAACAGTTGCAGATCCGCTACGGTCGCACGATCATCCGGCTCAACGTGCCGCCGTTCTTCGCCAACGAGATGCTGCTGCCGCGGCTCGCCTCGTTCTCCCAGGCGCGCGAGGAGACGGATATCCGCATCGAGACGACCTTTTCGGCGCCGAAGACCCATCCTCCCGAAGCGGACCTCTCGATCGTGGTCGGTGCAGGACCATGGGAGGGCCTCACCGTCCACGAATTGTTCGCGCAGAGCTTCATCGCGGCGTGTTCACCGTCGTTTCTGCTCGATAATCCGATCGACCGTTATGCCGATTTGAACGGTAAGACGCTGCTCGTGCACGAGGAGCGGCGCGAGGCCTGGGAGCGCTGGGCGCTCGGGCTCGGGATCGAGCCGATCAAACCCAATCGGCTGGTACGGCTCGATACGATGTCTGCGGTCGTGATCGCTGCGGAGCAGGGCGTCGGCGTCGCGCTGGTGCCGTCGCGCTTGAGCGCGGATCGCTTCGTCGCCGGTGGGCTCGTCAAGCTGTTCGACGCGGAACTCGCGACCAACGAGAGCTACGTGATTTTGCAGCGGCCCGAGGATCGGGAGCGCGAGGATCTGCAGGAATTCACGCAATGGATCCTCAATGAATGCCGCGCGGAAACCAACCGCATGATCGCCTAGCGTATGGTGAGTGCCGCCGGCGATGCAGCCGGGCTGGAGTTCGTCGTCGCGGTATCGGAAAACGACGTGATCGGCCGGTTGAACACCTTGCCGTGGCACCTTCCTGCGGATCTGCGTCGCTTCAAGCAGATCACGCTCGGCAAGACGGTGCTCATGGGCCGCAAGACCTACGATTCGATCGGCAAGGCCCTGCCGGGGCGCCGCAACCTCGTGCTGACGCGCTCGGGGCAGGCGCTCGTCGGCGACGTCACGGCGGTCTTTTCGATCGACGAGGCGCGCGTTGCGAGCGGCGCCGATTCGGTGCTCATGGTGATCGGCGGCGCGGACGTCTTCCGGCAATGCCTGCCGCTCGCGCGCCGCATTCACTTGACGATCGTGCATACCGTGATCGCCGACGGTGACGCGACCTTCGACGCCTGGCGCAGTCCGGAGTGGCGTGAATCCGGGTGCATCCGCCATGAGGCCGATGACAAGAACCCCTACGCTTACTCGTTCGTGACGCTCGAGAGAGCCTCCGCGATCGGCGGCAGGTAAGTCTCGATCGCGCTTGCCGCGCGTTCGAAATCAACCTCCTCGAGCGTCGCGGCAGCCGCCGTCAATTCCTCGAGCAGCCGCGCTTGCAGCAGTCCGCGCTGCTGCGCAAGCGCATAGGGGATTTCGTGATGGAACATCACCATCGAATAGCGCGGGATGAACCGCGCTGGAAAGCGCCGCTCGAGCTCGAGCGACAGCGCATGCCTAAGCCGGAATCGCGCGTCGGCGACGTGTTCGCGCATTTCGAGGTAGTTCTCGAGCGATATTGCCGCAATCGCATCGGTATTGGGCTTGCGGCTCGCAGTGAAATCCTCGAACCGCGCCTCCCAACCCGCGTGGCGGCCGACGGCTGCGTCGAATTCAAGGCAGTCCTCGAAACAGCAGTTCATACCCTGGCCATGAAACGGCACGATCGCGTGCGCGGCATCGCCCAGAATCGCGGCCGAGTCGCGCACCTGCCAGGGCGCCGCATACACGGTGCCGAGAAGGCCCGTCGGATGTTGCCGGAACTGCTCGCCTGCATTCGGCATCAGCGCGACGGCGTCGGGAAACTCGCGCGCGAGAAATGCATCGATCGCGCGCGGCTCAGCTAGCGCCGCGAAGCTCGTCGGGCCGGCATTCGGCAGAAACAGCGTCGCGGTGAAGCTGCCGTCTGCGTTCGGCAACGCGATCAACATATAGCCGCCGCGAGGCCATATGTGCAGCGCGTCGCGCCGCATTGCGAATTCGCCGCTCGGCCGTGCCGGAATCGTGAGTTCTTTGTAGCCGTGATCGAGCGGCACTTCGCTCGCATCGATGAGCTTGGCGGCGTGCATCTCGCGTCGCATGCGCGATCCGCCGCCGTCGCAGCCGAGCATCGGCTGCATGGGTACCGTCAGCAGGCGGCTCGTGCGCAAATCGCGGATCCGGGCGACCGCAGCGGAGAAATCGGCGGCTTCGAGGCGATGTTCGAACTCGATCCGAACATCATGCTCGCGCACAGCGATGTCCACGAGCGCCCGGTCGAGCCGATGTCGGGATATCGAGTAAATGACTTCCTGTGGGCGCGTTCCGTACGGCTGCAGCGCGGTGCTGCCGCGCAGGTCGTGGATCAGACGGCCGGACATCGGCATGAGGGCGGGTGCGAGCTGTGCGTAGACGCCAACGCGTTTCAACGCGGCGATTCCGCGATCCGCGAGCGCGAGGTTGATCGAGCGGCCCGCTTCGCCGCCGTCGCCCCGCGGGTCGCTGCGACTCTCGTAGATCGTCACCGTGAAGCCGCGACGCCGCAGCAGGATCGCGAGCAGCACACCGGTCGGCCCGGCGCCGATGATCGTGAGTTTGCTCATGCGCGCGCGGCGCGAGCGAGCGCTTCGACCGCTTGCAGCGCGTCGGTATACGAATTGTAGAGCGGCGTCGGCGCCAGGCGCAGGATATCCGGTTCTCTCCAGTCTGCGACGACGCCCGCTTCGCTCAAGCGTTCGAAGCAGCGTTTCGCCTGCGCCGGCGTCCCACGCAGGCGGATGCTCAGCTGGCAGCCGCGCGCTTCAGGTTGCGGCGGCGTGATGATTTCTGCACCTGCGGCCAGGTGAGCGTCGATCGCACGTTGCAGGAATGCCGTGAGTTCGAGCGATTTGGCGCGCAGTCTATGCAGGTCGGCACGCTGGAAGATCTCGAGCGATGCCACCAGTGGGGCTGCCGATAGGATCGGCGGATTGCTGATCTGCCATCCTTGCGCACCGGCCAGAGGTTTGAAATCGGGGCCCATGAGGAATCGCGTGTTCTTGTCGTGCCCCCACCAGCCGGCGAGGCGCGGCAGATCGAAGCGCTGCGCATGGCGTTCGTGCACGAAGCAACCGCCGATCGCGCCGGGCCCGCCGTTCAGGTATTTATAGCTGCACCAGACCGCGAAATCCGCGTTCCAGTCGTGTAGCTCGAGCAGTGTGTTGCCGATTGCGTGGGCGAGGTCGAGCCCCACGGCCGCGCCGCGGCGGCGCG
>JBEKSM010000034.1:0-54226 GCA_049517075.1 Steroidobacteraceae bacterium | reverse complement strand
GAAGCTGCGATCTCCGCCACCACGTCCGTGACCTTCTTGACCCCGGTCACGATCTCCGCAAGCACCCGACCTGACTCGTCGACGAGCTTCGTGCCTTCGGTGACCTTGCCGACCGAGTCATGGATCAATCCTTTGATCTCCTTGGCCGCCTCGGCGCTGCGTGAGGCCAGATTCCTCACCTCGGAGGCCACGACCGCGAAGCCGCGCCCCTGCTCCCCGGCGCGTGCCGCCTCGACCGCCGCATTCAGCGCCAGCAGATTGGTCTGAAACGCGATCTCGTCGATCACGCCGATGATGTCGGCGATCTTCTTGCTCGCCGCGTTGATCTCGCTCATCGCGACCACCGCCGAGCTCACGACCTTGCCGCCGCGCTCGGCCTGTTCGCGCGCCGCCGCCGCAAGCTGGTTCGCCTGCGCCGCGTTGTCGGCATTGTTCTTCACGGTCGAGGTCATCTGCTCCATCGAGGCCGCGGTCTCCTCGAGACTCGAGGCCTGCGCCTCGGTGCGCTGGCTCAAGTCCAGATTCCCCTTCGAAATCTCGTTCGCCCCGGTGCGTACCTCCGCGGCCGCCCGCGACATCTTGAGCACCACCTCGGCCATATTGGCGGTCAGCTGGTTCATTCCTGCGGCAAGCGCCTTGAAAAAGCCCGACTTGTCGTCCTCGTTGATGCGAGCCGTGAGGTCGCCCTCGAGCGCCTTGGCGACCACCGCCTGCAATTCGCGCTCGGCCGCGATCTCTTGCGTGCGATCGAGCCACTGCACTACGGTGCCGATGCGCTTGCCCTCCGAGGTGGTCACCGGATTGGCCAAGATCCTCAGCAAGGCATTGCCGAGCTGGATGTCGGCCGTGAAGCTGCCCTGCAGATTCGCCAGCATGTTCCGTTGGTACGACGGGTTGCGATGAAACATATCGAAGGACTCGCCGAGGATGCGTTTCGGATCGAACTGCGGCAGTTGCTTGCGAATCTCGGGTCCGCGCGTGTCAAAAATATGTTTCGCATAGTCGTTCGCGTAGATGATCTTGCCGTCGAGATCCGCGACCATCGCGCCCGCGCCGATCCGATCGAGCGCCGTGCGAATCCGCTCATTCTCTTCGGCCGCCACCCGATCGGTCTCGATGCGCTGCTTGAGGCTCAGCTGCATCGAACCGAGTGCCCGCAACACCAAGCCGGTTTCGTCGTTCGACTTGGCGAGAATCGGTGTATCGAAATTGCCATGTTCGATCGCGTCCAATACGCCCACGGCCTTTGCCAGGGGATTGCGGATACTGCGCGCAATCAGCCACGCGAGCAGGCCCGCGATCAACACGGCGCCGAGCGCCATCGACACGATGAGCATGCGTGCATGCCGATGTGAAGCGGCGACCGACTCCGCGTGCGCGCGCAGCTGTGCCTTGAACAGATCGCTGACCTGCGTGAGCTCCGCGACATAGGCGAGCTCCGGCCCGCTCGCGCTCGTGAGCAGGGTTTCGCGCGCCTCGGCCAACTTGCCATCGGCCACCTGCTTCAGGAACTGGTCCTGCAGCAGCATGTAGTTCGCGCGCGCCGAGGAAACCGCTTGAATCAGGGTCTTCTCATCATCGCCGCGCGCCACGGTTTGCAGAATCACCATGTATTCCGAGCCGGTTTGCGTGAGCTGCTTGATCGCAGCAATCTCGTCCGCAACTTTCGCCGGATCGGTCACGAGCAACAGATTGCGCATGTGCACGGCCGATTGAATCGTGTAGGACGACCAGCCGTCGGCGCTCTCGAATTTGGGCAAGCTCTGGTCGACGACCGAACTCACGGCCTTGTTGAAGTCCGATAGCCGCAACAGGCTGAAAACGATTGCCGCTCCCAAGACGACGATGACCGCCGCGAACGCCGCCAGAATTCGCGACGAGACAGAATTCCCGATCGACATTCGATGTACCTCGGTGGACGCTTGGTTCTAGTCTTTGTTCCCTATTGCGGCTGCAGTTTCCCGTCGGCGGGCAGGTGAAGTCGCTACTCACCTTAGCGACCGCAGCACAGCACGCTTGAGGCGGATCGGCGGAAATTTGTTCACACTTCGGTCGAAATGCGACCATTTGGCGCCCCGGGGCGCGGCGCCGTCAGGATATCGGCGGGAACGGGCGGAACTTGAGTGCGATCCGCGGCCCGGCGAGTCGCAGTTGCTCACCGGGCCGCAGGAATGCACCGCCGGGCGGAGTTATTCTAGACTTTCACCGTGCAGGGAAATGTCGAGACCTTGCCGCTCCTCTTCTTCATTGACGCGCAGTCCGATAGTTTTGTCGATGATCTTCAGCAAAACGAAGCTCACGACGAAGCCGTAAATCAGCGTCGTGCCGACACCCCAGAGCTGGGTCAGCACGTGGCCGTCCGCGCCGACGATCTCCTTGCTCGCCAAAGCGCCCGTGAGCAGTGCGCCGACGATGCCGCCGATGCCGTGCACGCCGAACGCATCCAACGAGTCGTCGTAACCCAGGGCGTGCTTCAAGGAAGTCGCCGCGACGTAGCAAATCACGCCGGCCGCTATGCCGATCAGCACCGCGGAGGTCGGTGTCACGTAACCGGATGCGGGCGTGATCGCAACCAGTCCGGCGACCGCGCCGGAAGCGATGCCAAGCATGCTCGGCTTGCCCTTGCTGATCCATTCGGCAAACATCCAGCCGAGTGCGGCGGCCGCGGTCGCCATCTGGGTCGCGAGCATCGCCATTCCGGCGCGTCCGTCGGCGGCAACGGCGGATCCGGCATTGAAGCCGAACCAACCCACCCACAGCAGCGAAGCGCCGATGAACGTCAGCGCGAGGTTGTGCGGCGGCATCGCCTCCTTGCCGTAACCCAAGCGCTTGCCGAGCACGAGACAACTGGCGAGCGCGGCAATGCCGGCATTGATGTGCACGACCGTGCCGCCTGCGTAGTCGAGAACGCCCTTGACGTTGAGCCAGCCGGTGGGCTCCCAGACCATGTGGGCAATCGGCGCGTAGACGAACAAGGACCACGCGGAAAGGAATATCAGCATCGCCGAAAACTTCATACGATCGGCGAACGCGCCGGCGATCAGCGCCGGCGTGATGATCGCGAAGGTCATTTGGAACATCGCATAGACGGTCTCGGGGATCGTCGGAGCCAAATGCGATACCGTCAATTTGTTGTCGCCGGCGCCGTTGGCGTTCAGAAAGACCATGCCGTTGAACAAGGCGCGCGTCGAGCCGCCGATGAAACCGTTACCGGGCGTGAAGGCCCAGGAATATCCGATGAGCCACCAGAGCAGCGTCACGACGCAGGTGCAGGCGAAGCTTTGCATGAGCGTCGCGAGCACGTTTTTCTTGCGTACCATGCCGCCGTAGAAGAGCGCGAGACCCGGTATGGTCATCAGCAACACGAGGCCGGTCGACGTCAGCATCCAGGCGGTGTCCCCGGCGCTGATTTTATCCGCCCCAACGAGCTGCGGCTCCGTCGGCCCGCTCGGCGCGGCCGCTGGCGCGGCGCTTGGTGTCGGTGCCGCATCGCTCGGCGCGGCGGCACTCGCGGACTGCGGCGCGGCCGATGAAGCGGCAACGTCGGCCCAGGCAACCGGCACGGCCAATGCAAGCAACAGGGCGCAAATCACTCGAGTCGAATTACTGGACATCACTGCAAATCCCCCTTCAGATGTTCAAATGGCGCCTTCATCGCGCTCACCCGTGCGAATGCGCACGACATGCGTCAAATCAAAAACGAAGACCTTGCCGTCTCCAACTTTCCCGGTCTGCGCCGATTTGCTGATCGCCTCGATGACCTGTTCGACGAGCGAATCGGCGACCGCGATTTCGATTTTGGTCTTCGGTATGAATTCAACGTTGTACTCGGCGCCCCGATAGAATTCGGAATGGCCGCGTTGCCGGCCGAAGCCGCGAACTTCCGTGACCGTAACGCCTTGCACCCCCACATCGCTGACCGCTTTTCGCACGTCGTCGAGTTTGAACGGCTTGATGATCGCGGTGATGAGCTTCATCGAATGCAATACCCCCGAAAGAAAACGCGTATCGAATGCATGCAGCGGCACTGCGGTCACCGAATCAGGTACGGACTAAAGCACTGTACGTGCCATGGTTTCAATACCTGCACTGGATCAATCACTTATCAAGACGCGCAGGCGTTGACCCCCAGCATTTGCACTGAAGCGGGGCGTTATCGCGACACCGGATGCGTTACTTTGAGGCGTCCGACGCGGTTCACTGCAGCGACAACTCGAGCCGCACGAGCCCATCCCTCGCCGTGATTTTGTCGCTCGCGACGAGAAATACGCGCGCCGGATCGATCGCGCCATCGGCCAACAAGGCTTGCTGCAGTGACTGGGCGCGCTGCTCGGCAAGGTGCTTGAGATCGGCGTCATCAACGACGACTTGCGCCCTAAGCTGCTCATCGAGATATGCGACCTCGGCGGCCGCGATTTCGGGTTTGGTCGGCTTGCCATCGCCCGCCTCGGGAAATTGCGGAGCGTGGCCCAATTTCTTCGTGTACAGCGCCGCCAACACCGGCAGCTGCGCCGCGGGTTCCAGCTGCCGAAACGGCGGCGGCTCGGCGACGCCGGGCTTTTGTGCCGCAGGCTTCGTTTGCAATGCGCGTTCGGCGTCCAAGTCCGCCGCCAATCGCGCCTCGAGCAGCGCCGGACGATCGATCTCGGCCAACACCGCAATCGGCACCTCGATCTTGAGCTGCGGACGCTCCTTCAAGGCCTTGACGATCGCCTTGAGCTTCTCGCCACCCGCGGCGCCCACGGCCGCTGCGCCCGGCGAGAACTCGACGAATTGCAAGTCCGGCCCACCGCCGAACAAGGAACCCAACAGCGCGAACGGCGCGGTCACCGCTTTGACGAGCAGGTTGCCTAGAAACTTCCAGATCGCGGGCGCGAGATGGAAATTCGGGTCGTCGAGCGAGCCGTCGACCGGCAGATCGAGTTCGATGAGGCCGTTGCGGTCTTTGAGCAGCGCGACCGCGAGCTTGACCGGCAGTGACACGGCATCCTTGCTCTCGGTTTTCTCGCCGAACTCGAGCTGATCGATACTGACGTGATGCGTCGCTTCGAGCTTGCGGCCGTCGACCTTGTAGTGGAGCTCGGTCGTGAGCTTGCCCTTGCTGATCGCATAGCCCGCGAACTTGCCGGAATATGGATTGAAGATGGACAGCTCGATGTTGCGAAAGCTCAGCGCCAAGTCGGTATAGAGCGCTGGGCTCAGCAAGTTGACCTCCCCGGTGATTGCGACCGGTGCGAATGGATCGACTTGCCCGTGCAAGTCGACTTGAGCGCGAGAGTTCGGCTGGGAATTGAGCCCGCGCACCGTGCCGTGCAGATCCTCGATGCCTGCCGAGAAGTTCGGGTTGATCGAAAGATCCGAGAAATTCGTGCGGCCCGACTGCAGTTCGACGCTCTTGACCGACAGGGGAAATGGCGCCGCGGACTCGGCGGATCTGGGCGCCGAGCCGCGCGTGGCGGCCCGATCCAACGCGCGCAGCGGCGTCGGGGACGCCTGCGGCTCCGCTGCTGCGCTGCCGGCGGTGCTCGCGCCCGGGCCGGCGAGGATGCGCTTCACATTGATAGTGCTGTCGGCCTCGATGATGACGCGCGCATAGGGCTTGAGCGCGGCGATTCGATCGATGCTGAGGCGATCCGGGTCTTGCTGGAATGAGATGCCTTGGACATCGAGGCGCTGCCAATTGACGAAATCCTCGTGCAGCCGATCGTCGACGGTGTGCAAGCTGTCCACGCTGAGGCTCGCGCTCACCTGCACGCGCGGCCTGATTTTTCCGTAGGCGATATTGGCGCTCGCGTTCAAATGCCCGTCGAGTACGCTCATCGCGGTGTGCTGCTCGATGTACGGCTGCAGCGCCTTGAGCTCGAATCCGGAGAGTTTGAGCGCCAGATCGGCGGACAGTGGCTGCGGCGTCACATCGCCGCTCAAATTCAACCGACCGGTCTGATTGAGCGTTGCGTCCAGACTCACCGCAACCGCGTGTGCAAAATCGAGACTTGCGCCCGTCAGGTCGAGCGACAGCGGCGCAATCAGGAACGAGGCGACCGGCTTCGTGGACCGATCCTGCACCGAGATGCTCGCATCACGAATCTCGAAATGCTGCAATTGAGCGGTCCACGGCGCTGCGCCGCTTGCCGCGCCGGCAGCCGGGACGGGCGGGGCTGCCGCCCCCGGCGCGCCGGGTGTGCCTGGCGGAGCCGCGAGTTTGGCGAGATTGATCGACCGGTCGGGCTCGAGCCATGCGAGCACTTTGAGCCCGCTCAATGCGACTGCATCGACGCGCACCGTTCGGGCGCCAAGATCGAACGAGCCGTTCGTCACCGTGAGGCTCGGCACGACGATCCACGCGGGCTGCGCACCAGCATCGGCGGCCGCGCTCTTTGGCTGCACCGAAAAATCAGTCAACGCGGCCTTGTTCAGGTCGACCTGCAGTTCGACCGCGTTGCGAAGCGCAAAACGATACTTCGCGTCGACGTCGATCCGGCCCGATTCGACCGTAAAACCCAGCTTATCCGCGAGATACGCGCCAATCGTCTGCGCGTGCAAGTCTTGAATTCGAAGCTCCCCGTCCGACTCGACCGGCTGCACCGCGAGGTGTCCGCGCCATTCGAAGCGTTCGCCGAGCTTCGAGGCCCCCGAGAAAGTGAACATGCCGCCTTGGGCGTCAGTCGCGAAATCCCGCAGATCGAACGCAATCGGCTCGAGCCGCGTCGTGAAATGCGAAGGCACACTGCGGTCCTCGTAGCTCAGGGCGCCGCCGGTGACTCGGAATTCGGCGATTCGAATCCGCGGCAAGGACTGCGGCGTTTCGCTCGATTTCGGCGGCGCCTGCGACTTCGGCTTGAGCTTCAGCAGATTCATCGTGCCGTCGCTCGCAATGATCGCATTCAAGAACGGCGCGTCGATTTCGATGTCCTTGAAGGCGAACGCGCGGTGCCACAGCGAACCGAGCCCGAGGTCGACGAACAGCCGGCCGAAGCCGAGCAGGCGGTCGCCCGCAGCGTCCGTCACGGAAAAATCCTTGAGTTCGAGCTGCAACAGGAAGGGATTGATGCGAATCTCGCCGACCGCGGCGATCGCGCCGGTCTGCTTCGGGACCTCGTCGAGGATCGCCGAGCGCAGCATCCGCGGCGCAATCAGGAACCCGCAAACGCCGTAGATCACGGCCAGCGTGAACAGCACGGCGCAAATTCGCCAGGTTTTGGTTCCAAAGAACTTCGGCACAGAAGGTTCCCGCGACATCCCTCGGCGCCTAGTCTAATGCAAGGATGCGGTTCGCGGGTTAGCGCTTATTGCGCTGGATCAGCCGTTTGCGCTTTCGAACCTGGCGTGGAGTCAGCGGATTGCGCTTTCCTGCGAACGGATTCTCTTCGCCGCGAAAGATCACGCGCACCGGCGTGCCGAGCAGTGCAAACGCCTTGCGATAGACGTTGACCAGATAACGCCGGTAGGCTTCCGGCACGAAATCGGTCTGGTTGCCATGGATCACGACGATCGGCGGATTGCGGCCGCCTTGATGGGCGTAGCGCAGCTTGATGCGCCGTCCACGCACCACGGGCGGAGGATGGCTTTCGATTGCCGCCTCGAGCACTCGAGTCAACTCGGGCGTCGCCATTTCGCGCATGGCCGCCGCGTAAACCTTGCGCACCGACTCGAACAATTCGCCGACGCCGCTTCCGTGGCGCGCGGAGATGAAATGCAGCGGCGCGAAATCCGCAAACGTGAATCGCTGCTCGAGCTGCTGCCGAATCAAATCGCGCTGCTCGGTCGGAATATTGTCCCATTTGTTGACGGCGATCACGAGCGCACGGCCTTGTTCGATGACCGTGCCCAAGAGGCTCGCATCCTGCTCGGCGACGCTGTCCTGCGCATCGATGACGACGACCACGACGTGAGCGGTTTCGATCGCCTGCAGCGTCTTGATGACGCTGAATTTCTCGATTGCGCCCTCGACGCGCGCGCGGCGCCGGACGCCGGCCGTGTCGATCAGTGTGTAGCGCTCACCGTCGCGCTCGAACGGTATCAACACGGCGTCGCGCGTCGTGCCCGGCTGATCGAAGGCGACCATGCGATTCTCGCCGAGCAGTCGATTGATCAGGGTGCTTTTGCCGACGTTTGGGCGGCCGATGACCGCGACCTTGATGCCGGTCATCTCTGGCCCGTCTTGCGGATCGGGAACGAGCCCCGCCAATGCCGCTTCGAGCAGCGAAATCACGCCTTGATCATGCGCCGCGGCGATCGGATGCGGGTCACCGAGTCCGAGGCCGTGGAAGTCGGCGACCGCGATGTCGGGGTCGAACCCTTCGGTCTTGTTGACCGCGAGAAATACCGGCTTGCCGCTGCGATGCGCGAGGCGCGCCACGAATTGATCTTGCGGCGTGACGCCGGCGCGCCCGTCGACGAGCACGATGATTCGGTCCGCCTCGCTGATCGCCCGATCGGTCTGCGCAATCATGAGACTCTCGATCTCGTCGGCGTTCTCGACGAGGCCGCCGGTATCGACGACGATGCAGGGCACGTCGGTACGCCGCGCGAATCCATATTGCCGGTCGCGCGTGAGGCCCGGCAGGTCGGCGACGAGCGCGTCGCGCGTCCCGGTCATCGCATTGAATAAGGTCGACTTCCCGACGTTTGGACGACCAATTAGTGCGATGACCGGCAGCAAGTGACTTCGCTTACGGCTTCGCAGCCGCGGGCGGCGGCGGCGGCGCCGGCGGTGTCGCGCGAAACGCCGCGAGATCGCCGCCGTCGGTGAGCACGACGACCGTGTCGTCGACGGCGACCGGCGGGTTCGAGACCCTGGATTTCTTGGCGACCACCTTGCGCGCAACGAGCGCACCGGTGCTTTTATCGAGCCAGTGTACATAGCCTTGATAATCGGCCACCACGACCGAAGTGCTCAAGATGGCCGGCGTGGAGAGGCCGCGCCGTTTCAACTTGTCGTTGCGCCAGAGTTCCGAACCGTCGCGGTCACGCAGCGCCACGACGATGCCGTCGGACTGCGAGACGTAGGTCTTGTCCGCATCGACCGCGAGTCCTCGATAACTCGACATGTCGTGCGCCCACCAGATTTGCCCCGAGTCGAGCGCGAGCATCGCGGTGCGGCCCTGGAACCCCGTCGCATAAACGTCCTCGCCGATCACGCGTACCGCAGAATCGACGTCGACCAAGCGGTCGAGTTCGGTGCGGCCGTGGGGTGCGGCGAGCGCGGTATCCCATACGGTGTCGCCCGTGCTCAGCGAGACCGCCATGACCTTGCCGTTGTCGAATCCGCAAATCGCCATATCCTTGGCAATCACCGGCGTCGCGGTGCCTCGCAGGCTCAACCGCGGGACCTGCTGCTCGACCGACCACAGTTCCTTTCCCGTTTGGGTGTCGAGACCCCGCAGTCGTCCGTCGACCGAACGCAGCACGACGACGTGCTCGCCGATCGCGGGGGCCGAAAGCAATTCCGCATTGACGTGCGCGCGCCATAGCTGGCGTCCCGTGGCGCCGTCGAGCGCGATCACATCGCCTTTGCTGGAGCCGACGACGACGACGCCGAGGTTGGCGGCCGGACCTGCCGACAGCGGCAGCTTGAGATTCTTTTGCCACAAGTGGCGCCCGGTATCGAGCGCAATGGCGACGATCTCGCCCTTGTGAGAGGCCGCGAACACGGTCTTGTTATCGAGGGCCGGGCCCAAGCCGAGCCTCAGCACCATTTGTTTCTTGCCGCCGCCGACGCCCTCTCTCCAGATTTCCTTGACGGGGAGCGTCTGCGGGAAATCGACCAATACCGCCGGTGGCTCGACGTCTTTGTCTTTGCTGCAGCCGGCGACGACGATCAAAGCCGCAAGGCCGAGGGGGAGCAAACAGCGCATCAGGGTACAGCCTTTGTGACGACGGGCGCGGGGGCCACGCCGAGATCGGAGATTTTCAATTCCAGCAACGCGGCATCGGCGCCGTGCGAATCGCTTGCGCTGAGTGCGGCGCGATATTCAGCCGCTGCGCCGCTCGTGTCCTTCTTCGCGAGCAGCGCGTCGCCGCGCACCTCATGATAGCGAGACGCGAACGCCACGGAATCGGCGCCGCCGGCAAGCGTCTGGATCGCATCGTCCGGCTTGCCTTGATCGATTTGCAGCCGCGCAAGGCGCAGGCGCGCGATGTTGCGCAGTTCCGAATCCTTCGAGCTCGTCATGACGAGCGCTAGCGGTCCTGCAGCCTCGGCGACCTTGCCCTCGTCGACAAACAAGCGCGCGAGCGTCAACTGGGCTTGGTCGGCATACGGGCTGCCGGAATAGGCTTCGACGATGTGCTCAGCGATTCGCCGCGCCGTGCTGCGCTCATTTTTATCGACCGCTGCGGTCAGCGTTGCGAACTCGGTCGCCGCCTGCACCGCGCGTTCCTCGTGCGAGCGCTCGTAGTATCGATAGCCGAAGACGAGTGCGGCGCCGATCGCGACGCTCGCGATCAGCCAAATGCCGTTCTCGCCGAGGAAGCGCTTGGCGGCCTCGATTTGCTCTTCTTCGGTCAAAAAATCATCTGCCATGATTACTCCGCTACCCCTTTTGGCTCGAGACTCAACAAGGCGCCCAGCCGCTGTTCTATTCGATCGATTGCACAATCTTCCTGGGGCTGCTCGCCACGCAAATCCTTGACGGCGACGACGCCGCGCACGGCTTCGTCCTCCCCGACGATGATCGCGTATCGCGCCCCGCTCTTGTCTGCGCGCTTGAACTGCGTCTTGAAATTGCCGCCGCCGAGATTGACCTGCAATCGCAGCGCCGGCCACGCGTCGCGCAGACGCTCCGCTACTTGGAGCCCAAGAAGCTCGGACCGTTCCCCGACCGCGACCAAATAAACCTGCGGCCGGTCCCCCGCCACCACCGCACCGAGCTTCTCGAGCAGCATGACGATGCGCTCCTGGCCCATGGCCCAGCCGATGCCCGGCGTGGCCGTACCGCCCAGCTGAGCGATCAGGCCGTCATAGCGGCCGCCGGCGCAAACCGTGCTCTGCGAACCCAACGAGTCGGTGATCCATTCGAAGACGGTGCGGGTGTAATAGTCGAGTCCACGCACCAGGCGCGGATTCACATGATACTCGATGCCGGCGCCCCGCAGGTGGCTGCAAAGCGACGCGAAATGATCCTTGGACTCAGCATCGAGACAGTCCGTGAGCAGCGGTGCACCGGCGACGATGCGCTGAGTCTCGGGAACCTTGCTGTCGAGGATACGCAGCGGATTGGCGTGCAATCGCCGCAGGCTGTCTTCGTCGAGCGCGGCCGCATGCGCGCCGAAATAGGCGATCAGCTGCTCACGGTACTGCGCCCGCGATTCCGGGGTCCCCAGGGAGTTCAACTGCAGTTTCACGCTGCCGAGGCCGAGCCGGCGCAGCAGCCGGGCAGCCAGCAAGATGATCTCGGCGTCGACATCGGGACCCAGGAAACCGAATGCCTCGGCATCGATCTGGTGAAACTGGCGAAAGCGGCCCGCCTGCGGGCGCTCGCGGCGAAACATCGGACCCATGCACCAGACTCGCAAGCGGTTCTCGCGCAGCAGTCCGTTGGAGATCATCGCGCGCGCGATCCCCGCGGTCGCCTCCGGACGCAGCGTGATATGGTCCTCGCCTTGATCGACGAAGCTGAACATCTCCTTCTCGACGATATCGGTAAAGTCGCCGATCGAGCGCTTGAACAGCTGCGTCTGTTCGATCACCGGCACGCGAAATTCCTGATATCCGTAGGATGCGAACACCTCCCGCGTGGTCGATTCGAGAAACTGCCAGGCAGCCGCCTGGGCCGGCAATATGTCGTGCACGCCGCGCAAGGGCTCGATGATTTTACTCAACCCGACACCGTTAGCCGCGCGGTTGCGCGCTGTTTGGAGAGCCACGCAACACGCCGTCGGCGCCGGCCTGGAAGCGCGCGACGTCGCCGTGCACGAACGGCCGCGCAATCGCAACCGCATGTTCGTTGATCTCGAGCTGGACGCCGCTTGCATAGCCGAGGTAGACCCGCAACGGCGCATCGCCCGCGACGACCTTGACGCTGTTGGCACGACCATAGCCGCTGAAGATGCGGCGGCCGGCAGCATCATGCACATCGACCCAGGAGTCGGCCGAGAAACTCAGGCGCAGGCGCGCGCGACCCGCGCCCGCCTCCGAGCCGGAGGCAGCGCCGGCGGCCGTCGTGGTCGCGACCGGCTCGACGCCGGCGGCCGGCTGATCCACCCCTGCGGTCTCACTGCCCGAGGTTGCCGCCGACTGCTGGACGACCGTCGGCTGGGACGCATCGGCGGGCGCATTTTGCGCGTCAGTCGCTGTTTGATTGCTGCGCGGAACCGGGACCGACACTTGTGTGGTCGGCGGCGTGCTCGACGAGGCCGCGTTACGCTGCTGCCAGGGCTTCCACCAGATCACGCCCGCGACGATCAGCGCGAAAATTACGGCGACCGCGATTTGCCCGGTGGGGAAGTTATTGACGATCGGCGGCGGCGAATGAATCCTTACGGCGGGAGCTTGCGCCGGAGATTGCGCCGATTCCACGTGCAGGGAATCGTAGGCCGCGACGACTTCTTCCCAGGGGATCGACAAGATCCCCGCGTATTTTTTCAAGTGGCCCTTGGCATAGACGGCCGGGCCGATCCGCTCGTATTGATCCGTTTCGAGCGCCTCGATGACCCAGGCATCGAGGCGCATCTCATCGGCCGCCTTCTGAAGGCTCAAGCCCCGGCGTTCGCGCTCGGACCGCAGGCGCGCGCCCGGTGGTCTTTGCGCCTCACTCATCGAGTTAGGCCGGACTGCAGCATGCGCGCCTGCTCGGACGTCGGGAATTCCTGTTTCAGCCGTTGGGCATAAGAGGCGGCCGTGATGTCGTCACCGGCCTTGCGCTCGGTTCGCAGGCCCAGCCAGAGAATATCCGGGGTGGCCTCATTGACGGCGAGATAGAGCTGTACGGTCTGCCGCGCCTCGGTCGTGTCGCCGCGCTCGAGCAGCAACTCGCCGAGCTGCAACATCGCCTCCGGCATTTTCGGGCGTATGGTCAGCGCTTGGCGAAAGTAGCGTTCGGCGCTGATGTTATTGCCGGCATCGCGCACGCAGACGCCCATGTTGACGTAGGCCACTTCGGGTGTCTGGTAGAGCGGATCGTGGACGATCTTGAGGAACAGCTTCTCGCCCTCGGCCGCCTTGTGGGTCCGGCAGAGGAAACCCGCGTAGATATTCTGAATGTTGGGATCGTTCTTGCCGATGTGCGCGGCCGCCGCGAGTGCGTGCTGCGCCTTGGCAACCTCGCCGAGTCGCTCGTAGACCAAGCCGGCGGCGACCTCAACGGTCGAGTTGCCCGGATCCTGCGACAATGCCCGCTCGGCGAATTCGCGTGCGGTCGCGAGTTTATCGAGCTTCATGTATTCGAGCGCAATCTGCGCATTGGTCACGGCCGCAGCATCCGGCGCCTGCGAATTGGGACGCTGCTGGTTGCCGGCACAACCGGCAAGTGCGAGCCCCCACAGCAGTGCGAGCGGTATCAATTTCGTCGAATTGCCCATCTTCATCTGACCACCGCGTGTCGTTCGGAAGGATTCGTGAGCCGGTTTCCAAGCCGCACGACGGTGCGATCGGTCACACGGCCTGCCAGCTGGCCGCAGGCTGCGTCGATGTCGTCGCCGCGTGTCTTGCGTATCGTCGCGATCACGTCGAGTTCGTTCAAGATGTCTCGAAAACGCACGATCGCGGCCGCCGGCGAGCGCCGGTAGTTGGTCCCCGGAAAAATATTGAATGGAATCAAGTTGAGCTTCGCCGGCCTGCCGCGCAGCAGCCGGCCGAGCTGTCGCGCGTGTTCGGGCTTGTCGTTGACGCCGTCGAGCATCACGTACTCGAACGTGATGCTGCGGCCGTTTTGCTTCTCGAGATAGTGCCAGCATGCGCCGAGCAGCTCCGCGATCGGATGCTTGCGATTGATCGGAACCAGTTGATTGCGCAGCTCGTCATTGGGCGCGTGCAGGGAAACCGCGAGCGCGACGTTGCACTCCTCCGCGAGCTTGTAGATTTGCGGCACCAACCCTGAGGTGCTCAAAGTCACCCGCCGCCGCGAGAGGTCATAACCCAAATCATCGAGCAAAATGCGCATGGCCGGCACGACGTTGCGGTAATTCGCGAGCGGCTCGCCCATGCCCATGAAAACCACGTTGGTGATCTTGCGCTCTGCGCCGCGCGCATCGTTGAGCTCGCGCTGCGCGAGCCAGACCTGGCCGACGATCTCAGCGACGCTGAGATTTCGATTGAAGCCCTGCTGAGCGGTCGCACAGAACGAACAGTCCATCGCGCAGCCGACCTGGCTCGAAATGCACAGCGTGCCGCGGCCGGGTTCGGGGATGAAGACGGTCTCGATGCCCTGGACCTCGTCCATGCGCAGCATCCACTTGCGCGTGCCGTCGTCCGACAGCTGCTCGGTCACGATCTCGGGCACCGAAATCTTCGCGACGGCCTCGAGCTCGACGCGGAAATCCTTCGCCAGATCGCTCATCGTCGAGAAATCCGCGGCGCCGCGCCGGTAGATCCACTTCATGAGCTGACGCGCACGAAAAGGCTTCGCGCCCAGCCGCTGAGCGACGAACGCCTCGAGTTCAAGGCGCGGCAAGCCGAGTAGATTTACGCGATCGCCAGCCACCTGATGCGTTCCTTACCGAGAAATCTGCGGGGTACGCTAGCGCGTACGCGGGCAGACCTCAATTTCACGAAAAAAGAATCCGATTTCGCGGGCCGCCGTATCGGCGGCGTCGGAGCCGTGCACGATGTTCTCGTCGATGCTCTTCGCGAGGTCCGCGCGAATCGTGCCGGGCGCGGCCTTCTTGGGATCCGTCGCCCCCATGACGTCGCGGTTCTTCGCAATCGCGCCCTCGCCCTCGAGCACTTGGACGATCACCGGCCCCGAGGTCATGAAGCGCACCAGGTCCTTGAAGAACGGCCGCTCGCGATGCACTCCGTAGAATCCTTCAGCCTCGGCCTGCGACAGGTGCAACATGCGCGCCGCGACGATGCGCAACCCCGCCTTTTCGAACCGTGTGTAGACCTCGCCGATCAGGTTCCTCGCAACGCCGTCGGGCTTGACGATGGATAGGGTGCGCTCAACTGCCATGATGACCTCGAAATGATTAAGTGCGGTTGTGCCCGTGGGGGCCGACAAAGACCGCCGATCTTAACCGAGGGAGCGCCCGCAAGCAATCACGGCGGCAGCCGAAGTGCCTGAATACCCTGGAAAAATGGCGCCCTTTGCGGGCACCGGGCGCGGCTGTTTAGACGCTGAAACTCTCGCCGCAACCGCATTCGCCCTTGGCCTTGGGATTCTGGAACTTGAAGGCCTCATTGAGCCCCTGCTTGACGAAATCGACGACCGTGCCGTCAATCAGCGGCAAACTCGCCGAATCCACGATCACCTTGACGCCTCGGACTTCGAACACGGCGTCTTCGGCTCGAATCTCATCGGCATAGTTAACGACATAAGCGAAGCCCGAGCAGCCGGTTTTTTTGATGCCGAGCCGCAATCCGAGGCCCGTACCGCGCTTCGTCAGATGGGCCCGGACGCGATCCGCAGCCGATTCAGTCAACAATATCGCCATAGTCACCGCCCCACGCAATGTGTCCCCAATCGAGAGGTATACATAACACGCTCGGCCGGCGAGCGCACGGGATGCAGGTCGTATTTCATCACATCGTAACCCGCAATTTAGCGGCCGCCACCGCAGCAGCCCATGCATCTTCGACAATCAACAGTCGTCCGAGTTTCTCGGCCGGTACCTCGAAACGGCGACTGATCGCATGCACCGACTCGGGCAAGCCCGCAGCGCAAACCTCGCCGACCGCTCGCTCGGCGACCCAGGCCGCGACCGCAATCGTATGCGGACACGCGAATGCCAAAAATCGCGCCGCGGCGATCCGCCGCTCCGGATAGGGCGCCGGCTCGAGCTCGATGTCGAATTGCACCCAGGTCCCGCCGCGCCGCGACCCGGCGGCGCCGCGTCCGACACGGTTGCCGCTGAGCACCCCTGCCGCGCGCGCGGTCTCGAAATAGCGGCGTGTGAGGTCACTGTAGTTCATGCACCGCCGATCGCGCGCAGGCGCCGCACCGCAGCCGTGACCGCATCGATCGCGCGATCGATTTCGGCCTCGGTCGTGTAGCGGCCGAGGCTGAACCGCAGGCTGCTTTCGGCGAGGCGCTCGTCGCGCCCGAGCGCGCGCAGCACATAGGACGCCTCATTGCTCGCCGACCCGCAGGCCGAGCCGGTCGAAACGGCCAGATGCGGTCGCACGGCCGCGAGCAGGCTCTCGCCCTCGACGCCTTCGAACGACAGATTGAGCAACTGCGGAACGCACCGCGCCGGATCGCCGTTGCGCAGAACCTCGCCGACCGCCTCGATACCGCGGAACAGCCGATTTTGCAGCGCGGCGATCCGCTGCCGCTCCGCCTCGAACCGCGCGCTGTCGGCCGTAACGAGCGCGAACGCCGCACCCATGCCCGCGACCTGGTGCGTTGCAAGCGTTCCGGAGCGCAGACCGCGCTCCTGGCCGCCGCCAAATTGCAGCGGCTCGAGTTGTACGCCGCGCCGCGCCGATACCAGCAGCGCGCCGACACCCTTGGGGCCGTAGGCCTTGTGCGCCGACACCGACATCAGATCGGCCCCGAGAGCCGCAAAATCGACGCGGCACTTGCCGACACTCTGCGCCGCATCGACATGCAGGCGCACTCCTCCGTGGCGCGCGCAGATCTTCGCCACGGCCTCGATATCCTGGATGACTCCGATTTCATTGTTGACGTGCATCAGCGAGACCAGCACCGTGTCGGGCTCCAAGGCGCGCAGGACCTGCGCCGGCTCCACGACGCCGCTACGCTCAGGAACCAGGTAGCTCACGCGCCAGCCGCGCCGCTCGAGCTCACGATAAGGGTCGAGCACGGCCTTGTGCTCGGTGCGAGAGGTCACGATATGGCGGCCTTGAGCGCGGTAATAGTTGGCGACGCCGAATATCGCGAGATTGTTCGCCTCGGTCGCGCCCGAGGTGAAAATGAGCTCGGCGGGCACAGCGCCGACCGCTGCGGCCACTTGCGCGCGCGCCGCCTCGACGAGCGCGTGGGCACGCGCGCCGTGGTCGTGGCCGTTCGATCCCGGATTGCCGAATGCGCCGTCGATCGTGAGGCACTGCGCCATGGTCGCTGCGACGGCGGCGTCGACGGGCGTCGTGGCCGCATAATCGAGGTAAACCGGACCGTTCATCGGCCGCGACTTTCGCTCATGCGCCGCTCTTGGCCCGAGATTGGCCGCGCCGCCCCTGCACATGGCTCAAGATGCCGCGCAGGATGTTCAGTTCGTTGCGGTCGAGTTGCGCTCGATTGAAGAGGCGCCGCAGCCGTTCCATCAAATGGCCGCTGCGGTCCGCGAAATCGATCTCGTTCAAAACCTCGAGCAAATGCGCATAGAAATGCTCGACGTCGGCCGACGGCGCCAACGGCAACTCGAGCTGGGTATGCGAGCGCGGCTGCTCGCGCGCGAGAAAAATCTCATAACTCAGCAATTGCACCGACATCGCGAGGTTCAACGAGCAATAGGCGGGGTTTGCCGGAATGCGCACGAGCACGTTGCAATATTGCAAGTCGTCGTTGGCGAGACCGTATCGTTCGGAGCCGAACAGAAGCGCCGTGCGCGTTTCCGGGGGCAGCGCTGCGATGCGCGCGGCGATGTCGCGCGGCGTCGTGAATTCCCAATAATACGAACGCGGCCGGGAGGTGGTGCCCGCGATGAATGCGCAGTCGGCGATCGCCTCGGCGACGCTCGACACGACCTTCGCGCCCGCGAGGATGTCGTCGGCGCCCGCTGCGAGCGCATTGGCCTCGGCGTGGGGAAAGGAGCGGGGCCGCACCAGCACCAAATCGGACAACGCCATGTTCTTCATCGCGCGCGCAACCGATCCGATATTGCCCGGGTGGCTGGGATCGATGAGGACGATGCGAACGGGGGCGCTCATGCTCTGTTATTCTAGCGCCACGCTATGCATCCACTGCTCAATATTGGCATGCGCGCCGCCCGGCGCGCCGGGGACCTGATCGTTCGGAGCCTCTCGAGACTCGATTCGCTCAAGATCGACACCAAAGGCCGCAACGATTTCGTCACGGACGTCGACCGAAAGGCGGAAGCCGAAATCATCGCCACGGTGCGCAAGAGCTACCCGGACCACGCATTTTTGGCCGAGGAGAGCGGCCGCAGCGGCGACGGCGAATTCGTCTGGATCATCGACCCGCTCGACGGCACGACGAACTTCCTGCACGGCTTCCCGACATTCGCCGTATCGATCGCGGTCGAGCAGAAAAGCCGGCTCCAGCATGCGATCGTCTACGACCCGATGCGCCAGGAGTTCTTCACCGCCTCGCGCGGCGAGGGCGCGCAGCTCGAAGGCAAGAAAATCCGCGTGAGCACGCAGCGCACGCTCGAAGGATCGCTGATCAGCACCGGCTTTCCGTTTCGGCTCGGCGATACCCATGTCGACGATTATTTGGCCATGCTCAAGGCGGTCATGAGCGTGGCGGCGGGCGTCAGGCGACCGGGCGCAGCGGCGCTCGATCTGGCCTACGTTGCGGCCGGCCGCGTCGACGGGTTCTGGGAATTCGGCTTGTCGCCCTGGGACACGGCGGCCGGTACGCTGCTGATCCAAGAAGCCGGCGGCCGCGTCGGCACCCCCGCCGGCGTTGAATACGCGCTCGGCAAAAATATCGTCGCGGGCAACCCCAAGGTCTACGAGGCGCTGCTCGCGACCTTGAGTCCGCTGCTGCCGGCAGCGCTGCGCGACTAGGGGTTGCCGACCTTGGCGCCGGGTATCCCGCCGCGGCCGTAGCCTTCCGATTCATTGCGCCTGCGCAGCCGGCTGTGTCCGTAGCCGTAGGCGAAATACACCGCGATTCCAATTGCGCTCCAAAGCACGAGCCTCACCCAGGTCGCCGACGGCAGGCCGTAGGCCATGAAGCTGCAGAACACCACGCCCATGATCGACGTGAACCAAATGCCCTTGACGCGGAACGGGCGCGGCAAATCCGGCCGCGTGTAGCGCAGCACGAGCACGCCGATGCACACGACGATGAACGCGATCAGCGTGCCGATCGAGACGAGCTCGCCGAGGATACCGATCGGCAGCAGGCCCGCGAAGCTCGCGGCGAGCACGCCGGTGATCACGGTCGAGATGTGCGGCGTGCGGAATCGCGGGTGAACCGCACCGAAGAGCTTCGGCAGCAGACCGTCGTGCGACATCGTGAGCCAAATGCGCGCCTGCGGGATGATCATCGTGATGATCACCGAGGTCAGGCCGAACAGCGCGCCCCAGATGACCCAGCTCGACAGCCACCAGAGCTGCTTGTGGGACTCCAACGCGACCGCGACCGGAGCTGCGTCGTTGAGCTGTTTGAACGGCACCAGCCCGGTCATGACGCTCGACATCAGGATGTAGAGCACGGTGCAGATCGCGAGACTGCCGAGCATGCCGATCGGCATGCCGCGCTGCGGGTCCTTGGCTTCCTGCGCACACGTCGATACGCCGTCGAAGCCGATGTACGCGAAAAAGATGATCCCGGCTGCCTGCAGGATGCCGCTCCAGCCGAATTCGCCGAAATTCCCGGTGTTTGGCGGGATGTAAGGCACCCAATTCGCCGGCGTCACGTACATCGCGCCGAAGCCGATCACAGCGATCACGATGCTGACCTTGATCGCGACGATGATCGTGTTCACGGTCGTCGATTCCTTGATGCCCTTGTAGCAAAGCGCCGTGCAGATCGCGATGATCGCGATCGCGGGCAAATTCACGAAGGCCCCGGTTCTGTACAGGGAATTGCCGACCTCGGCCGCCTCGAACGGCGCCGAAGACAGATAATTCGGTATGAAATTGATGCCGTAGTGCTCGAGCAGCTTGATGAAATAGCGGCTCCAGCCGACCGCAACCGTCGAGCAGGCCATCATGTATTCGAGAATCAGGTTCCAGCCGACGAACCACGCGATGAACTCGCCCAAGGTCGCGTAACTGTAGGCATAGGCGCTGCCCGCGACCGGCACCATTGCCGCGAATTCGGAGTAGCAGAGGCCGGCGAACATGCAACCGATGCCTGCGATCACGAAGGAAATCACGATTGCGGGTCCGGCGTGCTGCGCGGCCGCTAGGCCGGTCAGCACGAAGATTCCGGTGCCGATGATTCCGCCGATCCCGAACGCGATCAACGATGGTATGCCGAGCGCTCGCAATAGTGACTTGCCGGCCGCCTCCTCCTGATAGTCGGAGATCGGTTTGGTCGCTAACAGCTCCTTCATACCCATGACTTGCACCCGGTGTGGCTTATGGTAGCGAAGCGGTTCCCAATCGCATCCCGCTCGGCGTTGCCGACTCTAACGGCTTTCCCTGCGGCTTACCAGAATATTGATCCACTCGACGCCCAACGCGAACGCCAACGCGAAATACAAATAGCCCTTCGGCAGGTCGAGGTTCAAGGCCTCGCTGATTAATTCGAGGCCGATGAGCAGCAGGAAGCCGAGCGCCAGTACCTTGACCGTCGGGTATCGAAGCAGGAAATCACTGACGAGGCCGGCGACCCAGATCATGATCAGCACGGCGGCGACGATCGCTGCGACCATGACCTCGATCCGGCTCGCGAGGCCGACGGCCGTGAAGACCGAGTCCAGCGAGAACACCACATCGAGCACCCCGATCTGGGCGATCACGAGCCAATAGGCCCCCAGCATCCCGGGCTTGCGCTCGGTGCGCGCGCTATGCAGCATGCCGCGGATCTCCAGCATGCTCTTGACCACCAGAAACAGTCCGCCGGCCGACAAGATCAGCGCGCGCACCGAGACCGGATACCCCCAAAGTTGCGCGAGCGGCGTCGTGAAAGTCGCGAGCCATGTGATCGAGAACAGCAGTGCAATGCGCGTCAGCATCGCGAACAGCAAGCCGAGGATGCGCGCGCTCGCGCGCTCTGCACCCGGCAGCCGGCCGACCAGCACCGTGAGGAACAGGATGTTGTCGATGCCGAGAACGATCTCGAGAACCACCAGCGTTGCGAACGATATCCAGGCCTGCGGCTCGTGGAGCAGTTCCATCGCTTTGGTCCGCTAGGGCAGACCGTCAACCTCTTCGGGCTTGGTGGTTTTGCGCTCGAGCAGATCGTCGGTCCGCAGACCGAAGTCGAGCGCCAGCGCCGCCGAGATGTAGATCGAGGAGTAGGTGCCCGCGATGATGCCGATCACGAGCGCGGCGGAAAATCCGTGCAAGGTCTCGCCGCCGAAGATCAACAATGCGAGCACGACGAGCAAGGTCACGAGCTTGGTCATGATGGTTCGCGAGAGCGTCTGGTTGATCGACTCGTCGATCACGTGCGCGATCGAGAGCTTGCGTGCACTGCGGGCGCGTTCGCGCACACGATCGAACACGATCACGGTGTCGTTGAGCGAATAGCCGATCACCGCAAGGATCGCCGCGACCGCGGTCAAATCGAAGGTCATTTGACTGACCGCAAAAAAACCCAGCACGCAGACCGGGTCGTGCAGCACCGCGAGGATCGCGCCGTAGGCGAGTTTCGAGGTGAAGCGCACCAGCACGTAGACCGCGATCAGCACGAGCGTTGCGAACAGCGCCTCGCCGCCCTTGACGAACAGTTCCTGGCCGACCTGCGGCCCGACGACCTCGGTGCTCTGCAGCTTGACGCCCGGATCGATTGCGCCGAACACCTCGAGAATGCGCGCGCCGACCTGCTCGCCCTTGACGTTGGGATCCGGCGGCAGACGCACGAGAATGTCGCGCGAGCTGCCGAAGGCCTTGATCTGCGCGCCGGTGACCCCGGCTTTATCGAGCGCCGAGCGCAGCTGATCGATGTTCGGCGCCTGTGGGAAATTGGTTTCGACGTCGATGCCGCCCGTGAAGTCGATGCCGAGATTCAATCCGCGCACGCCGACGGTCACGAGTGAACCGATGATCAAGATCGCGGACAACCCGTACCAGATCTTGCGGGTGTTCATGAACGGGAAGCGGGTTACTTTATGAAAAAATTCCATGTGCTGTTCGCCTTAAAGCTGCAATCGCTCAGATCGCCAGGCGTTCGAGCTTGCGCCGGCCGCCGTATATCACTTGCACCAGCGCGCGGCTACCCATCAAGGACGTGAACATCGAGGTCACGATCCCGAGCACGAGCACGACCGCGAAGCCGCGCACCGCTCCGGTGCCGAACCCCCACAACACCATCCCGGCCATTCCCGCGGTCATATTTGAGTCGAAGATCGCGGAGAAAGCACGCTCGAATCCGGCGGCTATCGCCGCGCGCGGCGAGACTCCGTTTCGCAGCTCTTCGCGGATACGCTCGTAGATCAGAATGTTGGCGTCGACCGCCATGCCGACCGTCAACACCACGGCCGCGATACCCGGCAAAGTCAGCGCCACGCCGACCATGGACAGCAGCGCCGTCAGCAGCACGACGTTGGCGGCGAGCACCACGTCGGCGATCAGACCGAACACCTTGTAATAGACCGCCATGAACACGAACGCGGCGAGCATGCCGAACACCATCGCATTGACGCCCTTCGAGATGTTCTCCTTGCCGAGCGTCGGGCCGATTGCGCGCTCCTGGATCGGCGTCAAGGGCGCCGCGAGGCCGCCGGCGCGCAGCAGCAGCGCAAGTTCCCGCCCCTCGATCGGATTGATGCCGGTGATCGAAAAGTTGTTGCTGAAGACGCCGCGAATCGTCGCCTGGTTGATCACTTCCTCCGTCGTGCGGTCGACGTCGACCCCGGCGGCGTTGCGCTCTCGCGAACGGTCGATGAACACGACCGCCATCAGGTGCCCGAGATTCTCCTGCGTATTCTTGAGCATCTTACTCGCGCCGCGGCTGTCGAGACCCACCGACACCGCGGGACCGTCCGGGCCGTTCGGCTGGAACGAGGCGTCGGTCAGCTGGTCGCCCGTGACGACGACTTCGCGTTTGAGCAGCACCGGGCGCTTCTCGCGCGTGTAATAGAGCTTGGCGCCCAAGGGCGCGTGCCCGGTCGATGCGGCCTCGAGCGGATTGTCGGTCTCGTCGACCATGCGGAACTCGAGCGTCGCGGTCTTGCCGAGGATTTTCTTGACCTCGGCCGAATTCTGCAGGCCCGGCAGCTGAATCTCGATGCGGTCGACGCCTTGGCGCGACACCTGCGGCTCGGAGACCGCGAGTTCCGGACTATTGAGGCGGTTGCGCAGGATCACGATGTTCTGCTGGACCGCATAGGTCTCGCGATCCTTGATCTCCTGCGGCGTCATGACCAGTTGCAGCGCCGGCGAGCCGCCGACCGTGGTGTCCGTCAAGATCAGATTGCGGCTGTCGGCGGTGATCGCCGCCTTGCCCTTGGCGAAACTGTCGGCGTCACGAAACAGCACTTGCACGCGGCGCTGGGGATAGTCGACCAGCACGTCCTGGTAGGGCACGCGCGCATTGCGCAAAGACGCCCGAAAATCCTGTTCATGATGGTCGAGCTGCTGCTTGACCGCACCTTCGACGTCGACTTGATAGACGAGATTGACGCCGCCGCGCAGATCGAGGCCGAGTTTGAGCGGATTCAAGCCGAGATTGCGCATCCATTCGGGAACGCGCGAGGCCTGCGACAAGGCGATAGTAAACTGATTCGGCCGGGCCTCGGCGATCACGTCGCGCGCCTTCAATTGGTCCTGCGTGCTCGCGAAACGCAGCGTCAGGCGCCCCTGGTCGAGGAACGCGCCGGTCGGGGTGACGGCGTTTTCCTTGAGAATTTGCTCGATCGCCGTGCGGTCCACCTCGAGCACGGCCGCGCGGTCCCGCGCGAACTGCAGTGCGCTCTCCTCGCCGAACAGATTCGGCAAGGCGAGCAGGAACCCGACGATGACGACGATCGCGACCAGCGCGATCTTCCAGCGCGAGTAGGAAATCATGCGCTCTTGACCGTTCCCTTGGGCAGTACCAGCGACACCTGAAATCTCTGCAGCTTGACGTTCACGCCGGCCGCGATTTCGACGGTCAGGAATTGATCGCCGACTTCGATGATCTTGCCGAGAATCCCGCCGGTCGTGGCGATCTCATCGCCGGCGCTGAGCTTCGCGACCATCTCGCGCTGTTCCTTGGCGCGCTTGTTCTGCGGGCGTATCAGCAAAAAGTAAAATGCCGCGAACAGCGGTATGAAGAACAGCATGTTGAAAATGCCGCCCTGGGCGCCGGCGCCCCCGGCAGCCTGCGCCTGCGCAGCATTGATGAAGAAATCCATAGAGTTACACCCATGTACGCCGCATGTGGCTGCGGCACAAAGCCGGGGATTATACCGAAACGCCGCCCTAAAACTTCAGATCCGGCGCAGGCCTCATCCGCGCATAAACTTCGGCCGCATAGGCCTCGAAACGGCCCTGCTCGATTGCGGCACGAATCTCGCGCATGAGCCGCTGGTAGAAGTACAGATTGTGGATCGTATTGAGCCTCGCGCCGAGGATTTCTTTGCATTTGTCGAGGTGGCGCAGGTAGCTGCGGCTGTAGTGCCGGCAGGTGTAGCAGCCGCACTCGAGTTCGATCGGATTGGTGTCCATCTGGTGTGCCGCATTGCGGATATTGACGACGCCGCTGCGTGTGAATAGATGCGCGTTGCGCGCATGCCGGGTCGGCATCACGCAGTCGAAAAGGTCGATGCCGCGCCTGACCGCCTCGACGATGTCTTGCGGCCGCCCAACGCCCATCAAGTAGCGCGGCTTTTGTTTCGGCATCTGCGGCAGCAAATCCGTGAGCACTTGATTGCGCTCGGCCTCGCCCTCCCCGACCGCGAGTCCGCCGACCGCAAGACCGGCGAAGCCGATCTGCTCGAGCGCGGCCAGCGACTCCGAGCGCAGATCGGCGTAGACACCGCCCTGTACGATGCCGAACAGCGTGCCGCGCGAACCGGCATCGCCCGCGTCGTCGCGGTAGAACTCGCGAAAGCCGCGCAAGGCCCAGCGCATCGACAATTCCATCGAGGCGCGCGCCTCGGTCTCGGTCGCGGGGTAAGGCGTGCATTCGTCGAAGCTCATCGCGATGTCCGAGCCCAGTACACGTTGGATGCGCATCGACTCCTCCGGCGAGAGAAACACCGGCGCGCCGTCGACCGGCGAGCGAAAGCTCACACCCTGTTCGGTGAGCTTGCGCATCGCGGCGAGGCTGAACACCTGGAAACCGCCGGAATCGGTGAGTATCGGCCGGCGCCAGTGCATGAAGCGATGCAACCCGTCATGCGCGCTGATCACGTCGAGCCCCGGGCGCAAGAACAAGTGGAAGGTGTTGCCGAGCACGATCTCGACGCCCATCTCTTTGAGTTCCTCGGGCGTCATCGCCTTCACGGTGCCGTAGGTGCCGACCGGCATGAACGCGGGTGTTTCGACCGAACCGCGCGCAAATTGCAGCCGGCCGCGACGCGCCGGCCCGTCCTCGCGTAGTAACTCGAAGCGCATCGCCGGGGCGCTCACGGGCGTCGCAGACTATCGGCGGCAGGGGTCAGGAACATCGCGTCACCGTAGCTGAAAAACCGGTAACGCGCCGCAACCGCGTGCCGATAGGCCGCCAGCAGCGGCTCGCGGCCGACGAAGGCTGAGCAGAGCATCAGCAAGGTCGACTCCGGCAAATGAAAATTCGTGACGATTGCGTCGACCGCGGCAAATCGATATCCGGGCTTGATGAATATGCGGGTCTGCCCCTCGAAAGGCGCGAGCTTGCCGCCGGTGGCGGCGGCCTCGAGACTGCGTACCACGGTCGTGCCGACCGCGATCACGCGTCCGCCCGCGGCGCGCGCCGCTTCGATTGCCTCGCAAGTGCTTGCCGGCACGCTCACGGTCTCCGGATGCATCACGTGCGCATCGATTTCGTCGACGCGCAGCGGTTGGAATGTGCCCGCGCCAACATGCAACGTCACGAACCCGTGGCGAATCCCGCGAGCCTCGAGCGCCGCAAACAGCGCCGCGTCAAAATGCAGGCCCGCGGTCGGTGCCGCAACTGCGCCCGGTGCGCGCGCATAAATCGTCTGATACCGATCGCGATCGAATACTTCAGGTGCGCGTGTGATGTACGGGGGCAGCGGCATCGCGCCGTGCGCCTCGAAAAACGCCAACACGTCGCAGGAAAATTCGAGCTCCAGCAGCGCATCCTCGCGGCCCAGCAAGCGGGCCGAATGGCCGCCGGGCAGCGCAATCGAGCCCTCCGGCCGCAACGGCTTGCTCGAGCGCGCATGCACCAGCGCGGTGCTGCGGCTCAAGACCCGCTCGAGCAGCAGTTCGATGCGTCCGCCGCTGCTTTTTTGACCGAACACGCGTGCCGGGATCACGCGGGTATCGTTGAAAATCAGCAGGTCACCGGGCGTCAGCAGCTGCGGCAAATCTCGAATTGCGAAGTCGCGATAGGCGCCGCTCGCCCCGTCGAGCGCGAGCAGGCGGCTCGCCGAACGCTCGGCCGCGGGGCGCTGCGCAATGAGCTCCGCAGGCAGCTCGAAGTGAAAATCCTCGCGTCGCATGATCCTGCGCATACTACCAAGCGCGCCGATCGCATATACTGTCGGCTCTGGCTTGCCCGGATGGCGGAACTGGTAGACGCGCCGGACTCAAAATCCGGTGGTGGTGACACCGTGTGGGTTCGATTCCCTCTCCGGGCACCAGTATTTAACTCTCTCGAATGGATGACTATTGAATTTCTGCAGTCACTGCGGCTCCGCCGTTGTCTTGAAGATCCCGGACGGAGATCATTTTCCGCGGTTCGTCTGCACGAACTGCGGAATGATCCACTACCAGAATCCGAAGCTCGTGCTCGGCTGCGTTCCCGAATGGGAGGACCGGATCTTGCTGTGCCGGCGCGCAATCGAGCCGCGCCTGGGCTTTTGGACCGTTCCCGCGGGTTTCATGGAAAACGGCGAAACACTTCAGAATGCGGCGGCCCGGGAGTGCTACGAGGAGGCCCGGGCCACGGTCGAGATCGGCTCGCTGCTCGCGCTGGTCAGCGTCACGCATGCGGCGCAGGTACACGTGATGTTTCGGTCCAAAATGCTGCGGCCCGATTTCTCCGCCGGACCGGAGAGCCTCGAAGTTGCGCTGTATGCGGAAGCGGACATTCCCTGGGAGAAATTGGCGTTCCCGAGCGGTGAATTCACCTTACGGCGCTATTTCGCCGACCGCGCGCTCGGCCGCGAGGACCACCACTTCGCGGAGCTCAAGGGCCCATTGAAATCTTGAGCGTTCGTCTATGGCACAATATTCTTTTAGCCGATCAACCAATTAAAGGGTGAGTCATGGCCTTTGTGGTCACCGAAAGCTGCATCAAATGCAAATACATGGACTGTGTGGAAGTCTGCCCGGTCGATTGCTTCCATGAGGGCCCGAATTTTCTCGTGATCGACCCCGACGAGTGCATCGATTGCACGCTCTGCGAACCGGAATGCCCGGTCGAAGCGATCTTCTCCGAAGAGGACATTCCGGATGGGCAACAGGCATTCAAGCAGCTGAATGCGGAGCTGGCCAAGAAGTGGCCGGTCATCAGCGAAAAAAAGGATGCGCCCGCCGACGCCAAGAGCTGGGAAGGCGTAAACGACAAGCTGAAGCTGCTCGAACGCTAGCGCTGTGCAACCTGCAGCGTCTTCAGCTGCTGCAGCAATTGAGGCGCCGGCAAATACCCTTCGATGAGATCGCCGGCCTCGGTGACGATCGCCGGCGTGCCGCGCACACCGATCGCCTGGCCGAGTTCGTATTCCCGGGCAACCGGCGTATCGGCGCAGAGTTTGGTCAAATCCATCGTGGCGCCGGCCTTCGCCTGCGTCAAAGCCTGATTCCGGTTCGCCGAACACCAGACGGCCTCGGCTTTGTGCCAGCTTTCCGTGCCGGGGCCCGTGCGCGGATAGAACACGTAGCGCACGCCGATCCCAAGCTTGTTCAACTCCGCGATTTCGCTATGTAATTTGCGGCAATAAGCGCAGTCGACATCGGTGAACACGGTGATCGTATAGCGCGGCTTCTCCGGAGAGAAAATCACCATCTGCGATTCCGGCACCGCGCCGATCAGAGCAACGCGCGCGTGCGTGCGCAGCGCCTCGGTGAGGTTCGCGCGGGTGTCCATGTCGTAGACGTTGCCGTCGATGAAAAACTTGCCGTCGACGGTGATGTAGCTGACGTCCGTTCCCTGCGCGAACTCATAGAGCCCGGCAATCGGCGAGGGGTGCAGGTCTTCGAGCTTCGATCCCGGCGGCAAGCGTTTGAGCAATGCAACGCGCGGATCCTTGGACTCGTCGGCCTGCGCCGGCGCGCTCGCCGGCACCGTGGCGGCGCCCGGAACCGATGTCGGAGCAGTTGCCGGGGACGGCGGCGCCGCGGGTGTCTGGGCGGATACGGTGTGCAGTGCGAGCGCCGCGAGGAGCGTAACCATGGCTGCGGACCTGACTCGACTCATGCTCATCGCTCCATCGTACAAATAGGAAATTGGTCTCGACAGAGCGGTTCGACCCCGCTCGACCGCAGAGGTTTCGTAAATTGTATCAGACACCGCTTCAGCCGCGCGGATGGTGCTGGGTGTGCAGTTCTTTGAGTCGCTCGCGCGCGACATGCGTATAGATTTGCGTGGTCGACAGATCGCTGTGACCGAGCAGCATTTGCACCACGCGCAAGTCCGCGCCGTGATTCAGCAGGTGCGTTGCGAATGCGTGGCGCAACGTATGCGGAGACAATTCCTTTTCGACACCGGCCTTCTTCGAGTAGCGCTTGATGATGTGCCAGAAAGCCTGTCGCGTCATCCGATCGCCGCGGCGCGTCGGAAACAAATAATCGGTCTGCCGTTCGAGCAGAATTTCGATGCGCGGACCCTGCATGAACTGTTGCAGCCAACCGACGGCTTCATCGCCGAGCGGAATGAGCCGCTCACGATTGCCCTTGCCGACGACGCGCATCACGCCCTGGTTCAGATTCACCTGGTTGTGCTTGAGGCTCACGAGTTCGGAGACTCGCAGGCCGGTCGCGTAGAGCACCTCGAGCATGGTCCGATCGCGATGGCCCAGAGGATCCGCGACCGTCGGCGCCTCGAGCAAGGCATCGACCTCGGCTTCGGTCAGCGACTTCGGCAGTGATCTGCCGATCTTCGGCATCGCGATTTGCGCCGTGGGATCAACCGTGATTTGCGCTTCGCGCATCATGAACCGGTAAAACCGGCGGAAACTCGATAGTTGGCGCGCGGTCGACCGCGGACGCGATCCGCCCTCGACGCGCGCCGCAATGAAACCCAGCAAATCGATTCGTGAGGCGCCCATCAACCCGCCGCCGCGACTCTCGAGCCAGCGTGCGAGAGAGGTCAAATCGGCGCGGTACGCCGCCAGCGTGTTGGCCGAAAGGCCGCGCTCCAGCCAAACGGCGTCGAGAAATTTTTGCAAGGCGGGATCCACAGGATCACCAGACATCGGTACCGCTGCGTTCGAGGTCCGTGTATAAACCGTGCGTTTAAGAGCCGTCGCCATAATTTCCCGCGTGCGTAAGATTCGCGTCCAAGCCGCCTGATGCGCTGTCTGGACCCAAGTATGCGAGGGGCATATGCGGGTCGGAGTGACCCGAATCACAGTAACGCCAAGTATTAACATAAGGAGAACCAGATCACAGAAGTCAATGCCTCCGCCGTGCCTCGGGCGGCGCGCGGGCCCCGCCTGCGCGTGCAACCGCTGTTTGGGGTCTATTGCCTGCTCACGTTCACGCTGCTCGGGACCGCCGTTTTGGTGGTCAACTTATTCGTCCCGACGCTGCGGGCGCGCCGCAGGATTGCGGCCGCGTTCGCGCGCGGGTTCTTTCGCAGCACGCGTCTAAAGCTATCGATCGAGGGTGCCGAGCGGCTGCCGCAGGTCCCCTGCGTCGTGGTCGCCAATCATGCGAGCTATCTGGACGGCTTGGTGGCCTGCGCCGCGCTGCCGCCCGAATTCGCTTTCGTGATCAAAAAAGAGATGGTCCGGGTGCCGCTTGCGGGGCTTCTGCTGCGCCGCTTGGGCTCCGAATTCGTGGAACGCAGCGACCGGCAGCAAGGCGCCGCCGATGCACGGCGTGTGCTCAAAACCGCATCGACCGGTCAATCGCTGGTGTTTTTTCCCGAGGGGACCTTCGACACGACGCCGCAAATCGGCAAATTCCACCGCGGCGCATTTGCGACCGCCGAGCGCACGGGCATGCCGATCGTGGCGGTCGCGATACACGGCACCCGCCAAGCGCTGCCTTCCGACTCAATTCTTGTGCGACGCACACCGATCCGTTTTGAGATTTTGGCGATCTTGGAAGGCGACGATGCACGGAGCCGCAGTCGAGAATTGATCGCCCAAGCGGTCGGCGAGCCGCTCGCCTAAGGCCCCCGAGGGCGAGACCTTAGCGCGGCGGACATCCTTACGAGGGGAAGCGGGCGTCCCTGCCCTGGCCATGCCCTGATCCCTCGGCAATCCTTCGTCGGCGGCATCCCTGGCCTGTCAACATGGTGTTCCCCACTAGGTAAAGCGTATTTCTTCAGCAAAACCCCTCATCTTTCGAGAAAGATTATCCGCAGGGTGGCTGTGACCGGGCGTCCCGGGGATTTTTTCTCATCCAAGGCTCTTTATGGTCTACTACGCGACCAATTTTATGAGCGCAGAGCCGGGGCGCGTCGGTGTCGGGGTCGCCGGCGATTTGAGAACAGGTGCGAAGCCATGACCGAAGATCAACGCGATGTAATGGAATATGAGGTGGCGATCGTGGGCGGCGGTCCTGCCGGCCTCGCGGCGGCCATCCGTCTCAAGCAACTGAATCCCGATCTCAGCGTTTGCTTGCTCGAAAAGGGCGCGAGTTTCGGCGCCCATTCGCTGTCCGGCGCGGTCTTGGACCCGGCGCCGCTCGACGCTCTCTGGCCCGAATGGCGTGAGCACCCGCCGGCGGTTTGCGTGCCCGCAAGCCGCGATGAATTCCTCTACCTGACGCGCCGCCGCCGCCTCAAACTGCCGACGCCTCCGCAAATGCGCAATCACGGCAACCTGATCATCTCGCTGGGGCAATTGACGCCCTTGCTGGGCCAACGGGCGGAGCAGCTCGGCGTCGATGTGTTCCCGGGGTTTGCGGCCGCGGAAGCGCTGTTTGACGACCAAAACGCCGTCAAAGGCGTGCGCATCGGCGATATGGGCGTCGAGAAGAACGGCGCGCGCGGGCCGAATTTCGCGCTCGGACCGGAAATCCACGCGAAGCTCACGATCTTCGCCGAGGGCTGTCGCGGCAGCGTCTCGAAGCAGCTGATTCGCCGCTACGAACTTGATGCCGGCAAATCGCCGCAGACCTATGGCTTGGGATTCAAGGAACTATGGCAGCTTCCACCCGGCCGCAGCGAACCCGGCCTGATCCAGCACAGTTTGGGCTGGCCCTTGGACTCGCGCACCTATGGCGGCAGCTTTCTCTATCACCTCAACGACGACCGCGTCTACGTAGGGTTCGTGATCGGCCTGGATTACGAGGATCCGCGCTTCAAGCCGTTCGAGGCGTTTCAGCAATTCAAGCATCATCCGTCGGTCAAGCCCTTGTTGCAGGGTGGCGAGATCCTCGCGGGCGGTGCGCGCACGATCATCGAGGGCGGTTACCAGTCGATGCCGACGCTCGAAATGCCCGGTGCAATTCTTGCGGGCGATGCCGGCGGCACGCTCAATACGCCGAGGATCAAAGGCATTCATCAGGCGATTCGCTCCGGCGTCTGCGCGGCCGAGCACTACGTCGAGTGCGGCTCGAGCGCCGGCTTCGACCGCCGTTGGCGCGAATCGCCGGGCGGCCGGGAATTGCGCAAGGTGCGCAACATTCGACCCGGTTTTCGCGGCGGGGTATGGACGGGTCTCGCCAATGCGGTGCTCGAAACCGCCACGGCGGGAAAACTGCCCTGGACACTCGCCAACCATGCCGACCACTCGGCGCTCAAGACGCTGGATTCCTATGCGTCGCCGGACCGCGGTTGGATCGAGCGGGAACTGCCGCCGCGCGACCGACTCGCGTCCGTGTTCTTCGCCGCCACGGTGCACGATGAGAACCAGCCGGTGCACTTGCGCGTCGCGGATACCTCGCTTTGCGCCTCGCGTTGCACGACCGAGTTCGGCAATCCGTGCACGAATTTTTGTCCCGCGAACGTCTATGAGATGATCCCCGACGGCAACGGCTCGACGAAGCTGCAGATCAATGCCTCGAATTGCGTGCATTGCAAGGCTTGCGACATCAAGGAGCCCTACGCGGGTCAAATCACCTGGGTCACGCCCGAGGGCGGCTCGGGTCCGAATTACCAAAGCCTCTGACGCAGTACGGCGCGTGAAGGGTGAGCCGCAGTCGATCAGCGCCCATCTCGCGCATGAGGTCGCCGCTGGGCGGCTCGAATTCGACGCATCCCAGCAGGAAGCGGCGCGACGCCTCGATGCACTCGCGCTCGCGCTCAACGAGGCAGGGCAGCCGCCGCGGCTCTGGCGGCGCGCGGTGCGCAGCTCGCCGCGGGGCATCTACCTGTGGGGCAGCGTCGGCCGCGGCAAGACCTACCTCATGGATCTGTTCTACGAATCGCTGCGCTTCGCGAAGCGTGAGCGCACGCATTTCTATCGATTCATGCAAAGCGTGCACCGTGAATTGCGCGCCGCCCCGCATCGCAAGGCGCCGCTCGAGGATGTCGCCAAGACGTTCGCCGAACGCGCACGCGTGATCTGCCTCGACGAATTCCTGGTGCTCGACATCGCCGATGCGATGATACTCGGCGGCCTGCTCGAGAGCCTCACGCGCCGCGGAGTCGTGATCGTAGCGACATCCAACCGGCCGCCGCAGGACCTGTACAAGGATGGCCTGCAGCGCGAGCGATTTCTGTCCGCAATTGCGATGCTCGAGCGCCGGCTCGACGTCATCGAATTGGGCGGCAGCACCGATTACCGACAGCAGTATCTTGCGCGAGCGCTCACGTATTGGGACTCCAATGAGCCGGGCAGCGACTCGGAGCTGCGCGCCTTGTTTCGCGCCTATGCGCGCGGCGCAGCCAGCGGACCTGTGAGCCTCGAGATCGATGGAAGGCCGATCGCCGCGATCGACTCGAGCACCGCCGCGGTCTGGTTCGAGTTCCGTGAGCTGTGCGAGACTGCGCGCGGCGCGAATGACTACCTGGAGATTGCGCAGCGCTACCGCACGGTCGTGGTCTCGAACGTCCCGGTGTTCACGGCCGAGACCGACGATGCCGCGCGCCGCTTTCTCGTGCTCGTCGATGCGCTCTACGACCGCGGCGACGTGCTCGCGCTGTCAGCGGCCGCCGAACCGCAGGATCTGTATCAGGGAGAGCAGCTGCGGTTCGATTTTCAGCGCGCGGCGAGCCGCCTCGCCGAGATGCGCTCGCACAGCTATCTCGATGCGCATTCTTAAGCGTTGAAGCAAGCCCGGCGCAGCCCTGGCATAATTCGCCGGATGAAGACGGTGGCTGCGTTCAACATAGAATACGAACAACTGCTGGATCCCAGCGGAACCGCGACCGGACGGCTGCCCAATTTCGCGCACGACCCGCAAGAAATGCTGCGCATGTACCGGCTCATGACGCTCGTGCGGGTGTTCGACGCCAAGGCCGTCAACCTGCAGCGTACCGGACAGCTCGGTACCTACGCCTCGTGCCTCGGCCACGAGGCAACTCATGTCGGCGTCGGTGCCGCGATGCAAGCCGATGATGTGCTCGCACCGGTCTACCGGGAATACGGCACGCAGCTATGGCGCGGTGTCACGATGAAGGAAATCCTCACCTATTGGGGCGGCGACGAGCGCGGCAATGACTTTGCGGGCCCGCGCGGCGACTTTGCCTGGTGTGTGCCGATTGCGACCCAGACGCTGCACGCTGCGGGCGCGGCGATGGCATTCAAGATCCGCGGCGAGCGGCGCTGCGCGCTCGCCTACATCGGCGACGGGGGCACCTCCGAGGGCGCCTTCTACGAAGCGATCAACGTCGCAGGCGCTTTCGGGTTGCCGGTGGTATTCGTGATCGTCAACAACGGCTGGGCGATTTCGGTGCCGGTGTCCGCGCAAACCGCAGCCCAAACCCTCGCCCAAAAGTGCGTGGCCGCGGGGATTCGCGGTGTTCAGGTCGACGGCAACGACGTGATCGCAGTCCGGCAGGTCGTCGGCGCGGCGCTCGAGGCCGCGCGCGCCGGCGGCGGCCCTTGCGTCGTCGAGGCACTGACCTATCGATTGAGCGATCACACGACGGCCGATGATGCGAGCCGCTACCGGCCCGACGAAGAGGTCAAGCGCGCCTGGGCTCTCGAGCCGCTGCTGCGCACGCGCTCGTATCTCGCCAAAGCCGGCTACTGGAACGCGGAGCAGGAGCAAGCTTGGCTGCGCGATTGCGCGGCCCAGGTCGAGTCGGCCGTCGGCGAATATCTCGCGAGCCCCAAGCCCTCGACCGACTCCATGTTCGATTACCTATTTGCATCGATTCCGAAGCACTTGCAGGATCAGCGCGCGACCGCGCGCCGCTACGGCTCCAAGCCCGGCAGCCACTCGTAATGGCCAAGCTGACCATGGTCGAGGCAATCGCGATGGCGCATGCCTGGGAGATGCAACACGACCCGAGCGTCGTCGTGATCGGGCAAGACGTCGGCATCAACGGCGGCGTATTCCGCGCCACCGCCGGATTGCAACAGCGCTTCGGCAAGCAGCGCGTACAGGACACGCCGCTCGCCGAGGCGACGATCGCCGGTCTTGCGGTCGGGATGGCCGCGCACGGCATGAAGCCGGTCGCCGAAATTCAATTCATGGGCTTCATCTATCCGGCCTTGGATCAAATCGTGAACCACATGTCGCGCATGCGCCACCGAACGCGCGGCCGCCTGTGCTGTCCGGTGGTGATGCGCACGCCGCACGGCGGCGGGATCCATGCGCCGGAGCACCACTCCGAGAGCACCGAGAGCATGCTCTGCCACATTCCCGGGATCCGCGTCGTCTGCCCGTCATCGCCGGCACGCGCCTATGGGTTGCTGCTCGCGGCGATTCGCGATCCGGATCCGGTCATGTTCCTCGAGCCCGTGCGGCTCTACCGCGCGGTGCGCCAAGAAGTGGTCGACGATGGCCGTGCGTTGCCGCTCGACGTGTGCCACGTGCTGCGCGAAGGCAGCGACGTGACGATCGTGACCTGGGGCGCGATGACGATCGAGACACTGCGTGCGGTCGCGGAGCTCGACAAGGAAGGCATCAGCGCGGAAGTCATCGATCTCGCGACCTTGAGCCCGATCGACAGCGCGACGATCCTTGCGTCGGTCGCGAAGACCGGCCGGCTCGTGATCGTCCATGAGGCGGTGCGCAATGTCGGCGTCGGCGCGGAGATCGCCGCGATCGTCGCCGAGCAAGGACTCTACGATTTGCAGGCGCCGATTCAGCGGGTCACCGGTTACGACACGATCATGCCGCTGTTCAAGCTCGAGCATGACTACATCCCCAGCGCACAGCGGATCGTCGACGCCGTGCAACTCACCTTGGCCGACTAGAGGCTGCAGCTCCCATGACGACATTTAAGCTTCCCGATTTGGGCGAGGGCTTGGCCGAGGCGGAAATCATCGAATGGCATGTCAAGGTCGGCGACCGGGTCGTCGTCGATCAGCCGATGCTCTCGGTGGAAACCGCGAAATCGGTCGTGGAACTGCCCGTGCCGTTCGGCGGCGTGGTCGCCGCGTTGCACGGAGCGGCCGGCGACATCGTGCCGACGGGTGCGGCGCTGATCGATGTCGATACCGCCGCGGGCACCGTCGTCGGCAGCATGCCGGCGACCAGTGACGAGGAATTCGTCGAGACCGCGACGAGCCCGGGCGCACGCAATGGCGCGCCGGTGCGCGGACGCGCGGTGCCGGTCGCGCGCGCGCTCGCGAAGCGTCTGGGCGTGGATCTGGCCACGGTCGACGGCACCGGGCGGGGCGGCTTGATCACGCTCGATGACGTATTGCAGCGCGCTCATGTGCCGGCATCGTCACCGGCGATCGCGAAAATGGCGGCGCAGGCCGGTACCGCACCCTCCCCGCTGCGCGGATCGCGCCGCGCGATGGCACACACGATGTCGCTCGCACGCGATCAGATTGCCCTCTCCACGGTCTGCGATGACGCCGACCTTCATCAGTGGCGTGAGTCCGGCAACTACATGGTTCGGCTGATGCGCTCGCTGGTACAAGCCTGCAAGGCAGAACCTGCCTTGAATGCCTGGTACGATGCGGCCGACAATTCGAGGCTGCTGCTCAAGCATGTCGACTTGGGCGTCGCGGTCGACACGCCGGGAGGGCTCATCGTGCCGGTGCTGAGGAACATCGAGAACAAATCGCCCGAGGAGTTGCGCGCGGCGCTCGTCGTGCAGAAGGAAGCGGCGCACCAACGCGTCGTCACCGGCGAGGACCTGCGCGATTTCACCTTGATGCTGTCGAACTTCGGCACGCTGGCCGGACGCTACGGCATTCCCCAGGTCGTTCCGCCGGCAGTTGCAATCCTGGGAGCCGGCAAAGTCCGGCGCGATGCGGTGGTCGCCGCGAGCGGCATCGAGGCGCACTTGCGCATGCCGCTTTCCTTGAGTTTCGACCATCGCTGTGTGACCGGTGCTGAAGCCTGCCGCTTTCTGGCAGCCGTCATCGCCGATTTGGAAAAAGCCGAATAAGCTAACGGGAGTTGGCATCCATGGTATCTGATCCGCCCAAGTCGATGCCGGCCGCAGAAAAATCGCGCTTCCTGCGCAGTTTCTATGCCACCGTCGACAAAGAGGATCTCGCCGGCCGCGAGCCGCGAGTCTTGTCCGCGATTGCAGCGTCGCATCTCGCGTTCGCGGGCCAACGCCGTCGCGGGCGCGCCTTGGTGCGCGTATTCAATCCCACCAAACGCGACAATGGCTATACGTCGGCGCACACGATCGTCGAGATGGTCAACGACGACATGCCGTTTCTGGTCGATTCGATCGGCCTCGCACTGTCACGGCGCGGCCTCACGCTGCACTTTCTGGCGCATCCGATATTTTCGGTCTCACGCGACCGCGCCGGCAAGTTGCTCGGAATTCGCCCGCGCGAAGACGCCGGCACCGACAAGCACTGGAGTTTGGAGTCGTTTCAGCATATCGAAATCGACCGCATCATCGATGAGGCGAGCATGCGTTCGCTGTGCCTCGAGATCGAGCGCAATCTGCACGATGTGCGCGCCGCATGCGCCGATTGGCAAGCGATGCAGGCGGCCGCCCACGAGACCGCCGATGCACTGGCCGCAACCCAGTCGAAATTCGACGCGAGCGAAGTCAACGAAACCCGCTCGCTGCTCTCTTGGATGGTCAATCAGCACTTCACGTTCCTCGGTTATTGCGAATACCGGCTGCGCGGCGCACGCGGCAAGGAATCGCTCGAAAGGCTCGAGGTCACCGGCCTCGGAATCCTGCGCGCCAAGCATCGTCCGCCCGAGACCACGACGAAAGTGCACTCCGCCGACATCCGCCGTCAAAGCCGCTCGCACGATCTGACGCTCGTGACCAAGGCCAATTCCACCTCGACCGTGCACCGGCCGGGTTATCTCGACTACGTCGGCATCAAGCAATTCGGCAAGGCCGGGAAACTCAAGGGACGGCTCATTGGCGAGCGCCGATTCTTAGGGTTATGGACCTCCTCGGCCTACAACACGAATCCGCGCGACATTCCGCTGCTCGGGCACAAGGTCGCGCTGGTCGTCGAGCATTTTGCGTTTGCGCCGGACAGTCACGACGGCAAGGCGCTGCAGCACATTTTGGGATCGCTGCCGCGCGACGAGCTGTTCCAGGCGAGCGTCCCGGAGCTGATACGCATCGCGACCGGCATCTTCGGCCTGCAGGAGCGGCCCCGCGTGCGCTTCCTGTGGCGCCGTGACCCGTTCCGCCGCTTCTATTCGTGCCTGATCTTCGTGCCGCGCGAGAAATACAATACGCAGGTCCGCGAACGCATCGAGCACGTGATCCGCGAAGCCTTTTCGGCGTTCAGTCTCGAATCGCAGGTGCAGATTGCGCAGTCGAACCTCGCGCACCTGCATGTCGTCGCCCGCACGCTGCCGAACGACGAGCGGCGCATCGATGTTGCCGGGATCGAACGGCAGATCGCCGCGGCCGTGCGCTCCTGGGCCGACGGGTTCAAAGCCGCGCTGCTCGCGCGCTATGACGAAGCCTATGCGCTGACTCTCTACGAGAAGTACGAACCGGCGTTTCCGGCCGCATACCGCGAGGACTTCTCGGCCGAAACGGCCGCTTTCGACGTCTCGTTTCTCGAGGCCGTCGAGAAGGATCCGGCGCAATTGCACTTGGACCTGTACCGGCCCGATCCGCGGCGCCGCGACAAGTTCTTTCTCAAGATTTATCGCGGCGGCAACGCCATTCCGATTTCGGATTTGCTGCCGATGCTCGAAAACATGGGCCTGCGCGTGATCGCGGAAAGGCCTTATCAACTCGACTACTCGATCGCGGCCAGGGGCTGGATTCAGGACCTCGAACTCGAACTGCGGTCGACGGCGACGGCCAAATTCGAGGCCTTGGATGCGGAAATCAAGCGCACCTTCACGGCCGTGTGGACCGGGCGGGTGGATAACGACAGCCTCAACCGCCTGACCGTCTTTGCGGGAATTCCCTGGCAATTGATCGTGGTCGTGCGCGCTTATTGCCGCTATTTGCTGCAGACCGGATTGCCGTTCAGCCAGGGCTACATCTCGGACGTTTTGTCGCGCCACGCCGCGGTTGCGCGCCTGTTGACCGACCTGTTCGTCGCGCGCTTCGACCCGGCGATCGCCGCTGCGGCGCGCACCCGCGCGCTTTCGCGCCTCGATGCGAAGCTGCGCGACGCGCTCGAGGCAGTCGAGGGCTCGGATGAAGATCGGATTTTGCGCGCAGTCTGGAACGCGCTCGCCGCGACGCTGCGGACCAACGCCTACCAAACGACCTCCGTGGGTCAGGCGAAAGAGTATCTTTCGTTCAAGATCGAGAGCCAAAAGCTGCGCGAGCTGCCGCTGCCGAAGCCGCTCTACGAGATCTTCGTGTTTTCGCCGCGCATGGAGGGCGTGCACTTGCGCATGGGCCTGGTCGCACGCGGCGGCATTCGCTGGTCCGACCGGCGCGAGGACTTCCGCACCGAGGTCTTGGGGCTCATGAAGGCGCAGAACGTCAAGAACACCGTGATCGTACCGGTCGGCGCGAAGGGCGGCTTCGTGCTCAAGCGCACGGTGTTCGAGAGCCGCGAGGCTCAGCAGGCCGAGGTCATCGGCTGCTATCAAACGCTGATCCGCGGCCTGCTCGACCTCACCGACAATATCGTCGCGGACTCGGTCGTGCCCCCGGCAAAAGTGATCCGGCACGATGGCGACGATCCGTATCTGGTGGTCGCGGCCGACAAGGGCACGGCCACTTTTTCCGACATCGCGAACGCGCTCTCCGCCGAATACGCCTTCTGGCTCGGCGACGCCTTCGCCTCGGGCGGCTCGGTCGGCTATGACCACAAGAAAATGGCGATCACCGCGCGCGGCGCCTGGGAATGCGTGAAACGCCATTTTCGCGAGGCCGGCACCGATATTCAGACGCAGCCGTTCACGGTCGCGGGGATCGGCGACATGGCGGGCGACGTGTTCGGCAACGGCATGCTGCAGTCGCCGCAGATTCGTCTCGTCGCGGCATTCAATCACCAACACATCTTCATCGACCCCGAGCCCGATGCAGCGGTCTCGGCGCGCGAACGGCGCCGCCTGTTCGATCTGCCGCGCTCGAGCTGGGAGGACTACTCGCGCAAGCTGATCTCCAAAGGCGGCGGCGTGTTTGCGCGCAGCTCCAAGAGCCTGAGCCTGCCGCGCGAGGCGCAGGCCTTGCTGGGCCTGCCCGCGACCACGACGCCGAACGAGGCCATCAAGGCAATTCTGAAGCTGCCGGTGGACCTGCTGTGGAACGGCGGCATCGGCACTTACGTGAAGGCGAGCGACGAGAGCCACGGCGACGTCGGCGATCGCAGCAACGATGCGGTGCGCATCGACGCGCGGGAGCTGAATTGCAAAGTCGTCGGCGAAGGCGGCAATCTGGGATTCTCGCAGCGCGGGCGCATCGAGTATGCGAGGCGAGGCGGCCGAATCAATACGGATTTCATCGACAACTCCGCGGGCGTCAACTGCTCCGACGTCGAAGTCAATTTGAAAATCTTGTTGAACGGCGCGGTCAGGGCCAAGGAGCTGACGCGCGCGGCGCGCGACAAGCTGCTCGTGCAGATGACCGGCGAAGTCGCTGCGCTGGTGTTGCGCAACAATTACCTGCAGAGCCAGGCGATCAGCGGTCTCGAATGGCAGGCGAAGCAGCGTCTCGGCGAGGACGCCGAGATGATTCGCACGCTGGAGCGCTCCGGCGACTTGAATCGCTCGCTCGAATATCTGCCGACCGAGGAGGAAATCGCCGACCGGCGCAAGGCAGGCGCGGGACTCTCGCGGCCCGAGCTCGCGATCGTGCTCAGCTACGGCAAAATCTGGGCCTACAAGGCATTGATCCATTCCGATGTGCCCGAAGACGTCTATTTGTCGACTGAGCTGACCCGCTATTTTCCCGCGCCGGTGCAGCGGCGATTCGGCGAGCGCATCAAGCGCCACCGCCTGCGGCGCGAGATCATCGCGACGGCGATCACCAACAGCATGATCAACCGCATGGGCCCCGTATTTCCGGTGCGCGCGCTGGCCGACACCGGCGCGGATCTCGCGGCGATCGCACGCGCCTATACGATTGCGCGCGAGTCGATCGAATGCAGAGACATTTGGACCGCGATCGAGGCGCTCGACAATCGCATTCCGGCATCGGTGCAGTACGCCGCGATCGAACAGACGACGCGCATCCTGCGACATACGAGCTACTGGCTGCTGACGCATCAGCGCACGGACTTGAATATCGAGCGCGCTGTATCGCGTTTTCGTCCGGGCGTGCGCGAGCTGTTGCGGGATTTGGCGAGCATCCTCGGCGGCGCCGAGCAATCGCGATTCGCCGCGCACCGCGCGAAGCTCATCGCCGAGCGCGTCCCCGAGTCGCTGGCGACCCACATCGCGTCTCTCGATGCGATGCATGGGGCGCTCGACGTCGTCGAGGTATCGCGCGCGACGCGCCTGTCGATCGCGGACGCAGCGCGCGCTTACTTCGATCTGGGAGAGCGCATCGGCCTTGCCTGGATCAAGCAGCAGATTGAATCGCTGCCCGCCGAGGGCCACTGGCACTCGGTCGCGCGCAGCGCACTGCGGGACGACCTCTACGCCCTTCAGCGCAAGATCACCGGCGCCGCGCTCGCGCACGAGGGCTCGGAGCCGAGGGCGCGCGTCGACCGCTGGATCGGTGCGCATGCGACCGAGATTGCCTACCTCAAGGGACTGATCGGCGATATCGGCGCAGGGTCCGCGCCGGATTTCGCGACCTTGTCGGTCGCACTGCAATCGGTCCGGCGCCTCGCCGGTCCGTAACCCAAGCCGGCGATGCTGCGCGAGGACGCGTTCGGGCCCGACTATCTGCGAGAGCGCATTTCGCGCGAGTTCGCGATCGCCGCGCACATCGGCATCACCGTCGAATCAGCCGACGACTCGGGGATCGTGTTGCGCGCACCGCTGATTCCCAACGCCAACGACAAGGGCACCGCGTTCGGCGGCAGCCTGTTTGCGCTCGCCGTGCTGACCGGCTGGACGTGGCTTGCGCGCTATCTTGCGCAGCACGCGCTCGAGGCCGACGCCGTCATCCAAGAGTCCAACATTCGCTATTTGACACCCGTGAACGGCGATTTTCGCGCGACCTTGACTGCGCCGACCTCGCCAGAGATCGCGCAGTTTCGCAAAGTGCTGCGGCGAGCCGCGCGAGCGCGCATCCGGCTGCTCGTCGATCTCACCGATGGACCCACGCTGGCCGCGCAATTCGAAGGCTGGTACGTCGCGGCTGCCAGGGCTTGATGAACTTCAGCTAAGATATCGCCGCTCACTGCGGGAGGATGCACGCTTGCCCGGAAAATTGATCTTGGTCCGCCACGGACAAAGCACCTGGAACGTCGACAACCTGTTCACCGGCTGGGTCGACGTGGACTTGAGCGAACTCGGGCGAACGGAAGCTCTACAGGCCGGCCGAGAGTTGCTCAAGGAACATCTCGCGGCCGACATCGCGTTCACCTCGGTGCTCAAACGGGCCATTCGCACGCTGTGGTCGATACTCGATACGACCGACCGAATGTGGATCCCGGTGGAACGCAGCTGGAAACTCAACGAGCGTCATTACGGCGCGCTGCAAGGTCTCAATAAGGCGCAAACCGCTGAACAGCACGGCGCGGCCCAGGTGAAAATCTGGCGCCGCAGCTACGACATCCCGCCGCCGCCGCTTTCCGAGAACGATCCGCGCCACCCGCGCTTCGACCCGCGCTACGCGGGCATCGACCCGCGGCTGCTGCCGGCCGCGGAGTCGCTCAAGGATACGCTCGCGCGGGTCTTGCCGTACTGGGAGGCGCGCATCGAACCGGAACTGCGCGCCGACAAGACCGTGCTCGTCGTGGCGCACGGCAATTCGCTGCGCGCCCTCGTCAAGATGCTCGACGGGATGTCGGAGAGCGATATCGTCGAATTCAACATTCCAACCGGGGTACCGATCGTCTACGAATTCGACGCGCCGATGCGGCCTCGCGCGCGCCGCTTTCTCGGCGACGCCGCTGCGATCGCGGCCGCGCAGGAGGCCGTTCGCAGACAGTCGGAAAGGAAATGAGCTCTCGGCCGCGGACTCAAGAATCCGGCGCGATCGTCACCTTGATGCCGCTCAAGGCTTCCGTGAAATCGACCTGGCAGGACAGCCGGGATGCCTCGGCACGGTAATCCGACAGCTCAGTCAACAATTCCTGCTCGTCGCTTTGCTTCTTCGGCAGCTTCGCCATCGAATTCTCATCGATGTAGACATGGCAGGTGGCGCAGGAGCACAAGCCGCCGCAAATTGCCGCGACGCCGTAGTCGAGCTCGCGCAGGATCTCCATCAATTTCAATCCCGGCTTTGCCTCGATCTCATGTGCCTCGCCGTCCCGATCCACTACCGTCATCCGCGCCATTGAGTTCTCCGTTACGCCCTCGAGCCGCGGGAGTGTAGCCGGATGATCCGGGGCATGCAAAACTGCGGTCGACCCCTCGCGTAAAGTTTGCCGCGGAGAGATCATCGTGCGTATTTTTCATGTCGATGCCTTCACTCGAACCCGATTTACGGGCAACCCGGCCACCGTGGTGCTCGATGCCGACGGTCAGAGCGAGGCCACCCTGAGCGGCATCGCGCGCGAATTCGCGAGCGCCGAAACGGCCTTCGTGTTTGCCGCGACCGGCGCCGATTACGATTTCAGCTTGCGCTTCTTCAATGCCCGCAAAGAGGCGCCGTTCGTCGGTCATGCGACAGTTGCGGCGCACGCCGTGCTGTTCGCGCTCGGCCGCCGCGGGCAGGGGCCCTGCCGCCAGAAGTCGGGAACCGGAATCATCGAGGTCGACGTATTGGCGGATGCGCCCGGCGCCCGCGATCCGACGATCGAGTTCCGCCAGTCGGTACCGGCACTCGACGAGCCGCTGCCGCTGAAGACGACGCTGCGCGTCGCAGAGGCGCTGCGGCTACCGGTACCTGAGCTCCACGAGTTGCTGCCGACGTGCATCGCGCGCAAGGGCAGCAGCCGATTGCTGCTGCCGGTCGCGGATACGGCCGCGCTCGACGCGCTCGCGCCCAACTTCGAGAGTTTGCTCGCGATCGGCCGCGAGATCGGCGCTGAAGGGTTTTTTGTCTTTTCGCATCGCGTGCAGCGAGGCGTCGTGTCGACGGACTCGCGCATGTTCTGCCCGGCGCTCGGGATTCCGGAAGATCCGGTCAGCGGCAACGCGCATGCGATGCTCGCCTGCTATTTGCTGAAACACGGCGTCATCGATCACGAGACGTCGTCCTTCCTCGGATCTCAAGGCCGGCAGATGCATCGGCCGGGCGAGGTTCGGGTCCGGCTGGAATTTGCCGGCCGGGAATTGATCGCGGTTCGGATCGGCGGCAACGCGGTCATCGTCAGCGAAGGCGAGCTAGCCGTCTGAAGGCCCCAGCACTTCGCTCAACTCATCGATCTTCGCCTTGACCGCATCGGCCGTTTGCACGGCTTCCTCGATATTTCGCGACGCAAACGCCGATCGCGCCTTGGACCATAGCGCATAGATATCCCGCAATGCCGCTTTAGCCGCGGCCACATCGACACCGTCAGCCGCTTTGCCGCGTGGACGCGCTGCGAGCCGATCGACGCGGGTCGCGAGCGCGCTCATGCGATTTGGCAGCGACTCGGCGAGCGCAGACCAGGCGAGATTGAGCGCTCGAGTGCGGTCAGCCTTGGCGGCGGACGCCGTGCCGATCAGCTCCCCGGCCGCAGCAAGAACCGCCGGCCCGCGCGACAACACGTCGGCATAATCCTTGGCGTCGTACGAGCGGCGCAGTGTGCCGAGTTCGGCATCCACTTCGTGAAATTGCGTCGGCGCGTACTTTGCGGCATCCGCCGCAGTGCCCGCGAGCGTCAACTCGATCTCGTCGATCAGCGTCTGCGCCGGCTCTTTCTGGCTCTTGCAAGCGCCGAGTGCGATGCAGATCGCCAGCACCGCAATGCGAAACGCCGCTCCGTGGTTTTTCGTCACGCCGCGCAGCTACAGTTCACTGCGCGCTTGTTGCAGCCATTCGGCCTGCGCCTTGCGGTAATGGCGGGGTCCGATTTCGGCGCTGTCCAACAGATCCTTGAGAACCCGGCGCGCCTCGTCGGTCTTGCCGCGCCGCTTCAGCAGCAGCCCATAGCGCAGCCGCGCCTCGGCACCCGGAAACGCGGGTGCGATCGTCGCATATTCGCGTTCGGATTCTTCCAAGGCCCCCACGGCCTCGAGCGTACGCGCGTAGAGCAGGCGCGCATCGGTCGACTTGAAATCGGGATTCTGGTCTGCAAGACGTTGCAGCGTGATGCGCGCAGCCGGGAAGTCTCGTTGAGCAAACTGTGCCTTGGCGAGGCCGAGCAGCAAGGCCGGATCGTGTTCGAAGATGCCGGTCAGGCCGCCGCCGTAGACTTCGATCGCCCGCTCGTACTGGCCGCGCGCCATGAGCTCATCGGCGAGACGGCGGCGCGCATCGACGTTGCCGGAAATCTCGACTTCGGCGTTGGCCTGGCGCAAGCCGCGATTCGGATCGATGATGCGCTCGACGCCGGATCTCGCGCGCCGAGCAGTGCCTCCGCGCAGCAAATCCGGCAACAACTCGACCACGACGTAAGCGAGCGAACCGGCGCCGGGCAGAAAGCCGATCGCGGCAACCCATATCCAGCTGCGACCGGTCTTGACCACGTGCACGATCAAGCCGACTTGGATCAGCAGAGAGAGGAACGAGAATGCATACAGCGGCACAAAGGCCTCCAGGTGCGCTCGGCGAGCGGGCGTTGGCGGCGTATTGTAGCGAAAAAACCTCGAGGCTAGCCCGAAGGGCGCTTAATCTCAGCCCGCAGCGATGCGCACGCGGCGCGCGATTTCTCCGCACTTGGTCCAACCGATATTCGACATCGAATATCCGAGAACGTGCTGGGAATTGGGCTCGACCGTGACCTCGAGCTCGCAGCCGTGAAAGCCGGCGGGAGCGCCCGCGGGCGCCTGCGCGATGAACCAGACGTAAATCTGCTTGGTCGACGTCGTATCGACCTTGCGCGGTTCACCGAACGCCTCTTGCAAGCGGCCGATGGGGCGCCCGACGTTATCGGCGGCGATGCGCGGTACCGGCCGCACGGCATATCCCGAACCGCTGCATGCGGCGAGCATGCAAAGACTCGAGGCAAGGATCGCAGACCTAAGGCGCGGGGTCATCGAGGCTCTCCGGCTCAACAGTAGGAGCCTCGTTTTAGCCGTGATCGCGGCGGCGCGCCGCAGACTCAGTTCGCAGAATCGGAATCTATAGCGATCGCCCGCCGCTTATGTAAATACAAGCCATGCGTTATGCCCGTCGGCAGGTCCTCCGGATGATGCACGGCAATGATCAGCGTGACCCCGCGCTTCATGAGCTGCTGCAAGAAGCGCTTGATCGCGGCACGGCCTCGCGGATCGAGGCCGGTCAGCGGCTCGTCCAACAACAACAGCCGCGGTTCGGCGCAGAGCGCGCGCGCAATCAGCGCGCGGCGCAGCTGGCCGTACGACAATTCACGCGCCTTGCGCCGTGCCAGCGCCGATAGCTCGAAGAATGCGAGCCAGCGCGCGGCGGCGCGCCGATCCTGCGGCGTCGGCGGATCGACGAGGCCGATGCTCGCGTAGCGTCCGCTCGCCACCAACTCGAGAACCTCGACGCCGGCCGAATAATCGGTCTGCAGCTCGGGCGAGACGAGGCCGACCCGGCGTTTCCACGCCGCGATCGGCGTGCCCGGCCGCAAGCCGGCGCGCTCGACGCGGCCGCCCAACGCAGGCGACAAATCTCCATAGATCAGCTTCAGGAAACTCGACTTGCCCGCTCCGTTCGCCCCGGTGATCGCCCATTGTTCGCCGCGGCGCAACTCCCAATTCACGTCGCGCAGCACCGGCCGATAATCGACATACAAATCAACATGCGCGAGCCTCAGTAGCCGCTTTCCGCGCTTCGCTTTGTGAAAACGCATCGGGGCCTGCGGACCTTCCCGGGCATCGCGCGCGAGCCGCATGGTATCCGCGCGCTCGTAGCGCCTGGTTTCGATCAAGCGGCCTTCGTGCAGCTCCATCAGATGCGTCGTGCCCGGCGGCACGTCCGACGCCCGATGCGCCGCGACGACCCAGGACTGGCCTGCGCGGCGCGTGCGCTCGAGGATCGCGTCGATGCGCGCCCGGTAGCGCCGATCGAGTCCGTTGTAGAACTCGTCGAGCAGCAGCCACTGCGGCCGTGCCGCCAACGCGCGCGCGAGCAGCGCCACGCGCTTCTGTCCGTACGACAAGGATAAGAATCCGCGGCTCGCAAGCGACGTCAGCGAGCAGGCGCGCAGCAGCGCGGTGACGCGCCGGCGCTGCGCCGGCGTGACCACATCGAGCAGCAGGTCGGTGCCGTGAATACCAGTCGCGATCAGATCGCGGACGCGCAGATTCCAGGCGTAGCGCGCATATTTGTCTTGCCGTTCGGCGCCGAGATACGCGATGTGGCGCTTCGCGCTCCTGCGATCGAGACGCCGGTTGCCGAGTTTGTAGACGACTTGCTCGCGTCCGCTCGGCGTCGGCCAGACATCGGTCGCCAACAACTTGAGCAGCTGCGTCTTGCCCGCGCCATTGCCGCCGATCAGCGCCCAGCGCTCACCGCCGCGCAGCCGCAGCGTTATTTCATGCAGTGCCCAATGATCGGCGCGCCGCACCGACACCTCGTGCAGTGCGATCTCGAGTTTCGCGCTCATCGATCGATACTCCAGCGGGCCACAGACGATTGCGCGAGCCACAACCCGAGCAGCGTGGAAAGCTGCCATGCGGACGGCCGCCACGTCAAGGTTGCGGCGGCTGACCAAGCGGCTACACTGGAGCCATGTCAAAGCCGCCTGCGCGAAAATCCGGTGACCCTCTGTCCTGGGAACAATTGGCTCGCCCGGACACCGAACAATGCCAGCGTTTTTTGGCGGAGTCTTTGTCGCTGCTGCTTGCCGATCTGTTGCGCTCGGTATTGTCGGATGCAAGCCCCGCCCTGCCGGCCGACGAGGCGGCCGTCGAACGCTACCGACATTTGACCGATTCTCTCGCCGACGGCGAGGCCGGGCGGCGCACGAGCCTCGGAATTACACGCGCGGGACTTGCCAAGCGCTGCGTGACCTGGCTCAAGCTGCTGTTGAGCGCTCCGCCGAATGTCGCCTCGAGTGCCGCGCTGCGTGAATTCGTCGATGCATTGGGCTTATTCCCGGCGCTGTTCGACAGCGAGCCGTCGGCGCGGTCGCGGCGCGCGCGCCTCACGTGGTTGCTCACGCACGATCGGCGCCTGGATGCCAGCACCCGCGAGGCCGCAGCGGCCCTGATCGAGGCTTGCGAGCACCTAGGGGTTTTGCTCTGGCCCGATGCCGAGACCGCCTGAGCCGACGCCGCCTCAAGCACTCCGGCCTCGGCAAAAAACCTGCGACATTCGCGCAGGTTTTATCTCCCACCTGAGCGTATAATACCGGGTTCGTTGGACCAAAATGCTGGTTGGAGTGTTTCATGGAACCAAGCCCTAAACGCGAAGCTGCCGAAGCGCAAGCGGACGTACCGGCGGCCACCGAGGCGACACCGGCCGCTGCGGTCAGCGGTCGCCGCAAATTCACCAAGCTGCTGCAGCCGTTTGCCGTGGATCCGGGAATCGTGACTCCGGTCATTTGGTTTTTTCTCGACTGGCTGGTGCTGGGCGTCGCGATCGCGAGCCTGCTGATCGTCGAGAGTTGGTGGATCAAGATGTTGACCTCGATGGTCGCGGCCTTGTGGATCGCGCGCCTGTTCGTGATCGGCCACGATGCCTGCCACGGCTCCTACACGCCGAGCAAGACGCTCAACAAGTGGATCGGCCGCATCGCATTCCTGCCGTCGCTGACGCCCTACAGCCTCTGGGAGATCGGCCATAACCTCGCCCACCACGGATTTACCAATCTGAAGGGTCGCGATTACGTGTGGACTCCCTATTCGCCGAGCGAATTCGCGCGCCTGCCGTGGATCCGGCGCCAGTTGGAGCGCGTCTATCGCAGCGGCGTCGGCCAGGGCGTGTACTACATGATCGAAATGTGGTGGAAGAAATTGTTCTTCCCGGGCCGCAAGCACGTGTCGATTCGGCGCACGAGCTACACCGTCGATAGCCTGCTGGTGGCCTCGTTCGCGACACTCTGGATCGGCGGACTCGTGGTTTGGGGCATCCACAGCGGCCGCTCGATCATCTCACTGCTGATCTTCGCGTTCGCCGTGCCGTTCTTTTTGTGGAATTGCCTCATGGGCTTCGTCGTCTATGTGCAGCACACGCACCCGCGGGTTGCATGGTACGAGCGCCGCGACGAGTGGAGCGCGAATGCCGGCTACGCCACCACGACGGTTCACGTCAAACTCATGCGTCCGCTCGACGGGCTGATTCACTACATCCTCGAGCACGGCGCGCATCACGTGAACATGGGCATTCCGCTCTATCGGCTCAAGGAAGCCCAGGCGCGGCTCACTGCGACGCTCGACGAGCGACTGAATTCGGAAGTGTTCACCTGGCGCTACTACTGGAACACGGTGCGCCGTTGCAAGCTCTACGACTTCGCCAAGCACGTGTGGACGGACTTCGACGGCCAGATCACCTCGGAGCCGATGATCAACTCACGTTGATCGGATCGCGCCGATCAGGCCGCGCCGATCAAGTGCGCGGCGTGATGGCGCAGGTGATCGCCCATGAAACTTTGGATGAAGTAGTAGCCGTGGTCATATCCCGGCTGCATGCGTAGATCGACCGGCTGTCCGGACGCCGCGGCCGCTGCGGCAAACTGCTCGGGCAGCAATTGCTCGGTGCGATATTGGTCGGTCGTTCCCTGATCGATGAGGATCGTTCCGGGAAAACGATGGGTGGCGACCAATTCGCTGGCATCGTACTTGCGCCAGCTTTCCTGATCCGCACCCAGATAGCGAGTGAACGCGTTCCGTCCCCAGGGGCAGCGCATCGGCGCCGCGATCGGTGCGAATGCCGACACCGATTTGTAATTCTGCGGATTGCGCAGCGCGCAAATCAGTGCGCCGTGCCCGCCCATCGAATGCCCGAAGATGCCGCTCGCGCCGGGCGCTGCGGGCAAGCTGGCCGCGACCAGCGCCGGCAGTTCGGCGGTGATGTAGCTGTACATCCGGTAGTGCTGCGCCCAGGGCGCCTGCGTCGCATCGAGGTAGAACCCGGCGGAATACCCGAAATCCCAGTTCTCGCTGTCGCCCGCCAAGCGCGGTTGGCGCGGACTCGTGTCGGGTGAAATCAGCATCAGACCCAACTGCGCCGCAATGGATTGCGCATGGCTCTTGATCGGAAAGGTCTCCTCGGTGCAGGTCAGGCCAGAGAGGAAATACAGCACCGGCACCCTGCGCGACTGTGATTGCGGCGGCAGATAGGCGCCGAATTTCATGGCCCCGCGCGTCTCGCTCGACGCGTGCTCATAGAAGCGCTGCACCCCGCCGTAGCAGGCATGCTCCGAGAGCAGCTTGAGCCCGCTCATCAGTAGACCACCACGCTGCGTATCGACTCGCCGGAATGCATGAGATCGAACGCGTGATTGATGTTCTCGAGCGGCATTTGGTGCGTGATCAGATCATCGATGTTGATCTTGCCGTCCATGTACCAGTCGACGATTTTCGGGACATCGGTGCGGCCGCGTGCGCCCCCGAAAGCCGTGCCCTTCCAGACGCGGCCCGTCACGAGCTGGAACGGCCGCGTGCTGATCTCCTTGCCCGCCCCGGCAACACCAATGACCACCGAGACGCCCCAGCCGCGATGACAGCACTCCAGCGCCTGGCGCATCAACTCGACGCTGCCGACACACTCGAAGCTGTAGTCGGCGCCGCCGTCGGTCAGCGCCACCAAATGTGCGACCAGATCGCCGCCGACCTCCTTGGGATTGACGAAATGCGTGAGGCCGAATTTCTCGGCGAGCGGTTTGCGCGCGGGATTCAAATCGACGCCGATGATTTTATTCGCGCCGACCATGCGCGCGCCCTGCACGACGTTGAGTCCGATGCCGCCGAGCCCGAACACCACGACATTGGCGCCGGGCTCCACTTTCGCGGTATTGATCACTGCGCCTACGCCCGTGGTCACGCCGCAGCCGATGTAGCAAACCTTGTCGAACGGCGCGTCCTCGCGGATCTTCGCGACCGCGATTTCCGGTAACACCGTGAAATTCGAGAACGTCGAACAGCCCATGTAGTGATGCACCAAATCCTTGCCGATCGAAAATCGGCTGGTCCCGTCCGGCATCAGCCCCTTGCCCTGAGTCGCGCGGATCGCCGTGCACAAATTGGTCTTGCGCGACGTGCAGGATTTGCATTGCCGGCATTCGGGCGTGTACAGCGGGATCACGTGGTCGCCCTTGCGAACCGAGCTTACGCCGGGTCCGACGTCGACGACGATGCCCGCCCCCTCATGCCCCAGGATTGCCGGGAACAAGCCCTCGGGGTCCGCTCCCGAGCGGGTAAACTCGTCGGTGTGGCAGATTCCGGTCGCCTTGATTTCGATCAAGACCTCGCCCGCCTTAGGTCCCGCGAGGTCCACCGTGACGATTTCCAGAGGCTTTCCGGCAGCGTAGGCAACCGCGGCTTTTGTTTTCATTGGAGAACATCCTGAGGTGGTAAAGGCGCTACCCTAATGCAACCGGCGGCGACTTGGAAGGTGGACATGAATATCGAATTTTCGGCAATTGAAGCGCGTGTCATCGGCTGTTTGATCGAAAAGGAGATCACGACGCCGGATCAATACCCGCTGTCGCTCAATGCGCTCACCAATGCCTGCAATCAAAAAACCAATCGGGAGCCGGTGCTCGAATTGAGCGAAGCAACGGTGCAGCAAGCGGTCGACGCCCTCATGAAAAAGCACATGGTCAGCGACAAGTCGGCGGGCTACGGCGGCCGGGTCACGAAATACAAGCACCGCTTTTGCAATACCGAATTCGGATCGCTGAAGTTCTCCAAGCAGGAATTGGGCATCATTTGCGTGCTGCTGCTGCGAGGGCCCCAGACACCCGGAGAATTGCGCTCACGTACCAATCGCTTGTGCGAATTCTCCGACGCCGAGCAAGTGGAAACGACCCTCAAAGGCTTGATGACGCGCGAAGACGGTCCGTTCATCGCGCGGCTCGAGCGCATCGCCGGCACACGCGAATCGCGCTACGCGCACCTGTTCAGCGGCATGATCGAATCCGTAGAAGAAGCCCAGTCGATCGCCGAGAGCGCCTTCGACGGCGCGGCGTCGGCTGCAGGGTCCATAAGCTCCCGCGTCACGCGCCTCGAGGAACTCGTCGAGAAGCTGCGCCGAGAGCTCGACGCGATCAAATCGGAGCAGCTGCCGCGGGCCACCGGCTGAGTCGTTAAGAAGCAGCCTGATTCGCGACTTTGTCGCGTTCCTTGAGCCAGCGATCGAACGCGTCGATTTGAGTGGGCCGCATGCCCTTCGGATCCTGGCGATGATCCTCGAGCCAGCGCTGCATCACGGTCATCAATTGATCCGCGAGCGGGCGAGCGTGATTATAAAGATCCATGTAGGCGCTCTCGGCCTCGTCGAGCCGATCGAGGCGCAAGTACCCCTCGGCGCGATGCGCGATCGCCTCTTCCAAGTCCGGCTTGAGTTTGAGCGCATGGTCGTAGTCGTCGACCGACTCGCCGTAAGCGCCGAGGCGCAAGTGCACGTAGCCCGCCGAATTCCAGGCATCCGCCATGTCGGCATTGTTGCTCAAGGTCTCGGTGAACAAATCGAGCGCCCGATAATACTGGTCCCGGGCCTTCTCCAATTCATCGGCCCGCTTATCCGCATTCGGCGCCTTGAGCGCGAGTTGATCATGCTGCATGGCCTTCTCGAGCGCCTTCGCGGCCGCCTTATAAAACTTCTGGGCCGCAACGTCCGGCTTGTCGGGCTTCGGCGTCGTATCCATGTGCTCGTCGGGCTGAGGGCTGCTCGGCCGGCCGCCGGACATCGGGCCGCCGCCAGGCATCTGCGCCCAGGCCGAGCCGCCGATCGCCGTCGCGGCAAGCACCGAAAACGTCGTCACGAGAAGGATTCGCCGCATTCCACCCTCCATAAAACTGCCGTTGAAACTATGCGATACTTTTGACATGCATTCTAGCGCGAAGAGTCCGATCCTCCTTGCCCTGAGCCTCGTTCTTGGGCCCTTGGTCCAAGCGGCACCCGCCCAGGCGCCGACGATGTCCCAGCTGCTGGCCGGCTCCTCGGCCGCGGATTGGCGCCCCTTGGATCCGGAGAATACGCTGTATCTCGAACTCGCGAGTGGCCGCGTCGTCATCGAGCTGGCGCCGGCGTTTGCGCCGCTGCACGTCGCGAACATCCGCGCTCTGGCGCATGCAGGGTATTTCAACGGCCTCGCGATCTTGCGCGTCCAAGACGATTATGTCGTGCAGTGGGGCGACGCGGACGGAACACGGGCGCTCGCGGACGGTGTCGAGAAGGTGGCCGCGGAATTCGACGCCCCGATCGGCGCTCACGATGCATTCACGCGCTTGCCCGACGGCGATGTTTACGCACCCCTGGTCGGTTTCTCTGGCGATTTCCCGGCGGCCAGAGATCCGAAGATCGGTCGCACCTGGCTCGTGCATTGCTATGCCATGGTCGGCGTCGGACGCGACGACGACACACGCAGCACCGGAGCCGAGTTGTATGCGGTGATCGGCCACGCGCCGCGTCATCTGGATCGCAATGTCGCCTTGGTCGGACGCATCGTCAAGGGCATCGATGAGCTCTCGAGCCTGCCCCGCGGCGGCGAACAGATGGGATTTTATTCTAAGACTCAGGCAACCGTGCCGATTCGCGCGATCGAACTCGCCGCCGATGTGGCGCCGGCCGAACGGTCGAATCTCGAGGTTCTACGCACCGATTCCCGATTGTTCCTGCGCGTGATCGAGTCGCGCCGCAATCGTCCCGAAGAATGGTTCAAGGCCAAAGCCGGGCATATCGACGTTTGCAACGTGCCGATACCGGTCCGCGAAATCCCGCCTGCGGCAGCTCAATCCTCGCCTTGATGTGACGCGGCGTCGATGCCGATGCGCAGCGTCTTCGTCGCGATTCGCACTTCGATCAGAAAAGTCGTCAGCGCCGCGGCAAGCGACAGCATCGACAAAATGAACAGGATCGCGATGAGCTCCGGCAGATCCCAACGCAGGAACGCGTTGACGAACAGCATCACGACGACCAGCGATATGAACAGCGCCGCGACCGTGATGAGAGTGATCGCCGACTTGATGTAGCGCGCCCGGCGCGCCATGACGCGCAGCTGGTGATGCAGATCCCGGCCGTCGCCGGCGTGTTCGCTGCGCGTCAGGCGATCCTCCATGTCGCGCGCTCGGTCGACGATGCGCGCAAGCCGGCTGGTCAGCACGCTCAAGGTCACTCCGATCGCGGATATCAGGAAAATGGGCGTCAGCGCCACTTGAATCAGATGGGCGATATCGACGGGTTGGACGGAATACGGCATCACGGTTTCAATAGCCGGCGCCATGCAGATAGGCGACCACGGCCGCCGCGGCCAAGCAGTAGATGCCGAACAGATACCAGCG
>JBEKSM010000033.1:0-58712 GCA_049517075.1 Steroidobacteraceae bacterium | reverse complement strand
GCATGCAACCACAAATCAAATGGTTGCGACGCCGATCGGCGTCCAATCAGGTCGCCGGTTCACAGCTTAACGTTCGATCTTGAGTTTGGTGACCTTGAAATCCATTTTCCTCAAGGCCTTGACCGCATGCTTCAAGCTTACCTTGCTGAAGAAAGGAATCTCGAGCGGCCCTTTCACCTTACTCATGATCGCCAAGCACACGGTGTGCCGCGTGGCCACCGGTGCCAGCGAGGTGTCGTTTAACTTGAAGCCCACGGGCAGCAATTGATTGAGTTTGTCGCGAAAAGTGGATTCGTACAAGAAGCATTCCGCCGAGACGACCGCCTGGCTAAAGAGATGGCTCAACACGGAGGAGCCGCCATATTGTTTGACGTGCACGATGTCCAAGCTCTTCGAGTAAAGATCGCAAAACTCCACCCGGCTCTTGCCGTTGCCGATCATGATCAATTTTCGATCCATCACGGCGAGGTTTGGATGGCTTGCCCCCAGCCCCGCCAAGTACGTGGGCTCTGTCTTGGTTCCGAATTTAGGTAACGCCAGAGACGAGGCGGGGATGCTCGCATAGTAGGCCTCGATCTCTTTGACGTAGTTCCCGTCGACGTTGTACCAATCGCCGTCGTTCAAAATGTATTTCTTTTGCTTAAGATCAATTTCCGCATTGAGGCACCGGTAGACCTTCCAGGTGGCGGGTTCCGTGCCATCCTTCATGCACCTGAATATCTTCTTGCTACAGAGATTCTCGATACTCACCTCACCAGCGAGTTTTGATTCCGCGAGCCAGCTCTCCAGATCAATGTCGGGGTGAAGTACGGGCCCGGCTTTCTTGGGGTTTTGCGACGGCGGTCGGTAGGAGAAGCCGTCGATCTCCTCCCAGTTCAAGATCTCCGGAATCGCTAGCCAGATTTTTGCGAACTCGCCCTGATTGATCTTCTGAACCACCGCCTCATCCAAGAGCTTGACCACGCCGGCGTCGCGCTCTTGGGTGATCTTGTCGATCCAGGGATAGCTCTTCTGATAGGTCTTCTTCTGATAGGCTGCAAACAAGGTCTCGGCAATGGTGGTGAACGAGTCAAGATCCACGTGCGTGTACACCGTCACGGAGTCGCGACCCGAGTACGTATCCTGCTCCTCACCATCGATCGGTGCGCTCTTGGCCGTGATCGATTTGAGCAGATCGATGTCCGTGTCGAATTCAAACCCCTCGAAACCCACGTCCCGACCCGCTTGTTCGCGCGACTGCAGTCCCACGTGACTGATGTTGGTCTTATCGATGGCTTTGATGGCTCGAGGGTCTCCGAGGTTGAGCGAGACGATCAGTCCAAAATTACGCTCGATCGCGGACTCATCGATGAGATGTCGCGTATAGCCAAATGTGAAGCAAAACCAACGGCCCTTGATTCGCGAGACGTAGATCGCGCGGGATCCTTGGTTGACGATCTGCTTCGGATTAAACCCGGGAACGTCTGCAAAAATGGCCGCCCAAGGAGGCTGGCTCTTAAATCCGCTCTTGAAATAGAGGGTCCCCTTCGACGTGCCGCTCGTGACGGGGACTTCGTTGAGCTGGGCGACGGAGAGAAAATCCTCAACCGCTGGATACGTATCCTTGATCAGAAAGACGGTGAGTCTGAGCCGCTTGCCGGATGACGTTGAGGTTGCCATTGAGGTCTTCCGTGAACTGAAGGCGTTCGTATTATCTCATCGTCTTTCAAGCCACACCGTCGACTTGGCTCACAGGTTGACAAAGGGCCACCTGAAAATCTCATGGCAAATCGCGGCGTCAAAATTTCCGGGGTATCGGCCATATTTTCCCTGAATCCCTGCCTATACTGATCCCGAATTTATGATTGTAAGTCGAAGAGTGCGGGCATTGAGCCGGAGAATGGATTCCCGAAGGGAGGTAGAACGTGGATGGCGAGCCATATTCTCATCGCACCGGGGCACCCGGACCTTGTTGGGGAATCGGTCGAACCGCGTTTCGAATCGATCGGCGGCGTCGCACCCACCGCCCGCCGGCCGGCCGGCCTTCGGAGGACCGGAATCAGTGACAGGGGAGGAGATTCAAAAGAGGGACGCACTCCATGTACGTACTTGATGCCTTACAGGAATCACCGGCTGCCTCCACTCGGGGAGTGGAGCTCGGCGAATTTCGGCTGTTGTGCTCTGGCATTCTCTATAACGGCAACGTCGTCACCTATGATTGGACGAAATCAGAAGTGTGTCGCTCGCTATTGAGGGGGCGGATCGTACTTTACGTCGTGAGCCAACCGACGGACTCCTACCCTCAGGAACTTGCGCTGCGCGTACCCGCAACCCTCGTGACTGAGGAGCAACCGGCTGGCGTGAAACTTCCGCGGGTTTCCAAAATGTTTTCTCCGCATCGCGAGATTGCGGACGATCTCGCGGCGCTCCTGACCGTGCTGCTCCGCCGATTGATCACCGTGCACAGCCATGTGCGTACGACGCCCACGGAACCGGTGCCGAGCGCCTCGGGACTGCAAGACTTCCCGCAACCGATTGCCGGCGTGCGCCCCGGGGTCACGTGGCGGCGACGACCCCTGCGTGTCCTCACCAGCTACGATGGCAAGCAAGAGTTCGACGACTCCGCCTCGGCGCCGGTGGCGGTCGATGTCGGTTGGCTGTCGTCGACACTCTCGGCGCTTCCGTCGATGTCCGCCGCCGAAACGATCGTGGCGTGTGCACGTCTGTATTCTGAGGGAATGCAGCTGATTGAAGAGCGCCCCGAAATGGCCTACCAGATGTTCATCGCCGCCGCGGAAACGTTGGCGGGCGAGGCCCTGAAGGATTACTCGCCCACGGACGATGAGAAGGTCAAAGCCAAGAAAAAGGTGTATGACCGGGCCATCCAACTCGGAGTCATCGAGGCGGGTGCACGTGACCTTGCCATCGTGGCCACGCACGGGATGGCTTGGACCTCGAAGAAATTCCAGCGCTGCCTTCAGCAATACACCGACGATCGGCTATGGCAGAAAGACGACCTATTCGTCACTGTCGAACCGTTTTTACCGAAGAAGACGGACTTTGAGCGAGTGCTCGGCGACATCTATCATTCGCGGAGCTCGGCATTACACGCGGGACGGTCGTTCCCGGCGACCGTGGGAGTCGGAACCAGCCCTCAGATTCCAATTGATGCCGTGGTGGCAGCCTTCTCCGGTGAACGCCTATTGCCGCCGGTGACTTGGTTTGAACGAGTGGTGCAACTCGCGCTCGTTTCCTACATCGAAGAGCAGCGGGCCGCCCAACCAAAGACATCTCAACAGACAGCCCCGAAAATCGGGGACGATGCCCCAGGTACGCAGGAACCTGATAGCGGTCAAGTGTCATAGGTCGTGTTGGCGATCTACGGTTCAGCCTGCAACAACTCCATACGCGGGGATTTGGGCGTCTTCGTGTCGATGCCGTCGGCCAGGCTCCGGAAATGCACCTCGTGGGATTCGAGGCCATTAACCGAATCGACCAGCCCTTTGACGCTGCGACCCAGGCGATCGAGTTTCCAAACGACAAGCGTGTCACCCGTGCTTGCGGGCAATAGCGTTGAGTGAATCTCGCCCCCGGGCTAGCCCCCAGAGGTGTCCGAAGGTCGCCCCCAGGAGAAACGTGGGTTCGAAAAATACTTTAGAATCAGTGGTCGGGGTGACAGGATTTGAACCTGCGACTCCTACGTCCCGAACGTAGTGCTCTACCAGGCTGAGCTACACCCCGAAATTCGGCCGCAAATCAACTCTTGCGCGCGACTGCGAACCTTGCAAGTTCGCTGAGACCTTCTTTGAAAGCGGTTTCGGGAAGGGGCGCCAGCGCAGCAAGCGCCTGATCTACCTCGCTTTGAGCGAGGCGCGCAGTGTACGCAAGGCCCCCGACGCTTGCAACGGCCTTGGTGATCTCCTCGAGCCGCTCGAGGCCGCCGTGTTCGATCGCGTCGCGAATCATTGTGCGCTGTTCGTCGGTGCCATGTTGCAGTGCATAAATCAAGGGGAGCGTCGGTTTCCCCTCTGCGAGATCATCGCCTAAATGCTTCCCAAGGCTGCTCTCATCGGCCTGGTAATCGAGCGCATCGTCGACGAGTTGAAATGCGGTACCGATGTGATTGCCGAAGCTCGCGAGTGCACGCTCGACGGCGGGCGGCGCATCGCTGATCACCGCGCCGATTTGCGCGGCCGCCTCGAACAGCCGGGCGGTTTTGCGATGGATGACCTCGAGGTAGCGCAGCTCGGTCGTGGCCGGATCGCGCGCGGTCATGAGCTGCAGCACTTCGCCCTCGGCGATCGCGTTGGTCGCTTCGCCCATGATCGACATGATGGCCATGCGATCGAGCGTGACCATCATTTGAAAGGCGCGTGAATACAGGAAATCGCCCACCAGGACGCTGGTTGCATTGCCGAACACTTCGTTGGCGGTTTCGCGTCCGCGCCGCAAGGACGAGCCGTCGACGACATCGTCATGCAACAGCGTCGCGGTATGAATGAACTCGATTACTGCGGCACATTCGATGTGGCGTTCACCGTGGTAGCCGCTCGCGCGCGCGGCGAGCAGCACCAGCAGCGGCCGCAACCGCTTGCCGCCAGAATGAATGATATAGGTCGCAACCTGGTCGACGAGGGCGACCTGGCTGTGTAGGCGATCTTTGACGACCCGATTGACGGCCTCAAAATCAGCGGAAACCAACTCACGGATCTGTTCTATTGTCATGCAGCGCTCGAACCAATACTCCATGGTACCTAAGAATCCCTCGCACCGCCCACCGACCGTGCGCCCCGCGACAGGCCGAGACGACCCCTCCCCGGGCCCTGGCAGGCCCGCCGGGAGGTAAATCACCGCTCCAATCCAAAAATTGACCCCAGGGCTCGGCCGCCGTACAATCCGCGGCTCTTTTGCAGGCCCCCGTGGCCCCTCAGCTGGAGTTATAACGATGTATGCCGTGATTGCCACGGGCGGTAAACAGTACCGCGTCAAAGAAGGTGCCGTCGTGCGCATTGAGAAGCTCAATGCCGAAGCCGGTGCCAGCGTCGAATTCAATCAGGTGCTGCTCGTCGGTGCCGGTTCCGACGTGACCATCGGCGCGCCCTATGTGGGCAGCGCGAAGGTGCTCGCGACGGTCGAGAGTCATGGAAAGGGCGACAAGGTACGGATCGTCAAGTTTCGCCGGCGCAAGCACTACAAGCGCGAAGGTTCGCACCGTCAGCCGTACACCGACGTGAAGATCACGTCGATCGTCGCTTAAGCGCATCGAGGAGGCACTCAAATGGCACATAAAAAAGCAGGCGGCAGTACACGCAACGGTCGTGACTCGCATTCCAAGCGGCTGGGCGTCAAGAAGTTCGGCGGTGAGGACGTTCTCGCCGGCAACATTTTGATCCGTCAGCGCGGCACAGTTTATCGCCCCGGTCTGAACGTCGGTATCGGCACGGACCACACCTTGTTCGCGAAGGCGCACGGCAAGGTCGAGTTCAGCGTCAAAGGTCGCGAACAGCACACCTACGTCAACGTCGTCTCGAAGTAATTCGCGGCGGCGTGTTCGCTCGCGCGAACCGGCACGAAACGGAAGGGGGCAGGCCAACACCTGCCCCCTTTTTGATTTTTGAGCACAAACAACCATGAAATTCATCGACGAAGCCAAGCTTAAAGTGCAGGCCGGCAACGGCGGCCGCGGCTGCGTGAGTTTTCGGCGCGAAAAATTCGTGCCCTTTGGTGGACCCGACGGCGGCGACGGCGGCCTCGGCGGCAGCGTCTACCTGAAAGCGGTCGAAGGCATGAACACGCTCGCCGATTTCCGGATCTCGCGCACCTACCGAGGTCAGAACGGCGAGGGCGGCAGCGGCAACGATTGTACTGGCCACGGCGGCGACGATACGTATGTCTCGATACCCGTCGGTACCGTCGTATCCGACGTCGATACCGGGGAGCAATTGGGCGATTTGGCGGTCGAGGGGCAAACCCTGCTCGTCGCCAAGGGCGGCAAGGGCGGTTGGGGCAATACCCGCTTCAAGTCGAGTACCAATCGCACGCCGCGCAAAGCCGGTCTGGGTCTACCCGGCGAAAAGCGCGAACTCGCGCTCGAACTCAAGCTGATCGCCGACGTCGGATTGCTGGGGCTACCGAACGCCGGCAAATCCACGTTGATTCGTGCAGTCTCCGCGGCGCGCCCGAAGGTCGCCGATTACCCCTTCACGACCTTGCACCCGAACTTGGGCGTCGTGACTGCGGGCCCAGCCCGCAGCTTCGTCATGGCCGATATCCCGGGCCTGATCGAAGGGGCCGCCGAAGGTGCGGGGCTCGGCATCCGCTTTTTGAAGCATTTGCAGCGTACGCGTGTGCTGCTGCATCTGATCGATATTGCACCCGCCGACCCGAACGCGGATCCGGTCAAGGATGCGCGCACGATCATTGCCGAACTGAAGAAATTCGCGAAGGATCTGGCCACCAAAGAGCGCTGGCTGCTGATCAACAAGATTGATTTGCTCGAGCCCGCAAAAGCGGACAAGCGCGCCAAGGACATCGTGCGGCGGCTGCGCTGGAAGGGGCCCGTGCTGAAAATCTCGGGTGCGACGGGCGCCGGCACCGAGGAGCTCAAACAGGCCGTGATGCGCTATCTCGAAGCACATCCACGCGCAACCGCGACCGGCGCCGACACGAAGAGCGCCAGCGCCGACTGAATCGAATCGTTCAGGAATGAAGCACCCGCCGGGGTGCGCCGCCGGCCTTACTTCGCGGCGAGCGCGCGGACTTGCTTGGTCAGGCGGCTCTTGTGCCGAGCTGCCTTGTTGCGATGAATGATGCCCTTGTTGACCATGCCGTCGATGACCGGTGTGGCGGCATTCAGTGCGGCGAGCGCATCGTCATGCTTGCCGGCTTTGAGCGCCGAGGTCGCCTTGCGGATGGCGCTGCGCAGCTGCGAGGTCAGGGCGTCGTTACGGGCACGATGCGCCGTCGATTGACGGGCCGCCTTTTCCGCAGATTTCGTATTGGCCAAGCGCAAACTCCTTAAAATATAGCGGCGGACCGCAAATGGCCCGCAAAAGAGCCGCTAAGTCTGCGGCTCATGCAGCGCCTTGTCAATCAGTTCGCCGGCTGGCCGGCTGTGGGCTTGGTATAGTGGCGGTCACCCATGTTCTGTCGCAATCGCAAGCTACCGCCCGATCACGGGCTGCCCTCCGGGCTGCTCCTCGAGCGAGCCCTCTACGACGGTCTTATCCCATGGAGCTAGTGCGCGGCCGCCAAAATATTGCGGAGCGGCATCGCGGCTGCGTGCTGACGATCGGCAACTACGATGGCGTGCACCTCGGCCACCAGCAGATGATCAGCCTGCTCAAGCGCCGGGCAGCGGAGCTCAACTCGGCGGCAACGATGCTCGTGTTCGAGCCGAGTTCCAAGGAGTTCATCGATCCGGCCGCTGCACCGCCACGCTTGACGCGCTGGCGCGAGAAGGTCGTTGCCATCAAGACGCTCGGCGTGGATCGGCTCGTGACCCTGAGGTTCGACGAGCACATTCGCGCGATGAGCCCGCAGCAGTTCATTCAAGAGTTGATCGTCGACGGCCTCGACGCCCAACACCTGGTCGTCGGCGATGATTTTCGTTATGGCTGCAAGGCCGCCGGCGATATCGACAGCTTGATCCGTGCGGGTCGCGTCCATGGATTCGAGGTCGAGCAGATTGCGCCGTTCATCGTCGACGGCGTTCGCGTCAGCAGCACAGCCGTGCGCGAGCGGCTCGAGCAAGGCCATTTTCAAGCCGCAGCGCGACTGTTGGGGCGCCCTTACCGGATGCTCGGTCGCGTCGTCGAGGGCCAGCGGCTCGGCCGCACCTTGGGCTATCCGACCGCGAACCTGCGTTTGGGGCGACGCAAGCCGCCACTTTCGGGCATCCTTGCGGTGCGCGCCTATGGGATCGAGGCGCGCCCGATGCCCGGCGTTGCGAGTCTCGGCACGCGCCCGACCGTGGGCGGCGTCGAACCGCTGCTCGAAGTGCACTTGTTCGATTATGCCGGTGATCTGTACGGACGCATGATCGAGGTCGAGTTCGTCGCGAAGCTGCGCGATGAGGTCAAGTTCGATTCGCTCGATGCGCTCATGTTGCAGATGCATGAGGACGCTGCGCGCGCGCGCGCCCTGTTGTTGTAAGGTGAAGAGTGACTGACTACAAAAATACGATCAATTTGCCGAATACCGGCTTTGCGATGAAGGCGGATCTCGCGCACCGCGAGCCGAAGATGCTTGCCGAATGGGAGCGCAACGGACTCTACGCCAAGATTCGTGCGCAGGCGAAGGGTCGGCCCCCGTTCATTCTCGTCGACGGCCCTCCCTACGCAAACGGAGCGATTCATCTCGGTCACGCAGTCAACAAAATTCTCAAGGACATCATTGTCAAGTGTCGCGGCCTGGACGGCTACGATGCACCGTATATTCCAGGGTGGGACTGCCACGGCCTGCCGATCGAGATGCAGGTCGAGAAGACCCATGGCCGGGTCGGTCAGAAGCTCGATGCGCGGGCGTTTCGCGCGGTCTGCCGCACCTATGCGGCAACCCAAGTGGCGGCGCAGCGTGAGGACTTCAAGCGCCTCGGCGTGTTCGGTGATTGGGACCATCCCTACCTGACGATGATGCCGCGCTTCGAGGCCGAACAGTTGCGCGCATTTGCATTGATCATCAAGAACGGCCACTTGTACAAAGGCTACAAGCCGGTGCATTGGTGCCTCAACTGCCGCTCGGCATTGGCAGAGGCCGAGGTCGAATACGAGAACAAAACGAGCCCGAGCATTTACGTGCGCTTTCCGGCCGTCGACGTGTTCGACGTCGCGCAGCGCTTTCATGTGACGGAACCGGCTGAAACGACGCAACGGATTCCGGTCTCGGTTGCAATCTGGACGACGACGCCGTGGACGCTGCCGGCCAATCAAGCGGTCGCAGTGCATCCACAGTTCGACTATGCGCTCGTGGAATTCAATGCCGGCGGCGGCCTAGAGCGCATGGTGCTGGCGAGCGAGCGAATCGCCGCCACGCTGCCTCTGTGGGGTGCCCCGAGCTGGGATGTCATCGCGACCGTCAAGGGCACCGCGCTCGAATACATGCGCTTGCACCACCCGTTCTACGATCGCGAGGTTCCGACGGTGCTCGGCGAACACGTGACGCTCGATGCCGGCACGGGCGCGGTCCACACTGCGCCGGGCCACGGCCTCGAGGATTACGTGATCGGCCGCAAGTACGGACTGGAGACCGAGAACCCGGTCGGCGGCGACGGCCGATTCTTGCCGTCGACGCCGCTATTTGCGGGCGAGCAAGTGTTCGACGCCAATGCGCACGTGATTGCAGTGCTGACCGAGTACGGCCGCCTCTTGAAAGACGAGCCCCATCATCATGCCTACCCGCATTGCTGGCGCCATAAGACACCGGTGATTTTTCGTGCGACGCCGCAATGGTTCATCAGCATGGATCAGGCGGGACTGCGCAAGGGCGCGCTCGAGGCGATCGAACACGTCGACTGGATGCCGTCTTGGGGCGAGCAGCGCATCTCGAGCATGATCGCGGGACGCCCCGATTGGTGCGTCTCGCGCCAGCGCACCTGGGGCGTTCCAATTCCCTTATTCGTCGACAAAGAGAGCGGTGAGCTGCATCCGCGCACCCAGGAGCTCATCGAGCAGGTCGCGCAACGCGTCGAACGCGAAGGCATCGACGCCTGGTTCGATCTCAATCCTGTCGAGTTGCTCGGCGCGGAGGCCGATCGGTACGAGAAAGCGACCGACGTCATGGACGTTTGGTTCGATTCCGGTGTCGTACACCACAGCTTGGCGCAGATGCGCCCCGAAATCACGTTTCCAGCCGATCTGTATCTCGAGGGATCGGATCAGCACCGCGGCTGGTTCCACAGCTCGCTACTGACCGCCGTAGCCATGCATGGCCGCGCACCGTATCGCGGCGTTCTCACGCACGGCTTCACGGTCGACGAAAAGGGACGCAAAATGTCCAAGTCGATCGGCAACACGCTCGTGCCGCAGAAGCTCACGAACACGCTCGGCGCCGACGTGGTGCGCCTCTGGGTTGCGGCCACCGATTATTCGAACGAAATGAGCGTATCGGACGAGATCTTGAAGCGCATGGCCGATTCCTATCGGCGCATTCGCAACACGCTGCGCTTCTTGTTGGCCAATCTCGACGGATTCGATGCCGGGCAACATTTGGTGCCGTGGGACGATCTCGTGGCGATCGATCGGTGGGCGATTTCGAAGGCATTCACATTGCAGAACGAGGTCGTGACCGCGTATCGCAATTACGAATTTCACGATATTTACCAGAGTGTGCACAATTTCTGTGTCGTTGAACTCGGCGGCTTTTATTTGGACATCATCAAGGATCGACTCTATACGACCGGCGCCGCGAATCCGCCGCGCCGCTCGGCACAGACCGCGATGTTCCACGTCGCGCAGGCCATGGTGCGCTGGATCGCGCCGATCTTGAGTTTCACGGCCGAAGAGGCCTGGTCGTTTTTGCCGGGCTACAGTGCGGCCGACTATGGCGAATCGGTGTTCCTGAGCGGCTGGCACCAATTCCCCGTGGGCGCCGAGCGCAGCTCCGAGATCGACTGGCCGGCCTTCATCGCGCTCAAGACCGATGTGTCGCGCGAGCTCGAACGTTTGCGCTCCGCCGGGGAGATCGGCGCGCCGCTCGAAGCCGAGGTGACCGTTTTCGCGCCGCCACAGCAGGCAGCGCGCTATTCGGCGCTGCAGGACGAGCTGCGCTTTCTATTGATCACGAGCCAGGCGCGGGTCGCCGTGCGCGATACCCCGCCGGCCGATGCGGTGCGCACCAGTGAGGACGGCGTGTGGATCCGCGTGCACCCGGCGAAGGAGCCGAAGTGCGTTCGCTGCTGGCACCTGCGCAGCGACGTTGGCAGCGATTCGCGGCACCCGGAACTCTGCGCGCGCTGTGTCGTCAATGTGGAAGGTCCGGGCGAGGAGCGGTTTTTCGCATGAATGCAATGATCGAACAGGGCGGTGTGGGGCGCAGCGCCGGCTGGCGTTGGATGCTGTTGTCGGCATTCGTGGTCATCGCCGACCAGCTCAGCAAGCAGTATGTGGTCGGGCATTATGGGGAGTTCGAGTACACAAGACTTCTGCCGGTGCTCGATATCACGCTAATGCACAACGTGGGCGCCGCATTCAGCTTCCTCGCCTCGGCCTCGGGCTGGCAGCGGTGGTTCTTCATCGTGCTTGCGGTGAGCGTGAGCGTTGCGATCGGCGTGTGGCTGGCTCGCTTGCCGGCAAGCGCGCACCGGCTCATGGCCGTCGGTCTTGCGCTCGTGCTCGGGGGCGCGGTCGGCAACGTGATTGATCGCATCCGCATCGGCTCGGTCGTCGACTTCATTCACTTTCACTGGAATCAGGCGTATTTTCCGGCTTTCAACGTCGCGGATTCCGCGATCACGGTTGGTGCCGGGTTGCTGTTGCTTGATGCCTTGCTCGATATGAGGCGTAAATCCTGATGCAGATTCTATTGGCCAATCCGCGCGGCTTTTGTGCCGGAGTCGACCGGGCGATCGATATCGTCGAGCGCGCAATCGAATTGTTCGGCAAGCCGATCTACGTGCGCCATGAAGTCGTGCACAACAAGTACGTCGTGGACCAGTTGCGCTCGATCGGCGCCGTGTTCGTCGAAGAGCTACAAGAAGTGCCGGATGGCGCAACGGTCATCTTCAGTGCTCACGGCGTATCGCGCGCCGTTCAGGCCGAGGCGCAGCGCCGCCAACTCAAGGTATTCGATGCAACCTGTCCGCTGGTCACGAAGGTGCACATGGAAGTGAGTCGCTATTCGAGCGAGGCGCGCGAGGTTTTGCTGATCGGGCATGCCGGCCATCCGGAAGTCGAAGGCACGATGGGTCAGTTCGACTGCGGGCCTGGCGGCCGCATGATCCTCGTTGAGACGGTCGAGGACGTCGCGAAGCTCGAGATCAAGGATCCCGATCGTCTGGCCTTCGTTACGCAAACGACGCTGTCGGTCGACGACACGTCGATCATCGTCGATGCCTTGCGCGCGCGCTTTCCTCGCCTGAAAGCGCCGGTCAAAGAAGACATCTGTTACGCGACGCAGAATCGCCAGGATGCCGTCAAGGGCATCATCGACCGCTGTGACGTACTGGTCGTCGTCGGCTCTGAATCGAGTTCAAACTCGAACCGTCTGCGCGAACTTGCCCAAAAGGCCGGCAAGCGCGGCTACCTCATCGATGGACCCGAGTTTCTGCAGCGCGAATGGTTCGCTGAGGGCATGACGATTGGTTTGACGGCCGGGGCCTCGGCACCCGAGATTCTGGTGCAGGGCGTGCTCGAGAAGTTGCGCGAATGGGGCGGAAAGGTCATTGCAGAGGTCGCGGGCAAGCAAGAACACGTGATTTTCGCGCTGCCGAAAGCATTGCGCGAAGTCGCAAAACGCGGTACCAGCCTTTCCTCGGTCGATTCACCGGGTTAGAATGCGCACCCTTTTTGGGTCAAATGCCGCAATAGCTCAGTTGGTAGAGCAACGCATTCGTAATGCGTGGGTCAGGGGTTCGAATCCTCTTTGCGGCACCAGAAACACTCCGAGAGCGTCCAGAGACGTCCATAAATCCCTTAAGACGGGCGAAAAATGATTTTTCGGTGTCCGAGGATGTGAACGGGAGTCGACTATCGACCAGGAATTCTCGCCTCCGTTTCGTTGCAGTCAAAGGGTTGCGGCGTCGACCAGCGCCCAATCGGGTCGCCGGTTCAAAGTCAGCGTAGCAGGCGCGACGCCTAACTCGGCTTTTTCTTCCGTTGCTTCCCGCATTGCATAACGCGATCAAAAAAACCGCGAATAGTGAATCGGATCCACTTTCGCCGAGGTCGCACGTGCATGGTTTGGACGGAGGCGCTAACCTCTCATCGCATCGATCTGGGCCGGACACTCGCAGCGAACAACAGTACCGCCGTCCTGCGAGCTGCTGATCTCGAGACGACCTCCGAGCGCACGTGCGCGATAGCGCATGATTCCGAGGCCCAGCCCGTCCGAAGTGCTGGCTTTGTGCAGACCAATGCCATTGTCGGTCACGCTGACGATGAGGCGTTTATCGGTGAGCGCCGCGTCGATCGTTATCCGCGTCGCCTTGCCATGCTTCGCTGCGTTTCCGAGCGCCTCCTGAACGATGCGGTAGACCGAATCTCCGATGGAATTGTCAAGCGCGGCGGCAGACAGGCCCTGCACGTTGACCATAACCTCGATCTCGCTCAACTTCGACGCAGTCTGCCCCAACAATTGCAACGAGCGCTCGAAACCGCCGGGGCCGACCGCGACCGGTGAAAGCCCGTGTGCAATCGCGCGTGCCATCGCGACACAGTCGACGGTGTGTCGCGCAAGGTCCGCGAGAGAGCTCTCGATCTGGGGGATTTGCTGTTGACCGACACTGCGCGACAGCGCCGAGAGCATCAGCGAAAGAACGGTCAGCTGTTGGCCCAGTCCGTCGTGCAAGTCCATGCCGAGCCGGTGTTGTTCGCGGCTCGTCGCCTCGAGTATCCCGGTCTCCAGGCGGCGCTGCTCCGTCACGTCGAACAATACGACGAGATTATTTGCAACCAGTTCGCCGGCGAGCGGCACGATGCGAACGACGATGATTCGTTTGGTACCGTCCTTGCAGCGCATGATGGACTCGATCGGATCGGACGGCCAGCCCGTGCGTGCACACCTCTCGAGTTGACTGTTGTAAAATTCGATTACGCGACGCCGCAGTTCCGAATCCGGATAGACGAGTCTCCACCAGTCGTCGAGATCGGCGACCTCCTCGAACCTGTAGCCGAATGTCTCGAAGAACGCGCGATTGGCAAAGATCATTTTGCCGTTGAGGTCATCGACCGAGAACGGCACGGGCGAGGCCTCGATAACCGCACGCAGGCGCTGCTCGGCCTCGCGAGAGGTGCTTTCGGCATGTTTGCGCGCGGTGATGTCGAGGTTTGTGCCGAGCAAGCGCTGCGGGCGCCCGTCCCAGCTGCGTTCGACGACTGCGCCCCTCTCCAATATCCAGATATAGCGACCATCGGCGTGGCGCATGCGGACTTCGGCTTCGAATTTCTGGCCTGCCGGGTTCCGAGTGACGTGCATAATGGTGTGCTGCAGGCGCTGCAGATCGTCCGGGTGTATGAGCGAGCGCGATTGATCGATCGTTGGCGGCGGACCCGACGGATCCAAGCCCAGCATCGTCATCCATCGGTCGTTGACGGCAAGCCGGCCGCTTGCCACATCCAAATCCCAGAGGCCGAGATCGGCGCCTTCGAGCGCTAGCCTCAGTCGCAACTCACTGTCCCGGAGGATCCGTTCGGCGCGCTTCTGCTCGGTCAGGTCGTGAATCACGGCAACCACGAAGCGCGACCCGCCATCCACGATGTGATCCAGCCCGACCTCGGCAGGAAATGGACTGCCGTCCTTGCGCAGCGCATGCAGTTCGCGGCCTGCTGCCATGCGGCGCGTCTCGCCGCCGCCGAGGAATTTCTCGCGCAGAGCCACATGCGGGCTGCGCACGGCCGCCGGAATCAGCACTTCGACCGGCTGGCCGAGGAGTTCTCGCGCTGCATACCCCAACAGCGATAAGCCGGCGCGGTTCACGAATGCGATTGCGCCGGCCTCATCGACGAGCACGATCGGCTCGAGAATTGCATCGAATACCCTGGCAAGCGCGTCGGAGAGCACCATAGGCTTTCTTCCAGTGTAGCAGGCCCTTACTCAGCGCGCTCACGCCATCAGGGCACTACTCCCGCGCGCGATTTGCCCGCGACGGAGGAGAGCACAGCGTCGCACTTTTTCGATGATCGTCCTCCGACGTATAAACAAGTTTATACGTCGGAGTCCGTCGCCTGATCACCGGTGTTTTGCGCCTGTCGGCAACAGCATCGGAACCCGCGCGCGGTAGGCGCCATACTCCACACCGTGATGCTTCATAAGATCGCGTTCTTCCAAGAAAATTCCGACAAATATGTACCCGGTGGTCGCAATCGAGAACACGAGGTGCCCAACTGACATGTGAGGTGTCGCCCAAAAGGCGATAATGAACCCCAGGTAGAGTGGGTGGCGCACGAATTTGTAGAAGGCCCGCGCCGTAAAATTCAGCGGCGTGTAGTCAATCCCACGCAGACGCAGATATACCTGGCGCAAACCAAACAAATCGAAATGGTTGATCAGGAACGTCGAGACCAAGAGAACGAGCCAGCCGAGTGCAAACAACGCCGTAATGAGCCCACTAAACATGGGCGAAGAAATATCCCAGACGACCGTCGGTATTGCCTGCCACTTCCAGCAGATTAGATCAAGCAACAGGCTCGAGATCAGCACGTACGTGCTCCGTTCCACCGCAGGCGGAACGATCCGAGTCCACAAGGCCTTGAAGCCTTGCCGGGCCATGACACTGTGCTGCACGGCAAATAGGCCGAGAAGTGCCGCGTCAATCAAGAGGGCCGCTGGAAAAGGAGCACCCGTACCCGTGTCGATTGTTTTTGGTACAACGATATTTCCGATGAACCCGATCGCATTGAGAAATGACGCTAGAAACACGACGTAACAAAATAGCCCGTACGCTGCCGCTGCTAAGCCCATGATGATTCCCCTTGAAGTGGATTAGCCGATTGAAGTTCATCTCGGTGTAAATAGCTTTTCGCCGCGAATGTTTTTGGCTGGCGCAACCGCAGTCGCAATGACAAATTCCCCCGGAATTCGGTAGGCGTAGCCATGTCGCCATGGCTCGATTGCGTCCAGGTAGCGGGCGCGAACCCGCGCGCGGACCTCATCATCGAAGCGCGACCATGCGAGTGCGACGGGACCACCCACAAACGCCGCATCGCAAGCTGCGTTTGCATCGGCAAAAGTTAGCGTCGCTTTGATCCGGCGGCGTCTGACGACCTCAAGCTTCGCATCGGCGCACAGGCGCGCGAGCCCGTCTTGCTGGCCGAGACGAAAGAACAGTGGACAAACGTCGCTCGCCACCTCGGCATTGACGATTGGAAACAATGCCGACCAGCCGCAGTTCGCGCGTTCGCCCCATACGGCGAGGGCTACACGACCCCCTGGACGCAACACCCTGGTCATTTCCCGCAAGGCCCGCTCAGGATCAGGCATGTACATGAGTCCAAGGGAGCACAAGGCGACGTCAAAACTTGCGTCCGCCAGGGCTAGCGCTTCGGCATCCATGCGCGAGAATTTGCAATTGGACAAGCTCCGGTCCCTCAGTCGTGTTTGTGCGGCCTCCACCATCCGTTCGGATAGATCAATGCCGACTACTTGCCCGCTCGGGCCTACTGCTCGAGCCGCCTCAATGCTGACGAGTCCGGTGCCACAGGCGACATCGAGTACCCGCTCGCCCAGCGCAGGCGATGCCAACGCCAACAAGATGCGCTGGGCTTCGGCCAGCTGCGCTTGCCACAGTGACTCGTAACCACCGGCCGCCAAATCCCATCCGTAGCGTTGAATCCGCCGTTGCAGCCTTGCATTCATCGTCTCTGTGCTCATCGCGACATCCGAAGCTAAAAATCTGGACGGAACTGTGGCGCGTCGGTGGGGCTGCGTCCTATCTGCAAGTCGGTTGTGATTGACCGATCGTCCGTGCCTGACTATCGGCGTATCTTGTGGTTGACCGAGCGTCCGAGATTGCTGTCCATCCGTCCCACTAGCCGGTGTCGAGGCCGCGAACTACTGGATAATGCGTGCCGATCCACCGACAATTCGATTTGACTGAGGGAGCGCGGAGGCAGCCATGACGATAAAAGACATCGCGGCAGCAGTGCAGCGTGTGGAGTCGGTCTTGCAGCGCCGACCAGCCACCGGCATTCATGATGACGCGCCGGCCACTGCGCGTTGGCGAAGCGGCCTGCAGGTCGTCGCGTGTCATGCCAACGGCACGCAGATGCTGACCGATATGCCAACCGAACTCGGCGGCGGTGGCAACGAGGTAACGCCGGGTTGGCTGTTCCGCGCGGGACTCGCATCCTGCCTCGCGACCTGCATTGCGATGGGTGCCGCAACCGAGGGCATTGAACTGACGACGCTCGAAGTATTGGCAGCCAGCCGTTCCGACCTGCGCGGCTTGCTTGGAATCGCAGATAATGCTGGTGCGCGCGTGGGGGCTGGTCCGAACGAAATTCAGCTTCGAGTCCGAATCTCTGCGGCGGGCGCTTCTGCGGAACGCCTACGGCTTTTGGTTGAAGAGAGCAATCGCTGTTCCCCGGTATCCGCGGCCGCGCGAGACGCCGTGCCGGTCGATTTACGCATTGAAGTGGATGCTGCGTGATGGACGCACTGTCTGAGACCCTTCGCGTCGTTCGATTGATCGGCGCCATCTTCATCAACGCACGCTTTACGGCGCCCTGGTGCTATCAATCCCCTGGTGCAGATACGGCCGCGCCACTGCTTGAGCCAGGTGCCGAGCGAGTAGTGATCTTCCATCTGATTACGGAAGGTGAATGTTATGTCGAGCTTGGCAATGACCCGCCGGTACGTCTCACCGCCGGTGACGTCGTCGTCTTTCCGAAAGGCCATGCGCATCGCATGACATCTGCGCTGGGACTGCCGCCTGCGACCGGTGCCCGCCTGGATCAGGTGCTGGCGCGCCGCCCGCGGCAGCTGGTATACGGCGGTGGTGGCCCGACGACGCGGCTCGTCTGCGGCTACTTGGCCTGCGATTCCCGGCTGGCCGGCATGTTGCTTGCGGGCCTACCTGCGCTGCTCCGAGTCAATGTGCGCGGATCCAGTGCTGGAATCTGGCTCGAAGCCTCGGTTCGTTACGCTCTGGCGGAAGCCCGCTCGCCGCGGCCCGGCGGTGCCGGCGTCTTGGCCAAGCTGGCCGAGGTGCTGTTCATCGAGGTGCTGCGCCTCTACATGAACGAACAAAGTGCGGGGCGAACCGGCTGGCTCGCCGGCGTGGGCGATCGAATTGTCGGACCGGCATTGACCGCGATGCACTCGCGTCCAGCTCATGCGTGGACCTTGGAGGAGTTGGCGCGAGACGCCGGAACATCGAGGTCGGTACTCGCAGAACGTTTCCAGCACCTGGTCGGCAGTTCTCCGATGCAGTACCTGACGCAGTGGCGCATGCTGCTCGCCGCCAATCTCCTGTGCCGCAGCAGCGCTCCTCTCGCGCGGATTGCGGAGGATGTGGGTTATCAAACCGATACGGCCTTCAGTCGCGCATTTCGGCGCGCGTATGGCTCGCCGCCGGCAGCCTGGCGCCGCCGTCAATCGGCGCGTGAACATGTGCGTTGAGGTCGATACGCGAGAACTCAATGCTTGGTCCAGTTCTAACAAATCTCAATCGGCCCTAAATCGAGCGACGGCAAGCGCCTGTTTCTTGGAGCCCCTCAACCTTAACCTGAGGTGATCGCAAAAAGTTCTGCGCCCTGCAACGAGGCGAGGGATGTCGTGCCTTGCAAACAAGTTCCCGGACGTCCTTCACGACCGCGCCACGCGTCGACTGAGATTGCCCCTTCGCTTGGAATCGGCTTGCCGGATTGGGTGCCCGCTGCCTTGCGCAATAGCTACAGTGGACGGATTGCTACTGGATTTACTATATCGAGTGTCTTGGTACTGAATCGCCCGAAGCTTATCGTTCCTTCGAATGCAATCTGAAGGGCGGTTTTGCCATCTTTGGCAATCAGTAGAATTCGTCCGCCCTTAGCGGCGGCTTGGGCCCCAACCTCGAGTCCTAAGCGCTTCGCCATTGAAACTAGAAGGTCCGCTTTCCACCCAGCGTGCGTCTTGGCGCATCGCATCGATGGTTGTCATCGGAACAATGCCGGGCTCAAAATCTGCGGCTGGATCTAGAGTGTCGGCCATTGAAGTCTCTCCTTGAGCGGCGCTCTTGGCGCCGGGCCATTCCTTCGTTTCAATGATATCGCGCTTCTGCGAGAGTTGAAATGCACAACCTGGACCCTGACCCCGATGGAGAATTTGGCTAGGCTTATCATCAGGCATTTCGTGCGTCTGTATCATCCGCAACGATAAATAACGGGAACCGCATGTGCGCATAGCGCTGGAGGTGACTTTGCGCGAGATTGACCGTCATCCCAGACCGCGGCGCAGCGCTCCAGCCAATGGGCGAGGCCTAGGTCCCGTCCTGGATGCAGGCGCGCTTCGCGGGCCGCCGTTGACAGCACGTGCGGCGGTGGTAGCCTCGCCCGCTCGAGAGGTGAATTCGCTGGATGGAACTCACGAAGCATTTGGCTGGTCTTAGCCGTTTAGGCACAGCGGCGCTCTAATTCGTTCTGGGATGGCCATCTTGTCGCGTTTATCGGCTTGGCAACTTTCGGTTTTGCTCCTCGTCGGGATGACGGCGGGAGCGCAAGTCAACAATTCAAACCAGAACGGTCAGTTACCGGGCAGCCCGCCCGCAGACAGTTCAACGCCGCTCGGCGCCGGCGATACACCGACGACGATTTCGCCGGGTCTTACCGTCACTGGCAAAACGCCGGGCAACGGGCCGGCGCTGCCGAAGCTGCCACCGGATCAATTCAACGACTGTTATGCGCAAGGCAAAACGACGGGTCCAGACACCATGGATTTCGTGACGATGCAGCTCTGCGAGGCGCAGCTTGCATTGGAAGTGCGTACCGTGATCGAGAAGTGCATCAATAAAGATGGCAAGGCCGCGCCGCCCGTGGTCATTCAGGCGTGCACGGAGTTACTGGAACACAGCATATTCATCGGCAGCGATCGCTTTTATGTCTATGTGAATCGCGCCGAGGCTCATTCGCTTCAGGGCGACAAACAGCAGGCGCTCGACGATTACAATGAGGCCGTTAAATTGGCTCCCCACAACGCCAAGCTCTACTTCAACCGCGCGGTTTTCCATCTTGCGCAAACGGACGTCGACGCTGCGTTGCGTGATTTTGATACCGCCTTGAGCCTCAATCCGAAACTCGTCCCCGCGCTGCTTCAGCGCGCGAAGATCCACAAGACTCAAAATGACTTCGGTGGCGCGATCGCGGACTATTCGGAGGCAATCCGTTTGGAGCCGAAAACAGCTGCCGTGTGGAGCGATCGAGGCTCCGTGTGCCTGCTTCAACATGACTACCAGAGTGCCGTCAAAGACGAGAGCGAAGCGATCCGACTCGATCCAAAGATGGCACGCGCCTATTTCTTCCGCGGCGCTGCCCTTGGTGCGCTCGGCGACTCGTCGAAAGCCCGCAGCGATATCGGGACTGCGGTGCGGCTCGATCCTTCCCTCGGGCGTTTTGTGGCTGGTAAGGGCAGCAACCAGTAGGTCACGACTGAAATCAATTGGAGAAGCGGTGATGAGACGAATAGCCAGGGCCTGTTTGCTGATTGGATCATTGATGGTGCCGATACTCCCGGTGTTTGCCGATGACTACGGCGATACCGTCGCGATTTTCAAGAGTGCCGGCGCGAGCGGAACCTTTTTCGCGTCGAGCTACGGGTATGCGATTTTTCCGACGATCGGCAAGGGCGGACTCGGCATCGGTGCGGCCTATGGGGCAGGCCGTGTTTACCAGCGAGGCCGGTATGTCGGCGATACGTCGATGACGCAGCTGAGCGTGGGTTTTCAAGCGGGTGGTCAAGCTTACAGCGAAGTCATCTTCTTTGAGAACCAGCGGGCGTTCGCGGATTTCACGTCGGGAAATTTCGGCTTCAGCGCGGATGCGAGTGCGGTCGCGATTACCGCAGGGGCCTCGGCGAGCGCCGGCACGGCCGGCTCCGCCGCCGGCGCGAGCGGCGACAAGAACGATGCGACGACCGCAGGCCGCTACCACAATGGCGTGGTCGTATTCACGATTGCCAAGGGCGGCCTGATGTATCAGGCAGCGGTTGCCGGACAGAAATTCTCCTACAAGCCCAAATAGCAACGGCCGCGCATTGATTGGCGCGCTTCAGTGCGGAACTTCCATCCAGAACGGCTTGCTCGGGTCGACCGGGGTGGTCGTACCCGGACCCTCACCGATGATTTGAACGATCACCGCTTCGGCGCTTCCGGAGCCGTCCCAATGAGTTGCCTTGGCGGGATCGCCGAACAGGATCGCTTGCTTGACTGCGTGGCCATTCGGGACGTCTTGCCAGCGCACGTCCGCGCGCGCCACCAGATCGTGTTCATGCTATCCCCCTCAGGTTGTCCAGGAGGCAAAAGCTGCCCGAAATCTAGCCGATCAGCGCGCTTTGCAGCGATTTGATCTGCTGTGCGGTCGTATGCAGCAGCCGCTCGCATTGGGCGGCATCGAGTGCGAGACGTTGGAAAGACGCGGTCGTGGCAACGGTATCGATCAGCGAGTCGCGGCTGAACACGCATGGGACGAGCGCAATCGCGGCGATCAGCACGTCCGTCAGCGGATCAGATGCTGCGCGGAGATTCGACGCGCCTTGATTGCTGACCGCCGATACGATGGCCGGCGCGAATTTCCAATGACCCAAGATCGCGCCCGCGATTCGCGGATGCCCCTGGTTCAGCTGCCGTATCGCGGCTTCGTCGGTGCCGAGTTCTGCGCCGAGCTGGTGGGCGCGCACGACGATGTAGAGACTTCCGATGTTGTGCATGAGCCCGGCGATCAGCGCCTCATCTGGATTCGCAGCGCCGGTCTCGCGAGCGAGAACGTTCGCGATCGACGCGACCAGCGTGCCTTGGCGCCACAGTTCTTTCAGCTGTGGCCGCAATACCGCGTCGACCGACTTAGTCATCTGCTGGAGCGAGAACGACACGGCGGTACAGCGCACCAGCTGGTGACCGAGACGGTTCACGGCTTGCTGCAATTCCGTGATCGGCTTGGCGGACGGATTCAGGAATGCCGAATTTGCGAGTTGCAGAATGCGCACGACCAAGGCCGCGTCGATTCCGATGACGCGTGCGACCTTGACTGAAGTCGCGCGATGATCTTCGAGCGCCCGCTGCACGCGCTGCGCAACATCCGGGAAGGACGGCAGTTGAACCTCACCGCCGGAGAGCTCCGCCGACAGCTGCTGGAGGAATGCCGCCGGGGCCAGGGCATGGACGGGCCGCTTTTGCGTCGGGGATGCGGAAGTTGTCATGCAAGCCTGCCGATTTGAAGGGTTGTCCGGGGCGTATCGGCAGCGCCGCGGTGCTCTTTAGAAGCGGCGCCCGGCATCGCGGGTTCGGCCGCAGCCGCCGCGGGCGCGGTCATGCGACGTTCCAATGACATCGAGACTCAATCGCATCTGCGGCGAAGTTGAAAAAGGACGCGTCCAATACCTAATTCCTAGGCATATTTGCTTAGTTGTCGGTGGCGGGTCCGACTCCTATAGTCAGTCATAGGGAACTGAGGACCCGAAAACAACGATAATGCGCCGGGGATGCCGGCCCCGCCGCCTGGCAATTGTCAACTGCGATGAATTTGGAATGCCCATATGACTATCAAAATTGGAATCAATGGCTTCGGCCGCATCGGGCGCATGGTGTTTCGTGCCGCCTATCAGAACTTCAAGGAGATCGAGGTCGTCGGCATCAACGATCTGCTCGAACCAGACTACCTGGCCTATATGCTGAGTTATGACTCGGTGCATGGCCGCTTCAAGGGTGAACTCGCGGTCGACGGCAATACGCTGATCGTCGGCGGCAGGAAGATTCGCCTCACGGCTCTCAAAGACCCCGCCGAACTGAACTGGGCGGCAGTCGGTGCAGACATCGTGGTCGAGTCCACGGGCCTGTTCCTGACCAACGAGACCGCCGGCAAGCATTTGACGGCGGGCGCGAAAAAAGTGGTCATGTGCGCGCCCTCAAAGGATGACACGCCGATGTTCGTCTACGGCGTCAATGACAAGACCTACGCCGGCCAGACTGTCATCAGCAACGCGTCGTGCACGACCAACTGCCTTGCCCCGGTCGCCAAGGTGCTCAACGACAATTTCGGCATCAAGCGCGGTCTGATGACCACGGTTCACGCCACCACGGCGACGCAGAAGACCGTCGATGGCCCGAGCAACAAGGACTGGCGCGGCGGCCGCGGCATTCTCGAGAACATCATCCCGTCGAGCACCGGCGCCGCCAAGGCCGTTGGTGTCGTGATCCCGGAGTTGAACAAGAAGCTCACGGGCATGTCATTCCGCGTGCCGACCTCCGACGTATCGGTTGTCGATCTCACGGTCGAACTGATCAAGGAAGCGAGCTACGAAGACATTTGCAAGGTGATGAAGGCCGCTTCGCAGGGCTCGATGAAGGGCGTGCTCGGCTACACCGAAGACAAGGTGGTGTCGACCGATTTTCGCGGCGAAGCCATGACCTCGGTGTTCGATGCCGACGCCGGCATCGCGCTCGACAAGACCTTCGTCAAAGTGATCGCCTGGTACGACAACGAATGGGGCTACTCGAACAAAGTACTCGAGATGGTCCGCGTCGTGAGTCGCTGAAGCCCGAGCGAGGTACCGCAATCGTGAAAGTGCTCAGGTTTAGCGATTTGGCAAGCGAGGGCTTGGCGGGTAAGCGCGTATTCATCCGCGCCGACCTCAACGTGCCGCAAGACCATTCCGCCGCTGGCGGGGGCCGCATTACCGAGGACACCCGGATCCGTGCATCGGTGCCGTGCATTCGCATGGCGCTCGATGCCGGTGCTGCCGTGATGGTGACCTCGCATCTGGGTCGCCCGACCGAAGGCGAATTCAAGCCCGAGGATTCACTTGCGCCGGTCGCGCGGCGCCTGTCCGAGTTGCTAGGCCGCGATGTGCCGCTCGTGTCGAATTGGGTCGATGGCGTAAGCCTCAAACCCGGCGAGGTCGTGCTGCTCGAGAACTGTCGGCTCAACAAAGGTGAAAAGAAGAACGACGAAGTGCTGGCACGCAAGATGGCCGCGCTCTGCGATATCTTCGTGCACGACGCGTTTGGCACTGCGCACCGCGCCGAAGCGAGTACCTATGGCATTGCGCAATTCGCACCCGTGGCATGCGCCGGTCCGTTGTTGGCTGCCGAGATCGACGCGATCACCAAGGCACTCAGTGCGCCGAAGCGTCCGCTCGTGGCAATTGTCGCGGGCAGCAAGGTCAGCACCAAGCTCACGATCCTGCGCAGCCTGTCGTCCAAGGTCGACGGCCTGATCGTGGGCGGCGGCATCGCCAACACGTTCCTGCTCGCAATGGGCCTGCCGATCGGCAAGAGCCTCGCGGAGCCCGACCTGATCAATGAAGCAAAAGCGGTGATCGAGGCCATGCGCGCGCGCGGCGCCGAGGTGCCGATCCCGGTTGACGTGGTCACGGGCAAGGCCTTCGCGGCCGACGCGCCGGCCACGGTCAAGGCCGCAACCGAGGTCGCGGTCGATGATTTGATCCTCGATATCGGCCCAAAGACCGCGGCGCAGCTCGCCGAGAAGCTTGCAGCCGCCGGAACGATCGTCTGGAACGGCCCGGTGGGCGTATTCGAATTTGACGCGTTCGCACACGGTACCGAGACGCTGGCGCGCGCAATCGCTGCGAGCAGCGCCTTCAGCATTGCCGGCGGCGGCGATACGCTCGCGGCCATTGCGAAGTACGGCATCGAAAAGGATGTCGGCTACATCTCGACCGGCGGCGGCGCGTTCCTCGAGGTTCTCGAGGGCAAGACATTACCTGCACTGCAGATCCTCGCGCAGCGCGCCGTTTCCCAATCACCTTCAACGAGAGACCCACCATGCCCCTGATCTCCCTGCGCCAACTACTCGATCACGCCGCCGAACACAGCTACGGCGTGCCCGCCTTCAACGTCAACAACATGGAGCAAATCCAGGCAATCCTTCAGGCCGCCGAAGCCAGCAATGCGCCGGTGATCCTGCAGGCCAGTGCCGGCGCCCGCAAATACGCCGGCGAGCCGTTCCTGCGCAAGCTCGTCGAAGCCGCGCTGGAGACCTATCCGGCGCTGCCGATTTGCCTGCACCAGGACCATGGCGCCTCGCCCGCGGTCGCCGTGCAGGCGATCCGCAGTGGATTCTCGAGCGTGATGATGGACGGCTCGCTATTGGAAGATCAGAAGACGCCGTCGAGTTACGACTACAATGTGAACGTCACCCGCAAAGTCGTGGAGATGTCGCATGCGGTCGGCGTCAGCGTCGAAGGTGAACTTGGTTGCCTGGGCTCGCTCGAGACCGGTGCCGCCGGCGAAGAAGATGGCGTCGGTGCCGAAGGCACGCTCGACCACTCGCAGTTGTTGACCGACCCTGGCCAGGCCGCCGATTTCGTGCAGCGTACCGACGTCGATGCGCTGGCGATAGCGATCGGCACGAGCCACGGTGCCTATAAGTTCAGCCGCCAGCCCACCGGCGATATCCTCGACATCGCGCGCATTGCCGCGATTCATGCGCGCATTCCGAACACCCATCTCGTGATGCACGGCAGTTCCAGCGTGCCGCAGGAATGGCTCGAGACGATTCGTAAGTTCGGCGGCGAGATCAAGGAAACCTACGGAGTTCCGGTCGCCGAAATTCAACGCGGCATCAAGAGCGGAGTGCGCAAGATCAACATCGACACCGACATCCGCCTGGCGATGACCGGCGCGATGCGCAAAGTGATGTTCCAGAAGCCCGACGAGTTCGATCCGCGCGCATTCCTGAAGGCTGCCACCGCGGCGGCGCGCGACGTGGTCAAGGCGCGCTTCGAAGCCTTTGGTTGTGCGGGTCAGGCATCGAAGATCAAGGTGCTGCCGCTCACGGCGATCGCAGAATCCTATGTGCGCAAGGCCGCCCCTTTGAAGAAAGCCGTCTAGCAACGACCCTCGCCACAGTTGCGTGGCGAGGAAAAGCCGGTTTAGCGCGCTGCGCCGGCGCGCTATGCGGCCTATCGGCAAAGCCGCGATCCCGCGGCCGGCGTGCATTCAACCGCCTGTCGAACAGCCGAGAATCCCGCAGCCGCGACTCGGGATTCTGAACGGCTATGTATGCGATCGCACGGAACGGGCATCGCCGCCGCGCCTATGATCAGCCCGCCCGATCCGAATTTGTGTGCGTTTGCTGCGGAGACAATTTTATGAAGATGAACACGGTGTTTCTCGCGATCTTGCTGCTCGGTGCGTCCGGGGCCGCAGTTGCCGATCGCGACGATGGCAGCCGAGGGGAACGCGACTCTCACGTTGGCTTGAATCGGCAGGTTGAGGCCCGGGTCGATGTGACTGCGCTGCAGGCGCCGGAAATCGATCCCGCATCCTGGGTCGCGGCATTGACGCTGCTCGGCGGCGGACTGATCGTCATGCGTGGCCGGCGTCCGAGCAAAGCGCGCGTCTAACGCCGCGCTGAAGCTCGTCACGAACCCACCGATCCGCCAAGTGGAGGCGGATCCGTGAGTTTTCGATCTTTGCGCGGCGCGCAAGCCGCTTCAGACCCTCTTTTCTCGTTTGCTACAATTGCGGGCAATTGCACCCCCTAGGGGCCACAATGGTTCGGAATCGGGGCAGCGGGAGAGTCTTGAGTGAACCGTGACGATGGACTGAAGCAGGCTGCGCTCGATTACCACGAATTTCCCGTGCCCGGAAAGCTGTCGGTCACCCCGACCAAACAGCTGGTCAATCAGAACGATCTTGCACTTGCCTATTCCCCCGGTGTCGCAGCGGCGTGCGATGCGATCGTTGCGGACCCGCGCAACGCGTTTCGCTTCACCGGCCGCGGCAATCTCGTCGGTGTGATCACGAACGGCACGGCGGTGCTCGGTTTAGGCGCGATTGGCCCATTGGCCAGCAAGCCGGTCATGGAAGGCAAAGCGGTACTTTTCAAGAAATTTGCCGGCATCGACGTGTTCGACATCGAAATCGAGCAACGCGATCCCGACAAGCTCGTGGAAATCATCGCCGCGCTGGAGCCGACGTTCGGCGCGATCAATCTCGAGGATATCAAGGCGCCTGAGTGCTTCATCGTCGAGCGCAAGCTGCGTGAGCGCATGAAAATTCCGGTGTTTCACGATGATCAGCACGGCACGGCTATCATCGCCGCGGCCGCGTTTCTCAATGGCCTGCGAGTCGTCGGCAAGCAGATTTCGGAGGTCAAACTCGTGGTGAGCGGCGCCGGCGCCGCAGCGCTCGCTTGCGTCGAATTGCTGGTCGATTTGGGCGTGCCGCGCGAGCATGTCTGGCTCACCGATCTCGCCGGCGTCGTCTACCGGGGCCGTGTCGAACTCATGGACCCGGTCAAGGAGCGTTTCGCGCAGCCCACCGAGGCGCGCAAGCTTGCCGACGTCATCGGCGGCGCCGATGTTTTTCTCGGGCTGTCGGCGGGCGGCGTGCTCAAGCAGGACATGGTCAGGGCGATGGCGTCGCGGCCGCTGATTTTCGCGCTTGCGAACCCGACGCCGGAGATCCTGCCGGACGAAGTCAAAGCGGTGCGCGACGATGCCGTGATTGCGACCGGCCGTAGTGATTATCCGAATCAGGTCAACAACGTGCTGTGCTTTCCGTTCATTTTTCGTGGCGCGCTCGATGTCGGCGCGACCACGATTACGCGCCAGATGGAGATCGCGGCGGTTCAAGCGATTGCGGATCTTGCGCGCGAGGAACAGAGCGATGTCGTGTCCGAGGCCTACGGCGGCATCGAGGACCTCGCTTTCGGTCCCGACTACCTGATCCCCAAGCCGTTTGATCCGCGCTTGATCGTACGCATCGCACCCGCGGTGGCGCGTGCGGCCATGGACTCGGGCGTTGCCACGCGCCCAATCGGCGATTTCGATGAATACAGCCAGCGCTTGCAGCAATTCGTTTACCACAGCGGAACGATGATGGCGCCGATATTCGCCGCCGCGCGCAAGCTTGGCTCCGAGCGCAGCCGCATCGTGTTCGCCGAAGGCGAGGACGAGCGCGTCCTGCGGGCCGTCCAGATCGTGGTCGACGAAAAGCTCGCGCGCCCGATCCTCGTTGGCCGACCCGGTGCGATCGAGCGCAGCATCGGCCGGTACGGTTTGCGCCTGCGCATCGGCGAGAATCTGGTCGTGGTCAATCCCGAGTTCGACAGCCGCTACCGCGAGTATTGGGAGGCTTACCACAAGCTCACCGAGCGCAGCGGCGTCACCGCGCAGTACGCCAAGCTCGAGATGCGCAGGCGCACGACGCTGATCGGCGCCATGCTGCTCAGAAAAGGCGAGGCCGATGGCCTGATATGCGGGACGATCAGCACCAATGCCCGCCATCTCCATTATATCGACCAGGTCATCGGGCGCCGCCCCGGAGTCGGCGTGTACGGCGCGATGAATGGCCTGATATTGCCGGGCCGCCAGGTGTTCATCGTCGATACCCACGTCAATCTCGATCCGAGCGCCGAAGAGCTCGCGGAGATTACCGCGCTGGCGGCCGAACAGATTCGTGTTTTCGGGCTCGAGCCCAAGGTCGCGCTGTTATCGCATTCGGACTTCGGCAGCAGCAATGCACCGTCGGCGCTAAAAATGCGCGCGACGCTCGCTTTGTTGCGCGAGCGCCTGCCGCAGCTCGAGGTGGACGGCGAAATGCAGGGCGACTGCGCGCTCGACGAGGCCACGCGAAAGGCGGTATTGCCGAATTCGACGCTGCGCGGCAGCGCCAATCTGCTCGTCTGCCCGAACTTGGACAGCGCCAACATCGCCTACAACTTGCTGAAGTCGGCCGCCGGCAACAACGTCGCAATCGGCCCGATTCTGCTCGGATGTGCGGCACCCGTTCATATTTTGACGCCGTCGGCGACCGTGCGCCGTATCGTCAATATGACGGCGCTGACCGTGCTCGATGCCAACCGCGGACCGGCCTCGGCGCCGGCCGTTTAGTCAGGGCGGCACGCCTATCGACTTCATGCTGAAAGTCTTCTCACGGGTGCCGTTTTGGGCACTGTACGGTCTCGCGGCCTTCGTCGCCTGGCTCGCATTCCACGTGCTGCGGCACCGCAGCCACGTGATCGAAGCGCAGCTCGTGAAGGTCTTCCCTGCGCTCGGTGCAGAGGAGCGCCGGGGCATACACCGGCAATTCCTGCGCAACTACTGTCAGGTCATGGTGGAAATCCTCAAGTCGGCGTCGATGCCTGAGGCGAGCATCGCTGAACGCGTGCAGATCGTGAACCTGCCAACCGTGCGCGCCGACCTCGACGCGGGCCGGTCGATCATGTTCATGACCTCGCACATGAATAATTGGGAATGGCTGCTGCAGGGCGTGACGGTGCAGTTGGGCTATCCGGTCGATGCCGCCTACAAGCCGATCCGCGATCCGCGCGGCGAACGCCTGCTGCTCGAGCTGCGCTCGCGCTGCGGTGCGCGGCTCGTGCCCGCGAAGGATCTGCTCTCCGATCATTTGCGGCGCAGGAACATCGTGCACGCGCTCGCAATCAATGCGGATCAGGCGCCGGCGCAGAAGGAGCGGCACCAGTGGACGCGCTTCCTGGGTCAAGACACGGCGTTCTACGTCGGTGCCGAGCAAATCGCGCGCGCGACGCGCTTGCCGATTTTCTACGCCTCGATGCGCCGCGTGCGGCGCGGCTATTACGCGGTGACTTTCACGCCGCTCTGGGACGGACGCGAGCGCACCGAGCCGGGCGAATTGACGGAGCGCTATGCGCGCGCCTGCGAGGCCGACGTGCTCGAGCGGCCCGCGGATTGGCTCTGGACTTACCGCCGCTGGCGGTTTGCGAAGCCTCTGTACGGCGCTTAGGCGCCGACCGGCGTGCTCGGCTGCGCGAGCTTCGCCTCGAGATGCTTGGCGAGGTCGTGGATCGTCGGGTGATCGAACAGCTCGGTCAAGTCGATGAGCCCGGGGAATTCCCGATCGATCGTTTCGTGAATCTCGATCAATTTGAGTGAGCTCGCACCGAGTTCGAACAAATTGTCGCCGACTTCGACGCGCTTGCCCCCAAGGACGGTCTCGCAGATTTCTTGGAGCCGCGATTCGAGTTCGGAACCCGAGACGCGAGCGCCGCCCGATTGGCGCTCGCGCAGCTGCGCGAGTTCGCCGAGGTCCGCATCGAATTCGCCGTCGGCGTAAGCCTGCTCGAGAAGATGGCGCTGCACCTTGCCGCTCGTGGTCTTCGGTATGCGTTTGACCGGCACGACCTGCGCGACTTCGAGTCCGGTGAGTTCGTTGATGAGCCGCCCGACGGCGATTGCAGTCGGCAGGAACTCCGCCATCGAGCCGCGATGCAACACGAACACGATGAGCTGCTCTACCTGCTCGCCGGCTTTACGCACGCCGGCGGCGACGACTTTGCCCAACTCGAGCCCGGGCGCGCGCTGGGCGATGTTCTCCAAGTCGTAGGGATAGTAGTTTTGTCCGTTGACGAAAATGATCTCCTTGCTACGGCCGCTGATGTAGAGGGATCCCTCGTGCAGGAAGCCCAAATCGCCGGTGTCGAGCCAGCCGTCGGCGTCGATCGCGGCCTCGGTGGCCTCTGGGTCACCGATGAAGCCGCGCGTGACATTGGGTCCGCGGATCAAAATGTGTCCGACATGATCGTCGGCGAGCGGACCTCGCGCATCATCGGCGATGCGCACCTCAGTCTTCGGAATCGGCTCGCCGCAGCAAACGAGCTCGAGCACATCGCGCGAATCCGCAGGATTGAGCTCGATCGGCGCGCCGACGTTGAGGCGGTGCCGATTGACGCGCATCCAGCGATATTCCGCGCCGAGCTTCGGCAATGTGACCGCAAGCGAGGCTTCGGCGAGTCCGTAGACCGGATACATGGCCGCGCGCCTCAATCCGGTGTAGGCGAGCCTGATCATGAACTCGTTACACAGCTCGACCGAGATTGGCTCAGCGCCGTTATAAATGAGCCGCAACGAGGCCAGATCGACGTCCTCGAGTTTGCGCTCGCCGAGCACCTTGAGGAAATGCCGGTATCCGAAGTTCGGCGAACAGGTGATCGTCGCGCGCTTTTTCGATGCGGTTTGCAGCCACAGCAGGGGCCGGCGCACGAACAACTCCGTGGGCATCAGGTTGATGTGGACGCGATTCGCGAATTGCATCAGATAAAACCCGATCAATCCCATATCGTGCGTCAGCGGCATCCAGCTCAAGCTGACATCGTCGGTCGTGAACCGGTCGATTTCGGTGGCGCTCAGCGTGTTCGCGACCAAATTGCCGTGAGTGAGAATCACGCCCTTCGGCTCGCTGGTGGAACCCGAGGAAAATTGGATGAACGCCGGATCTTCGGGCGCCGGGCGGAACAGCGCGCCGGGTCGCGAGACGTCGGTGATCGAGTCGACCAGAAAACTGCGTGCACGCAGTCGCGCAAACAACGATGACTCGCCGAGCTGCGCCGCAAGCGCCTCGAGCCTGGCGAGGTTCTTCGCGTCGGTGTACAGCCAGGGATTTCCGAGTTTTGCCGCGACGCGCAGCAGTTTGTGGCGATGTTCATCGCTGATGCCGACCGCGAGCGGTACGGGCACGATGCCGCCGCAAACCGCGGCCCAGAAGCCGTCGAGAAACTGCTCGTTGTTGCTCAAGAAGATGATCATGTGGTCGCCGCGCGCGGCGCCGACCGTCTGCAAGTGATGCAGAATCCCGAGCGCGCGCGTGTAGACATCACCATAGGAGATGCGGCGTTCCGAATTCTCGCCGTCGACGTAGCAAACGGATCGATCGACGCCGCGATTGTTGTCGAGAATCTCCACCAACGTCTTGTAGGTCATCGTGCCTCTACCGTCATGATCAAGTTGGACCGAATGCGCAGATTGATCTGCGCCTCGAGGTCTACGGGTGCCGCATTCGCACGTGTCAGGCGAAAGCGGTTGCACATGGTTTTCAAGTGGGCCAGCATTTCGAACATCGCGATATTCTCGCCGATGCAGTGGCGCGGGCCCACCGAGAATGGGATATAGGAAAAGCGATGGCGTTCCGCAGCGTCGGTGGCCTCGAAACGTTGTGGCCGGAATTCTTCGGGCGCGTCCCAATAATCGGGATGGCGGTGCAGCAGGTAGGGGCAAATGAACACGTCGGTGCGCGGCGCGATGGGAAAGCCGCCGAGTTCATCGGCTTCGAGCGTGCGGCGCGTGAACAGCCAACCCGGCGGATAGAGGCGCAGCGATTCCTGCAGCACCTGCGTCGTGAAATGCAGCGATTCGGCTGCATCGAGCCCAAGCGGTTGCACCGCCGGTGCTGCGTCCGCCTCGGCCGCCAAGGCTTCGGCCGTCTCGGGGTGCTCGCTGATCAGCAGCCAGGTCCAGGCGAGCGAGGATGCCGTGGTCTCGTGGCCCGCGACGATCAGCGTCAGCACTTCGTCGATGAGTTCGCGCTCGCTCATGCCGGTGTCGGTGTTTCGATCGCGTGTCGCCATGAGCATGCTCAAGAAGTCGAAATGCGTTTCGCTTTCGCGTCGCCGCTGTTCGATCAGTTCGGCGACGAGGCGTCCGAGGGAACGAAAGCGGAATGCAAATTTCAAGTCGCGGTTGGTCTCCTTGGCGACGACTTCGAAGGGGTTCGCGCCCAATTGGCGTTCGAGGCGCGCCAAATCGGTGCCGAAAATCGAATTGAGAACGATTTCCAGCGTCAGTTCGCTGGTCTCGTCGCACACGTCGATCGTCTCGCCGCGGGCGGCCTTTGCGGCCCATCGCTCTGCATACTTGTCGTTGACCCTTGCGATCAGCGCACCGAACTGGTCGAGGATGCGGCGATGAAACGCCGGCTGAATCATGCGGCGCTGGCGGCGCCAGAAGTCGCCTTCGCTGGTCATGATGCCGTTGCCGAGCAGGATCTTGACCCGATCCATGCCTTCGCCCTTCGTGTAATTGCGGTGATTCGACAGCAATACGCGCTTGACGTCGTCCGGGTGATTGATGACCCAGTTGTAGACGCCGCGCGCGGGCGCGAACACCCGGTAGGTGTCGCCGTAGCGGCCAAAGTAATCACGCAGGCGCGCGAGCGACTCTTCGCTGCCGCCCAAATCGTAGCCTTCGGTCGGGCCCGGAGGAATCATCAGGGTATTCATCGCAAACATTGTAACCGACGCACATGCGCGCTGCCGTTTGCGGACGCTCGGGCAGCGGTGCTATTGCGTGCCGAGCAGCGCTTCTCGACAATGGCCCTCGTGCAACAGAAACCCGACGGTGGCGGTCTTCGCAACACGATTTACGAGCAGCAGACGAGGTCCGGCCGGCGGCTGACCAAGCGTCGCTTGCTGCTCTATCGCAGTTTGCTGCCTTTGAGTCTCGCGCTGTTGCGGCTCCTATGGCGCTTGAGCCCGGTCAAGGCCGTCGTCGGCAACGACCATATCGTACGAGCGCTCGAGGTCGCGCCGTCGTTCATTCCGGTCTATTGGCACCAGCACCAATTGTTCTGTGTCAAGCACCTGCTCGAGCAGCGCGCCGCGGGCGTCAAATTGGGCTTCTTGATCAGCCCATCGGTCGACGGCGAAATCGGTGCCATGCTCGTGCAGGGACTCGGCGCCGTGGCGATCCGAGGCTCCTCGAGCTATACCGGCGCTCGGGCGCTGCGCGACTATTACGAGGCGCTCACGCGCCAGGGCCTCTCGCCGTCGATCACGCCCGACGGGCCGCGCGGGCCGGTCTGGAAGTTCAAGCCCGGCGCGATCCTGCTTGCGCAGCTCTCACAACGCCCGATCATTCCGATGGCCTTTGCGGCGTCCCGCGCTTGGATGATCAAGTGGGATCGTTTCGTGATCCCCAAGCCCTTTGCGCGGGTTGCGATCGCCGTCGGCGAGCCGGTCTACGTGCCGCGCGGCCTCGACGCCGCCGGACTCGAACGATGGCAGCTCGAGATGGAGCGGCGTCTGCGGACCTGTTTCGAGCAGGCCAGGGCAGCGCTTGGCTAGCCGAATCCCATGGACTGCCGATCATCAAGTCCCGCCAATACAATTGCTTAGCTTGTTTTCCTGATAACTTATGAGAGAATCCAGGCGTAGGTGTGCTACGTCATGCCCTTGTGAGAGTGTGTGACGTAATTCCAATTTAATGGGAGATAGAGTGGCAAACTCTTGAGCTATAAGGGCAAATTCTCTCCACGGGGATTGTAGACGCGCATGGCCATCGTACCGAGCGACACGCGACACCCTGATTTTACGGCGTCGGATGTGCTGTCCCCGCAGACGTGGACGCGACGGGATTTCAGCCCTACGGTCGGCCTCGACGTCATTTGCACCAAGATCGCGGTCGATTTCCAGTCGATGACCGCTGCCACGGCGGCGCCTTGTATCCTCTCGAATCTGGAGTTGCTGCGTGAGGCCACGCGCGCCGACACGGCGTTTCTAATCCATTTGGATCCCGAATCGGAAGCATTCGGCGAAATCGCGGTCGCGCGCAGTCTGCTTGCAACCGGCAATCCCGAACAGTTGCGCGGCCAATCCCTGACCATGCTGCCCTGGTTTCGTTCGCGGCTTGCCTCATTGCGGGTTTCGGAGATGCGCGACACCTCGAACGTGCGCGCCGATCAGGCTGAAGACGCCGCGGTCTGGTGCAACCTCGGCATCGGCTCGATCCTGATGATCGGATATTTCATCGAGGAACGGCCCGCGGGCATCCTCGGGATTGCCGGTGCGCTGCCGCGCGACAACTGGGACGTCCAGTTGCATCTGCTGCTCAAACTCGTCGGCAGCAGTCTCGCCACGGGGCTCGAGCGCATATCGATTCAGGCGCAGTTGCGCGACTTGGAGGAACGCAATGAACTCGCGCTCTATAGCGCGAACGACGGCCTCTGGGACTTCGATACGCTCAATAATCGGGTCTATCTCTCGCCGCGCTGGAAGACCATGCTGGGCTATGACGACGTGCCGACCGGGCAGGCGCCCGATTGGCGCATGCTCGTGCATCCCGACGACATGTCGCGCGTGCAGGCGGCAATTCGCGACCATGTGGCCGGCAAGACACCGCTGTTCGAGAGTCTGCATCGCATGCGCCACGCGACCGGCGAATGGCGCTGGGTGATCAGCCGCGCGAAGGCCCGCGTCGACGACAAGGGGCGGCTGCTGCGCCTGGTCGGCGTCGAGCTCGACATCACCGAGCGCAAGCTCTACGAGGAGGCTCTATTCCGCGAGAAAGAGAGCGCGCAAATCACTTTGCAGAGCATCGGCGACGGCGTGATCACGACCGACGAGAAAGGCGTGATCGACTATATCAACCCCGTTGCCGAGTCATTGACCGGCTGGCGCCTCGAGGACACCCAAGGACGGCCGATCGAGGAGATCTTCCGGGCGTTTCACGAAGAGACGTGCGAACCGCTCGAGAACCCGCTCGCGGTCGCGATCCGGCGCACCCGCTCGATCAAATCGGTACGACCGATGCTGCTGATCCGCCGCGACGGCAACGAGATCTATGTCGAAAGCACGGCATCGCCGATTCGCGACGGCAGCGGCGCGGTGTCGGGCGGCGTGCTCGTTTTCCACGACGTCAGCGAAGCGCGCGAGTTGAATCGGCGCCTGAGCTATCACGCGAGCCACGACGTGCTCACGGGGCTCGTCAACCGGCGCGAGTTCGAGAACCGCATGGAGCGGGCGCTCAAGAGCGCCAAGGCCCGTGAGACCTCGTATGCGCTGTGCTGCCTCGATCTGGATCAGTTCAAGATCGTCAACGACACCTGCGGGCACAGTGCCGGCGACGCGCTGCTCGGTCAGGTCGGCGCCTTGCTGAAATCGAAAGTCCGCTGGCGCGACACGCTCGCGCGTTTGGGCGGCGACGAATTCGGCATCCTGCTCGAGAGCTGCTCGCTCGACGAGGCCTTGCGCACGGCCGAGACGCTGCGTGAGGCGGTCAGTAATTTCAAGTTCACCTGGGAAGAGCGAACCTTCCGGCTGGGCGCGAGCGTCGGCGTCGTGCCGGTCTCGGTCGACAACGACGACGTCGCCGCGGTGTTGAGCGCCGCCGACAGCGCTTGCCAGGCCGCCAAGCAGGCGGGCCGCAACCGCGTCCACAGTTTCGAGGAAAACGACATCGATTTGATGCGGCGGCGGCGCGAGATGCAGTGGGCGGCGCGCATCAACACGGCGCTCGAGGAGAGCCGTTTCGAGCTGTTCCGCCAATCGATCCTGCCGTTGAAGTCCCAGGAAACCGGTGCGCACTACGAACTGCTGCTGCGCATGCGCGACGAGGCCGGCAAGATCGTGACGCCGGATAACTTCATGACCGCGGCGGAGCATTATGGCATCACACCGAACATCGACCGCTGGGTCATCGAAAACGCGTTTCGCTGGCTGGTATCGGACGCCGACGAGCGCGAGAAGCTCGCGATGTGTTCGATCAATTTGTCGGGCTTAAGCCTCGGCGACGATAAATTCCTGCCCTATGTGATCGAGCAGCTGAGCCGCAGCGGCTTGGATGCGACCAAAATCTGTTTCGAAATCACAGAGACCGCGGCGATTGCGAGCTTCTCGCAGGCCAACCGATTCATCGGCGCGCTCAAGGATCAGGGTTGCAAATTCGCGCTCGACGACTTCGGCTCGGGCCTGTCCTCGTTCGGTTATCTCAAGCACTTCCCGGTCGATTTTCTCAAGATCGACGGCGCCTTCGTCAAAGAGATTTTGCACGATCCGATCGATCGGGAGATGGTGCGCTCGATCAATGAAATCGGCCATCTGACCGGCAAGCAGACGATCGCGGAATTCGCCGAAAACTCCGAGATCATCAACATGCTGCGCACGCTCGGCGTCGACTATGCGCAGGGCTATGGCGTATCGCAGCCGCAGCGCGTGCTAAAGGCCGCGGGCAGTCTCTAGCTCGCCGTCGGAGGCTCGCTCGCGACGGATCCTGCGGTTCTCCATTCGAACCGCATCGACAGATCGACCGCATTGATGTGCTTGGTGATCGCACCGACCGACACGTAATCGACACCGGTTTCGGCGATCACGCGCACGCTGTCTTCGGTGACGCCGCCCGAGGCTTCGAGCAGCAGCGGTTTCGTGGAGGCGCGGTTGAGCGCCACGGCCTCGCGCAATTGTGCGAGAGGGAAATCGTCGAGCATCGCGATATCGGCGCCGACCGCGATCGCTTCGCGCAGTTCGTCGATGTTTTCGACCTCGACCTCGACGCGCGCCCGCGGCTGCTGCGCTCGAGCATTGGTGACCGCGGCCGTGATCGAGCCGGCCGCCACGATGTGATTTTCCTTGATGAGTACGCCGTCGAACAGGCCGATTCGATGGTTCTGGCCGCCGCCGACCCGGACCGCGTATTTCTGCGCGGTGCGCAGACCGGGTATGGTTTTGCGCGTGTCGAGCAGGCGGCAACCCGTGCCTTGGATCAGCGTGACGTAGCGGTGCGCGGCGGTCGCGGTGGCCGACAATAACTGCAGGAAATTGAGCGCGGTGCGCTCCCCGGTGAGCAGCGCGCGAGCGCTGCCCGATACGACGAACAGCAATTGATCGGCGTGCGCATTCGTGCCTTCTTCGACGCGCCAGTCGATGCGCACCTGCGGATCGAGATGCAGGAAGGTCGCATTGACATACGGTCGCCCACAAATGATGGCCGGCTCGCGCGTGATCACCGAGGCGCGGCCTTGCGCGCCGGCCGGGATCAGGGCGGCGGTCAGATCGCCGCCGCCGATGTCTTCGGCAAGCGCCCGTTCGACCTGTGTCTCGAGATCGGCGGGTACCGGGACGCTCATCGCGCGCCTCGGCCAAACCGACCTGCGGTCAAGCGGGACGCCGTCGCGCGGCAATGCGCCCATGGCGCGCTGCGCGCTGGGATATACTGTGTCCGATCCAAGACGCTCGCCGAGCGCGGTGGTTGAACGGTCGATGGCGGTTTCATTGGGGTCCGTAGGGTGGGCCGCAAGCGGGACCGGCAGGCGGATCGCGCAGCGCAATGGACGGAAGAATAGGTGAGCGACCCCAATAATTCAACGCCGGCGGCGCTGCGCCCCGTGTCCCCGTGCATCAATATTTGCAGCTTGGACGAACAGGGGTATTGTCGGGGCTGTTATCGTACGATTGAGGAAATCGCCGCTTGGTCGCGCCTCACAGCCGCACAGCAATGGACCGTCGTCGGCGCATTGGGCTTGAGAGCGCGGTTGCGCGACCCCAGATCGGATTAGTCAAATCGGAGACATCGACCAATGAGTGCTATCGAACGTATCAAGACCCAACTGTCGGCCGCCCCCGTGGTGCTCTACATGAAGGGCACACCGGATTTCCCGCAGTGCGGATTTTCGGCCCAGACGGTCGGCGCCCTGCGTGCCTTGAAGGCGCAGTTTGCGGCCGTCAATATTTTTGAAGACCCGGAAGTGCGCGAGGCGCTCAAGACCTATTCGAACTGGCCGACGTTTCCCCAGCTCTATGTCAACGGTGAGCTGGTCGGCGGCTGCGACATCACGCTCGATATGTACAAGAGTGGTGAGCTGAAGCAGTTGCTGGCCGAAGCGGGAGCCGTGACGGCCTAAAGGCCCGCTACTCGATTTCGAGCGGACCCATCGCCGCGAGCCGCCGGCGGCTCGACTCGAACACGCTCTGGAACTGATTGCACACCATGCAAAACAGGTCCGCCGTGCGTTCCGCATCGTAAGATGCGGAATGCGCGGAGGCCGAATCCCACTCGAGACCGGCGGCCAAAGTCGCGCGCATGAGTACCGTCTGCCCGAATGCGACGCCGCCGAGCGTCGCGGTGTCGAAGCTCGAAAATGGATGGAACGGATTGCGCTTGATCTGCGTGCGCGCGACCGCCGCGTTCAGGAAGTTCAGATCGAAGAATGCGTTGTGACCGACCAGCACTGCGCGCGTGCAGTCGGCGAGCCGCACGGCGTTTCGGACCTCGCGAAATATGCGCTGCAGAGCGTCGTCCTCGGGAATCGCGGGCCGCAGCGGATGATGCGGATCGATGCCGTTGACGGCGAGCGAGGCTGGTTCCATGTTCGCGCCCGGGAACGGCGTGACGTGGTAGCGATGTGTCTCGCCGCGCGCCAGGGTACCGTCGCTGCGCATCTCGATCAGCACGGCCGCGATCTCCAGCAAAGCGTCGGTCTGCGCGTTGAATCCGCCGGTCTCGACGTCGACGACGACCGGCAGAAATCCGCGAAATCGGGTCGCGAACGTGATCGGCGGCAGCTGCATCATCGGTGCGCCGCCGTGTCGAGGCGCCAACTGATCGCGGCGCCGGCGCGGTAAGGGACGACCGAGCCGTCGCCGAAGGCATAGGACATGGGGGCCATCCAGGGTTCCTTGATCAGGCTGATGCTGTCGCGGTGTCGCGGCAAGCCGTAAAAATCCGCGCCGAAGTGACTCGCGAAGGCCTCGAGCCGGTCGAGTCGGCCCACCTGCTCGAATGCCTCGGCATACAGCTCGATCGCGGCGTGCGCGGTGAACATGCCGGCGCAGCCGCAAGCATTTTCCTTGGTCGCGCGCTCATGCGGCGCGCTGTCGGTGCCGAGAAAAAACCGCGGGCTGCCGCTGGTGGCGGCCGTGAGCAGGGCGAGCCGGTCCTGCTCGCGCTTCAATATCGGCAGGCAATAGTAATGCGGCCGAATCCCGCCCATGAAAATCGCATTGCGGTTATGCAGCAAATGCTGTGGTGTAATCGTCGCGACGACACCGGCTCGCGCCTCGCGCACGAAGTCGACCGCACGCCCGGTCGTGATGTGCTCGACGACGATTTTCAAGTGCGGATGGCGCTGCGCCAGCGGCGCGAGCACCGTGTCGATGAAATGCGCCTCGCGGTCGAACACGTCGACGTCGGCATCCGGCGTCTCGCCGTGGACGAGCAGCGGCATGCCGAGCTGCTGCATGCGCGCGAGCACGGCATCGACGCGTGCGATCGAGGTGACGCCCGCATCCGAATGGGTGGTTGCGCCGGCCGGATAGAGCTTGATCCCGTGGACGAAGCCGGAGTCCTTGGCCCGATCGATCTCGTCGGGCGCCGTGTCGTTCGTCAGATAGAGCGTCATCAGCGGTTCGAAACGGCTACTGGCCGGCAGTGCGGAGAGAATGCGCTCGCGATACGCGAGCGCGAGCGCCGTGGTCGTGATCGCGGGTTTCAGATTTGGCATGACGATCGCGCGGCCGAAGCGCTCCGCGGTAAAGCCCACGACCGCGGCCATACCCGCGCCGTCGCGCAAATGCAGATGCCAGTCATCCGGACGCTGCATCGTGAGTGCGGTCATGTGCGCTTGAGCCGGGCCGGCCAGCCCCGTTCGATGAGGTCGAGCGTGTAGCGCACACCAAATCCCGTGATGTCGGTTCCGATGTGCGCCAGCCCCCCGGCGCGCGTTCCGGCGGCCAGATCGAGGTGCAGCCACGGAATTTCTTTCGGCACGAAGCGATTCAAAAAGCGCGCTGCGAGGATGTGATCGCCCTTGCCGTCGACGGCGCATTGCAGGACGTCGGCAACCGTACTCTCGAGGTCGGTGTCGAAATCGGCGTCCATCGGAAAGCACCAAACGCGCTCGCCGCTGCTCGCGCCCGCCGCTTCGATCGTTTCGTGCGCTTCGATGCGATTCGTGAACGCGCCGCTATAGCGCTCGGTCAAGGCATAGACGCAGGCGCCCGTGAGCGTCGCATAATCGATGATCGCGCGCGGCTTGCGTGCGGCCGCAAGCGCGAGCGTATCTGCGAGGACCATGCGGCCCTCCGCATCGGTGTGGATCACCTGGATCGTCGTGCCGTTGTAGGCGCGCACGATGTCCTGAGGCTTGTAGGCGGTCGGGCCGATGCGGTTCTCGGTGATCGCGAGCCAGCAGTCCACGCTCAGCGGTGAGCCGAGCGCATGCAGGGCGTAGAGGCTGCCGACGGCGACCGCGCTGCCCTCCATGTCCGTGTGCATCTCGAGCATGCTCTTGTGCGGCTTGAGGTTCGTGCCGCCGGTGTCGAAACAAATGCCTTTGCCGACGAGGCTCAAGTCGGGTGCCGATCCGCGCGTCGATCCGCGGCGTGCCGCGACACCGGCCGGTCGATACGAGAGCTGCACGATGCCCGCGTCGCGCGCCGCATTGCCGCGCGAGACCGCGAGGAATGCTCCGGCGCCGAGCCGCCGCAATTGCGACTCGCCGTAGAAGTTGAATTTGAGCCCCAGCTTGCGCGCGAGATCGCGCAGCAGCCGCCGATAGCCGGCCGCATCGAGCTCGCTCGGCGGCAGGGCCGTGAGCCAGCGCGCGAGGTTGTTGCCGGCGGCGGTTGCGAGTGTCCGCTCGAGGTCGCCCGCTTTGAGCGCGGCGGCAAGGTCGATCTCTTGAAGGCGCACGTGCGGCTTCGGTTTGCTCTTGAAGCTCGCCAACTGAAACGCCGCGGCCTGCAGCGCCGCGATCGTGGCCGGCAGCGCCGCTGCCGCGGCGCCATGGGCCAGCAGCAACAGCGATTTCGGTTCGGCGTCGAGCGCCGCGCGCGCGAGCTTGCCGCCGAGTTGCAAGCGTTCGAAAACCGATGCGGTGGCCGGTACCAGGCCGATGGTCAGCAGCGTGCCGGCTTTGGCGCCGACCCGTAGTTCGAACCAATCGCCGGCTTTTCGGGTTTTCAGCCCATGGACGTCGCGCAGCAGCCGTCCAAAGGGCAGGGCGGCCCAATCGGCATCACTCGGGGCGGACGGCAGCAGCAGGATCGCGCTCGGATAGCGTATGAGCCGCGCAGCCGACACCCGGGCGCGAACTTTGTGCACCGGCGTCAACAGCGAGGCCAAGGGCAAGCGGACCGGAGGCAAGCGAATCGGCATATCAGTTAAACCGCAAGCTGGTCCTTTAGCTTGACCGTGAAAAATCAAACGCTGAAGATAGCGCCGGCTTGAAAACGGGCTGGCGGTTCGTGCATCGGCGCTGTAACGTGCCTGCCATCTTATCAGGACATCCGGGTATGTGCATGCGCGCGTACCGCTTCGCAAGGGCCTCTATGACGCAACAATCGCCGTTCGAAGACATCGACCCGATCGAGACACAGGAATGGCTCGAATCGATCGACTCGGTCATGCGGGCACAGGGGCCGCAGCGCGCCCATTTCTTGCTCGAAAAATTGGTCGACTTTACGCGCCGTTCCGGCGCCTACCTGCCCTTCAAGCCGAATACCGCCTACGTCAATACGATATCCAAAGCACAGGAGCCTGAATATCCCGGCGACCGGTCCTTGGAGCGGCGCAACGAGGCCTACATCCGCTGGAATGCGATGGCCATGGTGGTGCAGGCGAATCGCGAGAATTCCGAGTACGGCGGCCATATCGCAAGCTACGCGTCGGCTGCGACGCTCTACGAAGTCGGCTTCAACCACTTCTGGCGCGCGCACAACGCCGCGCATCCGGGAGATATGATTTACATCCAGGGCCACTCGAGTCCCGGCATCTATGCGCGCGCCTATCTCGAGGGACGACTCAGCGAGAGTCAATTGCTGCGCTTCCGGCGCGAAGTCGGCGGCGGCGGACTGTCCTCGTATCCGCACCCCTGGCTGATGCCTGATTTCTGGCAATTTCCGACGGTCTCGATGGGCCTCGGGCCGATGAACGCGATCTTCCAAGCGCGCTTCATCCGGTATCTGGAGCATCGCGGCATCGTGCCGGCGACCGATCGCAAAGTCTGGGCATTTTTGGGCGACGGCGAGATGGACGAACCGGAGTCGATGGGCGCGTTGACCATGCCGGTGCGCGAGAAGCTCGACAATCTGATCTTCGTGATCAATTGCAACCTGCAGCGGCTCGATGGGCCGGTGCGCGGCAACGGCAAGATCATTCAGGAGCTCGAGGCCGCGTTCCTCGGCGCCGGCTGGAACGTCATCAAGGTTCTCTGGGGTTCGCGCTGGGATCCGCTGCTCGCGCGCGATCACAAGGGTCTGCTCAAGCGCCTCATGGAGGAGTGCGTCGACGGCGAATACCAGAACTTCAAGTCGAAAGGCGGCGCCTACACGCGCGAACATTTCTTCGGCAAGTACCCGGAACTGCGCGAAATGGTCGCCAACATGTCCGACGAAGATATCTGGCGGCTCAATCGCGGCGGCCACGATCCCCAGAAGGTCCACGCTGCCTATGCCGCGGCAGTTGCCAACAAGGGCAGCCCGACCGTGATCTTGGCAAAGACTGTCAAGGGCTTCGGATTGGGCAAGGCCGGCGAGGGGCTCAACTCGGCTCACCAGCAGAAGAAGCTCACCGATGAGTCGCTCGTGGATTTCCGCGACCGTTTCAACATCCAGATTTCCGACGAAGAAATCCGCGGCTTGTCGTTTCGCAAGCCGTCCGAAGAGAGCGAGGAGCTGCGCTATTTGAAGGGCCGTCGCGCGGCGCTCGGCGGCTATCTGCCGGCGCGCACCTCGAGCGCGCCGCGGCTGGTGGTTCCGCCGCTGGAGACCTTCAATTCCTTGCTCGAGGGCAGCGGCGATCGCGAGATCTCGACGACGATGGCGCTCGTGCGCATTCTCACGACTCTGGTGAAGGACAAGAACATCGGCAAGCATGTCGTGCCGATCGTGCCCGACGAGGCTCGCACTTTCGGCATGGAGGGCATGTTTCGCCAAATCGGCATTTACTCCTCGGTCGGCCAGCTCTACACGCCGCAGGACGCCGATCAGCTGATGTTTTACCGCGAGGACAAACAGGGCCAGATTCTCGAAGAGGGCATCAACGAGGCCGGATCACTCTGTTCGTGGCTGGCCGCTGCGACCGCCTATGCGAACCACGGCGTCAGCATGGTGCCGTTCTACATTTACTATTCGATGTTCGGTTTCCAGCGCGTCGGCGATTTCATTTGGGCCGCCGCCGACAGTCGCGCACGCGGATTCCTCGTGGGCGGCACGGCAGGGCGCACGACGCTTGCCGGTGAGGGTTTGCAGCACCAGGACGGCCACAGCCAGCTGGTCGCGACGACGGTACCGAACTGCGTCGCCTATGACCCGGCGTTCGCATATGAGCTCGCGGTGATCGTCCAGGACGGCCTGCGGCGCATGTATCACGAGCAGGAAAGCGTCTTTTATTACATCACCTGCATGAACGAGAACTACGTTCACCCGCCGATGCCCTCGGGAGTCGCGCAAGGCATCTTGAGCGGCATGTACCTGCTGAAAATCGGCGGTCGCGGCAAGGTGCGCGTGACCTTGTTCGGCTCCGGCACGATATTGCGCGAAGTGATCGCGGCGGGCGAGTTGCTCGAGCAGCAATACGGCGTTCCGGCGGATATTTATTCTGTGACGAGTTTCAGCGAGCTGCGCAGGAACGCGCTCGAGGTCGAGCGCTGGAATCTACTGCATCCGGCCGAGCCGCGCCGACAGACCTACATCGAGCAGGCCTTGACCGATCGCGAAGGACCTTTCATCGCCGCGACGGATTACATGAAGACCGTACCCGATCAGATCCGGCAATGGGTGCCCGGCAACTATGCGGTTCTCGGCACCGACGGCTTCGGACGCAGCGACTCGCGCGCCGAACTGCGGCGATTCTTCGAGGTGGACCACCACTATGTCGTCGTCGCGGCGCTCAAGGCGCTTGCGGATGAAAACAAGATCGATCGCCAGACGGTGGTCAAGGCGATGACCAGTTACGGCATCGATCCCGAGAAGCCGAATCCCTTGTCGGTATAGGCGGCGCACGTGGCAAGCTCCATCGAAGTGTTGGTTCCGGATATCGGCGGTTTCGCGGATGTGAATGTCATCGAAGTCCTCGTCGAGGACGGTCAGGTGATCGAGAAAGAGACGCCGCTGATCACGCTCGAGACCGAAAAGGCGGCAATGGACGTGCCGGCGCCCGCGGCGGGGCGCATAGCGCAGGTCAAGATCAAGCGCGGCGACAAAGTTTCCCAAGGCTCGTTGATCTTGCTGCTCGAAGCGAGCGGCGAGGCGGCCGCGGCCCAGCCGGCCGCCAAGAGCACGGCCTCGCCGGCCGCAAGCTCCGCGCCCGCACCGGCCGCAAGCGCGCCGACGCCGACCGCTGCAGCCGCGCCTGTCGCGCCTGCCGCGCCTTCGGCGCCCCCGATGCCATCGCCGCCCGTGGTCTCGGGGCCGGTCGACGAAGTTGCGTTCTCGCGCGCGTATGCGAGCCCCTCGATACGCAAGTTTGCGCGCGAAGTCGGCGCCGATCTCGGCAAGGTGGTCGGCACGGGGCCGAAAGAGCGCATTACGATCGAGGACGTCAAGGCGTTCGTCAAGCGCTTGCTCGCCTCGCCGCCGGCCACGGTTTCGGCATTGCCTAAAGTACCCGAAGTCGACTTCGCGAAGTTCGGCGCAGTCGAACTGAAGCCGCTTTCTCGCATTCAACGCATTTCCGGCGCGCGCTTGCAGGCGAGCTGGATCAATCTGCCGCACGTGACTCAGCACGAAGAGGCCGACATTACCGCGCTCGAGGCGGCGCGCGTCGCGCAAAAGGACAAGGCCGCGCAGGACGGCGTCAAGTTGACTCCTCTGGCGTTCATCGTCAAGGCCTGCGTGCTCGCGCTCAAGGAGTTCCCGAGTTTCAACTCATCGCTCGATGCGAGCGGCGAGAATCTCGTGCTCAAGAAATATTACAACATCGGTTTCGCGGCCGACACGCCCAATGGTCTCGTCGTGCCCGTGATTCGCGACGTCGATCGCAGCAGCCTCTACGACATCGCGCGATCCTTGTCCGCATTGTCCGAAAAGGCCCGTGCGGGCAAACTGACGGCTGCCGAAATGCAAGGCGGCACCTTCACGATCTCGAGCCTCGGTGGTATCGGCGGCACTTCGTTCACGCCGATCATCAACGCGCCGGAAGTCGCGATCCTCGGTGTTTCCCGCTCCAGCCAAAAGCCCGTTTTCGAGAAGGGGCTGTTCGTTCCGCGCTTGATGTTGCCGCTGTCGCTGTCTTACGATCACCGCGTCATCGACGGCGCGGCCGCGGCGCGTTTCGTCGTTCATCTGGCCAAGCTGTTCGCCGACCCGCAGGCGTTGCTGTGGTGAGTCTCGTCGAGGTTCGAATCCCCGATCTCGGCGACGCCAAGGATGTCGGCGTCGTAGAGGTTCTCACCGCGGCGGGATCCACGGTCAAGGTCGACGATCCGCTCGTGACGCTCGAGACCGAGAAGGCTTCGATGGATGTGCCCTCGCCGGTCGGCGGGCGGTTTGCGTCGATTGCGATCAAAAAGGGCGACATCGTGACTTCGGGAACGCTGATCGGGGTCGTCGAGGTCACCGCTGCCGCTGCCGCTGCCTCGGCTGCAGCCGCCCCTGGCGCCGCGGCGCCGGCCGCGGCGGCGAATGCGGGTGCCGCGGCATCCGCCGCACCGGTTGCGAGCGATGCGCCGCCGGGGGCGCTCGATTTGGTGGTTCTCGGCGCCGGACCGGGCGGCTACACGGCGGCGTTCCGGGCGGCCGATTTGGGAATGAAGGTGACGCTGATCGAACGCTGGCCGATGCTCGGCGGCGTGTGCCTGAACGTGGGCTGTATTCCGTCGAAGGCACTGCTGCACGCGGCAAAGGTCGTCGAGGAGGCCGATGCGATGGCCGAGTGCGGAGTCACATTCGGCTCACCGCAAATCGACCGTGAGCGGCTGCGCGCCTGGAAAAACAAGGTCGTCGGTCGGCTCACGAATGGGCTCACGGCGCTCGCCAAACAGCGCAAGGTCGATGTCGTGCACGGCGAGGCCAAGTTCGTCGGCCGTCACGCGCTCGAACTGCGCGATGCGCAGGGCACACGCCGCATCGAATTCAAGCAATGCATTATCGCGGCCGGCTCCGAGTCGGTGCGCTTGCCGGGGCTCGTGGACGACCCGCGCGTGATCGACTCGACCGGTGCGCTCGAATTGCCGCTCGACTGCCGGCGCCTGCTGGTGGTCGGCGGCGGCATCATTGGACTCGAAATGGCTTGCGTCTACGATGCGTTGGGCACGCGCGTCTCGGTGGTCGAACTGAGCGACGGCTTGATGCCGGGCACCGATCGCGATCTGGTGCGTCCGCTGCAAAAACGCCTCGAGAAGCGCTACGACAAGATTTTGCTGCAGACCAAGGTCAAGCACCTCGAGGCGCGCGCTTCGGGTTTGCTCGCGACCTTCGAGGGCGCGAACGCCGCCGAGCCGCAGGAATTCGACCGCGTGCTCGTCGCCGTGGGCCGCAGCGCGAACGGCAAGGCCATCGATGCTGCAGCCGCGGGTGTCGCGGTGAACGCGCGCGGTATCATCGCCGTCGACAAACAAATGCGCACGAATGTGCCGCATATTTTCGCAATCGGCGACATCGTGGGCGCCCCGATGCTCGCTCACAAGGCAACGCACGAGGCGAAAGTTGCCGCCGAGGTCGCGGCAGGCCAGAAGTCCTCGTTCGACGCGCGCTGCATCCCCTCGGTCGCGTATACGGATCCGGAGATCGCCACGGTCGGAGTCAGCGAAGCCGACGCAAAGTCGCGCGGCATCGACTACGGCAAGGGCATGTTTCCTTGGATCGCGAGCGGCCGGTCCTTGGCGAACAATCGCGACGACGGCTTCACGAAAATCCTGTTCGACAAGGCGAGCCACAGGGTCATCGGTGCGGGCATCGTCGGCAGCAATGCGGGCGAGCTCATCGCCGAACTCGGGCTCGCGATCGAAATGGGCGCCGATGCCGCCGATGTCGGCCTGACGATCCACGCCCACCCGACGCTGTCCGAAACGGTCGCGATGGCGGCCGAGGCGTTCGAAGGCACCCTGACCGATCTATATCTGCCGAAGCGGTAACGCGGCACGGTGCCGCAACCAATCCGCGCTCGAGCGCCGATCTGCGGCTTACGCTACGGACTTGCGATGCAGTCCTTGATGAACGCGGTCTTCTGCGCGCCGAGCAGCTTTTTCGCCTTGGCTAGTTTGAGGCATTCGGTGCGCTTGGCGTGGCGCGCCGCTGCGGCATCCGCGCTGGCGCCACTCGCATCGGCAGGCGCGGGCGGCGCCGCAGGCACCGGCGCAGCGGCGTCCGAGGAATTCGCAACCAGGCTCTGCGCACCGGCGAGCGGCCAAAGGCAAATCGCTAACGCGACCGCGGCAACAGAGAGGCGCATGCTCGAACTCCTGGGGGTGGGCTTGGCGCCCGTCGTCACTCCCAAAAGGATAGCGCCTCGAAGTCGCCGCTCCGATGAACGGCGCATGAAGCTTGCTTAACGTTCCAGGGCGCGCCGCGCCAGCGCGAGGTAGTGCTGTTCATCCGGCGTGCGGCCGCTGCGCTGCGCCTCCCAGAGCGTCTCTCCGAGCGCCTCCATGAGCACATGCTCCGCGGCGTGAACATCGCCGCTCGCATTCTGCAGCGCGAGCAGCAGGGCGCGCACGCCGGGCGGCCGGTCGACAGCGACTTGTTCGCGGACCGCCAAATGCAGCCCCATGTGCAGGAACGGATTCTCCGTGGCTCCGTCCGCTGCGGCTTCGAGCGCGAGTGCATCGTCCAAGCTCTCGACGACGCGCTGGTACCGGGGATGCAACTCGAGGACGTCGGCGATCAGCGCCTCGAGCGGTGACAGCGGCAGGCGCTGCCGGTGTTTTTGCCAGGCCTCCGTGTAGGTGCGCCGAAGTTGATCGCGCGAATATGAGTCGAACAGACTCATTCGCCATCCGGCTTGGTCTTGTGACGGTATTCGCAGAGGTCGGCTATCACGCAGATCGGGCATTCGGGTTTGCGCGCCTTGCAAACGTAGCGTCCATGCAATAGCAACCAGTGGTGCGCATTCTGGAGAAACTCCGCGGGCACGAACTTCAGCAACTTTGTCTCGACGATGCTCACGGTTTTGCCCGGCGCGAGTCCGGTCCGATTCGCAACCCGGAAGATATGCGTATCGACGGCAATCGTCGGCTCACCGAAGGCTGTGTTGAGCACCACATTGGCGGTCTTGCGGCCGACTCCCGGCAGTGCCTCGAGCGCATCACGGGTATTCGGAACCTTGCCGTGATGCGCATTGACGAGTATCCGGCAGGCCGCGATGATGTTCTTCGCCTTGCTGTTGTATAGGCCGATTGATGCGATGTACTTCGTCAGGCCACGAACGCCGAGCGCGAGCAGCGCCTCGGGGTTGTTGGCGACCGGGAACAGCGCCGCGGTGGCTTTGTTGACACTCTTGTCGGTTGCCTGGGCCGACAGCATCACCGCGATCAACAGCTCGAACGGCGTCGAATAATTGAGCTCGGTCTTCGGCGATGGATTCAGCTCCCGCAGGCGCTCGAATATCTCGCGACGCTGCTGCGGATTCATCGCGGCGCCTTGGCGAGCGAGGCCTTGGCAGCCGCAATCTCTCGCTGCCGTGCGGCGAGGCGCTGCTGCATCCGCGCGGCGTGGGCTTCAAAGCGCATGCGATTCAGCGCCGCGTCATTGCTTGCGCCGGGCGGCGCCGCGCGCAATTCGATGCAATCGACGGGGCAGGGCGGGATGCAGAGCTCGCAGCCGGTGCACCGGTCGATGAGCACCGTGTGCATGAATTTTTGGGCGCCGACGATGGCGTCGACGGGGCAGGGTGCAAGGCATTTTGTACAGCCGATGCAGCGCGATTCGTCGATCCATGCGATTCGCGCAGGCGCTTCCACGCCGTTGGCGGGATTCAGCCCCACTATGGGCCTGCCGAGCAGCGCGGCCAGCGCCTCGATTGTCGCGGTCCCGCCCGGCGGGCACTGATTGATCTCGGCCTCGCCGGCTGCGATCGCGGCGGCATAGGGTTTGCAGCCCGGGTAGCCGCAGCGAGTGCATTGAGTTTGCGGCAACAGCGCATCGATTGACGCAGGATCTTCGCCCGCCGCAGCCGCGTTCATGTCACTTGATACGCATGCCGGCGCTTGCTCCCTGGTCCGGCGTCAACAGAAAGATTTCCTTGCCGCCGGCGCCCGCGGCCAACACCATGCCCGCCGAGACACCGAAGCGCATCTTGCGCGGCTCGAGATTGGCAACCACGACCGTGAGGCGCCCGACCAGGCTCGCCGGCTCGTAGGCGCTGCGGATCCCGGAGAGAATTTCGCGCTCGCCACCAACGCCGAGATCGACGCGCAGCTTGAGCAGCTTGTCCGACCCCTCGACGTATCCGGCCTCGATGATCCGCGCGACGCGTAGATCGATGCGCGCGAAATCGTCGATCGAAATCGCGGCGCCGTCCCCGGCAGCGGGCGGCGGCGTCGTGACGGCGGGCGGCGCGGCGGCCTCGCCATCGGGTTCCACGAGGCGTGCCACGGCCTTCGGGTCGAGGCGCACGGCGAGCGCCTCGTACGGCCGTATTTGCGCATCCAACAAAGGACGCGCCGCATCGCCCCAAACCCAAGGCGACTCTGTGAAAAAGCGCTCCGACTTGGCGGCCATGTCCGGCAATACGGGCTTCAAATAAATCATGAGCGCACGGAACAGATTGAGTCCTTGGGTGCAGACCGCCTGCACCTCGCCGGCCTTCTCGATGTGTTTTGCGAGCTGCCACGGCTTCTGTTGATCGATGTATTGATTGGCGCGATCGGCGAGCGCCATGATTTCGCGGATCGCACCCGCGTAGTCGCGCGTTTCGTAGGCCGCCGCAATCGGCTTGGCGGCGGCCGCGAACGCGGCATAGAGCGCGGTCTCCGGCAGGGTCGAGCTCAAGCGTCCCGCGGAATTTCTGGTGATGAAGCCCGCGCAGCGGCTCGCGATGTTGACGAGTTTGCCGACGATGTCCGAGTTCAGGCGCGTCGTGAACTCATCGAGGCTCATGTCCAAATCGTCGATTCCGTTGCCGAGTTTGGCCGCGAAATAATACCGCAGGTACTCGGGCGAAAAAGAGTCCAGGTAGCGGCGCGCCGTTATGAACGTGCCGCGCGACTTCGACATTTTTTGGCCGTTGATGGTCACGAATCCATGGGCATGAACACCGGTCGGCTTGCGTTTGCCCGCGCCCTCCAGGACCGCCGGCCAGAACAGCGTGTGAAAATACAGAATATCCTTGCCGATGAAGTGGTGCAGCTCGGCGCTCGAGTCTGCGTCGAAAAAATCGTCGAATCGCAGCTGCGTGCGGGCGCACAGCTGGCTGAAGCTCGCGAGGTAGCCGATCGGCGCGTCGAACCAAACGTAGAAATACTTACCGGGTGCATCGGGAATTTGAAAGCCGAAATACGGCGCGTCGCGCGAGATATCCCAATCCTTGAGACCTTGCGAAAACCACTCGTCGAGCTTGTGCGCGACGTTGCTCTGCACCGCGCCGCTGTTGACCCAGGTCTTGAGGCGCGCCTCGAAGGCACTCAGTCGGAAGAAGTAATGCTCCGATTCGCGCCATATCGGCGCCGTGCCGCTGACCACGGAAACCGGGTTTTTCAGATCGGCCGGTGTGTAGGTGGCCCCGCAAACCTCACAGGAGTCTCCGAATTGTTCGAGCGCGCCGCAATTGGGGCAGGTGCCTTTGACGTAGCGATCCGGCAGGAACATCGCGGCCGTTTCGTCGTAAGCCTGCCGGATCGTACGCGTGACGATATAGCCGCCGTTGCGCACTGCGAGGTAGAGCTGCGTGCACAAGGCCTCGTTCTCGGGCGAGTTGGTCGAGCCGAAGTTGTCGAGGCCGATCAGCATGTCGGCAAGATCGCGCCGATGTTCCAGGTTGACCTGCTCGATCAGGCGCTCCGCGCTGATGCCGTCGGCCTGAGCCTTGAGCATGATCGGCGTGCCGTGGGTGTCGTCGGCGCAGACGTAATAGCATTCGTGGCCGCGAAGTTTTTGAAATCGCACCCAGATATCGGTCTGTATGGCCTCGAGAATGTGGCCGAGATGCAGCGGCCCGTTCGCATAGGGAAGCGCGCTGGTGACGAGAATGCGGCGTGGCGTGGTCATAGCCCGCGGATTATGCCACGGTGCTGTCGCGGCCTAGGAAGCTTCTTTGTATTGCTCGAAGCGCGACTTGCCGATTGCCTTTTGATAGGCGTCTTTGCCGCTGATCTGCCGCTGGTCGAACAAATGCTGGATCGCCGAATCCATCGTGCGCATTCCAACCCCGGCGCCCGTGAGCATTGCGTTGTCGAGCTGGTCCATCTTGCCCTGGCGGATGAGGTTCGAGACGGCCGGTGTGTTGATGAGGATCTCGAGCGCCGCGACGCGGCCCTGCTTGTCCGCGCGCGGAATCAGCTGCTGCGAGACTACGCCGCGCAGGCTGGTCGACAGCATCGTGCGCACGTGCGGCTGTTTGTCGGAGGGAAACGCATTGACCATACGGTCGACGGTTGCGGCCGCACCATTGGTGTGCAGGGTGCCCATGACGAGGATGCCGGTTTCGGCGGCGGTCACCGCGATGCTCATGGTCTCCAAGTCGCGCAGCTCGCCGACGAGGATCACGTCCGGATCTTCGCGCAACGCGGAATGCAGCGCCGCGGCGAAGGAGGGCGCGTGCACGCCGATTTCGCGCTGGCTGATCAGGCAGCTCTTGCGCTTGTGCACGAATTCGATCGGATCCTCGATCGTGAGGATGTGGCCTCGCTCACGGGTGTTGATGTCGTCGATCAGCGCCGCAAGTGTCGTCGACTTGCCGGATCCGGTTTTTCCCGTCACCAGGATCAGGCCGTTGCTCGCGCGGCTCAACTGGCGAACCGCGGGCGGCAAGTTGAGCTCCTCGGCGGTCTTGGCGCTAGAGGGAATCACGCGAAAAACCGCGCCCATGCCGTTGAGCTGGCGCATCACGTTGACGCGAAATCGCGCGACTTCGGGAATCGTATAGGCGAAGTCCGTGCCGTCTTTTTCCTCGAAGCGTTCACGCGCCAATTTCGGCATGATTTCGTAAATGGTCGTCTTGACGGTCTCGGCGCTCAAGGATTGCGGGTCCAACGAGATCAACTCGCCGTAGAGGCGCACACGCGGCGGGTCTCCCGCGATGAAATGCAGGTCCGAGCCCTTGCGCTCCAAGACTTTCGTGAGAAACGTGTCGATGGCGGGCAAGCGTCTGCGCCTAGGTCGTCGCCGATAGCGGGGCGGGCATGCTGCCCATGTCGGTCGTGTAGTGCTGGAACTGTTTCTTGTCGTTGGCGTAGCCGTAGGCGTCGTCCGCATCGATCTCCTTGGCGGTGATCGCGGCAAGCAGCGCCTGATCCAGCAACTGCATGCCGTATTCCTTGCCCATCTGCAATTGGCTTGGAATCTGGTGCGACTGGTCGGTCATGATCAATTTTGAAATTGCCTTGGTGACGACCAACACCTCGCAGATCGCACGGCGCGCGCGATGATCCGGGCTCTTGACCAGCACCTGGGTGATCACGGCGAGCAAGCTCTGCGACAAGAAGGCCTTGGTCTGTTCCCGGTCCTCTGCCGGCATGGCATCGATGATGCGGTCGATGGTCTTGGTGGCGCTGTTCGTGTGCAGCGTGCCGAACACCAAGTGGCCGGTCTCCGCCGCGGTCATCGCCATCGAGATCGTTTCCGCATCGCGCATTTCGCCGACCAGGATCACGTCCGGATCCTCTCGCATGGCCGCACGCACGCCCTCGGCAAACGACGGCAGGTGCGTACCGAGTTCGCGCTGGATGACCTGGCTCGTCTTGCTGCGATGGACGAACTCGATGGGATCCTCGAGGCTGATGATGTTGAGCGCGCGCGTCGAATTCAAGTGATCGATCATCGCGGCCAGCGTCGTCGATTTGCCCGTCCCGGTCGCGCCCGTGACCAGGATCATGCCCTGGTGGTAGTCGCACAATTTGCGGACGATCGGCGGCAGATTGAGCTGCTCGAGCGTCGGTGTCTTGGTCGGAATGGTTCGAAACACCGCGCCGATGCCGGTCTCCTTGCGGAACACATTGGCGCGGAAGCGCCCGCCGTCGCTCGACACGTAGGAGAAATCCAAGTCGTTGCCGCTGCGCAGGTTCGCGATTTGCGATTGCGTCAGCACTTCGTTGATGTAAGCCTCGAGTTCCGCTTCGCCGAGTTCGCGAAACTTGATCGGCACCAAATCACCGTGCATGCGCAACATCGGCGGGACGCCGACGGCAAGATGCAGGTCCGAGCACCCCTGTGCCGTACCGAGCTTGAGAAACGCATCGATTCTGGCCATAAGCGCCAAGGCTACCCGTAACTGATTGGATTTTCGAGTTTTTGGCGTTCGGACAGCCATAAACGTGAGCTGCGTCATGCGCCGTCGCGGCAGGGCCGCGGCCGAGGGGCCGCCTCGATGTTCGGGTTAGAGGAAGCGCTCGAGCGAAACCCGGAACTCGTCCATGCTTTGCGCCCTTTTTGCCTTGTCGAGCGACATGGCCTTGACGACCAGATCGTTCAACTCGCGCGGCAATTCCTTGTTGATGTCGATCGGCGGGCGTGCCTTGCCCTGAACGTGCTGATACATCACGGACATGTGGTCGCCGCGTGAGTACGGCGGCACGCCGCAAAACATTTCGTAGAGAATCACGCCAAGACTATAGATATCGGCGCGTTCGTCGACCTTCTTGCCGAGAATCTGCTCCGGCGCCATGTATTTCGGAGAGCCGATCACGTAGCCGGTCTTGGTCAGCTGGGTGTCGCCTTGGCTCTGTGCGGCTGCCACGCCGAAGTCGACGATCTTGAGCAGGCCCTCGTTGTTGATCAGCACGTTGGCGGGCTTGAGATCGCGGTGCACGATGCCGGCTTGGTGCGCCACCGCCATGCCGGTCGCGATATCGATGCCGAATTTGACGGCGCGCTTCAGCGCGACGGGCTTCTCGTTGACGATTTCCCCGCCGAGCGTGTGCGAGGGGAAGTATTCCATCGAGATCGCATAATTGCCGCGGATGTAGAGGAAGTCGTAGATGCGGATGACGTTCTTGTGCGTGATCTTGCGGCTATAGCGCAGCTCGTGCACGAAGCGTTTCATCATCTCCTCGTCGTTCGCCACGTTGGGATTGAGGAATTTCAAGATCAGCCGCTCCTCGACGATCGTATCCTCCATGAGCAGTACCGTGCCGAATGCGCCCTTGCCGATCTTCTCGATGTATTTGTAGCGGCCCTCGATGATGTCGCCTGGCGTGAGCGTCGCGATATCGAGCTTGGCGGCCTGCGCCTCCTGCGCCTGGACGATCTTGGAGATCTCCTGATTCTCGATGAGCAGCGTCTTGCCCGTCGACTGCATCTTGGCGGCGCGCTGGTTCGCAGCGATCTGCTGAGTCGAGAATCGGTTGTCGAGTTCCTGGATCGCATGCTCGACGGCGTTGGCGACCGATACTTCGCTGGTCGCGGACGCGGCTTGCAGCTGCACGCGGATGGTATTCGCCCGGCGCTCGTCGGCGAGCTTCGCGAGCGCGGCGACCGCCTCGACTTTGACTTCGGCCTCGGGCCGCTTGAGGATCTCGAGCAAGTCGTTGATGATCTTTTCGCTGCCGATCTTGCCCAGCGCGCGAATCACCGACGGCAGTGCCTTCGACTCGGTGTTGGCCAGCATCTCGACCAGGCGCGGAACGGCTTTCGAGCTGCCGATTTCTGCGAGTGCGTCGACGGCCCGTTCGCTGACCCACCAGTCCTTGTCCTTGGTCGCTTCGATGAGCTGTACGACCGCGCGCTCGTCCTTGGTCTGGTTGAGAATCTCGATCGCGGCGCGCCGAATATCCTGATTTTCGTCCTTGATCAATTCGAGCACGGCTTCGACGACGCGCGGTCCGCCGATCTTGCCGAGCGCATCGGCGGCGCGCGTGCGCACCCACCAGTCGCTATCGGCGATCACTTCGAGCAGGAATTTCACGGATTTCGCCGTACCGATCGCGTTGAGTACCTCGACCGCCGAGCGGCGCGCATATTCATTCTCGTCCTTGAGCACCTCGACGAGGTATTTGATCGTGTCCGGATGGTTGGCGCGCACGACGACGTCGACGGCCTTGTTCTGCACCTCGATTTCGGGGTCGCGCAGCAGACCGCACAGCAGGACGATGTCGAACGGTCCGTCCATGCGCGTGAGCGCGCCCAGCGCCGCCAAGCGGATGAACTTGTTGTTGTCCTTGAGCTGTTTCTGGACGGCCTCCTGGACGCGCGGCGTGTTGAATCGGCCGAGCACGTTGATGATGTGCATCCGGGCGATCGGGTCTTTGCCTTCGATGCGCGCAATCAGGTCGTCGATCGACGACTCATCCGCAATCTCGCCGATGATCTTGAACAGGCCCGACCGCTCATTGGCTTCCTGGGCGTAGGCGGCGCCGAGCAGCTCACGGACCGAGAAGCGGTTTTTCTGGGCCGAAATGACGTCGAGAATCGCCTGCTTCGGCAGGCCCGGCTTGTTCAGGGCGTCGAGCAGCGCCGACGGCGGGTAATTGCGGCTCGAGGACATCGCCCACGCGATGCCGGATACCGCTCGGCCGTTGGCATCGGCCATCATCTTCAGCGCGAGCGGCAGCGATTTGGCATCGATGAGTTGCGAGAGCGCCTCGACGTAGGCGACCGTCTCGCGCTTGTCCGAAGTGTTCAGCGCCGTGACCAGCGCCTCCATGGCGTTTTGCCCGAGCGCAACGAGCTTCGCCAAGGCCTTTTGGGACTCGGGACTCGCTGGGTTGCCGCTGGATTTGACCTCGGCTATGAGCCTGTCGGCGCGGTAATTCGAGAAAAGACTCATTCAGTGCCTTCGCGTTGCACATCCGAATTATGCCACAGCGCAGCGCAACGCGGCCTGCTGCGGTACAATCAGGCTCTCTATGAATCAAGCAGCCGACGCGGCGGTAGCCACCCGCGCACTTTTGAACTCCTATGTCGATCCCTATCTTGGCGTCAGCCTGGCTGATGCCAAGGCCGTCGTCGGCGTCAGCCTCAGCGATGGGGTGCTGGCGGTGACCCTCGAGTTCGGCTTCCCATGCGCGGACTATGCCGAGGAATTGCTGCCGGCCTTGCAGGCCCACCTCGCCAGTGTGCTCGGGACAGCCCACCTCAACCTCACGCTGCGCAGCCAAATTACACCCCACGCGGTTCAGAAGACCTTGAAGCCCCTCACAAACGTCAAGAATATCGTGGCCGTTGCCTCGGGTAAGGGGGGTGTCGGCAAGTCGACGACCGCGGCCAATTTGGCGCTCGCATGGGCGGCGCAGGGCGCGAAAGTCGGGCTGCTGGACGCCGATATCTATGGTCCGAGTCAACCGCTGATGATGGGCTTGGCGGGTCAGACGCCGACGAGCACCGACGGCAAACACATGATGCCGCTGGTCGCGTACGGCGTTGAAGTCATGTCGATCGGCTTCATGATCGACGCCGAGCAGCCGATGGTGTGGCGCGGACCGATGGTGACCCAGGCCCTCACCCAACTGCTCGGCGATACCAATTGGGGCGCCTTGGATTACCTCGTGATCGATATGCCGCCGGGCACCGGTGACATCCAGTTGACGCTTGCGCAGCGCGTGCCGGTCAGCGGTGCGGTGATCGTCACCACGCCGCAGGACATCGCCCTGCTCGATGCGCGCCGCGGCCTCAAGATGTTCGAAAAGGTGGATGTGCGCGTATTGGGAGTCGTGGAGAACATGAGCGTGCATATTTGCAGCCAGTGCGGCCATGCCGAGCATATCTTCGGCAGCGGCGGCGGCGCGCGTATGGCGCAGCAGTACGGTGTGCACCTGCTCGGTGAACTGCCTTTGGATATCCGCATCCGCGAGGACGCCGACGGCGGCAAGCCGACCATCGTCGCGGAGCCCGGCAGCGCGCGCGCCAAGGCTTACCTTACGATGGCGCGCCGCACGGCGGCGCGGCTGTCGACGATGAACAAGGATTACAGCCGGGTGTTCCCCAAGATCACGATCGAGTCGACCTGATGAGCATCAAGAGCGACCGCTGGATTCGGCGCATGGCCTCGACGGCCGGCATGATCGATCCGTTTTCGCCCGAGCAGGTACGCGTGGCCGGCGGACACAAGATCGTCTCTTATGGCACCTCGAGCTACGGCTACGACGTGCGCTGCGCCGACGAATTCAAGATCTTCACGAACATCAATTCGACGATCGTGGATCCGAAGAACTTCGACGAAAAATCGTTCGTGGACTTCAAGGGTCCGGTCTGCATCATTCCGCCGAATTCATTCGCGCTCGCGAGCACCGTGGAATTTTTTCGCATTCCGCGCAGTGTTCTCACCGTCTGCCTCGGAAAATCGACATATGCACGTTGCGGCATCATCGTGAATGTAACTCCGCTCGAACCGGAGTGGGAGGGGCATGTGACGCTCGAGTTTTCGAATACGACGCCGCTGCCCGCGAAGATCTATGCGAATGAGGGTGTTGCCCAGATGTTGTTTTTCGAGTCCGACGAGGTCTGCGAAACTTCTTATCGCGATCGCGGCGGCAAATATCAGGGTCAACGCGGCGTCACGCTACCGAAAACCTGATTGGGCCTGCAGAGCCGCGCGCTCGGAGCCGTCAGTGCTGTAGCGTCTTGATGCGCATCGCGAATTCGAGTCTGCCGTCGCGCGTGCGCTCGGCCTTCACGGGCACGTATCCGAGGCTCGGCGCGAACCACATGCGCAGAATGCGGCTGTTGCCGGTGCGCTGGCTCGCCACGACGATCGTGTCGAGGTCGCCAAGCGCCGTGTGGATGTGCGCCGGCCCCTCGTTGGTGTAGTTGAAGTCCTTGACTTCGTCGTTATCGATGATCTGAAAGTGCGTGGGCAGGCTGCCGCGCTTCAGATCCAGCATGATCTCCAGCTGTATCGACATCACGTCTTGCGTGCCTTCCTTCAGTGCGAGATCGACCGGCTTGCCTTCCGACTTGCCGCGCGCATGGCCGTTGTCCCAATCGAAATCAAGGTCCACCGCCGAGGAGCCGTCGTCGCCGTGATACTTCAGCGGACGTATGTGCGTGCCCTGCTGCTCGAGCCAGCTCTTCTGGGTGACCGGATTGCTGTAGACGATGCGAAAAATGCCGTGCGCGCTGATGATCCAGGTGTAGACGTAACGGTCCGGCCGGTCGCCGCGCAGCAGCTGCAGATCGCTCGAGCCGACCGTGATGCTCTTCCAGTATGCGTCGTAGTGCGCCGAAAACGGCGCGATCGAGGGCTCGCCGCCGGCCGCGCTTGCCGCGGTCGGCGCAGCGCTCGGCGACTCGGCCGGCGCCTCCGCCCGGGTCGCGCCGGGTCCGGTGACGCCGATCGTCGCTGCGGCCGCGGCGATTGCGGCCGCGAGGCGC
>JBEKSM010000032.1:0-68108 GCA_049517075.1 Steroidobacteraceae bacterium | reverse complement strand
GACGAACTAGCCGCGCGTGCGGCTTTGCAGGGTAAGTCGATGCAGGAGTTCTTGCGCGCCGAACTGGAGCGATTGGCTGCCCGCCCGTCGATCGATGCTTGGCTTCAGCAGGTGCGCAAAAGAAAGCGCGCGACTCAGACTCGCATCTCCTCGAAGCAGATTCTTGAGTGCAGAAGCGCTGATCGGCGTTGAGTATCGTCATTGATTCGTCTGTCGTAGTTGCCGCTCTCGTTGACAGCGGCCCGCAAGGCGATTGGGCGGAAGAAGTTCTTGCGGGTGGTTTGCTGAAAGCGCCAGAGTTGGTACTCGCGGAAGCGACGAATATATTTCGTCGCCTCGAGAGGGCAAAGCTAATTACGACACCAGAGGCGAATGCGGCGCAAGACGACCTCATGCAACTCGATGTCGAGCTGTTTCCTTTTGAGCCCTTCGCCGGCCGCATTTGGGAATTGCGTCATAATGTGACAACTTACGACGCGTGGTACGTCGCCATTGCCGAGGCGCTCAAGCTCCCGCTCGCAACTCTGGACGAACCTCTTTCGAAATCGAACGGAGTTTCCTGCAAGTTTCTAACGCCCGGCTTCTAAAGCCGTGTGCTCGCCATCGCCTGGTCTGACGGTCTGGGCCGCAATCGCATCAGCGGTTTGCGGTGGCGCAAGATTCGCGTAATGAGAAAGTCGCGTTGTGACGCGCCATTATCCCGACAGTGATTTTCAGCATGAACTTGGCGGTGATTCTCAGCAAGAGTCGCGAATTGGACCGCCGGCTCGCCTCAGCAATTCAGGATCAGCCTTGCGGACGAGCTTTGCCCGCAGATATCAGACCAGGCGATCGAGCATTCGCCGGGCGTTTACCAGCTGATTGGCATTTTCTTTGAGGTAGTGGGAATTTTGCTCCCAGCCACTGTCCCACCCTGCATTGCACGAAAACGCGAGCTTGACCGCCGTATCCAGGTCTCTCACGTCTTCCGGTGTAACACCGTATTTCTGCTTGCTGCGATTACGGTTCGAATCAAATGCTTCGTGAAAATACGCGCCGAGGCACTCCGCCGCGACTGCGAGTTCGTTCAGTCTGTCAGGATTTGCAACCAAATCGATGCCCGTCAGCCTGGAGTATCGCTGATATTGCGACTTGCCCGTAATTCCGTTGAAACCGCGCCCCCGATACTTGTAACCGTCGCCAGGGGACGAATTACCCAATCGGCCGCCATAGACAAAATCGAAAAACTTGCCGTCGTCTCTCTTGAGATCGTTGAGCTCTGCATCGGTCAATTTGGCGAACAGGTTGCCGAACACCGTGCGGATATGGCCGTTCGGCGTACTGCCATAACCGATCTCGTTGACCGGTGACAGGGTTCCTTCGGTAGAACATACGGCCAAAATGGCGATCTGAAGAAACCGGTTCGCGATGCGGTACTTCAATAGAGCCCGCATAATCAGGACTCGCGTATTGGATTGCGCGGTCATTCCCGGGGCCTGCAGCTGAAACTGCTCGACGGGCACCAGTCGCAGAGGCGGAAAGTATGATCGGCCGTTATAAAGGCCGTAAAGCTCGCTCGAAGACAAGCGTTCTACATCGAATGTCAGTACCTTTCGGTTTGGTCCGATGGTGTCTTCACGGATGAACGCGACGTCCCTGTGAACATCAACGTTGTAGTTCAAAGCCAGCCAATCAAAAGCCCGGAAGTAAGCCTCGTCGCCACCGTGCGTGGCTTGCAAGGATTCCTGTAATGCGTCACCCATCTTTTGAGATACTGCAAAATGATTCGAGGTAACGTTCAATCGCCCAAATTTCTCATACGGCGACATGGCTGACGTTTCTAGAGGTGCGCGCCCTAATAATCCAATTTGGAACCACCCGCTCTTTGGAATCAGGTAGGTCTCGATCGGATCATTGGTTTGCGGATCGAAAAACTTCGGCGGCTCCTCATCAGCCGGTATGACCGGCTTGTTGGTGACTGGATCGAAATATCGGGTCATGCACCCTCCACCTATGAGTGCGGATACCGGAATCAAAGGCGTCGCCGAACCGACCGGCCACGGCATTGTATAACTATAGTCAAGGCGGCAATAGAATTGGACGAGATCCCTGCTTCGCCGCCAGCGGCTCCGGGGCGTTCGGAGCGACCCATCGTGCATCGACTAGGATGCTTGAATTGCCTGGCAGTCCAGGACCGGCGGCACCTGAACCGGTTCTAGCGATCGGGACCCTTCTGATGCGCGCGCCGGACGCGCGACCACGTGTCGCCGTACCCAGCGCCCGAATATCCGAGCTGCACCAATTCGATCAGCGCCGCCTCCTCCTCCTCGGCAGCGCCTAGGAAACCGAAGGTGAGATCCTCCGCTTGCTGGACCGCAATTTTGCAAGTCGCCTGGAAGATACACGCGTCGAATTCTGTGTTCACCGTTTCGAGACCGCGACTTGCTCGATTTGATCCACTATTGCAACCAAGGCGCCAGAATTTCCGTAACACTGTCCATCTGGATAGTCCTTTGTATCCCCGAGAGATCGGTGAGCGTGAGTGATCCAGTGGGTTTGCAATTGCCCAGCAGCGGCGGATTCACGTCCGCCTTTCTGGTGTGAGCTGTGACTGTCCGATTGCCTGATGCATCGGGCTCGCTAATACGGACTGCTTGTACGACTGATTCATAGACGGGAATCCCGGGACACAGTACCAATTGATCGAGTTTTTGCGAGAGCTGGCCCACATAGGTGCGTCGCACCTTGGCGCCCTCATCGACTTCAAGAGTTTCGACCGCATAGAGGCGCGCCGCGGCCACCTTTGCAAGATCGATGATGCCGCGGTCAAATCCGCTGGAAATGCTGCCGTTCTCTGCGAGCGGCCAGGAAGCGGCGCGCAATCGATGGACGATGTCTCCGGTATCGTTCATTCCGAGGGAGCGCAACAGTGCTGCTGCCATCGCGGCGTAAGGCGCGGCATAAGAGGTGGCCGGCGGGAATGTCGCGTTCTGGCCGAGTAGATCGACAGCGCCGAAGGGTTCGCCGGGCGCATACAAATAGACGGTGTGCCGGCCGCCTCCCGAGAAGTCGGCAGGTTGAAGATCCCGAGTCGCCGCACCAATTACCAGCACGCGGTGGCCCGTACCGGGGTCGAACATGGGCCAATCCGCGTTGGCCAAACACGGTGGACACTGATGCAGAGCGTCGAGATCGGCACCATCGTTGCCTGCGGGAACGACCAGCAAGGTATTGCTCGCTGCGAGCTCGGTCTTGAGGGCGTAGGGAAAGAATGGATTGTCACTGCTGTCGATGTAGCTGACGTTGACAACGGACGCGCGCCCGTCGAGATAGCGGATGGCGTCGAAGACATCTTGGGGGTTGGGTTGCTCGGCCGGCGGGACAGTACAATCTGCGGTCGAGAGTCGGAAGAATGCGATGACGGGCAGGATGTTCTGTAGCGTCGCATCGCTACGCAACGCAAGCCCGCTTGCGAGTGAGGCAACCACAGAACCGTGGCTCGCCAGTTGAAACGCGAGTGGCGGCCAGGTCGATGCGACATGCGTATCCTGTCCCGGAGGGCACAGTCCAACATCTCCGTTTTGGGGCTCCGATGAGCGGTCGACTCCCGCTCCAATTGAGTCATTCGGGTATGCATAGCTTCGGTCACTGGGGATAGTCGTAAATGCGCTTGTCGGCAGAGGCTTGCCGTCTTTAGCCGCAAGCCCACCGTCGGCAACGCCCAGCACCGTTGGGCGCAGCTCGGGGTGAGCCGCTATGGCCGCCTTCAATATGGCCGTTACGAGCGCGAGATCGTAGGGCCATTGGCTGCTCGCGATCGGGTGGGTATCGGCGACCGACAAGGAAAAATTGGCGGCGGCCGCATCGCTCATCACATTTGCGCTGCGGGCCCAGATATCGACGGAGTCGAGGACCTGCTTTATTGCTGATGTCGCATTCGGCGGAGCAATCCAATCCGGTGAGCTCGCGGGATTCTCGAATGCAATGACGTGGTGTTGTATGAGGCATTCTTCGGCGACGCGGGCCCCGCACTGAAGCGCCTGCGCGAGCCCGTCAACGAGCTGATGGATGCCGGTAATCTTCGTGGCGTCGGCTCGAAAGATGGTCCATTGCGGCACCTTAGGGACGATGACGCGATCCCCCGCCTCGATACTCGCCTTTGGGTCGAGTGGGCGGCGGCTGGTGGATGATGCGCGCAGGTGGACGAATTGGCCGACATTGTCAGGACTCAATCCTAGTCGTCCCGCGAGGCTTTCCAGGGTTTCATCGGCGCGTATCTTGATTTCCACCGCCATACGAAAACGCAAGCAGGGCGTGAATTGTAAGAATGCGGCATCGCCGATCGTGGAGCGTTTCGCGGACTTGAGGGTGGTATCCGGCAGGTCGCCTCCGCAGCGATCCGTTAGGAAATGACGCGCCGTGACGTGCGTCGGTAAGAGTACCTCGGTAGGCATACTCACTTGCGCGAGGAACCGGTTGATGCGCTTAGCCGCGGTCGGATCGGCTTCGATTGCAAATTTTGGACTGACCGGAGCTGCTTCGGTGGATATGGCGGCAGGTCCGGCCGCAGCCTGGAGACTCACGACCAGCGCGGCCCAGAATACAGGCGACGACCGGCCGATCACGCGCCGCTTCCTCGGCAGTGTGCAGGCGCTCCGGCGAGGCCACAAATCGCAACTGTCTTTTTCTGACCGTTTTTTCCATTGGCCCAGGCAATTGCCCACGCTCGGAACGACGGGCCACCCGTCGCTGAAATCAGAGACGGCCCCCAGAACAAGTGACTTGCGTCCGCGTATACCACGCGCGAATTGACACCGATCAAGAGTCGATTCGGATATTGCTGACCTTGTTCTGGACCGGCGACAATCTGAAACGCGGGCCCGCCGCTATCGCCAGGACAAATGTTTGCACCGGCATTGCCGGTCAAAAGATTGTTCAATTCGCTCGGCCGATAGTATGCGGCCGAGAACGGAGGTTGCGGCGCCGGGCTATTGGAGGTTTGAATGATGGAGTTGACGCCAATGCGGTACTTGCCATCGGGTATCCCCACGTTCACGAGGTTGTCGGTACACCCATAGCCGGTCAATACGAGGGAAATGCCAATCACTGAGTCGAGCGTCGGAGTGGCGATTGTCTCGAAGCGATATCCGGCCGGCAGCGCGAATGGCGTGCGAAGCAGGCAGAGCGCAAAATCAGCGGAGGCGTCCGGATTCGCGCGCAGATAGTCAGTGTTTAAGTCGCAATCGGACGAATATGTCGTAATCCCAAATTGAAATGACAAGGTATGATCCGCCGGTACACAGTGTGCCGCTGTCAACAGCACCTCAGCACCGACCAGGGCGGCGGTACACCCGACAAATGCCCCCGCACCTTTCCAACTGGCAAAAAATGATACCGGCCAATCCGTGGAATTGGCATCGACACCATTCCGCAGCTGGGGGACAAATGGCCCCGGCTTTTGATTCAAATCGAGCACCGATTGGAATACGGTACCAACAGGGGGTGTGCCCGAGGCCGCGATTTCGCTTGTTGGCGCGGCGGGGGCGCTTGGATCGCCGGCGTGACAACTCATATGGATAACCCAGAGCAGTAGGCACCCAAGGGTCGCTCGAGCGGTCGGTCTGGAAAAGATCGTCATTTCCTGGCCCTACTTGAGACTGTAGCCAATGCCAAGATAGAGGCCCACTTTGTATGCCGTGTCGGTTTTCAGGTCCTGCGTTGTCGCGACGGTTTGTCCAACGGCCAGGCCCGCGCCCAACTCGGTCGTCTTCTGGTAGATCGCGCCAATGTTAAAGTCCAACTGCGAAGATGAACTCGACTGTTTGGAGGAGCCAGAAGTGGAGCTGGATTTCGATCCTGGTGATCCGGCGGAGAAGCCAAGACCGAGGAAGACGGCCGTTTTGCTGGAGTCAGGAACGAGGCCTACCTGGAGGTGCGGACGAACGTAATATGAATCCCATTTGTCCGGGGTCATATTGAGTGCCACGGCGCCGGATAGCTTGTTGTAATCCGTGTTTGTCTCCATGATCGTCAATTTAGCGTTGGCGGTTTGCGCGCTGTAACTCGGGTTCTTCACGAAGCTGTAAATCGCGGCGGCAGAGACCGAGAAATCAATAAGTTCTTTGGTCTTGAGGTCAATCTTGTAGTCTCCAGCGTGCGAGGAAATGTCGGAAGAGACACTGGTCAGGAGGGGCTGCAGCGACTTATTTTCCGCCACGTTGATTGTTACCGTGTTATCAAGGCCCGACGCGAAATCCGGCCATTCCTTGTCTGGAGTGTTCAAAATCTTTGCAACGCCAACGACCTGTAACTGGACGACTAAACTAGCAAACAGATTGAACGTGTCGATGTAGTCCTTGTAGGATCCGCCGCCGAACCCGAGCACCTCCTCGAGTTCATCGAGCGCGAGTGTGGCGCCTTGGTCACCGTTAGGAACGGTGGTCGAGATTGCCCCAAGACCGCTGAGGATCTGCGCGAGCGTCTGCGCCGGTTGTGCAGGTAAATCTGGATAGTGACGCTCGGACGCGGAGCCCGGATCGCACCAAGTCACGCGGAATTGACCGGTAGCAGAAACGCTCTGAAAAAGCAGCGTGGATAAGTCGTTGAGCTTATTCGCAGCATCCTTGGCATCCTCGCTCGAGGACTTTAAAGTCAGATAGGCTGTCTGCGCAGTCGATCTCAAAGTCGCGACGCTGGTAGCAGCGGCGAGCAACTTCAATTGGTCCGGAAGGGTGTTATGGGTCGGAAGGGTGTCAGATAATGCGACCGCGGCCGATGTGAGTTGTGCATGAAGTCGAGTGATATCGACATTATTCAATCGCGTGCTACATCGCGTGCCTGCCAGGCCTTGCCCGGCTGCATTTACCGCCGCTTGGGTACCGGTCGCCGCCTTTCCGAACGCTTGAAGTTTGGGGATAATTTCGGCGAGCGCATTGGCAGAGGCAGTGGGCGTTTGAACAGCGCTCACCGTATAGGTGTAGAAGACCGGATTGTAGTCAAGGACGTTGATGTCGAGGAGTTTTCCAGATTTTCCTTGAATGACAGGCACCTTCGCGGCCTTTAGCGGCATGTTTTGGCTGCCGTATGAAAGCATCGGGGCGGGCACGGCGAGCGTCACGTCAACGTTCACGGAGCCAACGATCTGTGCGCCGGCTAGGTGGCTCAGCATCAACATCAACAAAGTGGAAAATTGACGGAAGGTTCTCATGTCCTGCTCCCTTTTTTAACAATCCAAACATTTGACGGTGTGGAACGCGGTTTTCTAAGTTGTCGAAGTGCCACCAGGCCGAAGGCCAGTTTCGTGGAAGCCCGGCGAATGTCCCGACCCGATCAAGAATCGCGGCGATTTTTCTCCGATCGAGGAATCGACCGAGCGACAAATAAGCATCTCCTTGCCCTCCGTTGTTGCGTCGCGCTTCATCGAGATCATTCCTTGATCGATCCGCCGAACAGTAATCGGACGGCGTCCGGGTTCTGGTTGTAGGCGGTATGCGCGGGGTACGGGTTCTCGACGTAACCGAAGTACGAATCCGCGTTACTCGTGATGACGTTGACGACTGTGGTGCCGTTGCCGACGATCGCGGTGTCGTTTGGCGGTATGCGATAGCTCAGCAGATCATTGGGATCGCTAAAGGCCACCAGGCTGAGCGGCGCCTCAACCATGGACCGTTGTGCGTCAAGGGATTGCTTCGCTCGGTGCCTTGCGCGGGCTTCCGACAGCACGCCGAGTGCGGTCGTCATACTAGGCGTTGGGGATGCCGAGACATCCAATCCCGCAACGGCCGGTGCCGGCGCCGGTCGCGCCAGCGCGAAAAGTGGTAATTGGTTGGCGAGCATGTAGATCTGCGTGATGGGCGATACCGCTTCGTCGAATGCGGCTAGTGCGGCGGGGCTTCTGCCTTGCGCCTCGAGCTTGAGCGCGGAAATCGCGTCGAAGACCATGCGGCTGCCGAGGCTTTCGGTGACGATGGCGATTTTTCGACTGCCGTGGCCGTAAGTGGCCGGAAATACACAGGTGTTGTTCGTGGACGTTCCATCCAAAGCGGCGCAAATGGCGTTCTGCATCGAAGTCTGAATGTCGGCGCCCCGGTAACCGGCATAGATGATGGCGTCTGAGAGGCAGTCGTTTAGCAGCGAAGACTTCAAATCCGAATTGAGCGTCGCGCGTTTCCAAGTGAATTGACCGCCCGTAAAGATGGGAGGCCCGCTATAACCGGGTGGATTGTCAAAATTGAGCCTTGCCTTGTCGGCCGTGGTCAGTGGTGACCAAATCAGGAAACGGCCGGCGAGCTTGTTCGGGCCGATCTGATAGTCATGGTCGACGATTTGAACTTGGCCGACCGTGGAATGTGCGGCTTCGGTCATCGTCTCCGCCGGGAAGTACCCTTTGATGACGACGTCCCAGCCGGCGGTTATCCAATTCGCTTCCGTGTGAGAGCACATGCCATGGACGAACAAAACACGGATGTTGGAGCCCGATGTCCCGCCCCACTGGCTGATGATTCCGGGGAATTGCGCGGTCGGCGGATCGAAAACGGAGTTTCGGTAGGGGCGCAGGCAACCGGCCATACTTAATGCGCACAGGCTTAAGAGTACGTACTTGCAGAACGTCTTCTGGGATTGTGTCTGTGTAGGCATTTGCACCCCTCCGTCGTTTTCGTGCCGGAACTTCTTGCCCCGGCTGGCCAATAACGTAGGTAGGCGCAGGTTGAAAATCCTGACGGCAGGCTGAAAAACTCAGGGAAAGAAAATGAATATTTCAAGACATTGATTTATAAAGGGGCTATAGCCTTACCAAAACCGTTCCCGAGGACGTAGTTCCGGGGATATGCTTCTGGCATCATGGAAAAATAACGTCGCACGGGACGCGGCTAAAATGCAGGGACATGGGATCCGATGAACGTACACGCAAGCACTGCGACGTCATCGAGCGCTGACAGGACTTGGCGGCGCTGGCATTTCGGGCGTTCCGTCTTAGACGAACGCACCCATGAGTTATTCGTGGATGGCGTCGACGCAGAACTCGAGCGTAAGCCGCTCGAAGTTCTGATGTATCTATTGCAGCATGCCGGTGAGGTGTGTACCAAGGATGAGCTACTGGCCGGTGTGTGGCCGGGCCGCATTCTCAGCGAGACGGTGCTCACCAAGTGCATCGGTAGGATTCGAGATGTCCTGGTCGATGATAACCAGGAGATCATCAAGACTTCCTATGGTTTTGGGTATCGCTTCGTTGCGCCGGTTCGTGTGGAAACCACGGCGGCGGCGGAGCCGGTGCGCTTCGATATTTGTGCCGGGATGCATCCTCCCGCACGCCCCCTCTGGAGCCTGGTCGAACGGCTGGGTGGAGGCGGGCACGGCGAAGCCTGGCGCGCTCGTCACGACAAGACCGGCGAGCAGCGCGTCTTCAAGTTTGCATTAGAAGAAAGGGCGTTGGTCGCACTGAAGCGCGAAATCACCTTGTTCAGGGTCATCCATGACACGGTCGGTGACAACGCTCGCGTTGTGAAGCTGCTCGACTGGAATCTCGAGCAGCTGCCCTATTTTGTCGAGGCAGAATTCATCGCGGGAGGCAGCCTCGTCGACTGGGTCGCGGTTCGTGGCGGCATCTTCGGCATGTCGGTGTCCGATCGCTTGGAGGTCGTTGCCAAGATTGCCGAGGCCTTGGGTGCCGTACACTCCGTTGGGGTCTTGCACAAGGATCTGAAGCCGTCCAACGTTTTGGTCAAGCCATTGCCGGGCAACTCGATCGATATCGTATTGGCGGATTTTGGCAGTGGCGGCGTGCTCGATTTCAATCGGCTCGAGGCCTTGGGGATCACCCGTCTTGGATTCACCAAGACGATCGCGACGCCGGAGATGAGCTCAGGCACCCCGTTGTACTTGGCTCCGGAGATATTGGCCGGTCAGCCATTCACGGTAAAGAGCGATATTTATGCCCTCGGCATCATTCTCTATCAGTTCCTGGCCGGGGACTTTCACAAAGTCATGTCGCCGGGGTGGGAACGCGGCATCGACGATGAGTTGTTGCGCGAGGACATCGCGCTCATGGCCGAAGGCAATCCGGCGGAGCGCTTGGGTGATGCGGCGGCTCTGGCGCGGCGCTTGCGGACATTGGACGAGCGTCGGCGCCAGCTGATCGCGGACCGCGAGGCACAGGCGCGGGCCGAACGGGCGCGGCGTGTGTTGGAACGCGCGCAGGCGCGCCGATTCGGCTTGATACTGGCGTTCGCGGCCTTGTGCGTGGGACTGATAGTCAGCACTTCATTGTATTTCAAGGCGCGGCAAGCACAACGCCGTGCCGAACAAGCCGCAGAAGCGACACGCGCGGTCACCGGCTTCCTGAGTAAGGATCTGTTTGGATCCATCGATCTATCGAAACGCGCGGTACGCGACCTCACGATCAAAGAGGTGCTCGACGCCGGCGCGGCGCAGATCGACACACGTTTTCGAGATGCGCCGGACGTTGCGGCAGAGATTCATGCCGCGGTTGGCGCGTCCTACATGGCGTTGGAATTGCCGGAGGTGGATGACCAGCTCAATCGAGCGCTTGAACTGTATGAATCGACCAAGGGTGTCGGTTCCTCGGAAGGCCTCAGCATCCTGGCGCAACTGCTCGGATTCCACCATACGCCGGAGCAAACCAAGTTGCTGGTTGCCCACGCCGAGAGGGCGCTCGTCGCAGGCCGCCGGCAATACGGCGAGGCAAACGACGCGGTGCTGCAGCTGCGCTTCAGATCGGCCCTCGGGCAATATCAGCAGGGCGATTGGATACGCGAAGTCGAGGAGCTGCGATCGCTCTCCGCCGATATGGATCGTTACTTCCCGAACGCCGCGCATTTTGACGGTCAACTGTCCCGATTGCTCGGCTCGGGCTTATTTAGCGTCGCCGATTTCGCGAATGCAGAGCAATGGTTGGTTCGTGCTCGAACGCAAATCGAGCGAGCACCGGGACATTCAAGCGCGTTTGCGCAGGTCGTTCACATGGATCTCGGTGCCCTCTACCGCGAGACCGAGCGCTACGCCGAAGCCGAGCAGGAACTGTCCCTTGCGTTGGCCGGCATGCGGCAATTGGTACCGGACAATAGCGCCTTCATATTGCAGATTCGCCGAAATCAGGGTCAGCTCAAGCTGGAAGAAGGGCAAGCAGCGGAGGCGAGCACGATACTGCAAGAGGTGATCAACGTCCTTTCCTCCTCTCCGCACGACACGGATCGGGACGGCTCCTGGCTGGTGCGTTACTTCCTCGGACTTGCCTATCAAGCGCAGGGGCACCTGGAGGAGGCCGCCTCGATGTTGCGTGGCTCACTGGAGCGTTGTGAGGCCGCAAAAGGTCTCGAGTATCCTCTGACCGAGCAAATTCGTATTGGGCTCGCCGAGGTCCTCCGATTGCAGGGGAAGTCGGACGAGGCACAAGGTTTGCTTGCGCGTGTCGACATGAGCGGTCTGCCGGGCTTGCCCAGGGATCATCCGATTCTCGGCGAGCTGCGCCGTACGCAGGGCCTGTTGCTCAAACAACGCGGCCAAATCGAGGCATCGAGAGCCGCGCTCACCGAGGCGCTGCGGATATTCACGTTGCGCTATGGAAAAGCACATTGGCGCACGCGGCGTGGGCAGGATGATTTGGCGCAACTCACCTAGCAGGCCACGCCCATGAAGCTCAGCCTCTTGTTGACGAAACGCTGCAACGCACAATGCGCGCACTGCGCGACCGACAGCGGCCCGTACGCCAGACGATCGCTGCCAACACAAAAAGTGTTCTCCATCATGAACGAAGCCGCGCAGCGACGGCGCGCCGGAGAATCACTGATGTTCGGTTTGTCGGGAGGCGAGGCCTTTCTCGACCTCGAGCAACTCGTCGCGGTCATCGCTCATGGCGTGGGTCTCGGCGCCACCGTCACGTGCGTCACAAACGCCTACTGGGCGACGTCGGACGCTAAGGCGCAATCGATCGTTGCTCGCGTGCGTGCGGCCGGGCTGACTCACTTGGCAGCCAGCACCAGCCGGTACCATCAACGCTTTGTGCCGATCGAGCGCGTGAAGCGCGCCCTGTCCACCGCGCGCGCCGCCGGAATCAACACCTTGCTCAAGATCGTCTACTCTGCGCCCGAAGAACAAGAAGGCGTGGTCCAGCGATGGGCCGATTTTGTCGGCGCCGATGCGCTTCAGGCGTTTCCGGTGGTTCCTTACCTAAGGCAGGGCGGCGAGCTTCCGTTGGAACATTACGTTCGAGCTCCCGGGTTGCCAAAAGGGCGCTGCCCAGCAGCGGTACTGACAATCCGGGAGGATGGAGCGGCCTTCAATTGTTGCACCCCGGGCGGATTCGAGACGCTCTTGAAGCTTGGCAACGTCTTCGATCATTCACTGGACGCATTGGTCGATCGCTACCACTTCGATCCGACGTTCCAAGTGCTGCGCGAGCAGGGCCCCATTCATTTCGCACGCCATGCCATCAAGAACGGCGAGGAAGGGCGCTTACGGTCGGCCTACGCCGATGTTTGCGACTTATGCGCACATATTGCGTCAGATCCGGTTTTGACAAAACTCGCGCAAGACAGTGCCAGGACCTATCGAAGGCGCTGGGCAATGCGTATTGCGAAAACCATGAGAGCAAACGCAACCCTGATCACGCGCAAATCAACGTCTCAACGTCTCACAAAATCACGAGGGATCGAACATGAGCGATAACAGTTCACGTGCCCAGAAGAAGCCGCAAAGACAAAAATCCAAACCGCCAAAAAAGACCGCGCGCTCAGTCAAGAAGGCGAAATCAGATACCTATGCCGCCATCGCGAAGGCACTGGATGCTGCAACGCCAGAGCAGCTTTCGGCGCTTCAATCGAATTTGATCAAGGGTGAAAACCGCGTAGCAGGAATTCCACTATCACGGTTTGACGCAGGCTACCTCGCGGCTCAGCTCGTTGCCTACCACAAGAAGCCGAAGCCGCGTCATCGACCGAAAATTTACATGGAGTTGTTTTTTCCGGACGACGAATAAGGGGAAACGATGGCCTGCAAAGCGGTGTTGGTGGGCATCAATCTTTATGACGGGTATATCCGGCACAAGGGCCATGTGGTGCCGCTGCAGCGGCATCGGCTCTACGGCTGCGTGAATGATGTCCATTCCATTTCGGACTTGCTGATCCAACATTTTGGATTCGTGCCGGCCGACATCCAGGAGTTAACCGACGGAAGCGCGATCCAATCTGCGATTCTGGCAGCGCTGAAGGGCATGGTTAACTCCGCTGCACCGGGTGACCGCTTGCTTTTCTACTTCTCTGGACATGGTTCTTTGTATCGCCGGACTCCGCCAAGCAATGATCCGAAGCGCGAAGAGCCGATCTTCGAAATTCTGTGTCCGTACGATATGGATTGGGACCAAGAGATTTTCATATCGGAGTCAGACCTCAGAAACATCGTGAATCTGCTTCCCGACGGAGCCGCCATCGAAATGGTCTTGGACGCCTGCGGTGCGGGCGGCATGAGGCGAATTGTTCGAGAGTACGGCTCGTTGATGCAAATGCCCTTGCTCAGCCGAGCAGCGGATGCATCGCTGCCTCAGAGCTTACGTTTCCTTGTTCCGCCACCGGAAGTCCTGGCCCGGATCATGAGCGCGCAAGGCAACATGGCCAACCCAAGGATCATGTCAACGCTCGGCTCCGCCGGACCCAAGCGGTGCATTCTTTGGGCCGCATCCGGTGCTGACCAGATCTCCGACGAATTCATTCCGAGTCATGGGTTGGAGCATGGTGCGTTCACATTCTTCTTGAACGAGGTGCTGACGGCGACGTCCGCCCTAGATCGTGGCATCGTTCTGCAGGAGGTCTCTCAACGCCTGAAAGAAGAGCGCTTTCGCCAGGTTCCCGGGCTATTTCCGGATCTTCCGCTCATTACACAGAATCGTTTTCTGAACCCAGGAGAGTTCACCTAGAGCATCGAGCGGCATCGCAGTTCAAAATCGGCCGGTGCGATCGCTTGATGGTTCGCCGAAAAGAGTTCGGCGGTCACGGCCGAGCCGGGCTGTCGTCGTTCAGAAACGAGCATACCGATTTCAGCATCGAGCCAAACTGTTCGGGGCGATCGGTGGCGAGCTTCTCGAGAACGTCGGTGGCCTCGGCACAAACTCGCTTCGCCTCATCTTTACGTCCTTGCCAATGGTAAGAATACCCGAGAACTTCCGATTGCTTGGCGACGTCGGGAAGATATCTGCGCGGGTTCTCTTTGGCCAAGTTGCGATAGATCGACAGGGCGAGCTCTGCGCACTCCGTGGTTTCACGACTGTGACCCAGATTGGCATAAACCATTTCCAAGTTCTCGAGGGTCTTTGCCAACTCAGGCATATAGGCACCCGGCTCGTTCTTCGCCAACCCACCGTAGATTTCCGCCGCTTCCGCCGCCGCTTCCATCGCCTCCTTGTCGCGATGCAGATTGCTATACAGCAGGTAAAGCCCGTTGAGACTGTACGCAACGTCCCTCGAATAAACCGACGGGTTGGATTTCGCCAAGTCGCGTCGAATCTGCAGCGACTCGCTGTAAGCCGCGAGAGAATCCTGCAATCGATTCTCATCGTTGTAGATCGATCCCAGATCGGTCAACGCGAGCGCCACATACGGTAGATACATCTCGGGATTGGTACGGGACAACTGACGGTACAACCTGAGCGCCGCGTTGAAATGCGCAATCGCTGCTTCGCTTTTGTGCAGCTGCACTTCTGCACTCCCCAAATTGATCAACGTCGAGGCCTGATAAAAACCATACGCGGACGGATTGGACTCTGCGAGTTTACCGTAGATATCGAGGGCCTCCGTGAACGCGGCAAACGCCTGCTCGGGCTGCTCGAGATTCTCCTCGACGTTACCGACGCCGTTTTGCACCCGGGCTATGTCTGCCAGATACGCGCGGGGATTGGCCTTGGCCAACTCGCGATAGATCTGCAGAGCCTCGGCATAATCCTTGGCGGCATCGGCGGCGCGCTGCTGCTCTTCGCGCAGAATCGCGTTGCTGTTGAGCGTCGCGGCGAGTTCGCTCTGGTATTGCGGGTCCTGCGGGTGGTCTTGGGTTGCCGCTCGGTAGATTTGCAATGCTTCTGCAAATTCCATGTCGGCATCTGCGAGCCGATGCAGCGTGGTGTATAGCGTTCCTAGGTTGCAGTCGGTCTGTGCGACATAGGGCTGGAATTCCGCGGGGTTGGATTTCGCCAGTTCACGGCGAATGCTCAATGACTCTGCATAGGCCGTTTCGGCGTCCGCGAATCGCTGCGTGTTGCCGAAGATGGCTCCCAATACGTTCTGGATGAACGCCACCTCCGGCAAATACTGGTGCTCATCGGCTTTCGACAGTGCGCGCATATTGGCGAGCAACTGCTCGTAGACCTTTTCCGACGCGGCGAGGTCACGCTGGTCGAACAGCAAACGGCCATAGGCCTCGGCGTATTCAGTGCGCTCTGGGCGATAATCGTACGCTTTCTTGAATTCGGCGAGCGCCTCGAGCGGCTGAAATTGCAGCTGATGGAGAAGCGCCCGTTGAAAGTGGTTGTGGGCAAGCTGGTCCACCGCCTGTTCCCCGTGGGCCAAGACCTTGTCGAGCGCATCGGCCGCCTCGTCCAGCTTGCCCGCCTTGAGCGCATCCTCCGCTTTTCGTTTGAGCGGCTCGTCAGCGATGACGTTGGCCAGTTGATCAACCAGTGCGAAATATTTATCGCGCCATTCGGTGGCCTCCTTCGTAATCGTCTCGATTCGCATATCGCTGCGCGCGAGCTCCTTTTGAAAATGTTTCTCCAGCTGTCGAATGATCGACGGATCGAGTCCCGGGCAGTTGAGGGTGAGGTTTCCGCCGACGCCTGCCGCTGTGCAGGTACCCTGTTGATGAACGGGCCCGATGGAGACGGTCTGCGAGACGGCATCGAGCGCCAACAGAGTAAGGACCATAGCGAGCCAACGCATACGAGAGGTGCGCAGTGCTAGTCGTTATTGGACTGCGGCGGCTTTGAGTTCGTCTGCGGCTGCGGTTGCGGCGCTGACGCGTTGACCGTGACATTGCCGCCGACGCCGGCGACAGCGGCGCCGTTGGTCACCTTCTGATCGATGTGGTCGGCATGCACGCTGATCTCGCGCGGCGACTCGGCTGCAGGCGATCGGGAAGACCCCGGTGATCTCCCGGTCGTCTTCGTAGTGTCATCCGCTGCGCGTTGGTAGGCCAAAAACAGGCCGCCGGCGATGCACAACGCCGCCAAACCCGCGGCGAGCGGTGCCAACCACCGCAGTTGTTTCGATCGCCGGTGGCGCAGAGCGCCGGTCGCCACCCCAAAAATCAACGCGAGGGCGGAAGCGGTAATTTCCAATGGATCCGTGATCACTTTCAGCCACGCCATGGTTCTAACTCCCGGCTATGCGTCGTTCCGGTATCCCGATGGTTGCATCGCGATCGCGCGGGTCCTCGACGAACGCTGTCTGCGCGAGTATAGCCCGACGAATCGCGTTTCGTCGCTCGCGCCATCGGCGTCAGCCCTCAGCGTGAGCTCGCAGCGCAAGCTTGGGGCATCAGGTCCGGGGTGATATAGAGCTTGCCGCCGGGATCCCTGACGGGGTCAAGCGCGAGTGCGGCGCTTTGCGACGTCACGTTCTGCATCGCTTGCTCGATCGACATCGGCGGTCCGCCGCCGTTGTGTTTCATGCGCTCCGCCAGGTTGACGAAGGTTCCGGTATACACATTGGAGAGCATCGCGATGTCGGACGGGTCGGTGTAAGGCGCTGGAGATTGCAATCGTTGGACGACGCTGCCGGGGTCTTGACCCTTGCGCTCGGCCTCACAGAGTATCGTGCTGATCGCCTTGAGCGCGCGAAGCCGTGATACGCGTCGGCCCATGAGCTCCGCGAGCGTCTTCGGCTCGCCGACGGCCGTACCGTCTGCGAACACGCCGGCAATCACGGCACCGGTGGCGACCGGGACACCATCGGGAAAGTATTGGGCGGCGCCGCCGTGGGGTTTGATCGGCTGTGCACCGTCGAGGCGCGCGTCGACGAAGCGAGTGGAGCCCTGACCACCCAAGCCGCTGATCTGGAAGGCGTAGGCCGTCACGGGCTGCGCGGTCTGATTCTGGATATGAATCTCATAGCGGTTGCCGATGCGGGCCGTCGAGACCGAGATCGGCACGGCCTGCCCCGGCGGCAGAGGCGCGGGACCGCAGGTGTCGCGCAGCCAATGGCCGGTGAAGCGGATGTCGGCGTTCATTTTGAGCGCGTCGCTCGACTCGTGGGCACTGATCGTTCCCGTGAAATTCTCCGCATCGATGAGTTCGAAATGGCTGGTCTGCTCCACGATCGCGCTGCTTGCCGCAGTGTTTTGGGCTTTGGTCGGACAAACGACGTGCATGTCCGACGCTTGGGCGGAGGCCGTGACGGTCCGGGAGCAGTCATTGGCCGCATAGACGATCAGCGCCGTCATCGCCGGTTCTTGTTTCGGGAAACAGAGGTTGCCCTTTTGCGTATTGGGGTGGGGTGTGTCTTCCTTGGCGCGAATGTCGGCAATGAGCTTGTCGCGCTGGGACGGTGTGTATTGAGCGAAGATTTGCTCGAGATTCATTTGGTGGTTGAGTATCGTCGTTACTTTCACGACCTCCCACAGTCCCGGCTTGAGGTCGAGGGGCTGCGGGCTCTCCGGCGGGGCCGGCGATTGAGCGCCGATCGCGGCGGTCGAGAAGCTAAGCGCTGCGATGACGTTGACGATCGGTCGAGGGCGGGCAATGCGCATGTTGAGATGACGTCCGTGTTGGCCTCGCGTCGAATCAGTGTGCGCTCGAGCGGGGCGGGTGGTCAAAAAATCCATCGGATCACGATCGGCGCTGCAAGAACCTTCGGCGCGCCGTTCAACGGCCAGGCCACCAGTTCCAACGTCCCGCGAGCCGCACGAGCGCCGGCCCGACCGCCAAGCGAATCACGGTGGCATCCAAGAGCACCGCGACACCGAGCGCGAATCCCAATACCTTGATGAGCACAAATTCGCCAAGAACGAACCCACCGAATATCGTGACCATGATTGCCGCGGCAAAGCTGACGACACGGCCCGTGCCGGCAAGTCCTTCGACGATTGCGTCGTTGTCCGCAAGTCCTGCACGTCGACCGTCCGCGATCCGAGCGACGATGAACACTTCGTAGTCCATGCTCAAGCCGAATACGATGCAGAACACGAGTACCGGCAATATCGGAAATCCGCCGTCCATCGGGCGATCCAAGCCGAGCAGCCGAGACCCCAGGCCGTGCTGAAAGACGGCGGCGACGGCACCGAATGCGGCCGCTACCGACAGCAGGTTCAACGCAACCGCTTTGATCGGAATCAGCACGCTGCGAAATGCCAGCGCCAAGACGAGCAGCGTCGCACCGATGACGCTCGCGACCAAGGTGCTCATCGTGTTCTTGATGGCATCCTCGTAATCTGCGTTGAATGCCGGTACCCCACCCACCTCGAGGCGCGTGCCCGCGAGCCCCGTGAGCGCCGGCGGATCGGCTGCGCGAATTTCGCGCACCAGCAGCGCCGCATCGGTGGCGGCGACCCCGCGTCGCGGCAACAGTTCGACGAGTCCGGCCTCGCCATCCGCGCTCAGGAAACTGCGGCGCACGGAATCCGGTAGCCGAGTCAGGATCTCAGGCCCACCGAGCGGCACGGTGCTCATGGTCGTTGCGGCCCACGCGTGCTGAATTCGTGCGTCGTGCGCAAAGAATCGCACCAGCCGAGATTCGGCACGCCAGCCCGCTTCATTTTGAATAGGGGTTCCCGCAGGGAGATGCACGATCACCTGAATGATTTGACCGAAGCTACCACGCGCCACCGAGTCGATTTCATGAAGAACGCGTACTGACGGCGCACTCTCGGGCAGCCAGTGGCCGCGCGGCAGATCGATGCGCAGATGCGCCGCCTGAGCGGCGAGTAAGCAAAGCGGTATGCCCGCTACCGCCAGTACGCCAAGGGGGCGTCGCGTTACCCATCTGCCCCACCGCCGCCAGTGGCGCCCGGCGCCTGATTTGCCGCCCAATCTCAACGGGCCGGCGTCGATCCACGGTCCAATCCACGCCAGTAGGATCGGCAGCAGCGTGGTGGCGACCAAAACCGCGAGCGTCGTCACCAGCAGTCCCGCGACGCCGATCGATCGAATCTCGCTGACGCGCACCAGTAGCATGGCCGCGAATCCCACCGCGACCGTCAAGCCGGAAACGATTACGGTGCGGCCGCCGTATTTGGCCGCTTGCCGCACCGCCTCGGGTCGCGATAGACCCTCGACGACTCCATCGCGATAGCGGCTCACGATAAGCAGCGCATAGTCGATGCTCAATCCAAGGCCGGTCATGCTGATGATGCTGATCACGATGATGGATACCGGCCAGACCCGGTTGACGGCTTCAATCGACGCGAGCGAAACCAAAATCGTGAGCGCGCCGCATACGACCGGCAGAACCGCCGAGAGCAGCGAGCGAAATGCAATCAGCAAGAGCACCAACGTGAGCGGAAGCACGCGCAATTCGGCGGCGCGCGTTTCGTTCGCGCTCACGTGCCGCAGGTCGGCATTGACGACTGCCTCGCCAGTCCAGCCGAAAGTCACGTCGGGGTATCTGTCGCGAAACTCGGCGCGCAAGGCTTCGGTCGTCTCGCTGAGTTTGGTCATCAAAGCGTCGTCGGAGCCCTTCGCGGCGTTCAATCCGACGATGATGATCGGGCTGTCGTCTTGCCCGACGAACAAGCTGTCATTGCGGTCGATATAGGACATGACTCCTTGCACGCCGGGGGTACGTTGTATCGTATCGGTGGCTTGCTTGAGTAGTGCCTCACCGTCGGCCGTCCGAGCCGCCGGGCCTGCTGCAATCCGCAGCAGCGCGATTTTTGTAAAGGGTGACCTGAATTGCCGTTGCAGATCCGCCTCGACGCGCCCTGATTCGGTGTCCTGAAGCCGCACCGACGGATCGAGTTCGTCATTGACCCGGGCGGCGAACGGCAGTGCCGCCAACGCGATCAGAATCCATGCGGCGACGGTCAGAGATTGCGAACGCGTAACAGACGAGAGTCGATTCATTCGCTCACCGTGCCGCGCCGCGCATCGACGAGTCCTTGACGCGTCTCACGTCGGTCGATCGGCCTTCGCTCATCGTCGGCCCGCGTGCGGCAATCATGGCGATGATAGTAGCAAGCGCACGCGCGGCCGTGGGCGCGCGAGCGTCCGGCGCAATTGATCGCGGAGACCGTGATGTGGGACAACTATTTCCGATGGTCAGCCGATAAAACTGCGACTCATCAACAGGTTACCAGTCTGAAACATGTCGGCATGGGTTTTGAAGCGGCGCTGATCGACTGTGATGGCGCGCATCGCGATGGATGTATTGCGAGAGCCTAAATCCGACCGGCTCAGAGCACACCGGTGCGCCTCGCCCATACAGCAATGTAATTCTTCGTCAGGCAGTTCTGCTACCCATCACTTGGACGCGCATGGCGCAACAATTGGACAGGATTAAGCGACAGCCACGATAATGGCTCCGAAAATCTCACAGCGATCGTTGTCAGGCTGCAAGGCCATGGAAGGAAAATATGCGTCGCGAACTGACGGTGGCTTCGGTGAGCTGGATCAATGAAACACCCAATCCGATCAGCCTCGCAGCCGAGGCGACTTTGTACGACCCGGAATGGGTTCCGAAGACTTACCTAGGCTTGGTGGCGACCGCAAACGGCGACCCGGGCGACAATATTGCAGATCTGCCCGGTTTCCAAAAAAGTAAGAACTTCCGGGCAATGACGTATTGCCGCATCGCATTCGAGGAATCACCGAGCGGCATATCTGCGTTTCAGGTCATCGACGCGTTCCACGACCCCGGGTTCACGCCGCCGTTCAAGATGCGCAACTGGCCGTCGACCCTGCTCAGCTTCGACCGCAGCGTGTATAGCTTCGCGTGGTATGCGGGCGAAGCCAGCCTGCTGTCGAAAGTCTACACGCAGTCGCGGCACGCGAACACGACGTTGCCGGCGCTCGGGGCCGGCGAGATCGTCCTCGTCAATGGCATCATCAAGTTTCGTGCCGGCATGCACACCGACTCGATCGGCGTCAATACCGTGGGCTGTCCCTATCACGTTCCCTGGGTTTGGTGTGAAACCTTGCTGAGTTGGAATTCCGGAAAGCTCAAGCTCTATGGGCATGGATCGATCTTTCCGTCACATGCTTGGTACATCGACGGCAAACGGGTGGCGATCAGCAACCAGGTTGCGGATGCGAGTTTTCCCAAACGCATGTTCGTCCCACCCTCGATGCCGAGAATCCCTGGGATGCCGGCGATATTCAACATGACCAACCCGTTTGCGATCGCGGTCGAGCAGTTGGCGCTTTACCCGGTCCTCAGTGCTGGAGCATCGGCGGCCGGACCCCAAGTTGCGCTCGATGCGGACATCGGGCTGACCACTCCCGTGGACAAGCATCCGCACGCCGGCCCTGGCGCCCAACCCGTCATGGTGTGACGGTCTTGCCATGCCCGCGGCCTCTGCGGAAAGGCTGATAGATTGCCTTCCGTTGGAATTGGATTCCTTTTTTACTTGCATGTCCCGTAAGGCATGCACCATTTCGTGAAGAAGCAGTTCGTCGGACAAGGATCCGACACTCCCTTGGCTGCTGCATGCACTGCTGCCGCTCGCGTCTGGCGTAAAGTAGAGGTGCACGTCGCTGCCGGCGCTTACTCGCGCGTTGACCGGCGATCGTCGCTTGCGGGTTTCCAGTTCACTCCCTTGTCGCCATCATAGTTGGCGGGTGCCGCGCAGCACGGCTCGCCGAGTCCGATGCTGGCGCGGCCGAGGGATCGCGGGCCGGCGGCCGCGTCCTCGATGGCCGCCGAGTCTTCGGCATCGGTGGGGCCCGATGGCCGGAAGACATAGGTCGCGCCGGCTTCCGCATCGAGGGAAATCAGTTTCGTTACCCGCGTCGATCGCGAGTCTGGCGAATCGAGGCGCGTCTGAATGACTGGCTGATCCGGCCACGGATTCGCGATCGTGAATTGGTGCGCGGAATTCGCCTGCAACTCAAATTGCAGGAGCTTGCCGTTTTGCACCTTGACCGTGACGCGCGCGTTACCGTGCACGGCCACGGTCCCGCTCATCGTCCAGTCGGGAGGAATCGCGGGCGCGATACGCAGCTGTGCGCCGTAATCTTGCACGAGAGCCTCCGCGAGTGCGTCCGCGACGATCGCGATCTGCTCGATATAGAATTCGCCGTCCCCGATACCCAGGTCCGCCATGCCATTGGGGTAGATCTGGTAGAGCTGCGTCAACTCATAGAGGCTGTGGGATAGCTCTGCGCCGAAGCCTAAGCGAGCCGCGTCGATGGGGTCCGAACTCCAGGAGGCCTGATAGCGAAATGGTCGATAGGCGTAGGATCGCTGCGCGACCGGGAACAAGGAATTGCTCGCGTCGATCAAGGAATACGGCCAGACGGCTTCCAGTCCAATGTTTTCGCCATTTACAAAGGGCACATCGGGATCGTAACTCGCGGCAATGACCATGCCCGGCGTCTGCGCCGAGGCCGGCAAGGTGATATCGGCGACGCCCTTGGCTGCCACGAGCGGCAGCTCCGGCGTCTTCGCGAGCGCTGCGCTGAGCTCCGCCACCAAATCGTCGTCGAGCGACAGTTCTTGCGCGGCTTCAATGGTGGCGGGATAGAGCGCCCGTATCGCGGACAGGTCGGTCGTCGGGTCATGGACGTCATGCTGGGTTTCATGCGCATTGGACGGATAGGTATGCAAGCGGCCGTCGTCGCCGAGGTGTTGGTATGACAACAGAAACCGGGCCGCTCCGGACATCAACGAATAGTTCGCCCGCAGAAACGCACGATCGCCGGTCTTGAGATAGGTTTCCCAAACCCACAAGCCGATTTCGCCGCCCGTCGTCAGCGTGCGGGCGTTGGCTTCCGCTGTCCAATTCAGATCGCAGCCGTGGGTCACGATCGCAAATGGCCGCATTGCAGTGCTTTCATATTCGATGCCCACACCGTTGAATCGCATCGTCTCCGGTACGCAAAGGCCCGCGCGCCCCGCCATCTTGGCCTGCGTCCAGCGCCGGATCGGATCCTGATTATTTCGATACAGCGCAAAGAAGGGTTCGTTGAGTTCCGGCAAGCCCGCACTCAAGTTGGCGGCCACCTGCATGCGCAAATTCCATTCCCAGTACGCCGCGGGATCCCAAAAGTGCAAATCCTTGGCCGAGGAAAACAAATCGGCGACACCGGCCTGGGATCCGGGAGTCGATCCGGCGCTGAGTGCCGCCGCATAGAATAGGTAGAGCGTCCGAAGCGATGCGAAATACCGGGCGCTTCCATCCGGGGCCGAGGCGCTGATCAAGCCCGCGCGCCGCCAATACGCATTCCACCAATGCTGCGACGCCAATAGATCGACAGGCGAAGTCAGGGTCCGTTCCGCAGCCGACCACGGATCAACGGCGCCGCTGAAAGCCGGTGCCGCAATGATCACGCGGTAGTGGCCGTCGGCCATCGGCTTGAAGCGAATTTCCAGCTGTCTGCGGTCAATCCTATGTGCAGCCACGGTGCGACCGATGACCTGCACCGCCGCCAAAGACCCGAACGCCCACCCGGAAGCGCCCGGCAGCTGATCGTCGCGCCAGTGCTCGGCCAGCAGTACCGACCGGCCATGGACGATCGCGGCGGGAGACCGGGGTGACCACAACTGAAGAATCACCGATTGCTCGAGCATTGGATTCGCGCCGCAGACATCGACGATCACCCGGTCGGAGTCGCGATCCACAACGACTTGGGTCTTCATGCCGCCGCCGGCCGCGCGCCACACACCGTCGAACAGCGACAAACGGCCGTGGAATTTCCGATCGGCGATCATTGGCGCTAGCCCCGGGAAGACGACCTGGCCCGGAGACAAGCGACCGGGCAGCGTGTCGCTTCGATTGAGCTGCAAAGTCATTCCATCGGCGGCCCAAATCGCGATTCCGAGGCGGCCATTGCCTAGCGGCATCGCCTGGGTCGGAAGAACATTCGGTTGCCCCAACACAATATCCGAGCTCGATACGCTTGCTTGCAAGCGTGCGTCGGTCGTGGGCGCCGGTTGTGACACGCCCATCGCTGGGACGGCCAGTAGCAGTGCAAAACAGAGGTCCCTAACCGTCATCAGATCCGCGCTACCGCAACGCATCGCTGCCCACGCGCCGCTTCGCCTTGATCAGCACGTCCACCGCCTCCGGCCGATCATCCCAGTAGTCCAAGCGCACGCGTCCATCCGGTAGCTGACTCACGGTCGCCGGCACCGCGCTGAACGTGCAATACCAACCGGACGGCAAGACCACGGCATTTCGCGGCCTGCCGAGGCTGCGATCGAACACCAGTTCCTCTTTGTCGAGTTTGTAGCTCAACGGCGCTGTGTACGTCTCTGCAATGCGCAGCCGTAGCGTCTCGCCCGTCCGGAGCGCGGCGAACGGAATCACTACGACGCGGGCCGTTGGCGGCACTGCTTCGCCCACGTTGATCTTTGATGCGAGCATTTCGGCGCCGCTCATCTCCAAGGCCTTCAATTGCTCCCCCGTGTCGAGAATGCTGGCCGACGGGTGGCTCGCGACGCTGCCTTCGCGAACCACATTCGCATAGCCGTTCACACCCACGCGCGATTCGGTGTAGTCGTGATACAGGCTGAACGCGTGCGTTTCGGGTTGCTGCAAGAAGTAGACGATGTCCCGGTCTTGATGGGCGCGCTCCGAGAGCCGGTCCTGCTCGGTCTCTCCCTCAAACGGCGACTCCCAGCTGCGTTGCTCCGTCAACGCCGTCGGGAGTGCCGCCGTTCCCACCTGTGCATCCGGGATTGCGCGCAGCATCAGCGGCGCTTCGCCCGCTCCCGCATGCAGAAAGCTGATCGCAATGCGTCCGTCTTTCTCCGTGAGGATCTGCGACGGCACCGTCAAGCCCACGACTTCATACCCGGCCGGCAGAACCACTTTGTTGCGCTTGACGCCGAGCGGCCGATTGAACACCAGCGTCTTCCCGTCCAAGGAGTAGCTTTTCGCATCCGTGTAGGTTTTGACGACCCGCACACGACCCTGGCCCTGCGGCGGAACGGGCCGAGCCAGCGTGACTTTGATGTAGTTGGTTTGCGGATCCGCATCCGGCATCAACGGATCGTTGCGCGCCTGCGCGCCGCTCACGACCTCGAAATGCAGCGGCGTTCCGAGCATCGCATCAAACACGGCTTCCTCGCTGGCGGCGCTGCCTTTTCGGATTGGATTATAAAAGAACCTCGCCCCCGCGGTCGTCGCGGCTACCTCGTAATAAATCTTGAAGCTGGCCGTCTCGGGCGCCAGTAGTTCATAGCGCGTGTATTCATCGGTTTCGGTCTGACCGACGGCCTCCGGAAAGTAGAGTCCATCATTCGAGGCTTGAGGCGCCTGTGCGCTGAGCTCCGCAGTGGTCGCCAGCGTTAGAAGAAACGCGAGTCCCACAAAGCGCGACTTGTTCATGGATGATCCGGATGGTTTTGCAATGCAGACCTGGCCCCTAGGGGCACTAGAATGCAGGAAAGCCAACGGTTTGGCTGGACTGAAGCTCCCGTAGCTGAGCAGGCTCCAGCGCTGGCTGCCGCCCCGGTCCAGCTCATCGTGCCAGCGACAGTCATGCTGCGTCGCGGCCTTCGGAAAAGTTGCACGCCTCAGCAGCGGGGATATACTCAAGCCTCGAAAGGAGCGTGAACATGGAAGAGTTCATTCCGTTTATTCTCGGAGCCTCCCTCGGCGCAGTGTTCGGGTTCAGAACCAAGCGCTACTACCGCACTGTGATCAACGCCGCTTGCGTCCTGTTGAGCGGGATCGCCGCTACGGTACTCAGCGGCGAGTATCACGCAAGCTGGATGTATCTGCTGCTCGACCTCGGCGAAGCGTCGCTCGGCCTCGTGATCACACTGGCGGTCGCCGCGCGGCTATTGGTGCCGAGCACGGCCGTTCGACCAAACGCTGGGTCTGAAACCAAGCCTTGACTTGCTATCCGGGGTGGCGTGATGGATACCGAGGAACTGAAGCGTGTCGTCGCTGCGGCTGGGTTTATCTTCCGCGGCAGCATCCACGGCGAACGCAAGCTTGAATCTCCGCCGCTTCCGAAAGACGCCGGCGAGGTTGTCGCGGCGCGAATCGAGGAAGTGATTCGCAGCACGCCGGTCTTGCGCGGCCTTGCCGGGCGCGAAGCGCTGGTCGTCACGAAACATTCCGCGACGCTGCGGCAATTGCGTAATCCGATTCTGTTCACCGAATGTCTCTCGCTCGGCGAGGTGCTGCTGCTGCGGGAAATCGGCCATGTCGAGAGTTCCCACGAAGTCTCCCGGCAAGTCGCGGAGACGATACGCGAAGTGGCCGAGCTTCCACTGCGCGCGCGCGTCGCGGCGGCCGATCTCATCGTGGAGGCGGAGGTCGTCGATAGCCGGCCGCTCGAACGGCCTTTCCCACCTCGATCCGAGCACGACCCCGCCTGGTCGATCGCGCGCGTCACCGTCACCGCCGTGCTCAAGGGTCGCAAGCCGAAAGCCGAGATCGAGGTGCTGTTTGCGAGCAGCGACGACATCGTATGGTTCCGCTCGCCGAAGCTGCGCGACGGCGCCAGCGGCATCTTGCTCCTCATCCACCTCAAGGAGGACGAGATTCCGAAACACGTGCCGCGATCCGCGTATCAGGCGACAGACCCGCTCGACTTTTTGCCGATCGACCGGCGCGGCGAGATCGAGCGTCTCGTCGAGCGTGACCGGGGAGGGCGCTGACATGACTGACATCATCAGGGTTGTCAACATCATCCCGAATTTGTCGAGCGGTGAGTTCAATCAGGACAGCGAATCCAACCTCGCGGTCAATCCGGCCAATCCGCTGGAGATGGCGGCGACCACTTTTACACCGAGTCCCAATATCGGCAGCCCCAATTCTCCGGTGTTTTACTCGAACGATGGGGGACTCACCTGGGCGCTCAAAGACCTCATCGGCACGACGCCCATTCGGGATCAAACGCTGCGCTTCGCGACCAAAGGCGGAATGTTGTACGGCGGCGTGCTATCGGGCACGGGCAATAATATCGCGACGATCAATTTCGACATCCTGAGGACCAACAACTTCTCAGGCGCGGTCACGATGCAGCAGATGGCCCAGCGCCAAAACGATGACCAGCCGTTCGTGGAAGCCGCCACGGTCCCGAGCGGAACGGCGGCGGGCAAAGACCGCATCTATGTCGGCAGCAATGATCACGCGCCCGCCAACATACCGGCCACGATCGACCTCTCGCTCGATGCGGCCGCGGTCGCGCCGGCCACGAGCACGGTTCGTCTCGAGCAGCGCACGGTGATCCGCGACGGGTACCCCACGCGGCCTGCGATCCATCCGAGCGGGACGATTTACGGCTTGTATTACGCGTTGATCGGTCCCGCTTGCGATGTCGTGATCGTGCGCGACGACAATTGGGCGAGCGGTGTCACGCCGTTTCTCGCGCTGATCGACAGCGACGGCAAGCAGGGCATCCGCATTGCACAGGGCGTGACCAATCCGTTCAACTCCCTGTCACTCGGACAGCAGCGCATCGGCAGCGATCTTGCGATCGCGGTCGATCCGAACAATAGCGCGATCGTGTATGTTTGCTACGGTGATTTGCAGGCCGGTATTTACACGCTCTATGTGCGCAAATCGATCAACTCGGGCGCAACGTGGCTGCCCGCGATTCGTAGCATCACGAATGCGACCAATCCGGCGCTCGCGATCAACAGCCATGGCCGCGTCGGGCTTCTCTATCAGCAGGTCACCGGCAGCGCGCCGAATCAAAAATGGCAGACGACGCTCGAGTTTACGCACAGCGACTTCGCCTCGATCACGACCCACATACTCGCCAATACGCCTGCCGCGACACCGCCGGCTTCAGGCTCACCGTATCTCGGCGACTATCTTTCGATGATGGCGGTAGATACGACGTTCTACGGGATCTTCACGGCCAACAACACCCCCGATCACGCCAACTTTCCGAACGGCGTGATCTACCAGCGCAACGCCAACTTCACGACCAAGACGCTGCTCGACCTCAGCAACAATCCGGTACCGGTATCGATCGACCCGTTTGTATTCAAGGTGGTGCCGGCCGTGGGTCGAGTCGTTACCGCGATTGCCGATGCGGGTAATTTCGGCCGTGTTTGCCTCGGCTCCTTCGTCGATGAGGAACTGACGATCGATAACGGCGGCAATGGCCCGCTGCTGATCACCTCGATCGTTACCGCACCTGCCGACTTCGAGGCGCCGAGCGTGCTGTCCTTCCCGATCAAGCTCGGCGAGGGCGACGCGATCGAGATCCCGATTCGATTCGCACCCTTGAGCTTAGGTCCGAAAGCCGGGACCATTACGATCTTCAGCAACGACCCGGCCTCGCCGCACGTGGTCAGGGTCTCCGGCGATGCGCCGGCGCCCCGCCTCAGTCTCGCGATCGCGGATAGCGGCAATTTCGGCAAGGTCTGTGTCGGCCACACGGCCGATGAGCCGCTGGTGCTCAACAACAGCGGACATTGTCCGGTGACGGTGTCCGCGATCTCATCCTCGTCCACCGCATTCCTGGTCCCGCAAGTGCACTTCTTCCCGCTGCTGATTGGTTCCGGGGACTCGCTCGATTTGCCGATCCGCTTCGCGCCGACGGCGATAGGACCGGTGGCCGGCACGATCACGGTGACGAGCAGCGACCCCGGCAGCCCACACAAAGTGAACGTCAGCGGCGACGCGCCGGCGGGCCGGCTGGTCGTCACCGGATCACTATGCTTTGGCGGCGTGAAGGCCTGCTGCCGCGCCGAACGCACGATTTCCATTTGCAACATGGGCCAGTGCTCGCTGTTCGTGAGCAGCGTCGCGTTCAAACGCAAGAGCCCACACTGGAAGCTCATCAACAATCCGTTCCCGGTCACACTGCCGCCCGGCGCATGCCTCGGCGTCGTGATTCGCTACAAGGCTACCGAGAAGTGTCCGATCGCCAGCGAACTCGTGATCACGAGCGACGATCCGACGACGCCGGTCAAGACTCTTGACGTGATGGCCTACACGATTTGGGATGAGTGCCGCTGCAAGCGCGACTGCGACCAATGCGGCGGCAAGGGATGCGATGCCTGCCGCTGCAAAGGTCCTTGCGGTGCTTGCGACGGGGCTGCCGATGATTGTTGCGCGGATGAGCACGACGGCTGATCAGCGGCCGTTCGGACGATGAAAGGAATAAATATGGAAAAGGTCCGTGTTGTAAGCACCACACCCCCAACGGCTCTGCTTTACGCGTTCGATGTTGGTTCTGCCGTATTGAAGCCGGAACACAGCCTTTGGTTGAATAAGAATATGCCCCCATATCTCACGCCTCGGCGCAGCTGGGAACCTCGTGCACAACTATTTCTCATCGGGCTGGCGAGCCGGACGGGCCCCGAAGAATTCAATATGAGCTTGTCAATGTCACGCGCCCAGAACGTAGAAAAGGCCCTGCAGGATGTTGCGCGTGCAAATGGCGTCGACTGGTTCCGCGCTGCGGCCCGTTGCTTGATAGACCGAAGGGTCGCCATGGGGGAAGAGGCTGCAAGGCTTGCCGGCATGCCTGATGGTGTCGAGGACGAGCGATATCGGGGAGTACTTGTCGGTGTAGGAGAAACACCTTTTAAATCTCCAATCGGCCCCGTCAAGATGGTTAAGCGTCGGGCTCACGTTAAGCTTCTTCTGAAACAAGAATCGGGGAAAGCTACACGGGTCTTCATGGACCCACAGGACAAGAGAGGAGAGCAAATAGCGAATCTTAGTTCCGAGATTTACGGGGTGGTGGCGGGAGCGGACCCTATAATCAGCGAAGATTTTAAAACTGTAAGCGAAGTATCGACCGTCGTGACGATTACGATCGAAAAGAGTAGCCTGGACCCGAGGGGATTGGGTTTGGTCACTCTCAGTTTCCTGGACGTCGATTACGAGTGGGCGGATATGAGGCACGCCTGCGTGCAGCGTAAAGTTGTCGTGAAAGATGGAAGTCAGTTGAAGACTCACCTGATGAACTTGGACGAGATGAATGAGTGGTTTAACCACCCGTTCAGAGCGTGGCATCGAATGGCGTTGTCGCTGTAAACCAAGACGCGCGCCAAGGGAAATCTCAGATCCGCTTCGTCCCCTCGAGCGCCTGCCGGGAAATTTCCTGGCGGTCGGCGGCACCGCGTGGTAGTCCCTGTCGCCCGCGTTTCACACTTCCGACATAGAAAAGAAACATTGCGGCGATAAAAGTCCCCGTTCTGGCAGCAATCCAACCACAAATCAGAACGGGAGGAGCCTCATGAAGACGATCGGAACGTGCTTCCGAGCCGCTGCGCTGATCGGCGCGGCCGCTTTGGCGCTGACATTCGCATCTGCAACACGGGCACAATTCGCAGAGGGTCCATACGCCAACGGCAACCAGTGGCCTTTCGGCAATCCGACGCCGGACAACAACTGGCCTTACGCAAAAATCGGCCGCTCGCCGGTGCTCGCGGTGGTTGGCGATGTCGCCTGCCAGCCCGGCGAGGAACCTGAGGGTGAGAAGGCGGGTGAAAACTGCGACGGGGACACCGCTCAGAATTTGAACGCATCGCAAGCGGCCACCGCACTGCAGATTGAGAATATGAAGCCCGACCTCGTCGCGCTGGTCGGGGATGAGCAATACCAGGTCGGTCAATATTCGGACTTTCAGAACTCCTACGATTTGACCTACGGCGCTTTTAAATTCATCACGCGGCCTTCGCCGGGCAACCACGAGTTTTATACCGAGCACGGTGCGATCGGCGTTGCCGGCTACGGCTATTTCTCGTACTTCAACGGCGTCCAGCACAATGCCGATGGCAGCCTGATGATGGCGACGATCGCCAATAACCCGGACACGGGGGGCACCTTCACCCAACCCGTGCCGTTTTCCGATGGACAGGCCGGGCACTTTGAGCAAACGGGCGGACTTGGCAACAGCCTGCTGCCCGCGGGTGGACCGGTCGGCGTCGGCGACGGCTGGTACTCTTATAATCTGGGTGCGTGGCACCTGATTTCACTCAATATAGAGTGTGAGACACAACCCGGCGGCTGTACGGGCTCGTGGTTTGCGGCCGAACTCGCCTGGCTCAAAAACGATCTCGCCGCGAATCACTCCGAATGTACACTCGCGTACTGGCATCAGCCTTCGTTCAGCGCGGCTGACAGCCTCGCGGTACCCGAGGGCCCGACCGCTCTGGCCTTTTGGCAACTGCTCTACCAGTACGGCGCCGACCTCGTGCTGAACGGACACGACCACCTCTACGCCCGCTACCGTCCCCTAGACCCGTCGGGAAATTACGATCCCCACCGAGGCATCCGCGAATTTATCGTGGGTACCGGCGGTGAGACGCTCGATGCGGTCGTTTCGAGCACGAGCCCAACCGCTGACGCCGGCGCGCAATTCAACGCCGCGAATCTCGAGGCGGCCAGCGGCCAATTCTGGGGCGTGATGGCCCTGACGCTGGATCCGCATGGCTACAAGTGGGATTTCGAGTCGGCACTCAAGGACCCTGCACAGCCGACCGGCGGGCCCACCTACAGCGACAAGGGTGTCGGGTTTTGCCACGGCTCGGGCAACTGAGCACCTGAGGAGATCCTCTTCGCGAGAAATCGCGAGGGAGATCTTCTGTTGGCGCGCTCTCAGTGCGTGCTCGTCGCCGCGGTCGGATCGGGTGGGGGCACCGGCGACGGTGTGTCGATGTCCTCGAACGTCGGCAGGTTCAAGGGCACACCGGTGCCGACGATCTCGCCCTGCTTGTTCTGGATATAGGCCGAGCGCAATGTGGCGTACGGATCCACGGCACCGCTCATCAAGGCGTTGAGCTGGCCTTCGGTCGAGATCTGCAGATCGAGTCCGCCGACGATGAATTGCGAGGTGATGACCTCGGTCCGGTAGGGATACTTGACCGAATGCAGCGGATTCGTCGCGAAGTCGACGATCGTGCCGAACAGGTCGCGCGGGGAACTTGGGCCCAGTAGCGGCAAATACAGGTACGGCCCGGACTTCACGCCGTAGCGCCCGAGGGTTATGCCGAATTCGTTGTCGTGGTGTGGCATGCCGATGCGCGCAGCGACATCGATCAACCCCAGCAGGCCGAGCGTCGTGTTGAGCACCATGCGCACGACCGGCACCGCGGCGCGCTTGATCCGAAACTGCAGCACATCGTTGACCAACACGGCCGGTTCCGAGAGGTTCACGAGCACGTTATGGATGGCGACGCCGATCGGACCCGGTGTCAAGGTCCGATACGCTCTCACCGTGGGCCTAATCGCTGCGCGCTCCAGGCCTTCTTGGATCGCGTAATTCTTGCGATTAAAGGGCTGCCACGGATCGGTCGGATCCGGCGCGGGTGCCGCGCCGTCGGCCGCACGCACGACCCCCGCTGTGCACAGCGCAACTACGCCTAGCGCGGCGCTAATTGCCGGCGTCCAGCGGCGCCCGGGACGCATGCCGGACTGGACGCGGCGCGGCATGTCAGGTTCAATCACGGCGGGTTGGCCTCGAGTGCAAACGATTGATTATCCCTTATACGAGCGGCACGGACACGAATTAAATGAACGGCCGCGCTTCCCCGATTTCGCGTCTCGTTGGCTTTTGCGCAGATCATGCCGTGATCATCGTCGCGATCGCTCTCGTGCAAGCGGTCGTCGCGACCGGGTATTCGATCAGCCACTTCGCAATGAGCACGGATACGCGCGAGCTGATATCGCCGAAGCTCGATTGGCGCATGCGGGAGGCCACGCTCAACGCGCTGTTCCCCCCGAGCGGGTCTCAAATCATCGTCGTCGTCGACGGGCAAACGCCGGAACTGGCCGAAGCAGCCGCGGCCGCACTCGCCGCGAGCTTGAAATCGCAGCCGCAGTTATTTCATTCGGTTCGCCGCCCGGACGCTGGGGAATTCTGGTCGCGCAACGGCCTGCTCTACCTTCCGCTCGCCGAGGTGCAGACCGACATGGCGCGCCTGATCAAGAGCGAGCCGTTCTTGGGTCCGATCGCGGCCGACCCGTCGCTGCGCGGGCTCATGACGACGCTCTCGACCTTGCTACAGGGTGTCTCGAGCGGTGCGGCGTCGTTTGCGGATCTCGACGCCCCGACCGCCAAGTTGGCCGATGCGCTCGAGAGCCTGCGTGCCGGCAAGCCGACGTTTTTCTCGTGGGAATCGCTCACGACCGGCAGCGCTCCGGATCAACGTGCGCTGCGCCGGATCATTCTGATCGGACCCAATGTCGAGTTCGATCGGCTCGAGCCGGGTAAGACGGCGATTGACGCGATCCGTGCTTCAGCGGCCACGCTGCATTTCGATGCCGCGGGCGGCGTGCGGGTACGCCTCACGGGGCCTCTGCCGCTGCAGACCGAGGAGTTCGCAACACTCGCGGAGCGCGCGCCGTTGATCGCGGTACTGGCGCTCGGCGCGATCATCCTCATGCTTCACATGGCGGTGCGCTCGGTCTGGCTGATCGCCGCGATACTCACGACGACGCTGCTCGGCCTTGTGACCGCGGCGGCGATCGGGCTTGCCGTATTCCACCAGTACAACGTCATATCGGTCGCGTTCATTCCGCTGTTCGTCGGACTCGGGATCGACATCGGTATTCAATTCAGCGTTCGTTATCGCGCCGAGCGCATGGGCGACACGAGCGCGCGAGAAGCGATCATCGCGACCGGGCGCACGATGGGCCGTTCGCTGAGCTTGGCAGCAAGCGCAATTGCGGCAGGTTTCCTCGCGTTTGCGCCGACCGACTATTATGGCGTGTCGCAGCTCGGAGTGGTCGCGGGCTTCGGCATGTTGGTTGCGTTGGCGCTGAATTTGACCGTGTTGCCGGCATTGATCCAATTGACCCAACCGCCGGGCATGCCCGCTCGGGGCACCGATCCGCGCTTGGCTCGGCTCGACAACTACGTGCTGAGTCATCGGCGGCTGGTCGTCGGCATCGGCGTGGCCGCGGCCGTCGTCTCGGCGCTGTTGATGCCGAAGTTGCATTTCGACTTCAACCCCTTGCATCTGCGCAGCCCCACGGCCCCGTCGGTCGCGACGCTGCTCGATGTGACGCGCGATCCGGATCAAACGCCGAACACGGTCGAGGTGATCCGGCCCGACCTGCGCGCGGCGGACGCATTGGCCGCCAAGATCCAGGTGCTGCCCGAGGTGCATGCGGCGCGGACGCTGTCGAGTTTCATCCCGACGCAGCAAGCGGAAAAAATCGCGGTCATCGAAGATGCGGCCGAACTTCTCGATCTGCCGCTGAACCCGATTAGCGTCGCTCCGGCGCCGACTGATGCAGAGGTCATCAAGGCGCTCGAGACAACGGCTGCGGGTCTCGAACAGGCGGCAGCGCGCGAGCCGGGCCATGGCGGCGGCGCAGCGCGGCTCGCCGCCGAGCTGCGAGCGCTCGCGACGGCGGATGGCTCGCGGCGCAGCGCAGTCGCGCAAGCCTTGATGCCCGGCTTCGAGCAGTTGCTCGCGCAAATCCGCGATTCGCTGCGGCCGCAGCCGATTGATATTTCCACGCTGCCGCCGGAATTGGTGCGGGACTGGGTAACCCCGGACGGTCAGGCGCGCATCGCGGTGCTACCGCGGGGCGATGCCAATAATGATGCGGTCTTGACGCGGTTTGCGGACGCGCTCAAGACGGTGGTTCCGGATGCGGCCGGCACCGCGATCGCGATCCAGGAGGCCGGCAACGCGGTCGTCGGTGCGTTCATCGAGGCCGGCATCGTCTCGTTCATCGCAATCACCGCGCTGTTGTTCTTCGCGCTGCGACGCGTGCTCGACGTCGCGATAACGATGGCGCCGATCGTATTGACAGGATTGCTCACGATGGCCTGCTGTGTGATCTCGGGTCAACCGCTGAATTTCGCCAACATCATTGCGTTGCCGCTATTGTTCGGCATCGGCGTCGCGTTTCACATTTATTTCGTGGTGTCGTGGCGATCCGGCGGCTCGCATTTATTGACCTCGCCGCTCGCACGCGCGGTCTTTTTCAGCGCGCTCGCGACCGCGACCGGATTCGGTAGTCTGTGGGCGTCGAGCCATCCGGGCACCGCGAGCATGGGAAGGCTGCTGATGATCTCGCTGATCTGGACCTTGGTATCCGCGCTGTTGTTTCAGCCCGCGCTCATGGGCGCAGCACCCAAACACATTAGGGCTTGATCAACGCATCACTGAGTGCGTTCACGTGGTCGATCAGTCCTTGTGCGCCGCCGGTCGCGACGGGCGCGGCGAAATCCGACCGCCGAATCGTCAACTGGCTCACCGCGCCGAAGTACACATCGATGATCTTCCAGGAGCCGGCGGATTCGCGCATGCGGTAATTCAGCGTGACCGGCGCCGCGTGCGCAGAAAGCAGCTGGGTCTGCACGACCTTGTCGGCGCCGCGCGTCACGACCTCCGGATTGATCTCGAAGTGCTCGCCATCGAATGACTTGAAATTGTTCGCATAGCTCGCAATCGTCAGACGCGCGAACGCGGCAATGGCCGCTTCTTGTTGTTGCGCCGAAAATGTCGGCCAGGCCGCACCCACCGCAAATCCCGTCATCGCGCGCAGGTCGAATACCTGTTCGACCACCGGCGCGAGCTTGCCGTAGCGCGCCATTTGGCTCGCGCCGGCGCCGGCTTTCATCGACGCCAGCAGCGCCTCATCAAGACCCTGAACCTGGGCCACGGCCGGGTCGACCGCAGCGCGGCCCGCGCCGGCGAATAAACCCAGCAATGCAACTCCGATCGGCACGCACAGTATAATCCCCAGCCGCAGTGGTCTGGCTGTCATACGAATCCTCATTAAATTGAACCGCATAGATCGCATTTTAGTGCTTTATGGTCGCTGCGGGTTGTTCCGTGTAAACTCGAAAAGCGGCGCGATTCGACTTCGCGAGGAGTGTCAATGATGATCGGTTCGGCGGCGCACAAAGCGCTCAAAACATTGTTTCTGCAGGCGCCCTCGTTCGACGGCTTCGACGGGGGTGCGGGATCGCGCTATCAGGCCAAGCGCGAGGTGAAATCCTTTTGGTATCCGACCTGGCTCGCCCAGCCGGCGGCGCTCGTGCCGGACTCGAAGCTGCTCGATGCGCCGGCTGACGGCATCGGCGTCGAACAAAGTCTTGCGATTGCACGCGGCTTCGATCTCGTGATCATGCACACGAGCACGCCGTCGTTTCCGACCGATGCGAAATTCGCCGAACTATTGAAAGAGGCCAACCCCGCTGTATTGATCGGCATGGTCGGCGCCAAAACCATGGTCGACCCGGAGGGTTCGCTGCAGGCGACGCGGGCGCTCGACTTCGTGTGCCGCGAGGAATTCGACTACACCTGTCAGGAGGTCGCCGAGGGTCGGCCGCTCCCGGAAGTCACCGGTCTGTCGTACCGCGCTGCAAATGGATCCGTGGTCCACAATCCGCCGCGCGCATCGATCGAGAACATGGACGAGCTGCCGTTCGTCGCGCCCATTTATCAGCGCGATTTGACCGTCGAGAACTACTACATCGGCTATCTGCTGCATCCCTACGTGAGCCTCTACACCGGCCGCGGCTGTCGCTCGAAGTGCACGTTCTGCCTGTGGCCGCAGACCGTCGGCGGCCACCGCTACCGCGTACGCTCGGCCGACAACGTAATCGCCGAGGTGCGGTGGATCAAGGAAAACCTGCCGCAGGTCAAAGAGGTCATGTTCGACGACGACACGTTTACCGACACGTCGAACCTCGCGCGCGTCGAGGCGATCTCGCGCGGACTCGGCGCGCTCGGCGTGACCTGGAGCTGCAATGCCAAGGCGAATGTGCCGTATACGACGCTCAAGATCATGCGCGACAACGGCCTGCGCCTACTGCTCGTCGGCTACGAATCCGGCGATGATCAAATTCTGCACAACGTCAAGAAGGGCCTGCGCACCGATATCGCGCGAAGATTCACCGAGGACTGCCGCAAGCTCGGGATTTTGATTCACGGTACCTTCATCCTGGGGCTGCCGGGGGAAACCGCGGAGACGATCGAGAAGACGATCCAATTCGCGAAGGAAATCAATCCGCACACGATTCAGGTCTCGCTGGCAGCACCCTATCCCGGCACGACGCTCTATCGGCAAGCGGTCGAAAACAAGTGGCTCGTCGAGAGCGACGCCGTCAATCTCGTCAACGACAAGGGTGTGCAACTGGCGGCGCTCAGCTACCCGCACTTGTCCAAGGAACAGATCTTCCACAGCATGGAGATCTTTTATGAGCGCTTCTACTTGCGGCCCGCAAAAATCTGGGAGATCGTCAAAGAGATGCTCTCGAGTTGGGACATGATGAAGCGGCGTCTGCGTGAAGGAGTCGAATTCTTTCGATTCTTGCGCGCGCATCGGGCCTGAAGCGGCGTCGCTTGAGGTCACGGGGCCGTCGTCGCTGATGACATTCCTGGCGTCAATACCCGCCGTTCACGCTGCGATAGCGATAGTCGGCTGGATTCTGCTCGCCGCGGCCGCCGGACATTCGGTGTTGAGCGTCGTCGCGGTGCTCGCCTGGATCGGCGTGCGCGCCGAGGCGCCGCGGGGTCCACCGACACCGGTCACCGTGCTGCAACCCCTGTGCGGGTTGGAGCCGCGACTCTACGAAAACCTGCGTTCGCTATGCCGGCAAGTTCATCCGCAATTTCAGATCGTCTATGGCGTGCGCGAGGCCAATGATCCTGCTCTCGCGGTCGTCGCGCGGCTTGCGGCCGAATTTCCGTCCCTGAAGATCGACGTCGTCGTCGATCCGCTTCTGCACGGCGCGAATCTCAAGATCAGCAACATGATCAACATGATTGCGCGCGCGCGTTACGACGTGCTCGTGATGGTGGACAGCGATGTTTGGGTGGATTCCGATTACCTTACGCACGTCACGGCGCCGTTGCAGCATGCGGACGTCGGCTTGGTGACCTGCCTCTACCGCGACGTGCCGACCATGCGAGTCTGGTCGCGGCTCGGCGCGATGTACGTCAACGAATGGTATATGCCGTCGGTGATGCTGGCCCACTTGTTCGGCTTTCGCGGTTATGCGTCCGGCCAGACGCTGTGCATCCGGCGCGAAACGCTGGAGGCGATCGGCGGCCTCGGCGCGATCGTCAATTATGTCGCCGACGATTATCGATTGGGTCAGCTCGTACGCGCGTTGGGGCAGCGGATCGTGCTGTACCCCTATCGGGTCAATGCGGAGCACGATGAACCCGACGCCGGCTCCCTGATCCGCCATGAGCTACGGTGGATGCGCACGATACACGTGTTGCAGCCGGCCGGTTTTCGGATGCTGTTCATCACGTTTACGTTGCCGCTGGCCGCGATCGGCCTCGTGATGGTGTCGGCGAGCCCGCCGATTCCGAGCATTGCCTGGGCGCTCTTTTGGATCACGGCGGCGGCGCGCCTGTTTCTACATGCCTGGCACCGGCTTGGAAGCATCCGCGGGCTGCTCGCGGATTGGTGGCTCGTGCCGGTCCGTGACCTGCTGCTCTGCTGCGTGTGGTGCAGCTGCTTCTTCGCGTCACGTCTTTCCTGGCGCGGCAGCCGATTCTCGGTCGATGCCGACGGCATCATGTATCGATTGCCTTGAAGCTCGCCACGTACATCGGCGGGCTGCTCGGTTTGGGCCTGCTGATCACGCTCGTGATCCGAGCGGATTATGCGTCGATGGCCGAGACGCTCGTGCTGGCAGGCTGGCCGCTGCTGTGGCTGATCCCCTACCGGGCGCTGTTTTTTCTGATGTTCGCAATCGGTTGGTTCCGATTGCTCGCCCCGTACAACGCAGAACGGAATCTGCGATTCGACTACATCTATTGGGTCACCACGGTGCGCGAGGCGATCGACCGCCTGCTGCCGGTCGCGAGCGTTGGCGGGGGACTCGCGGCGGTCCGCCTGCTGCGTTGGCGAGGCATCGGCGGAGCGCCCGCGGGTGCGACCGTGATCGTCGAAATCTTGCTCAACTTGATCGCCTCGTATTTATTCGCGGTGCTCGGTTTGCTGCTGCTCATGGACATCGGTGCGCAAGGCCACGAATTCCGCGGATTGATCTACGCGTTGATCGCAACGCTGCCGGTGCCCATCGTGGTCACGCTGCTGTTGCGCCACGGTTCGGTCTTTGATCGCCTGCAACGGTTTCTGCGGCCGATGGTCGGCGCGACCGCGCTGTCGAATGGCGCCGCCGCACTGGACCGCGAAGTGCGGGCGACTCTCGATCGCCGGGCAACGCTGGTGCTCGCCGGCGGCCTGCAATTGGTTGCGCTGATTTCCGGGGCCTTCGAGGTCTGGCTCGCGCTGCGTCTTTTCGGGCATCCGGTCGGCATCAAGGCCGCGATCACCTTGGAAAGCATGACGCAGGCGGTCAGGCAGGTCGCTTTCGTCGTGCCGGCGGGTGTCGGCGTACAGGAGGCCGGACTGATCTTGTTCGGTGCGCCGCTGGGTATCAGCCGCGAACTCGCACTCGCGGTTTCGATGGCCAAGCGTCTGCGCGAAGTGCTCTGGGGCGTCGCATCGCTCGCGTCCTGGCAATGGCTCGAAGGGAGGCGCCTGCGGTTCGCTGCACGCAATCCCTGATGCAGCGCCGCGCTAGCTTGATGGCCCGCTGCCGTGCCCGGACAAGGCCTTGCGAAATTCATCGGCGAGCAGCATCGAGCTCACGGTGTTGACGACCGCATCCGATAGCACCTCGTAGTAGTTCTCCGCCTTGTAGGAGCGGCCGAAGCGCTTGGCATCGCCGGAGGCGAGACCCTGCCATAGCGTCTTGCCATCTTGATCGGTGACGGTCAGATGAATTTCCACGGTGGATTTGTAAGTCGATTCTTCGCGCACGAAAAACTGTTTCACTTCGCCCTTGATCGTGACCTCACCATTGCTGTCGACGGTCTTGATGCCCGCCTGATCGAATAGCTTGCGGATGTTCGTGCTCACGAATGCGCCGACATCATCGGTCGTGGTCACCGGCTTCGGGGTCTTGTCCTCTCGGTTCTCGCCGATCAGCTCCTTGTTGTCGCGGAGGTCGGTGAAGGCGACGATCGTGACCGTCGCGGCGCTCATCTGGGCGGTGCCGAGCTGCAGCGCGGAGGTGGGCCGCCATTGGAGCGGTATGTGCTCGAGCAGTTTTGTCTCCGACGATGCCGTCAGCGCAAGGCTCAGCAACAGGGCGGTCAGAATCGCTCGGATCATGGTGGTGAGCCTCGAGGCAAAGTGTCGTCGTTCGTTCGCTTACCGGGCTGAGCCCTCTTTCTGCAAGCCCCCCCAAAAACCCGTCACGATCGGCAGATCGGCCGCAATCTCGGGCAAGCTCAGCTTCGCAGAGCGTACGCCATTGGGCAGTTCGCGGCGAGTGATGTGGACGATATGGTCGACCGTCAGTCCGCAGCCCACAATCAGCGCGCGCTGCGCCGCCGGTGAAGGGACGAACGAAGGTACATAAACGGCTTCCCCTTCAACCACGAATTCCGCGAGGGAATCGTTGCCGTTCTGGTGATGCCGCCGAAACCGAGTTGCCCAGTCGAACGACGGTGTCGTATAGAAATAAGCGCCATTGGGCGTCAGCCACCGCCGCATGCGCTGCCAAAGATCCGGCGTATTGTAAGGATCGCCCAAGCAAGCGAACACGAGATCAAACGGCTGCTCTGAATCGCCGAGCGTCTCGATCGTTGCAACGGCGAGTGCGGCGCCTCGCTCACGCCAGATCTCAGAGTAGGCCAGCATCGCCGCGGACGCATCGGTGATCGTGAGTGTGGAGAGCGGCAGATGATGTGCCGCAAAACATTCCGCCACCAAGGACTTGCCGGCGCCAAGCTCGAGTGATCGCGGACGCGGAGCGTATTGTGCGAGAAACCGCTCGAGCAGCAGGCGCGTCGCGTCCCGAAAGTCGGCGCAGGTCGGATGCCGAGTCGGGTCATAATATTCCGCGGCGATTCGATCGTAATTCTGCACCGGGATAGGAGGCTGGGCCGAATCAACCGGTTTATCGGCGTTCATGCAGGTGTCGGGGGCGCCGAATGTGCGGCATCAATGAAAATACAATTGGTCCATGGCGGCCCAAAAGATGTAGCCGATCAAAACGAAAAAAATGATGCTGGCGAGATAGGTGGCGAACTGTGCGAAGCGGAGCTTATTCTGCCTCGAAATCGTGATCTCGAAGAACTCGTTCTCGTATTGCTCCAGCGTGCGTGATTGACCGACGGCGTTCTGCGCCAGCAACGCTAGACCACACTGTTTGGTGTGCTTGCAATCAGTCGGAATCGACCCGCCCTCGACGAGTGTCCCGGCCTTCACACAAGCGCAATCGCCTTTCATTCGCTCGAGCACTCGAGGAGGTACCGCGGTGATGTGATCGAATCGGAAAAACATCCAGTACAGCGTCGAGATCGTCGATACCATCAGCAGCAGAAAGCCGATTGCAAAGGCGGATTGCTCCAACGCCGAGGACAAGAATAGCTTCGAATGATCATCGCCGCGCAGTTTTACCGCACCCAGGATCGAAACGACGGTCAGCAACAGGCTGTTGCGCGTGAGCAGGCCCTGTGCCTTCGCATCGATGATATTGAGCCGATCGTACAAGTATCTAATTGCATTGAAATCGTTGTTGTCCGCGAGAAAGCGGATCACGGTGTAGTGCACGCGCTCGGCATGGAGCTGTTGCTCGATGCTCGGGCGCGCGAACATCACCGCCGCGCCTCGGGAGATTTGTCGAAGCCGAAGGTATCGGGCAGCAACTCGGCGGCGCTGCTGCGCTTGAATTCGAGCGCCGGCCAGCGGTAGTAGACGGCGATGTCTTTGCCAAACTCTCGGAGCGCCTGGCGGCAGGCGCCGCAGGGAGAGCATGGCGCTTCCTTGCCGTTGTTGCGCGCCACGACGGCCATCGATGCGATCTGCACACCGCGTCCTTCCGCGCTCACGGCAGCCGCAATGGCGTTGCGCTCGGCGCAAACGCCGACCGGGTAGGAAATATTTTCGACGTTACACCCGACGTAAATTCCGCCGGTCTTCGTACGTACGGCAGCGCCGACCGTGAAGCGCGAGTAGGGTGCGTAGGCGCTGTCGGCGGCCTTGGCCGCTGCTTCAATCAGCGCCGGCTCGTTCTGGTCGACGACCTTTAATTTTCGAGAGACTTTCATAGTGCGAGAGTGCGCGAGGCCGGGGCGACCGTCAATCGTCGCAGCTCGTGCATGCACACGGGTGCTGGGATCCATTGGGTATGAGCCTCAACCTGGGCGGCATAATTTGCCGATTGCTGACCAGTGAATGACAAGCAAGTAGTTGATTTAATGACGATTCCCGACGGTGTCTTGAAATATTACCCTCGGGGCGTCGGATCTTGGGAATAATCGGCATCGTGCCGAATTGAGCGACCTCATCTGGCTTGCGCGCGCGCTGCTCGACTCAGCGCCGTTGCCGGCCGAGTTTCCGCCGCCGCTATCGATTATTGGCTTCAGAGATTTCTCGATGCGCTCTTTAGCTGCAAACTCGACGCGAGTTCGTGAAGTATGGTGTCGAGCGAGCGGTTCCTGTCGCGTGTGAACTGGTCCGCCGCAAGAACTGCAACAACGGTCCCGACTTCGGCTAATATCTAAAAAAAGGCCGGTCGATCCAAGGGAGTGCCGAGACCGCCATCATGACAGCATTTCATTGCCCTACCTGTGGTGCCGAATCCGCGTTTCGCAGTGGGGCTCCCTACGCAGTCTGTCGATTTTGCAAATCATTGCTGGTTCGGAGTGACGCGACCGTGGAATCCGTGGGCCGAGTGGCCGCGGTGCCGGACGATTTCAGTCCGTTGCAGCTCGGGGTGACGGGGCAATTTGCGGACCGCCATTTCAATATCGTGGGTCGACTCGCCAAGGTTTGGGAAGAGGGTAGTTGGAACGAGTGGTGCGTGATGTTCGACGATCAGCGCTTCGGCTGGCTTGGCGAGGCGCAGGGCGATCTGGTCATGACATTCGACACGTCGTCCGCGGCACAGGGTGGCGTGCCTCACAAGGACCAGGCGGCGCTCGCGGAGCCGGGTACCAACTGGCGCTTGGACGGCAAGCCCTTCACGGTCACGGACGTCAAGCAGGTCAGCTGCCAAGGAGCCGAAGGCGAGCTCGCCGAGGTGTTTGCCCCGGGCGAGGAAGTGCTCTGCGTCGACCTCAAAGGCAGCGGTCTCGAGTTCGCGACCGTCGAATATCGCCGGGCGTCGGTCAAAGCGTATGTGGGGCGTTTCGTTGAATTCGCGGATTGCCGTTTCGCGAACCTGAGGCAACTCGACGGCTGGGGCGCCAAGGCGTAGCGCACCCGGCATGCCGAACGAAAAAACCGCGGCGACGAAGTCGATCAATTGCTTGGCATGCGGCGCGCCGATCACGCTGCGTGCGCTGGGCGCGAGCGTGATGGTCGCGTGCCCGTCCTGTGGCACTCAAATCGACGTATCCAAGCCCGAAATCCAAGTCATCAAGAAATACAACGCAACCGCGCGCGAGTTCGATCTGGCGCTCGGTTCGCGCGGTGTGCTGCGTGGCAAGCCCTTCGAGATCATCGGCGCGATGGTGCGATCCAGCGAGGACGGTAGCTGGACCGAATATCTCCTATTCAATCCATTGATCGGCTTTCGCTGGCTGGTCCAGGATCGCAGCCATTGGAGTTTCGCGCAGACCATCAAGGACATCTCCGCGATCAAGCCCAACTACCTCGGCCTGCATTACGACAACCGCGACTTCAGGAAATACGCGGTCGGAAATGCCGTGGTCGAATCGGTGATCGGTGAATTTTACTGGCGCGTCAAAGTTGGCGATAAGGCGGAAACCATCGATTACATCGCGCCTCCCTGGCTGCTCTCGCGCGAGAAGACCGGGGCGGAACTCATCTGGAGCCTGTTGGTTTATCTCGACCCTGCAGAAATACAAGCGGCATTTAAAATCCAACCGCAGCCGCGCGATGACGTCGCGGCTCACCAGCCGTGCGCGGCCACCGAAACGCTGAGCTCGCTCAAACGCTATATATGGGCCGCGCTCGGCCTCGCACTCCTGCTGCAAATGGCGACGGTCATCACGGCCCGCAATCAGCAGATTCCGATCGGCATCTATACGCCCTCCGCGAGCCACGGCCAGGAGGCGGTTTTCGGGCCGGTGCATCTGGACGCGACCCATTCTCTGAACGAGCTGACCGCGGCCACCTCACTCAGCAACAGCTGGGTGGACCTCGATTACGCGCTCGTGAGGAAAGGCACCGGTGAAAGCTACGAATTTTCGAACAGCGTCGAGTTTTATTCCGGCGTCGACAGCGACGGCGCATGGAGCGAAGGATCGAACCTCGGAAGTTCCCTGGTGCCCGCGATACCCGCCGGCGACTATGACGTCGTCGTCGATTCAGCATCGGGCGATGCGCATGGCGCGCCGTCCCAAACGCCGATCCAGTTGTCGCTGACGCATAATGTGGCGCCGTGGCAGAACTTCTGGATCGCCTGCGCCGTGATTCTGATCTATCCCGTGTTTCTGATCTACCGGCGCTTCGTGTTCGAACGAGAGCGCTGGTCGGATAGCGCGTTCAATCCTTATCACACCAAGAAAGAGGAATGATGATGTCACCCCTAGGCCAGGGCCTCAATCCTAAGATCATCCTGTACATCGCGACGTGCTGTCTCGCACTCGGCTATCTCGGCGTCGCCAATGCGCGTGGCTTTGTGCCATTTGCCTCGCCCACCTCCAAGTATTCGGGAACGACCGCCGGCCACTTTCATAAATGAGGAACTTGCCATGTCGACAATAAATTGGGGAATCGTGCTCAATTCGGTGATTTTCGCGCTCGTCGGGGTGCTGATCTACGGGCTATTCTTCTATCTGCTCGATCATCTGACTCCCTATCATCTTTGGAAGGAGATCAACGAGAAGCAAAATAGCGCGCTCGCAATCCTCGTCGGGGCTATGGCGATCGGCATCGCAATCATCGTCGGCGCGGCTATTCACAGCTGAATGCCGACGCTCTTCCTGTTCTCCGCGCTGGTCGTCGCGACCTGCGGTCTCGTCTACGAATTGGTCGCCGGCACCTTGGCGAGTTACCTGCTCGGCGACTCGGTGACGCAATTCTCGACGATCATCGGGGCGTACCTGTTCTCGATGGGCGTGGGATCGTGGCTGTCGCGTTACGTACGCAACGACATTCTCGACGTCTTCGTCCGGGTCGAAATTCTGGTCGGCGTCGTTGGCGGGTGCTCCGCGGCGGTGTTGTTCCTGCTCTTCAGCGAGGTAACGCATTTCCGGGTCGCGCTTTACGGGCTCGTCGGACTGATCGGCATTCTCGTCGGGCTCGAAATTCCGCTGCTGATTCGCCTGCTCGAGGATCGGTTGGAACTGCGCGATCTCGTGGCGCGGGTTCTGGCAGCAGATTACGTTGGCGGCCTGCTCGCGTCGTTGCTGTTTCCGCTGCTGCTCGTGCCGCGACTCGGCTTGATCCGCACGAGCTTTTTCTTCGGAATCGTCAACGTCGCGGTGGCCATCGTCCTGATCTACAAGCTGCCGTCGCCGCAGCGCCGCCTCGGGCTGCAGGTCGGAGCGGCCGCATCAACCGTGCTGCTCGTGATCGGATTCGCGAGTGCGGAAGATCTCATGGCCTTGAGCGAAGAGGGACAGTATCCCGGCCAGGCTTTGTTCGCCAAGTCGACGGCCTATCAGCGCATCGTCGTGACACGACAGGCGGATGATATTCGCCTATTCCTCAACGGCAATCTGCAATTCAGCTCGCGCGATGAATATCGCTATCACGAAGCTCTCGTGCATCCGATCATGGCGGCGCTTGCGGCACCAAGAAGCATCCTCGTGCTCGGCGGCGGCGACGGTCTTGCGGTACGTGAACTCCTCAAGTACCCGTCGGTACAATCGATCACGCTGGTCGACCTGGATCCTGAAATGACGCGTCTTTTTTCGCGCACGCCGTTCCTGGCCGAACTCAACGGCGGGGCGCTGAGCTCGGCCAAAGTGCACATCATCAATGCCGATGCCTTCGTCTGGCTCAAAGAGGCGCATGAGGCCTACGACGGGATCATCGTCGATTTTCCGGACCCTTCCAATTACTCGATCGGCAAGCTCTTTTCGTTGACGTTCTACCGCCGCCTCGGCGCGGTGCTCGCGCCCGGCGGGTGGGCGGTGATTCAAAGCACGTCGCCCTACGTTGCACCCAAGGCGTACTGGTGCGTCGAGCGAACGCTGCAGGCCGCGGGCCTGCAAACCGCGGCCTATCACGTATTCGTGCCGTCGTTCGGCGAGTGGGGATTCGTTGCGGCGGGCCACGACCCCTATCGGATTCCCGCGGCGCTGCCTGCGGGACTGCGCTTCATCACGATGGATACTTTGCCGCAACTATTCGATTTCCCGCCCGACATGCAGCGCGTGCCGACCGAGGTCAATCGCCTCGACAATCAAGTGCTGGTGCGTTACTTCGAGAAGGAATGGGGGAATTATCTTGCGGAGTAAGCCGTGATCACGCGCCGTACGTTGTTGCGCGGTTCGCTGGCCGCGGCCGGCGGCTGGTTGGCCGGCTGCGACCGAGCGGCGTCGCGCGCCGTTCCGGGCCGCCTGCTCGGGCCGTCGGCTGCGCTCGGCCATCGGTTGCGCGATCGCATGATTCCGGCGCCGGATTCCACGCGCGAAGCCGGCGTTGTGATCGCGGGCGCAGGTATCGCCGGGCTCGCGGCGGCGTACGCGCTGCGCCGACAGGGAGTCCGCGATGTTCTGATACTCGATGCGCTCGAGGAACCGGGCGGCAACGCGAGTTGCGGACGAAATTCGGTGAGCGCCTACCCCTGGGGTGCGCATTACGTGCCGTTGGTGCGTTCTGATTGCGCCCCCGTGCTCAACTTGTTCTCCGAACTCGGAATCATCGTCGGAGCGGACCAGCAGGGCCGGCCAATCTACGACGAATACGCGATCTCATCGGATCCGCAGGAGCGCTTGTGGATGTATGGGCGTTGGCAGGAGGGCTTTGTGCCGGTGATTGGATCGTCGGCACGCGACGAGGCTCAATTCACGGCCTTTTTTGCCGCGACCGAACGCATGAAGCATGGGGTCGGCAGCGATGGCAAGCCGCTGTTCGCGATCCCGGTCGAGAACAGCACGGCGGATTCGAACTGGCGCGAGCTCGATCGAATTTCATTTGCCGACTATCTGCGCAACCAGGGCTTCGATTCGCCGCGCGTTCGCTGGTATGCCGATTACTGCTGCCGCGACGACTACGGAGCAGTCGCCGCATATGTCTCCGCTTGGGCTGGTCTGCATTATTTCGCGTCGCGCAATGGCGTGGCCGCGAACGCGGATGCCTCGAGCGTAGTGACCTGGCCCGAAGGCAATGGGTATCTGGTACGGGAACTCTCGTCGCGCGCGGCGGTGGCTTTTCAAGGCAACGCGCTTGTGACCCGCGTGGCACGCGCGGATTCGGGTGTTCAGCTCGACTATTTCGACGCAAGCCTGCAGCGGTCGGTGCGTGTTGAGGCGCGGGCCGCGGTCGTGTGTTTGCCGCGATTCGTCGCGGCGCGCGTCGTCGATGGGTTTTCGGCGCCAAGCGCTACGGGATTTTCATATTCGCCTTGGATGGTCGCGAATGTCACGTTGAGCCGGCTCCCGGCCGGCAGGGGTCAAGCGCTGGCCTGGGATAACGTGATTTATGACAGTCCGCTGCTCGGCTACGTGGTCGCGACCCACCAGGGACTCGAGCAGCGGCGCACGAGCACCGTGATCACCTATTACTGGCCGTTGTCCGCCGGCACACCCGATGCGGAGCGGCGAACCGCGCTCGACCGGTCCCTGTCGGATTGGCAAGCGATCGTGATCGGGGACCTGCTGCGAGTCCACCCGGAGCTCGAGCGGCACATCGAAAACATCGACGTGTGCATCTGGGGACACGGTATGGTGCGGCCGACGCCAGGCTTCATCTGGGGCGCGGCGCGCCAGGCAGCACTTGCGCAGATGCCGCCGGTGTTCTTCGCGCACTCTGACCTGAGCGGCATATCGATCTTCGAGGAAGCCTATTGCCGTGGTCGTACGGCGGGTGAGCTCGCGGCACGCGAACTCGCGTCGAGCGCGATCGGTGCGGCAGCATGACGGCCTCAAATCGCCAGCCGTGGATCCACTCGCCGTTCGTCGACGGCGCCTTCATTCTGGCACCTGCCTTGGTCGCGACCGCGCTCTCGCTGGTTTTGATCGGCACAGGCCACGGCGGCCGCGGCTTGTCGATCTGGATGTGGGCGATCCTCATCATCGGCGTCGATGTGGCGCACGTGTATAGCACGATTTTTCGTACCTACCTGGATCCCATCGAGCGCCGGCGCCTGTCCGGCTGGCTGATCCTCACGCCGCTCGCCGGGTGGGTACTCGGCGTGCTGTTGTATTCGTGGAGCGCCGCCTACTTCTGGACTTTGCTCGCGTACGCCGCGGTATTCCACTTCATGCGCCAGCAATACGGCTTCCTGATGATCTACGCGCGCAGCGAGCGCGCATTGCCGCCGATCTGTCTGATCGTCGACAAGTGCGCCATTTATGCGGCGACGCTCGGCCCGTTGATCTATTGGCACACGCACATGCCGCGGCAATTCGTGTGGTTCATCGATGGTGATTTTCTGAAATTGCCGGGTCAGCTATGGCCGATGATTTGGCCGCTCTACCTGGCCGTGCTCGCGATCTATCTCATCAAGGAGTGCTGGCTGGTCGTCGCACACCGTTCCGTCAACCTGCCTCGCAACATCATCGTTGTTGGCACGGCCGCGTCCTGGTACGTGGGCATCGTCGCCGCCACCGGCGATCTCGTGTTCACGATGACCAACGTGGTTGCGCACGGCATTCCCTACATGGCACTGACCTTCGTTTATGCGAAAGGCGAAGAACGACAGCATCCGGAATTCCGATCGCGCCTCGTGCATTTCATACCAGCGGCTATCGCGATGTTGATTTTGTTCGCGTTCGTGGAAGAGGGGCTATGGGACGGCTTGGTCTGGCGTGAGCATCTACGGCTTTTTCCGATGTTCGCGTGGTTGCCGCAGATCAACGGCGACGCGGTGCTTGCGATCGTCGTACCGCTGCTGACCTTGCCTCAACTGACCCACTACATCATCGACGGGGTCATCTGGCGGTTGAGGACCCATCCGGAGTGGCGCAGAACGCTGTTCTGGAACCTGCAACCTGCGGCCGGGCGCGTATGAGCATTCCAGCGCCCGAGGGGCGTCACTGGCTCGTGGAGTTTTACGGCGCTACCGGCCTAGCCGACGAAGATTGCATCCGTAGAGGCCTCGAGGCGGCCGTCACCGCCGCGGGCGCGACGCTGCTCAAGATCGAGCTGCACGACTTTGGGCCGGGCATGGGCGTCGCGGGCATGGCGCTGCTCGCAGAATCGCACATCTCGATTCACACCTGGCCGGAATATTCTTATGCCGCGATCGATCTCTTCATGTGCGGCGCGGTCGCCAATCCCGAGCGTGCGCTCGCGGCGCTCGAGATCGCGTTTCGTCCGGTGTCGGTCGAAGTGCGCCGCTTTGCGCGCGGATTCAGTAGCGGCATCATCGTCCACACTACTGGTGTTGAGGGCACGGCTCGCTAGGCCGGCTAGCGGTGACCGGGGCGGCGCTCACACCCACGAGACCAGGCGGCATGCCCAAGGCTTCGAGCAGTGCTTTGTGGAATGATTCGGGATCCTGCAGCTGAGGCGCATGGCCGAGTCCAGGGAAGACGAGCAGCCGCGCGTGCGGAATATGCTGCGCGGCCTCCTGACCCAACATCGCGTACCGGCCGATCCGTGCCTTGACTTCGGGAGGCGCGATATCGCTGCCGATGGCGGTGGTATCGGCGTCACCGATCATCAATACGGTATCCACTTGCAACAACGGTAATTCGTATACGACGGGCTGCGTGAAGATCATGTCGTAGATCAGCGCGGAGTTCCACGCCACGAGCCGGTGGCCCGGGCCTCGATTGAGGCCGGCAAGCATGTCGACCCAGCGTTCGTACCCGGGCTTCCAGCAATTGACGTAGTAAGTCGACTTTTCGTATTGGCGCACGCCGTCTGCCGACAGCTTCAATTCGCGGGCAAACCACTGATCCACGGTGCGAGTTGGCACGCCGAGCGCTTTCCAATCCTCGAGCCCGATGGGATTCACCAATACGAGCTGTTGCACCTCCTGCGGAAACATCAGCGCATAGCGCGCCGCGAGCATGCCGCCGGTGGAGTGGCCGACGATCGTTGCGCGGCTGATTCCGAGATGGGACAGCAGCGCTCGCGTATTGGCTGCCAGTTGCTGGAACGTGTACTGATAATGAGCCGGCTTGCTGGATGCGCAAAAGCCGATCTGATCCGGCACGATCACTCGATATCCTGCATCGCTCAACACAGCGATCGTGTCCCGCCAGGTGGCGCCGCAGAAATTCTTGCCGTGCAGTAACACAACGATGCGACCGTTTGCGGTGCCGGTACCGGGCACGTCCATATAGGCCATCTGCAGCTGTACCTGTTGCGACGTGAAGTGGTATCGCCGGATCGGGTAGGGATAGGCGAAGCCCTCGAGCTCAGGTCCGTAACGGTGCGTCTGCGCAGCTGATGAGATTCCAGCCAGCAAGAGCCACAGAGCGCCGCACAGGAGACAGGGCTTTGTCACAACGCTTCCCCCTGGGTCTCCGATGACCACTGCCTGGATAACGGGACGATGTCGCCGAGACTGTACCAAAGTTGCAGGCGCGACGGACTCAGGCGGCGCTGCGATCTTGGCGGCTGCGCGGCAGCGCACAGACGGAAGCCGAAGATCGGACCAGCCTTAGATTCTACTTGCGGACCTCGGATTATCTTAAGGACAGGAACAATCATGAATACTCCAATGAATGGCGACTCGCGAGATTTGAGCGCTGCGGATCTGTCGGCTACCGCGACCGTCCAACCGTCACTGGCGCACGGAGCTGATCGACCGGTGATGACCGTAAACACCGACGGAGTCGTTAAGACGACGCATGAGAAAACTCTCGCTCCGCTATTTACGCAACACGCGACGACCGATTTTCGCTCGCGATGGGATGTCATTCAAAGAGGTTTTGTCGATGACCCTGAGCAAGCCGTCCGCGCGGGCGATGACCTCGTCGCCCAGGTCATCAAGAGTCTGTCGGAGTCGTTCTCCAAGCAACGCGCAGAGCTCGAAAGTCCGACGGACCAGACCGAAAAGTCATCGACCGAGAATCGGCGATTGGCGTTTCAACGCTACCGCTCCTTTTTTGAACGCCTGCTATCGATCTAATTTAAAAGGCGCATGCACGCCGACATGGATGCACTTCGTCAATAGCCCAGCCCCGCCTGGGTCCAGGCTTACTAACTGATGCGCTCCTCGAATTGGCCGCTGACTTTTCGATAGAGAGCCTTGGCCAGTGGGTCGTATCCAAAAAACGCGGCGGCTGCATCCATCCATGTCATCGGCCGCGAGCGGGCGAGATCGCGCGCGCTTCGCAGCAGCTGTGACGGCACCGAAGAGGGAGAAGGGTCAAACACTTCTGCGACGTGAGTATCTTGGTCTCCCATGAACACGCTCCGGGTCACCTTTGAAAACACGTGCAGCCCGCCATGCGTCTCATAAATCCGGTATTCCTGCCACTGCCCCTTGGGTGCTGATGATGGCGCTGCGGAGGCGAGCAGCTTTCCGTTAAATGCGAGGTCCGCTTTGCCGTCTCTGATCACGATCTGCTCTTTCGTAACCCCGACGTCGGCATCGTCATCGAGGGCCGGAAGACGATTCTGCATTTTGACTTTGGCCTCCGAAACCTCCTTGCGCGGAGACTTATCCTGATCTCGGATGGTCTCACCGCGCACCAGGACGGTGGTTTCTTGATGCGCAGAATCGTCGGCGGATCCACGATGGTCGCCGGCCGTTTGTGGGCCGCTGCTTGCCGACGGCTGGGAGAATTCCTCGGGGCGTTCAGAACTCATAGAATGTCCTCACTGCTAGGTGGGCAGAACTGAATCGTGTGCCTAAAGCCAAAATTGATCAGCCGGCAATTGGCTGTGTCACTCGTCAGTGCCCGCTGACATCACCGAATGTACTCATAGGCACCGATAATCACACCGAAGCGAGCCGTAGCTCATTTCGCAACTCTTACGGATCGTGGCGGCTTGGAAGCTACGACAAATTACGCAGGTCCGCGGTGGATAGCGTATCCACGGGTCGATGCAGATCGGAGGCCATTGCGAGAATCGCCGCCACTGCTTGCGGATAATGCTGCACGCGCTCGCGCACCGCGTAAAGTTCGCGCTCTTCGATGACGCGAATCCCGCCTGCCTGGCGCATTCGGTGCTCGAGTATCGCCTGGCGTTTCAGCAGCTCGAGTGCTTCAGTAATGGATTCCATGATTGGACTGCTCCTCAAGAGACGCTTCACGCCGTGTGACGAGAATCTAAGGCCGAACGCCGACCGGCTCTATGCGCTGCCGTACATATTGCCGCCACTGCATGGAATCTCGCGGTCTCGATGCCGTGACAATCACCGCGGACCACCAGAACACCGGGTTAGCAGCGCCTTTGCGCGCGCATGCACGTTCTCGACGCTGAATCCATACTCTCGCAGCACGGTCTCGCCAGGCGCAGATGCGCCGAATCGGTCGATGCCAAGCACCTCACCCGAATCCCCGACATAGCGATGCCATCCCTGCGGGGAGCCCGCCTCGACCGCGAGGCGGGCGCGCACCGACGGCGGCAGTACCGCGTCGCGAGCGGTCTGCGGCAACGCATCGAACAGATCCCAGCTTGGCATCGAAACGCAGCGCACCGCGACGCCCTCGCTCTGTAGACGTTCCGCGGCTGCGACGATCAAGCCAAGCTCGGAGCCGCTCGCAATCAAGATCAATTGCGGCCGTGCGTTGGTTGCGTCGCTGAGCACATAAGCCCCTTGACGCACGCCCTCTGCGGACGCATAGCGGCCGCGGTCCAAGGTCGCCACTGCTTGGCGAGTCAAGACCAGCAGTACCGGGCGGCTCTTGGTCGTTAGCGCGATCTGCCACGCAACGGCGGTTTCGTTGGCATCACCAGGGCGCAGTAGGGTCAGGTTCGGGATCGCACGAAGGCTAGCCAATTGCTCGATGGGCTGATGCGTGGGGCCATCCTCGCCGACCGCGATGCTGTCATGGGTAAAGACGTGGATCACGTGCAGGCGCGACAGCGCCGCGAGACGGATTGCCGGGCGCATATAATCGGAGAAAATCAAGAATGTCGAGCCGAACGGAATGATGCCGCCGTGCGCCGCGAGACCGTTGGCGATCGCGCCCATCGCGTGCTCGCGCACACCGAAATGAAGATTGCGCCCGGCATAGCTCCAGCCCGCTGCGTCGGAGCCTTGGGTATCCTGCTCTTTCTTGGCCGGCGGATTGAAGTCGCCGAAACCCTTTAGCGCAGTCTTCGTCGACGGATCGAGATCGGCCGAACCACCGGTCAATGCCGGTAGATGCGGCGCGATTGCATTCATGATCTTGCCCGAGGATTCGCGCGTGGCGATTCCTTTTGAGTCCGGTGGAAACACGGGAATATCCTGATCCCACCGCGCGGGCAGCTCGCCGCGAAGGCTGCCCTGAAATTCGGCGGCCAGTGCGGGAAATGCATCGAGGTAGGCGCCGAGGCGGCCGTTCCATGCGGTTTCGCTGCTCTCGCCGCGACTAATGGCTTCTCGAAAGTGCGCAAGCGCTGAATCCGGAATGAGAAATGGCGGGTCGGTCGGCCATTGCAGTCGTTCCTTGGTCTTGCGTACGTCATCGACTCCCAATGGCGAGCCGTGCGCTTTATAACTGTCTTGCTCGGGCGAGCCGTAGCCGATGTGCGTGCGAATCAGGATCAGGGACGGTTGCGTTTCTTCAGCGCGCGCTCGAGTCATTGCGACTTCGATCGCGCCGAGATCATTGCCATCCTGGACCCGTAGCGTGTGCCACCCGCAGGCGTCAAAATGCGCCGCGCGATCTTCGGTGAACGCGACATCGGTACCGGCGGATAGCGTGACGTGATTGTCATCGTATAGACAGATCAGTTTGCCGAGCCCGAGGTGCCCCGCGAGCGATGCCGCTTCTGCGCCCACGCCTTCCATGAGATCGCCGTCGCTGACAATGGCGTAGGTGTGATGATCGATCAGCGCATGCCCGGCGCGGTTGTAACGCGCGGCGAGTTGCGCCTCGGCAATCGCCATGCCGACCGCATTGCAGAGGCCCTGTCCCAGCGGCCCGGTCGTTACTTCGACGCCCGGCGTGTGCCCGCGTTCGGGGTGCCCGGGAGTCTTGCTGCCCCACTGGCGGAATTGCCGAATGTCATCCAGAGAGAGTGCATAGCCGGTCAGATGCAAGAGACTATAGAGCAGCGCCGAACCGTGCCCAGCCGACAGTACGAAGCGGTCTCGATCGGCCCAATCGGGATTGCGCGGGTTATGTTTGAGAAAGCGCGTCCACAACACGTAAGCCATTGGAGCCGCACCGAGCGGCAGGCCGGGATGGCCGCTGTCCGCCTTTTGCACCATATCGACTGCCAGGAAGCGGATGGTATTGACACATAGCTGATCGAGTTGTGGATTCATGATCGCATTCCGCATTGGTCGATTTGGTGCGCGGGCGTTGCCAAAATGGTCAGGCGATGAGCACTGAACGCGGCGACGATATGCACCTGTGCGCCGGCAGTCTGTGCGCTTGCGTCCGTAACGCTTGAGGTTCTCGATCCGCCGCTTGCAACCTGAACGGTGTGCCTGAGAGCGGTCTTATGCAACCACGTTAGGCAACGTACAGACCGCAATGGCCCGCAGCTCTAAGTTGGCGCGCATGGAAATGCCCGCCCTTTTTGATGCGGGGCGTGCCGGCCGCTTGTCGGTAATTGTCAAAAGGAAATCCTCATGAGCATGAACAAAGATCAAGTGAAGGGCCGCGTCGAAGAGACGAAGGGATCCATTAAGGAAGCCGCCGGCAAGATCACGGGCGACAAAACGTTGGAAGCCAAGGGAAAGATTCAGAAAAATCTAGGCAAGGTTCAAGGGAAATTCGGTGACGTCGAGAAAGACCTGACCGACGCTCAGAAATTAAGGCGCTTTGCATCAGCGCGTCGAATTTGATGTGATTCGACGCGCGCGCGGCCGTCAAACGCAGCTAGTAATCAAGCGCAGCAGCCGTGATGGCTCACGCGGACTTCGTTCCCGTACCACCGTGCGGATATCTAAGCGGTCGGTCACTCGGCGCAACGGCCAAGTTGAACGCCGCAGCCGTTTGCGGTACTAAGCGAGCACCAGCCCAGAATCACAGCAGGGTGTTTTATGCGCCGTTTCGCCGCTGTCACAATGACGACTCTTTTTTGCTGCGCAGCCTTGGCCGACGCCCCTCAAATTGGGCAGTCAGCGCCGGACTTCACGGCCGTCGACAGCCAGGGGCACTCGCGCCACATCAGCGATTTTCTCGGCAAAGTGGTGGTGCTCGAATGGACCAATGCGGACTGTCCCTATACGCGCAAGCACTACGCCAGCGGCAACATGCAAGACCTTCAAGCACTTGCGCAAAAAAATGACGTGGTCTGGCTCAGCGTCATCTCCTCGGCTCCCGGCAAACAGGGGTACGTGACCGGTCCTGGTGCCGATGAAATCACGCGGTCGCGCGGCGCCAAACCCACTGCAGTTCTGCTGGACCCGACGGGGACCGTCGGTCGGCTATATCATGCCAAGACGACGCCGCATATGTTCGTCGTCGACCAGCACGGCACGCTGCAGTACATGGGCGGCATCGACAGCATCGCGAGCGCTGAGGCGAGCGATATCCGCAGCGCCGAGCCGTATTTGAAGGAGGCCATGCTCGCGGTCGTCGAGGGGCAGGCGGTCGCCCATCCCGTGACGCGGCCATATGGGTGCAGCGTCAAATATTGAGCGCCCGGTCGTATACTCATTTTGGCACGGAGCCCCTAGCGATTGCGGGTCAGCGTGCCTGGGCATTGGCGCGCACCGCCGTCTCGATGACCCGCGCGACCGCGCGGGGTTGGGAAATGTAGATGAGGTGGCTCCCCTTGAGGACAGTCAGCTTCGATCCGGCGCGCTTGGCCATTCGCCGCGCAATCACTGGGTCCAGCTCGCGGTCCTCGGTGGCGAGGATCGCGTAGCTCGGTTTATCGCGCCAGGCTGCGACGGACAGCTTGGTGCTGAAGGCGGCGCCGAGAATGGGCATTTGCGAATGTGCCATGAACTCGGCCGTCGCCTTGGGCAGATCCGCGCCGACGTCGGCGGCAAACTTCGCCGGATCGACGAAGACGAAGCCATCCTTGGTCGTTTCCAAATCGTCACTCGCCGGCTTCATTGGGGCAGCCACCTCGGCGCTGGTCTCGCCGACATCGGGTTGGAGCGCGGCCACATAGACGAGTGCCTTCACCTTGGGGTCGCTACCGGCAACGGTGATGATCGAGCCGCCGTAGCTGTGGCCGACGAGGACGACGGGGCCGTCGAGCTCGTCGAGCGTGCGCCTGGTCGCGGCGACGTCCTCGTCGAGCCCGGTCAGCGGCTGCTGCACGATTCTGACGCGAAAACCGTCCCGGGTCAGCACGTCATAAACGCCGCGCCAGCTCGAGCCATCGCTGAGTGCCCCGTGAACGAGCACGATGGTCACGGCCGCGGTGGGCGAAGCGGGCGATTGCGCGCGCGTGCCAACGCAGGCCATCAGTGACACCAACGTCCCCACAATCATTCCGGTCGTCTTCATGTCAAACTCCAAATTTGACGCAGAGTCGTCGGTCGCGGGCAACTAGCGCTGATTGCCCGCCGGGTTTGGATCCGGCAAAACAATGGAACCGGTCTCCAGCAGGGACTTCAGATTCGAGAGAATCTTCGGCCAGCCTCCCGACACCGCCTCGATCAACTTCGAAGGTTCGCGCTCGATCGTTTGGGTGATGGAGAGTTTGACCGCCGATCCAACCGGCTCGAGCTCCATCGTGCAGAGTGAGTCGCCTTCGGCCTTGAGCTCGGGCCTGAACTGGTTCTGCCAGCGGATAACCAAGCGCCGCGGCGACGAGGTTCGCCGCCTCGAGCAAATCCAGGTGCTGTGTCACCCCCTGCCGCGTCATGTCCAGGTGTCCGCACAACTCATTCAGTGTGCGGCCGTCATGCGCATACAGCAGGTCCAGGAGCCTGCGCCGGCTTGGATCGGCCAGCGCGTTGAAAAGCACGTCGGTGTCATCGAGGCGTCCGGGCATGGATCCCTATAGGCAAGTAATAGATGCATGTCAACCATCGCTGACCGCACGCGAGATGGGATTACGCGATATGGAGTCGTTGAAGTTCAGCCGAACTCGCGCTCAAGAGGCTGCGATGAATCGACTCCGCGCATAGGCGACGAGATTCTCGAGGGTTTGCGCCGTGCCGACATCGACGCCCATGGTGAGAAATTGGTCCAACTGCTGCGCGGAGTGGCATTCGATTTCGACCACCATGTGAGTCTTGCCGGCAACATTTCGCAACAAGACCCGGCCGGTGGAACCCATCGCCTCGAATACCAGACGATCGGGCGGCGCGATCTCTCGATAGACCCCGGCGAATGGCATGTCGGGGCGGCTCTTGGTGACAAATCTGAAGGCGCCACCCGGGCGTAGGTCGATCTCGCACGCGGTCAGCGGCGCGCTCGCGGCATCCCACCAGCAACTCACCTGCTCAGGTCTCGTCCACGCGTCGAAGATTTGAGCCCGCGAGGCGTCGAAAATGCGCGTCAGCCTGATCGTATGCGTTCTACGATCAATTTCGAGGCCGGTCTCGGCTCCGGTCGTTGATTGGGCGGGCATATCACTGCTCCTGTCTTTTGACATTGGCGAGATGGGCATCCAGATTCTTGAACCTGCTGTCCCACTGTTGTCGGAACGGCTCGATCCAATCGGCGATGTCTTTCATCGCGAGCGGCGCGAGCCGGCGAGGGCGGCGCTGCGCATCGCGCCCACCTTCGATGAGTCCGGCGTCTTCGAGAACCTTGAGATGTTTCGAGATCGTCGGTTGACTGAGTTCGAACGGCGCCATGAGTTCTGAGACCGTCGCCTCGCCCGATACGAGACGCGCCAAAATCGCGCGCCGCGTTGGGTCACTCAGGGCTTGAAAGCGGCTGCTCAGCCGGTTCGCATTTCTACTGTGTATTGCCATGCAGCTATATAGCCATGTAGAAATATAATAGTCAAGTATCTGTCTTCGGCCCGGCAATGGCCGCGTTGTACACTACACAGGCTAGGGAACGGCCGTGTTGCGGCGCAATAATATTCCAAAGGTGCCCATTGTTCGTGACCGGTTGAATGCGGTGGGCAATGACTAGACCGGTTGCTCAACAACTAGACTGAAACCGTGCTCGCTGCGCTTACTGCGCGAACAACCGAGCTCGATTCGGGGCCGGTTCATGTGAATGGCTCAAGAAGAAAATGATGATCCTGCAAATACCCCGACAGAACCTAGCAACCACCTCGCAGGCAGTAACACACGAGCGCGTTACCTACCGATGTGCTCGACAACGCCGATGATACGCAGCGGCCGAAGCGCCTCTCGAACCCCACGACCCCGGACACTCGTCGCCGCCTCGGCGATTGCGAGCGCGCTCGTGGGATGGAGCACGCCGGCGCAAGCAAGCTGTCAGTCACCGTCCAATCCGATCGTGGCACGCGCCGATGCGTTGATCGATAGCAACCCCGAGCAGGCAGAGGCAACCGCAACGGCCGAGCTATCGAAGGCCGACGCGGATCATTCGCTCGCGGTTCGCGCAGGACTCTACTTGGTCATCGCCAAGGTTCGCAGCGGCGAGGGTCGTGCGCGCGATGCAAGTGAATCACTGACAACGGTACGCGAGTTATTGAAACAGCTGCCCGCCGATCAGCGGACGCTCGAGCTGAGGATGGGCGTGGTGGGCGCTGCAGCCGCAATAGCGACCCGGCGCGAGGAATTTGAGCGCGTTCGCGAAGAGGCGGATCAGTTATTTGCCGAAACAACTGCCGGCTCACTGCCGCAAATCTGTCTGCGGCTGACCCGCGGCGACGTCAATGCGGAGCTTGACCGCCCCGATCTCGCCGTCGCTGATGCGATCGCCGCCTATCAAGAGGCACAAGCGCATCAATATCCCGACGCAAGCATGTATGCAGCATTGCGCCTCGCGACGATCTATCGTCGTGGCGGCCTGCTGCAGGACGCTGAGCTGATGGCCAACGAGGCCGGGGAGCAGGCACGAGCGCGGGGCTATCGACGACTGCTTTGGCTGGTGGATTTCACCACGGGCCAGATCGATCTCGATGGCGGTCGCTGGGACGCTGCGCTTGCCGTGTTGCCGCAGGCCCGCGAGGTGGCGATCAGTCTCGGCGATCGACTCGATGCAGCGTTCACGACTTTGCCAATGTGCGGTGCCTTGATTGGTGCTAACCGGCTCGACGAAGCCGACTCGATTTGCCGATCGGGCGTCAAGACATTTGAGGATTTGGGTCGCCTCGATCTTGCAACTGATGCGCTGATGTACCAATCCCGGATCGCTCTGCAGCGGTCACAATACAAGGCCGCGCTGGAGGGATTCAACACGATATTGAACGAGCGCCTCGAACTCGAGCCGCTGCGGTATCTCGGCCCGTTGTACCGCGATCGCGCACGCGCTCTGCGTGGACTGGGGCGGTATCGGGAGGCGGCTGAGGATCTGGAGCATTCAATCTCGAGCACCGAGCGCGCGGCCGTCGCGGAACGCGGCAGGAGCATGGCGATTCTCAACGGTATCGCCGAAACAAGGATGCTCGAGACCGCCAATCGAGATCTCGCGAGCGAGAACAGCGCGCAGCGGCAGCAACTCGACAGTCAGCGCGTGGTGCGTCGCTTGATTATCAGTCTTGCCGTCACCGGTTTTTTGGGATGCTGCCTGCTCGCCTACCTTCTCTATCTCGGCCAGCGTCATCGGCGCGCACTCGCTCGTTATGCGGCGACTCTCGACACGCTGACCAAGAATCTTCCGGACACGGTCATGCTGCTCGACCCGGGTGGAAGAATGCTGTTCGCCAACCGCTGCTTTCCGGGAGCCGCCAGCATTACCGTCGGCACTTCGGCAGAGATCGGAGTCCCCGAGCCAGCGCGGGCGCAATTTCGGTCATTCATCGAGGACGTGATTCGCGAGACACGCTCGGGGGACTTGCAGGCGGGCTGGCCCGCCGGACGCGAAGAGCCGAGTCACTTCGAGATTCGCGCGACGCCGGTGCTCTCGGCCGGCGAGCTCATCGGAATTACGGTCCGGTGCACGGATGTGACCGTGCGACAACTTCTCGAGAACCGGCTGACGCTGCAGGCGCGCGTGCTCGAAACGATGAACGAAGGTGTCATCATCATTGAGGGCGGCGATCGTGTGAGCTTCGCAAACGATGCGATGTGGGGGCTGCTCGGTTACAGCCCTGATGGCGAGTCGCGGTTGTCACTCGAATTGCTGAACGGCGTTGCGACCGAGCTGCAATCGACCGGAACGCTCATTTCCTGTGGCGGGGCATCCCGAATAGAAACCACTTTACACCGCGGGGACGGTAGCCACTGCCTGGTGTCCGTTACGCGCTCGCGACTCACGCTTGCCGATCGGGAGGCGCTGATCTGCGTCTGCCGGGACATCTCAAACCAGCGCCGCATCGAACGGGAGCTCGCGAGCGTCGCTGCTCGGGAATCATTGCAAATCAGCGGTCGTCTGCACGAAGGCTTGGCGCAGGAGCTCGCGGGCCTGTCGATGTCACTGGGCAGCTTGACGAGTCGACTGTCATCGCAGGATGCCGCGACCGCCGCCATGCTGCAGGAGACTCAGCGTCATCTGACCGGCGCAGTTCAGACCGCAAGGGAGGTCGCGGCCGTGTTGTCGCCAACGACGGTCGTGCGGGGATCCCTCGACTCCGCATTGCGCGCACTTGTACAGGAGGCCGAGGCGCGCTTCGCTGCGCCCGTCCAGTACCAGGCCTGTGCTCGCTGCGATGATCTCGAACCAATCATCGCCGATCAGCTTTACCTGATCGCGCGCAGCGCATTGCACTACGCTGCCCGGCGCCGCCGCGGCTCGTCAATCTTCATGGAGCTCGGCGCCGATGCAGAGTCCTTGGAACTCCGGGTCCGCTGGGATGGCGAAGCCGCGGATTCAAGCCCTGCTGCAGCGGACGTTTTTGAACTCGACCTGATCGGCTACCGGACCCGTCTGATTGGAGGCACCTACCACCATGGCGCATGGATGGAATCCGGCGAAGCAATCGTTGTAACGCTCGCGCTCGGGTAATCGCGCGTCGACTGCCCGTCAATAAACCTCGCGCTGATAGATGCGGGCGGCGGGACCCGGGAAGACGCCGAAGGTCGCAAGCGCGGCGGGGTTGGAAATCGAGCCCACACTTTGTGACCACAGGTACTGCAGATAAAGCGGGGCGGTGGCAGTGACGGTCAGCGCGCCGTTATGGCCGCTACCCGGTGCGCCGAGGATGAGATTGAAAATGCCTGCCGACGCCGCGCCGTAGCGCGAACTCGCGGCGGTACTGCAGCCAACACCGGACAATCCCGGAGAGCCGTTGTCGCGCACGCAGGTCTCACCGGCGGCGAGATTTTGCTGGTAGGCACTGAAGGCAATCGGCGGCGCGGCGGTGCAGCTGTCGGCGGCGTTGGTGGTGAATCCCGCGGAGGCGCCGGCGTAGTACTCGGTCTTGAGCGTCATGGGCAGGTCGAGCAGCTCGGAGCCCAAGGCGCTGCGCAGTGTGAGACGGCCGTAGTATTGGTTGGCGCCGGTGCTGAATGCGATGCCGCCGGTGGCGCCGAAGGTGACGGGATTCGTGGCGCTGACCCCATCGAGATCGATGACATTTTCGGCGAGCGTGATGTTCGCGCCGAACGGTGCGATGGGACTTCCGCGAATGAAGGACAAACCGCTGCCGGTGCTGAAGCTGAGCGAGACCTGGCCGGCGCCGAGGTCGACGATTATCGGGTCGACTGCGGTGGCCGGCAGGCCGGTCAGGTTGAGTGCGGGGCTCGCCGGCGTCGGCGTATAGCTGCGCCCCGTCAGGGAACTGTTTGACAGGCGCATGAGCGCACCCGTGTAGTTCTGGGTGGTCGTGCCGCCTAGCGCGACCGCGGTGGCGGTGATGACCGGCGCAACGGCATAGATAAATGACTGGCCGACATAGGTGAAGGCACCGGTGATGCATGCGGTGCCGAACACGGGAGTATTGACCGCGGTTGTGAACTTGTTCGGGACAAAGCGACCGATGTCACCCGACGTCGTGCCGTAAATGATGCCGCTGCCGAGATAGTTCGCGACGTTCGGCGTGAGCGTGATGATGCCGACTTCCGGCCAGGAGAAGGCGGTGCCGGTCGCGCTGCCGCCCGAGTAGGTGCCGAAGCCGCCGCTCACCGTCGGGTCATGGCCGGCCGCCGGCAGCACGAGATTGGGGCCGAGCGTGACTGCGGCGGGCGAGGTCTCTTGGCCGAAGTTTGGGGTCGCGTTGCCGAAGTAGTTAGTCGCGGTGACGCTGGCGGTAAAGGGCTGTCCTGCGCCGAGGAACACCGGGCCGGTCGCTGTGCTCGCCGCCGGATTGGCGCTGCCGCTTGCAGAGGTCTTGATGTTCGACAGCGTGAGGTTATAGGGCTGTACCACGAACTGGGCGGCGCCGATCATGGTGTTGCCGGATGCCGCGCCGTTTTGCAGCGGGATCGTGTATTTTGCCGCAAGCGTGATCTGACCGGCGTCGCTGTAATTGAGGCTGAAGGGCGCTTCGGCATTGGGCGTGCTGAACTTGAGCGGCACGGTCGTATAGTTCGTGATGCCGGCGTTCGCGTTCGATGCAAGGCTCGTCGTGGTGCCGTTGTTCGTCAAAGAAAAGATCTGGCCGCCGATGCAGCTGAGCGGATTATTGCACTGATAGGCGAGGCTCACGTTGACCGTGGACCCGCTCGCGAACGCGCTGGTGCAGGCGCCGGTCAAGGTATCGGTGCGAATGGCTTGCAGTGCGAGACTCACGCTCGAGCTCACGCCGGCCTGCTGAGTGCCGATGGTGGTCGCGACATTGCCGCCGTTCGTCACGCGAAAGCCGGATGCCACAAAAGTGAGCGGGCTGTCCTCGGAGGCGAGCGCGGTGCCGGCTTTAGCCGTCACGGTTCCATCGGTCACGTTGATCGTGACGGCCTCCGCATAGGTATCGCGAAGCGCAAACACGGCTACGCCGGCGTCCGACGCGGCATACGTGTAGCTCGCGATGCCGCTATTGGAGCTTCCCGCAACGAACGTGCCGTTACCGGTGGTCAAGGTCCAATCCCCGTGCCCGGTACTGGTGGTGATTGAGATGCTCGAGGTGATGCCAAGCGCCGCGTGCGCCGCGGTGTGCGCCGTAATCGTCACCGCTGCAGCCTGGCAATTGACGGCGGTGCCCGGCGTGCTCACGGCAAAATGATTGGGGACATAGAGCGGCGATACCGAATTGCTGAAGATGCAGCTCACGGCGTCCTGATATTGCAGACCGGGAAACGTGTAACTCGACACGGCGGCATTCGTGGGCATGACCGTCGTCGATCCGCCGGCGGCGTTGGTGCAGGTCAAGGACGGCACGTAATAGTTGAACGGGCTCACGCTGCCGGCCGCCATCGATTCGCTCACGACGAACGCGTAGCTGCCGGCGATGGTTGGTGCACTCGCTGCGGTAAACGGACCCAAGCCGGTGCCGGTGGAAGTGCCGGTCGCAATGACCGTACCGCCGGTGGACTGAACGCCGTAGGTGAATTGATCGCTCGCATTGGCGCGGGTCGTCGTGAGCTGCGTGTTGACCACCATCGATCCATACCGGACGCCGAAGATGGCGCCCTGCAGGCCGGCGCCCACGAGTACCGAGGATACTTGCGTGGGGTTATTCAGGGTTTGGAACGCATAGCTTCCGACCGTTCCGGCAATACCCGTCTCGGTCACCGTGGTCGTTCCGACCCCACTCAAGCTCGGATACGCGGAGCCGTTCGGAATCTGCGCCATTTCGGTCCAAGCGGCGCCATTGGTCGTGAAGCTCAAGGTTTCGCCGCCGTTGGTCGACTCTCCATCGGCGGCGACAAAGCCGTAGGCACCGATCGCCGTCACGCCGCTCGGCGGCGTCAGCGTAATTTTGCTCAAGGTGATTTGGACTGTGGAGCCCGATTGCACCTCATACAACACGGGCTTGCCGGAAATACCTAAGAAGGCGCTGTTACCGAACGCGGCCCCGCTCCACGTGGGCACCGCGCTCGCCGAGAGCGCCGGATTGGAGGCGTTCGTACTGACGTGCAGCGACAAGCTCAGTGTCGTGCCGTCCGATAAGGCAAAGGTAAAGGCTTGCCCCGCGGCGGTTTGCGCTTGCGTGTCGGAGTAGCCGGTAAAGTCCAGCCAGCAATAGGCCTGGTAGGTGGACGGGGCAGTACCCTGGGTCGCGGCCGCATAGCATTGATTGCCGTGCGCCCGATGCGCGCAGATCAACAGCAGCACCGTGACGGCGACCGACCAACCGCGTACACGCGTCGCCGCGGTATCTGCCAGACGGACGGTTGAGGTGGATTGGATCGTCATCAGGGCTCTCAACTCAGGGCGAGGGATCGGCGGCCAGCCGCGGCCGCCGAGCGGCAATCAAATAAGAAATCGACATCGAAATCCGTTTCTTGAGTGGGACGCCGCCAATGCGAGCGGTCGGCGGGTCTCAATTTGGCTCTCCGGAGCGTGAATTGCTGCACGCACACAATCACGGTGCAGCGGGAATAACCCGGCTCCCGATGCTCGTGTTGCAGCCGTCTAACCCACCAGCTGAAGCACGTCAGATCGGCTTTCGGAATCGATACACGACTTGGTCGGTTCGGCCTCGAATCACGGGGTCAAACACGCTGCGCTGGTGATCGTCGGCTGGATTTCTCAGCACGTTGCGTTGCGCCTCGAAGATGAATCCCGCCGCTTCAATTTCGCCTTTCATGCGGAACGGATCGATCCGATGCAGCGTCTCGGTATCGCGCAGACCGGACCCCGGCTCAGCGACGTGATCGATGACCAAGAAAGCCCCGCCGGGTCTCAACGCGTCGAAGAAGGCTTTGTTGAGCGCCGCGACGTTGGCAGGACCCAGGAAGGCGTCATGCAAGTCATGGTAGTTTTGCGCAGTCCAAATCAGGTCGAGCATTTCCGGCATGCGAAACGCGCCAAGCGAGTCGCTGAGCACCGCGACGTTGGCATAGCTTCGGTCCTTTGCGATCGCCTGAGTGCCGGCAATCTCGCGCGCCGGGCAGTTGGCGATTTGCTCCGACGGAATGAAGGCATAGACCCACCCCTTTGGGCCCACGACATCACTGAGAATGCGGGTGAAATAGCCATTGCCCGGCATGAAATCCGCAACCCGGTCTCCCGCCTTGACGCCGGCGAATGCGAGGATGACATCCGGACGTCTCGTCGAATCCAGCTGCATCTGTTCCATCGGTCGTCGAGAGTCGGCCAGGGCCGCCGTGATTGCCGGTGAGATTGACACTCCTGAGGTCGGCGCGCCCGCACAGCCATGGATCGCAAGGCTCGCGAGTCCGATGAATAACCACGTTCGCTTGCTCATCGTACGCGTCTCCTGCTGGGATCATCGAAACCGTCGCAATCGGTTTGCACGGCAATCGGAGAAAACCCATGGCATATCTGCGGATTGGGGAGGTTGCACGCGCCGCGGGTATTAGCACCTCGGCGCTGCGCTACTATGAAAAGATCGGCCTCGTGGCAGCGCCGATTCGTGTTTCGAAGCGGCGGCAATACGATCCACAAGTTGTCGGTCGCGTTCGGATCATTCTTCTTGCGCGCGAAGCCGGTTTCTCGGTTCGCGAAACGCGCACCTTTTTTGAGGGATTTCCGCTTGCAACGACTTCAACGCGGCGCTGGCGCGAGATGGCCGAGCGAAAGGCATCAGAACTGGATCACTTGATCGCGCGAATCGAACGAATGAAGGTGATCCTTCGTGCGAGCTTTCATTGCGCGTGCCGTGAGATGACGGACTGCGAACGATTGGTTGCCGCAAAGAATCGGGACAGCACTGCAACGGCCGAAACACGTTCAGCCGCGCTCGCTGATCCGCCGCAACGCTTGCGACCAAGAAAATGACGAATCCGTGAATTCGATGCGCGGGTCTTGGCCACGGGCGCGGCGATTGAACAGACTACTTGGTACGGCCTAACGGTCGGCCGCCTGTTTCCGGCGCCCCAACCTCCGACAAGCGCCATTCACGGTGCCTGGTACCGATTGCGGCAACACAATGACCGCGGTGTTGCAGTTGGCGCTCGGGCTCGGGGAGCGAATGCGGCGGTGTTTTGATATCGGAAATGCTAGCATGACCCTCGAGCGCCACCGTGCGCTTCGCGCCGGCACTGAAAAATAGGAACTAGCGGCCACCCTCATCGCGCACTACACAGCAACCATGGGGTCACGGAAAAATACTGAATCGCATGCCGCGGTAGCGCTCCTTTCGGCTCTCTGCTTCATCTGCTGCGCCTCGGAGCCTGTCCACGCAAGCTGTTTCTCAGAATTGCTGGGCGGGGACGCTCCATTCGACGATCAGATCGAACGCGATCCAAAGATGGCGATCACTCGCATTGGGGCGGCGCTGGCGGGGACGGCAGCGGCGCCCGGTGCCGGCGTCAGCAGGGCTCACCTCTACGCGATGCTCATGGACGCCAATCAAAATGCGGGAGAGATCGGCGCGGCGCGCGATGCGGCAGCCCGCGGATTGGATGCGCTCACCGCGGCGGACGGCGACACCCTGCGACGTCGGCTGCAGCTCACCGGGATCATGCTTCTCGAAGTGCAGGGGCACATCGAACAGGCGGCGGCCGAATATGAAAAGGCGGCGGCGGACGTTCCAGATGGCGCGCCGGATCTCGCGTGCGTGCTCGGTGACCGCGGCTACCTGCGCTACCTGGTCGGCGGCAGGGTCGACGCCGCCGTCGATGCCATGCGGGCTTATCGGCTCGCCGGCGCTTTGGGTCGCGACAAGATCCGCTTATCGGCCGGTCAATTGCTCGCGCGCCTGTACTCGCAGTACGGCTTGTACGACGAAGCGCTAAAGCTAGCCAACGAGGCGGTCGAGTTTTATGCGCATTCGTCCGACCAGACGCTGTTGTCAGACGCCTATCTATTTCGAGGCGACGTATTGCTGAACAAAGAAGCCTACGCGGCTGCGCGGGAGGACTTTCTGAAGTCGCGGGCGCTGTTGGAATCCGTCGGCGATCGCTTTGCCCTATCCTTCACGCTGCAGCGTCTGTGCACGGTCGCCGCCAAAATGCCGGACCAGAAAGATGCGTCGGCAATCTGCCACGATGCGGCTGATTTGGGTAATTCCGTCAAAAATCCGGTCGCGGTCAAATTTGTGCTCGCCGCTCTCGCGCAAATCAAACTCGGCGAGGGACACACCAAAGAGGCGATCGACCTGTGGGACCAGGCGCTCGCAAATGACGGCGTTAATTTACCGAGTCGAACGCCGTCGGCGATTTACAGTCAGCGAGCGCAGGCGCGCGCGCGAACTGGAGACGTTGTTGGTGCGTTCGAGGACATGAGTCTGTACGTGAAAGCGCTCGAACAGGAACGAAAAGCCCGCAGCGCCGATCAGGCGGCCTTGGTCAAGGTGGTAACCGACTCGATTCTCACCGGTGAGGAGCTTGCGAGGATGCGAGCCGAGGCTCGGGCCGCAGAGCTGACTGCCTCGCGGCAGATATTGATCAGGAATCTGGTGTTGGCGGCGGCGATCCTCGTGATCGCCGCATTCGTGCTCGGGATGTGGTCATGGCATCGGCGCAAGCTCGTGGAAAAAGAGCGCGAGGCAGCCGAAGAGCGGCTGGCTACGATCGGGCGTTTGATCAGCGGCATTGCGCATGACTTCAACAATCTTCTCTGCATCATTCAGCTCGCAATCGGCTCGCTGACGCGGCGCAAGGCGGTCGCGAGCGACACCGCGGCGGGCGATTTGTTGGGGCAAGTTCGGCTCGCCGCAAAGGACTGCGCCGACATTACCTCGAAACTATTGAGCTTTGCGCGCCAGGATACGCTGCAACCGGAAGCGCTCGAGATGGGACAATTCCTGAAGGATTTGCGACCGCTGCTGGCGCGCACCGCCGGGCTCGCGATCGGGATGCAATTGGAGATTCAGGAGCCGAGCCCGGTTGCATGGGTCGATCGGCGACAGCT
>JBEKSM010000031.1:0-68347 GCA_049517075.1 Steroidobacteraceae bacterium | reverse complement strand
GCACGCGGAACACGCGCGCCAATCGACCACCTACGCCGTCCGGTCGCAACCCCGAAATCTCGACGGCCCACGATTTTCGATTTCTCTGGGGTGAGTTTCCAAGACTTAGCAGTTGCGCATTATTTAGTGGGTATGGCCCAAGAGAAGAAGCTCGGGCAGATCGTGTAGCAGGCGGTCTCGCTCCGGCGAGTGGGCTCCGCTGGCGGTCAACAAATCCGATTGGCCGCGATTCGACTGGAATCGCTGTGCTAACCTAGCGACTGTGAACGGAGGCCCGAGCGAAGGCACCATTGAGCGTGCGAACGTACCGCTATCGCGCATTGAGCGCGATTTCCGTTATTGGTCGTGGTGGCTCCTCCTGTTTGCGGCCCTTTGGGTCGCCGTCTACGTCAGTTTGGCACCGGATCCCATCGCGCTGTTCCGGAAGAACTGGATCTTCATTCCCTTAGGCTTTTGTGGAGCGATACTCGGAAACATTTCCGCGGTCGGCGGTGGCATCGTCTTCATTCCCGCGATCATTTTTCTGTTTCAGCTGCCGGCGGTAACCGCGCTGAAAATCGCGCTTGCGAGCCAATCCTGGGGCATGACCAGCGGCGCTGTTGGGTGGATGCAAAAGCGCGTCGTGCCGCTGCGCGCACTGAAGCTCACGGTTCCCGGGCTTCTGCTGGGCAGCACCGTAAGTTCGCTGGTGATCCATCCGAGCGCGCTGCTTGTGAAACTGCTGTTTGGCCCGGTATCGATTCTGCTCGGCGTGCTGACGATCGTGTTGTCCAAGCGCGCCGCCAAGGCAGATGCCGCGGCGGTAATCCCGGCGAACGCTGCGCTGCCGCTCGTGGCCATCGCATTCATTGGCGGCCTGATCACCGGTTGGATCGCAATCGGTGAGGGCGAGCTGGTCGCTGCATTGCTCATGTTGCTGTATGGGGTGAATGTCGCCGCTTGCATCGGCCTTGGAGTCGTGCTGCTCTCAATCAACTCGATCTTTTTGACGCTGCTGCATCAATTCTTCCTCGGTGGAATTCCCTGGGAGATCGCGGCATTCACGGGCCTCGGTTGCGTGTTCGGCGCGCGGCTCGCTCCCTACCTGAGTCGCCGCTCCAATCCGATCGTGCTCAAGACGATCTTCGCGATCATCGCGATTTGTGATGGGATCCTGTTCATCGTGCAATACATGGTGCTGCACCACGCTGATTGAGCGGCTTTCGACGTTATCCATGATCAGTGCCCGCGGCTACCTGCAGCCGCGCATGCAGCCGAGCCCGCCGTTTTTTGATCCATATGTAAATTCCGGTCATTGAGACCGTCGCAATTACGAGACCCAGAACGCACACGGTGACCCGATAAAGCAAGGAATCCCAGAGATCCGCAAAGTGCAGCGCACGCAACCAAGTTTCAATCGTGTTGCCGGCGTGCTCGCCGCTGGGAACATCCATTTGGACGAGAGTGCCGGAATCGCCGTCGAGCCAGAGCGACGTACTCCAGGCATGATGCTGGATATCGGCATCGCTCACGACTCCATAGGTATAGACCCCCAGACTTTCGATATAGGCCATGCCGTAGGGACGCAGGACCTTGAGACCCCGGCGCGCTGCTTCCTGCGTCATCAGTCGCGCGCCAGCAGCCTGCGCCGCGATCCAGTCGAGCCTCGGTGTCGGATTTGCATGCCGAAGGCGCATCATCGAAGCGTATGAGTCCATACCAGACTCATAATCGAACAGGGCTCCGGTGACCGGCTCGTAAACCGCTTCCCGGAGATTGAACATCACGCTCGACCACGCAAGCACGAACAGCAGTGGCCAAGCCCAGAGCCCGCCGGCGCGATGCAGGTCATAGTTCACGCGAATCGCACTCGCCCGCCGTTTGATCAACCACGCGGGTTTCCAGCGCGACACGAACCGCCCGAATGCAACGGGCAGTGTGAGATAGAGACCCACAAAACAATCGATCGTCCAGGCGAGCGCGACGAGCCCTAGGACCAACTCGCCCGAGGTTCCACCGGCCAGGTTCATGTGGAGACGGTAAATGAACGGGACGAGATTGAGGAACCCTTGCGAAAGGTCACCATCCCGTCGCTTGCCCAACTCCCGTCCGGTCCATGGATCCAAGTAGATGCGATCGAAGTCAATGTCGTAGGGCTTTTGCGTGACGGGATTGATTCGCGGTTGCACATGAAGGATCGCCTGGCGATCCTCGGCCGCAAAGTACCCAATTCGCGCGAGTGGCTCTTGCGCCTCCCCAGCCGCCGCCAGCGTTCCGAGGCCGAGCGGTGCGGTACCGGGATGCGGTTCAGCGTATAGCTGAGGCGTAACGAACTGCTCAATCGAATTCCGAAACGCGAGCAGACTGCCGGTGAGACCCTCGATGATGAGGAACGCCGCCATCAACAGGCCGACCCAGCGATGCATCCAGACGAAGAACGGCCGAACCATGTCGCCGCGCCTAAAACTGCACGGCGATGGACCAGACTACGGTCCGTGGATCTCCATACAGGCGTCGATCAAATCCATACACGGCGCTGTCATAGGTGTACGTGCTGTAGGACTGTGGATTGCTCAGACTGATGTAACTGAAGTATCGCTTGTTGAGCAGATTGGAAACATTCAGCTGCGCCTTTATCTTGAATCCATCCGCCGATACTCGGTACCCGCCCATCAGCCCAAAAGTCGCGTGTCCGGCCAGCTCCGTGTAGTCCGTCGTTTGGAGTGCTGGTACCCCCGTGTAATTTGCCGACGGCTGGCTGCCTTGATAAGTCACGCCACCGCCGACTCGGAACCCTCGGTCGGAATCCGGCGCAAAGTCGTACGTCGTCCAGAGATTGCCGGTCAGGCGCGGCGTTTCAAACCATTGCGTGCCCGCGGGATTCCCTGCATCGTTCGAGGACACAATGCGCGCGTCGATGTTCGAGTAGTTGACGATCACATTCCAACCGGGGCTCAGCTCGCCCTGAACGTCGAGTTCGAGCCCCTTGCTGCGAACCGCGCCGGTCACGATGAAGCAACAGGGATTGTTGGGGTCGGGTGTCGGGATGTTCGTTTTGGTCAGGTCATAGACGGCGATCGTCGAGGTCAAGCGACCCCCTAACAGGTCGAATTTCGCTCCGACTTCCTTTTGATGCGCACTCGTCGGCGGGACGATCCCGCCGTTTGCCGTGGGGTAGCCGTTGCTGGGCCCCCAGTTCTTGGCGTAGTTCCCATAGACGCTCACCCACGACTGCGGGTGCCACAGGACACCGACTCGTGGCGTCGCGGCGTTGCCGGTCAGCGGTGTCGAGGTCAGAGAACTCAGCGTCTGGCCAGAGAAATTCGCTTCGTAGACGTGCTGGTACCGGACGCCGAGAAGCGCAAAGACGTTCTCAGGCAATGCGATCTGGTCTTGCAAATGAATGCCCCAGCTGTCCGTCGGTCCTGTGCCCGCAAATTCGGGCTGCAGGGGCCCGAAAGACGTCCCCGGATGCACCGGATTAAACAGGTTGATCAATGAATCCCGGCTCGCATCGGGCGAGAAACTCGGATTCGAAATCATCAGTGCGAATTTCGAGTTGAATCGATACCAGTCGCCACCTAATAGAAGACTGTGCTGGATCCCACCGGTGCCGAAATGACCCGTCAGGTCAACGTAGCTTGCGTACGTGCTGTCCCGGGTATTGAACGGGGAAGTTACGCGATAGACGGCGGGAGCGCTCTCGGGATTGCTGGGATCGCTCGGGCCAATGCCATCGGCGGTCACCTGCGGCGCTTCCACGTGAACCAAATTCACGAGGATCTGCTGCTTGATGGACCACTGCGCATTGAAGCTGTGCAACCAATGAAGACCGGCGAGATCGGTGATTTCCCGCAAGGCGGATCGCTCGCCAAAGTTCAGAGTTGGATCGTTGTGCAGGGGTACAAACTGGCCACTCGGCGCCTCGATCAGCGGAAACGCCGCATAGTTGCCATTGAAGTTCGAATCCTTGTGCTCATATTCGAGCGTCGCTTGAGTCGACGGATTAATCACAAGCTTCAGAGTCGGCGCGATGAAGAGGTCGCGGTTAAAGCCTAAATCGACGATTGATCCGCTCGTGTCATAAGATCCGTCGAATCGATACAGCAACGTGGCGGCCTCATTGAGCGGTCCCGTGGCATCCATGCTCGTACGGTAAAGATTGTATGAACCCAGTTGCTGGTCCGCCGAATAGGACGGGGTCGCCTGCGGTTGCTTGGTGATGATGTTGACGACACCGCCAGGCTCGACCGCACCGTACAGAATGGCTGCGGGCCCCTTGAGGACCTCGATGCTCTCCACATTCGCGAGCTGCTGCGAGAATAACTCCGTATCACCACCAAAGCTGTCGATACGAACACCATTGCGCAGGTGCGCGTCCGTCTGAAACCCCCGAATCACCACCGCATCGAAGGCGTTTCCGAAGCTCGTATCCCCGCCCGCCCCGACGGTCACACCACTGACGTTCTTGAGCGCCTGATCGATGCGGATAACCTGCTGGTCTTGCAAGACTTGCTGCGTGATCACTTGGACATTCACCGGCGTTTCCATGATCGGTGTGTCGGTCTTCGTTGCGGTAGTAGCGTTGGGCGCGACGTATTCGCTGTCGACGGTGTCATTGACGATCATTTTGGGTAGATGAGTCGGGGCCGGCTCGGTCGATTGATCGGCCAATGCCATGCCGCGAGCGCACAGCAGAATCGCTATGGTTGTTACGTGTCTAAGGTGCTTCATTAATTCATTCCTTCCAAATTGGTTAATTCTTTTCTGTGAGTCCGGCGCGCTCACCGCAGCTTGAGCACGAAAGCAAGTGTTTGTATCGCGACGGCGCGCACCGGCCGGCCGTCGCGCCTTGCCCCGGTACAGCGCCAGGTCATGACTGCGTCATGTGCCGATTCATCGAGGCGAACGGACCCACTGCTTCTCACTACCGTCGCCGCCCGCACCTGGCCGTCTTCATCAAGCTCGACCCGCAAAGTCACCTCGCCTTGCTCGCGAAGGCGTCGCGACTGCGGTGGGTAGGTCGGCAGCGTGCGCTGCGGGCAATACACCGCTAACTCGTCGGCCAGCTGCGTCGATGCGGCTGCCGCGATCATCTCGGCCGCCGGCGCTACAGGCACAGTGCTCGGCGCGGGCTTCTGCTCGTCACCGAGGGGTTCCGGCAATTCGATTGTCGACGGCGACTCGAATTCGAGAGTTACCTTCTGCGGCTGCGGACTTGCCGATAGGGGTGGATCAGCCGGCAGTTCATGCTTCGGGGCATCAATGATTGCGATCGTCACAGATCGTACTAGCGACTTCAGTACGAGCCGGTCCCGCAGCAGCCCGTAGAGCACGAGCCCATGGGCGATCAAAACGCCCAGCGCGACCAACCACGATTTGGGTCGACGGGCACCTATGAGTTCGGCAATCGCCACCGCGTGCGCCCCGTGTTCGATTCAGACGCTGCACAGTTGGAGGGGCGAATTGTCGGGAATACCGTCGCTGTGTGTTCGAGCGGCGACCCGCCCCACACACGCTGCGCCGTCGCAGCCCAAAGACCACAACGGCTCACGACTCGCCAAAGTCGGCGAGCGTCATCAAAGCACCATCGGTGCATGACACGGAATCCCATCGCCCATACCCCGGCTCAGGCAGCACAAAGCGCGAAATGCCGCTCAAGATTGCGGCGACTTTCGAAGGCAGTCTGTCGAACTAGACGAGTGCGGGAGGGCCGCGCGGGAGGTGCGTCGGCACGATCGTGCCGCGGGGAATAAATTTCTGCGGAGGAAATTCGATCGATGTGAGAATCAAATGTGCCAGCGATGCGACGCAGATCGCGTGCGGTGCCGCCATCGTCGAGGCGACGGCCGCAAAGGGGCAGATCCCCATGCTCTCGTGGTCCGGCGCGTTGCCGCCATGACTCGGGTTCCCCGAGTGGCCCGGCATCGCCATGCCGGACATATCCATCGAGGACATGTCCATGCCCGACATATTCATGGCGGACATGTCGGATGGCCCGTGATCTGTCGACGAACCCGTTGCGAGGATAGCGTAGCCGGAACACAGAATCAGCCCGCCGGCTCCCGGCATGAAACCCGTGGGAATCAGCGCGCGCGCAAAGAATGTGACGACCAGCAGTGCTGCCAGCCACGGATTGCGTGCATAACGAATTGCGACCCGGGTTCTCACCTTCTTAGATTAGCTTACAACCATATTTATCACTACGTGGATTTCAGGTTGCGGCGAGGCACTCTCCCAAGTTATCGGAAACTTCACAGCCTCGGCGTGCGTAGGCCAAGACCCCATTCTTGGAGGCTCGGGACGCGTCCCCCCGCCTAGCACCCGGCGCCGGAAGGGGAAACGCCCGAATCTAAGCCCATGAATAGTTGAGACTGTCATGAACAAGGATCTTCCTGATTGTCCGTACATTGTACGGATGTTATAATAAACGAGTGATGAGACCGTGTATGTAGGAGATGAAAAATGCGTGGTTCCGTAAAGCGCCGGGAAGACCGGCTCGAAGTTCGTTTGACGCCCAAGGCAAAATCGATGTTGAAGCGTGCCGCCTCAGTCGAGCGCAAAACCGTGAGCGCTTTCATTCTCGACAAGGGTCTTGAGGCGGCGGCGGAAACGCTTGCCGATCGGCGTGAGTTTCGTTTGAGCGCAAAACAGTATGACAACTTCATCGCAGCGCTCGACGCGCAGACTAAGCCACGGCCCCGCCTTGAAAAACTCATTATGACGCCCAGCGTCCTTGAGTGAGCAACTTCGGAGCCATAGAGAAGCTGCGACGCGAGCACATCCTTGACAGCTTCGACTGCGGTAAAGAGGACCTTAATCGGTTCCTCAAGCGCCAAGCGTGGAACAACCAACAAGCGCACAGCGCACAGAGCTATGTGCTGGTCAAGGATCTTGTCGTTCTTGGCTATTACAGTCTGGCGGCCGGCTCGGTAAGCCATGAAGAGGCAACCGAACGCGCAAAAAAGGGCCTGGCACGTCATCCGATTCCGGTCATTCTTCTCGCGCGTCTAGCGGTCGATGCTGCGCTACAAGGCAAAGGCATTGGGCCGGCACTGCTGAAGGACGCCCTACTCCGCGCGGCGCAGGCAGCCGATACCATCGGTGCGAGGGCGTTACTCGTTCACGCGAACGACGATCAGGCCAAGGGGTTTTACGAGCATTTCAGCTTCGAGCCGAGCCCGAGCGATCCTTATCATCTGCTGCTGATCATGAAAGACTTGATGCGGATCGTGGGAAAATGATGCCCGCACAGCTCACCCGCGAGAACGCCCTCTATCCTCCCGGGGCCTTCGGTCCGTATCGGCAGGCGCAGCGCCAAAACAGCCTTCAACATTCAATGCACCACCCAGACAGGGCACCCCGAATTTCGCTCAACCTTTTGCGAGACCGACCCGAATAGCCACTGCGTAAATTTTGATCCGCGCGGACCTAAAACGATCGGTTGTGATCAGGCGCCGAACACTCACCACCTTTGTGAGACTTCGCGCGCAGAGATCCAGCAGGTTGCGACGCCGACCGGCGTCCAATCCGGACGCCTGTTAACAAGCGTGCGACATCGACCTTCGTCCAAATCAGACGCCTGTTACTAGACACCGTCTTCAATATTAGACAGTGTCAGGTACTCGATCGCCGCTAAGTTGTCGATTAAATGCGCGCCCGGACGGATTACTCGCGGCTGCGCCGCTCGCCCCTGCGTGGTCGCCCTGCGGGCGATCAACTCGACCGACGGCCGAGTTGGCGAACCGCCGACCACCTGGTTCGAAGGCCGTCGCTCGATCGATCGCAACTTTATGATTTTATAAACAATTCAGTATGTGGTTCGTCTAATATTTCTGCAAGATACGTCAACTTAAGTGCTTGTTTGGCATGGATCGTCATATCTAATATTAGACGTAACTGCTCAACGATAACGGTCCATGCAGGACCATCGAATTCAACGTTGCGGCGGCCTAAACTCGACAAGTCCAGCTAATTCACTATCATCTAACCCACCATGACCGCTTCGAACCGCATTGTGATTGACCCTGCCATCTGTCACGGCAAGCCCGTTATCCGGGGTACCCGCGTGCCGGTGACGGTGGTTGTGGGTAGCCTGGCTGGCGGCATGACGTTCGATGACGTCCAACGCGAATACGACATCACAGCCGACGACATCCGGGCCGCGCTCCGATTTGTGGGTGAGCTGGCTGAACAGGAGTCATTCCACCCGCTGCCAGCTGCCTAGTTCGGCATGCGCTTTCTGGTTGACGCCAATCTACCGCGCGCGATCATTGCGGCGTTGGAAACAGCTGGTCATCAGGTCGAGTTTGCTCGAGACGTTGGGTTGGGGGCAGCGCCGGACGAACAAATCGCCGCACGTGCGCGGGAGAGTGGTGCGGCACTGCTTACGCGGGACATGGATTTCGCTGATGTTCGGCGGTACCCACCGGACCAGTTCTTTGGCATTGTCGTTGTGCGGTTGCCGGATACCGCGGTTGCACGCGAAATCGTGCATGTGCTGGAGCGCTTCCTGTTGGAACCTGGATTCCTAGATCCCCTCTCTGGACGGCTGGCGATCGTCGAGGCGGACCGTGTGCGCTTCCGTCCGCCGTTGCTCTAAAGAGTGGCCGATGTGAATCGCGCGAGCGCATCGCAAGCGCGCCCGGACGGATTCGAACCGCCGACCACCTGGTTCGAAGCCAGGTGCTCTATCCAGCTGAGCTACGGGCGCAGGCCGGGAAGTTTAGCGGAAACACGAGGCCGATTTCGGCCTTAGATCGGGTCACAGGTGGTCGTCCCGAACGCCGGTAGCCCCGAACGGCGCCAACAGTCCACAGTATTATATAGAGTGCTGCAAGCGGTGTTGCCGCGCAGTCCCGGACATGGGGCCACCCACGATGCGGGGATAACGGCTTCAGTGCGCCGACTGCCCGACCACCAGGGGAACCATGCCTTCGACTATGCGTCAAACTAGGCCTGGAAATCAGATACTTACACACCGACGGCGCAATGCTGGCCGTCCGAGGCCTTATGGCCGTAATATCCTACCGACACCGATAACTAGAGGATTCCCGATGAAGGCTTGGATACCACTGACTTTGGCTTTTGCTCTAAGTACTGCGGTTCACGCGCAGTCGTCCTGCACCTACCCTGCCGCCCCGGTCACGCCGCCCGATGGTGCGACGGCGACAAAGGACCAGATGATTGCGGCGAACAAAGACTACGGCCGGTACAACACCGAGATGAACGGGTACCTCGATTGCCTCAAGGCCGCGAGCGATGCGCTCATACCGAAGGACCCCTCGAAGCTCAGTCCCGACGAGAAGAAGAAGCTGGACGACCAGCAGAAAATTCTCGTCCAAAAGAGCAATGCCGCGGTGGATGAGCTCCAGGCCGCCGTTGGGCGCTTCAATGAGCAATTGAAGATTTTCAAAGCTAAGCAGCAAAAGTCCTAGGATGGATGTACGGCGGAGTCCCTCTCCGCCGTCCTCTCCCCGCATATGCAGGCCGGCACGCTCATTACGCCACGTCTGGCCGAAGAGGCGATCAACTCTCGGTTGACGTGTTTGCCCATCGAATCGCTCCCATTGACACAGTGTGTGGGCGGCACGCTGCGCGAGAACATTTATGCAGAGCGCGATCAGCCGCCGTTCGATCGGGTCGCAATGGATGGCATCGCGATCGACAGCGTCGCGGCGCGCCAGGGCTTGCGCCGATACCGCATCCAGGCGACCCAGGCAGCCGGCTCGCCGGCTCTGCGGCTCACATCGAGCGAAAACGCAATCGAGGTCATGACGGGCGCGATACTGCCGCTGGGCTCCGACTGCGTGATTCCGGTCGAGCAGATCGACGTGGCCGAAGGGGTCGCGAATCTCAAGGTCAATGCGCACATCGGCGCGTTTCGCAACGTGCACCGCCGCGGCAGCGACGGCCGCCAAGGCGCGCTGCTGCTGGAATCGGGCACGCTGCTGCGCGCACCGGAAATCGCGGTAGCCGCATCCGCGGGCATGGCACGCGTACGTGTATCGAGCCAGCCGGCCGTGATGGTGATCTCCACCGGCGATGAACTCGTCGAGCCTGGCGATCCGATCGCCGATTACCAGGTGCGCCGCTCCAATGCCTATGCAGTCGAAGCCACGCTTCGCAAGCGCGGATTTGCACGCATTGGCGATGACCATGTGCGCGACGACGCCGACGAATTGCGCGAGCGCCTGACCCTGCATCTGACCACTCATGAGGTCTTGATCTTGAGTGGCGGCGTGTCGATGGGGAAATTCGATCTCGTGCCAAAAGTGTTGATGCAGTTGGGCGTTCAGGAAGTTTTTCACAAAATCGCACAGCGTCCGGGCAAGCCGATGTGGTTCGGGATCGGTCCGCAGGGCCAGGCGATATTCGGCCTACCCGGCAATCCCGTCTCGACGCTCGTCTGCCTGATCCGCTACGTGATCCCCGCGATCGCCGCCGCGATGGGAACCAAGCGCGAGGTTGCCGAACGATATGCACTCGCCGCACCGGTCGAGTATGAGACGCCGCTGACGTATTTTTTGCCGGTGACGATCGAGCATGATGATTGGGGCCGGCCTTGGGTGCATCCGAACCCGACCAATGGGTCGGGCGATTTCCTGAGCCTTGCGAACACCGACGGATTCGTCGAGTTGCCGCCCGGGCCCAACACCTATCCGAAGGGCTTCGTGACCAGCGTCTACCGCTGGTAACGGGAATCACCGTGACTACGAGCATTCACGATATCCGCGGCACGACCAATCCGCTCGATCGCTTGTGCAGACCGCTGCACGATCTGCGTATTTCGGTCATGGACCGCTGCAACTTCCGCTGCCCCTATTGCATGCCGAAGGACAAGTTTCACGATGCCTACAAGTTCCTGAACTCATCCGAACGCCTGTCGTTCGCGGAAATCACGCGGCTCGCGCGCATCTTCGCTGGACTCGGCGTGCGCAAGCTGCGTCTGACGGGCGGCGAGCCGCTGCTGCGCGCGAACCTTGCGGATTTGGTCGGCGACCTCACGGGCATTCCGGGCATCGAGGATATCGCGCTGACGACCAATGGCGTTTTACTGAGTCAGCACGCGGTCGATCTTTACGCGAATGGCTTGAAACGCGTGACCGTGAGCCTCGACACGCTCGACCCCGAAGTTTTCAAGCGCATGAGCGGCGGATTCGGCGCGCTGGATCAAGTATTACACGGTATCGATGCCGCGATCGAGGCGGGGCTCGCACCGATCAAGATCAACGCGGTCATCGAACGAGGCGTCAACGAACACGGTGTGTTCGATCTCGTCGAGCGGTTCCGCAAGCTGCCGGTCATCGTGCGTTTCATCGAATTCATGGACGTCGGCAATCGCAACGACTGGCGCCCGGAAATGGTCGTACCCTCGCGCGAACTCGTGGCGCGTATTCAGGCGCGCTGGCCGATGCATGCGATATCGGAGAATTACCGCGGAGAAGTCGCGGAGCGCTGGCGATTCGACGACTGGCTCGGCGAAATCGGCTTCATCTCCTCGGTTTCTCAACCGTTTTGCGCAGCCTGCAGCCGAGCGCGACTCTCGTCGGAGGGAAAGTTTTATACTTGCTTGTTCGCAACCGAAGGCTTGGATCTGCGGACCGTACTGCGCAGCGGCGCCGATGACGCCGAGCTCTCGAAGCAGGTGCGCGCCGCCTGGGTCCGTCGCGCCGATCGCTATAGCGAACAGCGCGACGAGCTGCGCCGCAGCGAGCACGGGGCGAAAAAGATCGAAATGTATTATATCGGCGGTTGAGGCCATGCCATTTTCTCATTTGGATTCCGAGCGCCGTCCGACGATGGTCGATGTCAGCGAAAAGACCGCCGGGCAGCGCACCGCGGTTGCGGAGACGACCGTGCGCTTCCCGAAGAAAGTCGCGGACGCCTTGCGCGAATCCGGCTTGCGCTCCGCGAAGGGTCCGGTCTTCGATACCGCGATCGTTGCGGGCGTCATGGGCGCCAAGCGTACGCATGAACTGATTCCGTTTTGCCATCCGCTGGGGTTGGAGAGCTGCAAGATCGTGATCGAGCTGGTCGGCGATGCGGCCGTGATCCGCTGCAGCGTCACGGTGCACCACAAGACCGGCGTCGAAATGGAGGCGCTCACGGGGGCGAGCATCGCCGCCCTGACGATCTACGATATGTGCAAGGCGCTCTCGCACGAAATCGTGATCAGCGAAACGCGATTGCTCTCGAAGGAAGGCGGAAAGAGCGACTTCGGCCTGCAAACCGCGACATGAACGCTCGAGCGCCCCGATGACGACGCCTGCCCCGGTCTACGGCTTGATTCTCGCAGGCGGCCAGAGCTCGCGCATGCAGCGCGACAAGGCGAGCCTCGAATATCTCGGCCAGAGTCAGCTGGATCGCAGCTTCGCTCTCGCGCATCGCCATGTCTCGCCGGTGTTCGTCTCGGTTCGCGCCGACCAGGCTGCCGAGCCGACGCGCGCGGACAAACCCTTGATCGTCGATAGCTTCGAGGCCGCAGGCCCGATCGCCGGGATTCGTTCGGCATTCGCGCGTTTTCCCGAGGTCGCCTGGCTCGTGCTCGCCTGCGACCTGCCGTTCCTGACCGATGCGGCGCTCGCGCAGTTGCTCGAGGAGCGCGATCCGACGGCGCTCGCGACCGCCTATCGCAGTGCGCACGACGGGCTGCCGGAGCCGCTCTGCGCGATCTGGGAGCCGGCGGCCGCCGCCGTGCTCGCGCAGGCACAAGCGGCCGGCCAGACCTGTCCGCGCAAATTTCTGATCCGCAACCACGCCAAGCTCGTCGAGCCCCGCGATCGGCGCGCACTCGACAACATCAATACGCCGGAGGAATATGCCGAGGCGCTGGCGGCGCTGGCATCCGAGACGCGGCAGGACCCTATGCATCTGAAGATTCAGTATTACGCGTTGATGCGCGAACAAGCCGGTCGCTCCGACGAAACCATCGAAACTTACGCGCCGACGCCCGCGGCGCTCTACCTCGAGCTGTCGGCGCGCCACGGCTTTACACTCGCGCGCGAGCAACTGAAAGTCGCCGTCAACAGCGAATTTTCCGACTGGACACGCCCGTTACGCGCGGGCGATGCGATCGTGTTCATCCCCCCGGTGGCGGGCGGCTGATGCAGTTCCGCTTCACGCTCTCGGCAATCGACACGCTCAGCGCGCGCGCAGAATTGCTCGACGCAAGTGCGGGCGGCTATGCGAGTTTCGAAGGCTGGGTGCGCGACCACAACGAAGGGCTCGCCGTGAGCCGGCTCGAATATGAAGCCTTCGAAGCGCTCGCGGTCAAGGAGGGAGAGCGCATCATCGTCGAGGCGTTGCGGCGCTTTCCGATCAAGCACGCACTCTGTGTACACCGGCTGGGTACGCTCGCGATCGGCGACATCGCGGTCTGGGTCGGCGTGAGCTCGGCGCATCGCGGTGAAGCATTCGATGCGTGCCGCTACATCATCGACGAGGTCAAACACCGCGTACCGATTTGGAAGAAGGAACATTACGTCAACGGCGACTCGGGCTGGGTCAACTGCGAGCGCTGCGCAACGGCGCCGCGGCGCTCCCACGACCACGACCACGACCACGATCACGACCACGTCGTCTAACGAAGACCGTCGATGCTGCCTGACTATTCACGACAGCAATCCCTCAAAGAAATCGGTGCCGCGGGACAGGCGCGGCTGGCATCGAGCCGTGTACTCGTGGTTGGCGCGGGTGGTCTCGGCAGCCCCGTGTTGCAATATCTCGCGGGCGCCGGCGTCGGCTGCATCGGCATCGTCGACGCCGATGTGCTCGATGCGAGCAATTTGCACCGCCAACCCCTCTACTGTCTCGCCGATGTCGGCCGACCGAAGGCGGCGCTCGCCAAGGCTGCGGTCGCACGGCTCAATCCAACGGTGCGCGTCGAGACGCACGAGGTTCGATTCGACGCCGACAACGCAGTCGAACTCGTCGCGGCCTACGACCTCGTGATCGACTGCAGCGACAATTTTCGCACCAAGTTCCTCGTCAACGACGCCGCGGTGCTCGCGCGCAAACCCGCGGTGTTCGCGAGCGTCTATCAGTACGAAGGACAATTGCAAGTCTACAAGCCCGATGCCGCACACGCCTGCCTGCGCTGCCTATGGCCGGATGCAACAGCCGACGGTATCGTCGGGAACTGCGCCGAGGCCGGCGTGCTCGGGCCGGTACCGGGTGCGTTCGGCGCGATGCAGGCCTTGCTCGCGTTGAAGATTCTGATCGATATCCCCGGCCAACTCGGCGGCGAAATGCTGCTCATCAATTTCATGAACTTCACGCAGCTGAGCCTCAAGGCGCCGAGGCGCGCGGCATGCGGCGCACCGGCCTGCAGCGTGGTGCGTGCTCCGGCGCGCGAGATCCCGAACATCGAGATTCGCCTGCGCTCCTTGGGCGGCGCCGAGGCGCTGGGTTTCGAGATCATCGATATTCGCAATGCCGACGAGGTCGCGGTGCGCCCCGTCGAGGCGCGCCACATCGCGATGGCCGCGTTGCTCGCCGATCCCACCGCACTGTCGACGACCAAGAATTACCTCTTGGTCTGCGCCTCGGGCAAGCGCAGCGCCGCGACCGCGCGCGAACTCAGTACGCGCGGCTATTCGGTCAAATCACTGGCAGGTGGCCTGCAAAGTCTGGAGTCCTAGCGCTGATGCTGTTTAAAAGTAAATTGCCGGACGTCGGCACCACGATCTTCACGGTGATGTCGCGCCGCGCCCACGAAGAGGGCGCGCTCAACATCGGCCAGGGGTTTCCGGACTATCCGATCGATCCGCGCCTGGCCGGATTCGTGCAAGAGGCGATCGACGCCGGACACAATCAATACGCGCCGATGGAGGGCGTCATCGAGCTGCGCTCGCAGATCGCGGCCAAGCTCAAAGCCTGCTACTGCGCCGAATTCGATCCGATCCAGGAAATCACGATCACCTGCGGCGGCACGGAGGCGCTATATGACGCGATTCAGGCGGTGATCGGCGCGGGCGACGAGGCGATCATTTTCGATCCGGCGTATGACTCCTACGAGCCCGCGGTGCGGCTTGCGGGCGGGCGCTGCATTCGCGTGCCGTTGGAGCCGCCGGCGTTCGCTTACGATTGGGACCGGGTGCGCGAGGCGCTGAGTCCGCGCACGCGGCTGATCATCATCAATAACCCACACAATCCGAGTTGCACGGTCGCGAGTAGCGCGGACCTCGACGCGCTCGCGGACTTGGTGCGCGACCGGCCGATCACGATTCTCGCGGACGAGGTCTACGAGCACGTGATCTTCGATGGACGCCTACACGCCTCGGTGCTCGCACACGTAGAACTTCGCCGGCGCAGCTTCGTGGTGTTCTCGTTCGGCAAGACGTTGCACGCCACCGGCTGGCGCACCGGCTATTGCGTCGCTCCGGCCGAGATGACGCTCGAGTTGCGCAAGGTCCATCAGTTCAATACGTTCAGCATCGTTGCGCCGTTGCAATATGCGATTGCGCGCTACGTCGCGAGCTGCCCCGAGAGCTGGCAGGGCTTATCCGCGTTTTTTGAGGCGAAACGCAATTTACTGATCGAATGGCTGCGCGGTTCCGGCTTTCGTCCGATCAAAGCTGCCGGCACCTATTTCCAACTGGTCGACTACGGCGAGTTGAGCCGCAAGCCCGACGTCGAGTTCGCCGACCAGCTGATCCGCGAGGCGAAGATCGCGACGATCCCGCTGTCGCCTTTTTATCACCAAGTCCCGCGCATGACGCTGCTGCGAATCTGCGTTGCGAAGCGCGACGAGACTATACAGGCGGCCGCGCAGCGACTCGCGGCATTCAAGGCGCAGCGCTGATCTATCGGCGCTAAACCGGCTTCCAAAACGTGATGATCGCGCCGCCCGCGAGCACGAACGCCCCGCCAACCAGGATCGGCAGGGTCGGCAGCGCGCGAAACGCGATGAAATTGATGACCTGCCAGACGACGAACAGGGTCGCCAGATACAGTCCGACGACGCGCCCGAATTCCAGCGGCGCCAGATTCAGAAACGTCCCATAGCCGCAGAGCAGCGCCGCACCCGCAAAAAACAGCCCAAGGCGCACCAAGCCACCATGCTGGAAGATCGCCATGCGCAGCACCGCATCTCCGCTGACCTCGAGCGTCGTCGCGATCAGCAGCAACAGCAGTGGATTGACGCCTTGCAAGAGTTTGATCATGTCTAGTCCCGCGTCTGCCCGCTGCCGCGCACGACGTATTTGTAACTGGTCAGCTGTTCGACCCCAACAGGCCCGCGCGCATGAAACTTGTCGGTGCTGATGCCGATTTCAGCGCCCATGCCGAACTCTCCGCCGTCTGCGAATTGCGTCGAGGCGTTATGCAACACGATCGCGCTGTCGACGCGATCGAGAAAGCGCGCCGCGGTCGCCGCATTGGCGGTCACGATGGAATCGGTGTGGTGCGAGCCGTAGCGCTCGATGTGCGCAATCGCGGCATCGACGCCGTCGACGACGCGCACCGCGATGATGGCATCGAGGTACTCGGTGGTCCAATCTTGTTCGCTCGCCGGCTTGACGCGCGCATCGGTTCGCTGCGTCGCCTCGTCGCCGCGCACCTCGCAACCGGCATCGAGCAAGGCCGCGATCAGCGGCGCGAGCTGCGCTTGGGCAGCGCTGTCCACCAACAGCGTTTCAGCGGCGCCGCAAACGCCGGTGCGCCGCATTTTTGCGTTCAATACGATGCGCTTCGCCATCTCGGGGTCCGCATCGCCATCGACGTAGACGTGGCAGACGCCGTCGAGGTGCCCGATGACCGGCACGCGCGCCTCGCGCTTGACCCGCTCGATGAGCCCCCGTCCACCGCGCGGCACGAGCACATCGATGCTGTCGGTCATGTCGGCGAGCATGCATCCGACCGCCGCGCGATCCGTGGTCGGCACGAGCTGAATGCACTGGCGCGGCAGACCCACGGCTTCGAGTCCTTGCTCGAGGCTCGCGTGGATCGCGAGGTTCGAGCGCATGCTTTCCGACCCGCCGCGCAAGATCACGGCATTGCCGGATTTCAAGCACAGGCCGCCCGCATCCGCAGTCACATTGGGGCGACTCTCGTAGATGAGCCCGACGACGCCGAGCGGCACGCGGCGACGCTGAATCTGAAGACCGTTCGGACGCGTCCATTCGGCGAGCACGGTGCCGATCGGATCGGCGAGCCGCGCGATTTCCTCGAGGCCGTCGGCCATCGCGAGTACGCGCTTGTCATCGAGTCGCAAGCGATCGAGCAGCGGTCCCGACAGCGCCGCGCCGGTCGCGCCGGCCGCCTCGCGTAGATCGTTTTGGTTGGCCGCGAGAATCCGGTGGCGGTGTGCCCGCAGGGCGGCCGCGGCCGCGAGCAAGGCCCGATTCTTCAGTTCGCCCGGCGCTAGGCTAAGGGGTAGCGCGGCTGCACGCGCGGCTTGGCCGATCTCGCGCATGAGCTCGGCGACGGGCCTTTCGGCAGTGCCGCGCTGCTGGGTCGCCGCTGTTTCATCGATGCTCATAGACTCTTCACCAATACGAGATCATCCCGGTGCACGATTTCGTCCCGCCCACGAAATCCAAGTACTTTTTCGATGTCCGCGGATTTGCGCCCCATGATCCGCGCCGCATCGCCATCCGAATACGCGCAGATGCCGCGCGCGACCTCGGCGCCATCGGGGCCGACGATGCTGACCGCATCACCGCGCTCGAAGCGTCCCGCGGCACGCACCACGCCGGCGGGCAATAGACTCTTGCCGCGCAGCAGCGCACGCACGGCCCCCTCGTCGATCGCGATCTCGCCGGCCGGCTGGAGCGCACCCGCGATCCATTGTTTGCGCGTGGCCAGCGGCGTCGATGTGGGCACGAACCAGGTGCAGCGAGCACCCTCTTCGATGCGCTTGAGCGGATGCTGATGCGCCCCTTTGGAGATGCACAGATGGCAGCCGGCGCCGACCGCGATCTTAGCAGCGGCAATCTTGGTTTGCATGCCGCCCGAACCCATGGGGCTGCCGGCACCGCCCGCCATGGCCTCGATTTCCGGCGTAATTTCCAGCACTTGCGGGATGAAGCGCGCCTCGGGATCCTCATTCGGATTGGCAGTGTAGAGGCCGTCGATGTCCGAGAGCAGCACCAGGCAATCGGCGCCGGCCATCTGTGCGACGCGCGCGGCCAGACGGTCGTTGTCGCCATAGCGGATTTCGGCGGTCGCGACCGTATCGTTCTCGTTGATGACCGGCACCGCTCCCAGCGACAGCAAGGTATTGAGGGTGCCGCGGGCATTCAAGTAGCGGCGGCGCTGTTCCGTGTCGCCGAGCGTCAGCAGCACCTGAGCGACCGTGATCGAATGGGCCTCGAGCAGCTCCTTGTACGCATGGGCGAGCCGGATCTGGCCGACGGCGGCCGCGGCCTGGCTCTCCTCGAGCTTCAGTTTGCCGGCATGCAGTCCCAAGTGACGACGGCCGAGCGCAATCGCCCCGGAGGAGACCAAAATTACTTCTTGGCCGCGTTTGTGCAGGCGCGCGACGTCCGCGGCGAAGCTTTCCAGCCAAGCGCGGTTCATGCGACCCTTGTCGGCATCGACCAGCAAGGCCGAACCGACCTTGACGACGACGCGTTTCGCGGCCGTCAGGGGTCTTGCGGTGGTTTTCCGGTCGGCAATGTTCATACCCGGGCAATAGTAGCGCCTGCGCAATACATTGGTCGCGGCCATTTACTTGCGTTGGCAGCCTCCCCTAATATTCGCGTCTCGATACTGCGAAGCATATTTATAAAAGGACGAACGCCGTGGGCAGAGAGTACGAACCGACCGTCGGACAATGGTATGAGGACCTGGAGAACGAGGAGACGTTCCAGGTGCTCAAAGTGGACGAAGATCGCGAAATCGTCGAAATACAGCACCTGGACGGCGACGTCGAAGAATTGGATGTCGACGGCTGGGCCGAGCTCGACCTCGAACTCAGCGAGGAGCCTGAAGGCTGGTCCGGCTCCAAGGCGGAAAAAGACGCCGAGGACGACGACGACGATTGGGATGACGACGATGAAGACGACGAAGATGACGATGACGACGACCTCGACGACGACGCCGAAGAGGACCGCGAAGAGTACTGAGCGCGAGCGCCGCTAAAGGCTCCGGCGCACCCCTCGATAGGCGGCGCGCCGGCGTTGTTCCGTTGCGCCTTTAGACGCGCTCTAGCCAGCCGTGACGGTCTTCGCTCTCGCCCTGTTGAATCGAAACGAGCTGCGCGCGCAATGCGCGCGTCAGCGGCCCCACCGTACCGTCGCCGACGGCGTGTTCCTTGCCGCGGTAGATCAGCGTCCCGACTCCCGCAAGCACGGCTGCGGTGCCCGACAGCGTCGCCTCGCCGGTCTTGACCCACTCGAGCATCTCGGGGACGTCGAAGATGCGCTCGGAGACCGCATAGCCCAAATCGCGCGCGAGCGTCAGGATCGAGTCGCGGGTCACGCCATGCAGAAATGTCGTATCGAGGCCTCGCGTCAATAGTTGCCCGTCGCGAATCAACAGGAAGTTCGCGGCACCGGTCTCTTGCACCTCACCACCCGGGCAGAACAACACTTGGTCGACCTGGTACTTGGCGCGGGCTGCAAGCGTCGGGCCCATCGCCGCGGCGTAGTTGCCGCCGGTCTTGACCATGCCGAGATGCGCCGCGCAGCGCGTATTTTCGGCATCGATGAGAATGCGCAGCGGCTTCATGCCGCCCGCGAAATAATCCCAGACGGGGCTCGCGAGCACGATCAGCGAGGCGTCCGCGGGCGGCGTCGCCGCGGCGCCGATGTTGGCGGTCGTACCGAAGAGTAGCGGCCGCAAATAGAGCGCTCCGGGCGCCTCGGGCACGGCTTCGCGGCAGCGCGCGATGACCGCCTTGACCATTGTCGCAAGCTGCGCAGCGTCCGGCTCGGGCAGCACGAGTTGACGCGCACTATTGCGCATTCTCGCAATGTGCCGGTCCATCCGGAATACGTGCACCGAGCCGTCTTTCCAGCGGAAGGCCTTGAAGCCCTCGAAGCAGGTGCTGGCATAATGCAACACGTGCGCGGCCGGGCTGATTTCGATCGAGCCGACCGGTTTGATTTCCGGCTCGCTCCAACGCCCATCCTGGTAGTTCGACACGGCCATGTGCGAAGTGAGGACCGTGCCGAATGCCGGTCGTTGTGGTTGTACGGACATAGACTTAAATACCCGCCGGTGAAGAATCGCGATCGGCACAGTTTAGGGCAACGACCGGCTTGCGCCAACCATGCGCCGCGATCGGTCGAGCGCTCACGCTCGCAAGGCCGGCAGCGACGCGACATACCGGTGGATGCGCACGCAGGCTTCCTCGAGAACTTGCGGATCGGCGCCGAAGAAGACCCGAACGAAGCCGCGCGTTTCGGCTCCGAACGCGCCGCCGTCGAGCACCGAAACGCGCTCGGCCCCATACAGCCCGCGCATGAACTCGTAACCCGACAGACCCGTGCGCCGCACATCGACGAGCATGAACATGCCGGCGTCGGGCACATAACACTCGAGCGCTGGGATCCCCTGTAATCCGGCGAGAAGGAGATCGCGGCGGGCCGCGCAATAATCGCGCATCGCCTCTTCAGCATCCGATTGGATCTCGAACGCCGCCAGCGCAGCTTCCTGGATGAAGCCGGGCAGCCCGAACAGCATGCACATGATCAGGGATTCGACGTGGATCGCGAGTTCGCGCGGTCCGACAATCCAGCCGCAGCGCCAGCCCGTCATCGCGTGGGATTTGGACAGGCTGCTGATCGTGACCACGCGATCCGGCATGCGGGAAGCGAGGCTCGGCACACAGCCGCCGGGCGCAATGCCGGCATAGACTTCGTCGGCGACGATCCACAGCGAGTGACGCTGCGCCAGAGTGCCGATCGCCTCGAGTTCCGCTTCACTCAAGATCACACCGCTGGGATTATTCGGCGTCGCGAAGAAAATCGCCCGCGTACGCGCGCTGATCGCCGCTTCGAGCGCCGCAATATCGAGCCGAAAGTGTTTGGATGCCGGCATCGCCACACGCACCATGCGCGCGCCCGAGACCTCGATCGTCGCCGGATACGTGGGGTAGACCGGTTCGAGCGCGATGACCTCGTCCCCCGGACCCGCAAGACACAGCGATGCCGCAAACAAGGCATTCTGCGCGCCCGACATGAACACGACGTTGCCGGCGCCCACGGCCTGGCCGGTGCGCGCCGCATGCAGCACTGCGATCGCCTCACGCAATGCTTGCCGGCCCGGCGCGGCCGTGTAGTGCGTGTCGCCGGCGCCCATGGACTCGATTGCACGCGCGATCACCGGCGCCGGCGTATCGAGATCCGGATCGCCGACGCTCAACAAAATCACGTCTTCGCCACGCTCGCTCGCGAGCCGCGCCTCGTAATGCGTGAGCCACGCATCCGCGCCCTCGCCTGCAATTCGTTCGACCAACGCTGAAAATTCCATGCGGCGCAACTCCCCCGTGAAAAATTCGCTTGCCTTGCACGTTTCCGGGCAGGCTCGCATACTTTCTCGATCCTAGCCTAGATTGACACGGCGCGGTTTTGCGAAAAGGCCCTCATGGCGATAACTGTCGGATGCTATCTCGTCGATCTGTTGGCAGCGAATGACATCGACACCGTATTCGGAATTCCCGGCGTGCATACGCTGGAATTGTATCGCGGCCTTGCCGCGGCCAAACTGCGCCATGTGCTCGTGCGCCACGAACAGGGCGCGGGCTTCGCCGCCGATGGTTTTGCGCGCATCGGCGGCCGCGCAGCCGCCGCATTCGTGATCTCGGGACCCGGACTCACGAACATTCTGACCGCGGTGGGCCAGGCCTATTCGGACTCCGTACCGCTGCTCGTGGTTGCGAGCACACCGGTTCGCGAATCCCTGGACAAACAGTGGGGCGTGCTGCACGAGACCAAATCGCAGCAAACCGTCGCCGCCGGCGTCTTCGGCGTCGTGCGAACGGCCGCGTCCGCCGAGGACGTTCGCGATCATCTGCGCGCCTGCCTCGCCTCCCTTCGTGTCGGCCGACCGCGACCGGCCTATTTAGGGATTCCGCTCGATTTGCTTGCGGAAACGACTGCATTACGCGCCGAGCGCTTCCCAAGCACGGCCGCTGCGCCGGTCGCGGCCCCGGCGCAAATCGACGCCGCGGTACGTCTGCTCGACCGTGCAAAGCGACCTTTGATCATCGCCGGCGGCGGCGCGCGCGGCGCAGCCGCGGAATTGCGTGCGCTCGTCGAGACGCTCGACGCGCTGCTCGTGACGACCGCGGCCGGCAAGGGCCTGTTGCCGGAGCAGCATGCGGCGAACCTCGGCGCCTCGCTGCCCTATGCACCGACCCAGGCGCTCGCGGCCGAAGCCGACGTGATCGTCGCCGTGGGCACGGAACTTGCGGAAACCGATGTGTATTCGGCATTGCGGCTGCCGCTCACGGGGCGCTTGATTCGCATCGATATCGATGCGGCCAAGCTCACCGATCACTACGCGCCCGAGCTGCCCATCTGGGGCGACGCTTCGACAAGTCTCGCGGCGATTGCGCGCGGCTTGTCCAAACGCGTGGGTTGGCGCAGCAGCTTGGGCGGCGCCGCCGGCACACGCGCAACGATCAACGACAGCTTCGGCGCCGTGGCTCGCGCCCAATGGACCGCGCTGCTATCGATCCGCGCGGCGCTACCCGCCGATGGGGTCGTCTTCAGCGACATGACGCAAATCGCCTATCTCGGCAACTACGCCTATCCCGCGGATCTGCCCGGCTGCTGGATGCACCCTTCCGGCTATGGAACGCTGGGCTTTGCGATGCCCGCCGCGATCGGCGCCAAGATCGCCGCGCCGGCGCGTGCGGTGCTTGCGCTGGTTGGCGATTACGGGCTGCAATTCACGATCAACGAGCTGATCACCGCGGTCGAACTGGGCCTCAGCTTGCCGATCATCGTATGGAACAACGCAGCGCTCGGGCAGATCCGCGACGACATGCTCGCCGCGCGCATCCCGGCGATCGGCGTCGTCGGCCGCAATCCGGATTTTCTCGCGCTCGCACAGGCCTATGGCGCCGGCGCGACGCGCGCGCAGGATCCCCCCGCACTGGGAAATGCGATTCGCAGCGCGTTGAAAATCGCCGGCCCGACGCTGATCGAAATCCGCGATACTGATTTTTTGACTGCATCAACCCTAGGGAGCTCGATATGAACAAGATCACGACCCTCGCCGCCGGCGCCGCATTCTGTTTCGCGATTGGACCCGCATGGGCCGGCGAAACCATCAAGGTCGTCGAGCACCCGATCAACGAAACCACCGTGGACATCGGCGAGAAAGGCGACTCGGTCGGCGATCTGCTGACGTTTGCGAATCCGATCTTCAATGCCGCCAACGCGGTGCAGATCGGCACCGATCAGGGATATTGCGTGCGCGTCATCGTCGGCAAGAGCTGGGAGTGCATTTGGACGCTGCAGCTGACGCACGGGCAAATCACGGTCGAGGGACCCTTTTTTGACGAAGGGGATTCCACGTTTGCGATCACCGGCGGAACCGGTAAGTATGCAGGTGCGAAGGGCTCGATGAAGCTGCATCCCCGCGATGCGAAGCCGACCGGCTACGATTTCACCTACAGTCTCAAGTAGTCACGCGCCATGCCCTATACGGCCGCCGAGTGTCTGCGTGCCCGCCGCGACTTTCCCGCACTGCAGAGCGCCGGCGAGGGACCCGCGCTCGCGTATTTGGACGGTCCCGGCGGCAGCCAGGTGCCGCTGGCAGTGATCGAGGCGATCCGCGACGTCTATACGACCTGCAACGTCAATGCGCACGGAAATTTCCCGCCATCGCACGAGATCGACCGGCGCGTGGAGGATGCAAGGAGCCGCGTCGCGACCCTGCTCGGCGCCGCCGGGCCCGCATGCATCTCGTTCGGCCAAAACATGACGACGCTCAACTACTCCTTGAGCGCCGCGATCGGCCGCACGCTGCAGGCCGGCGATGAAGTGCTGATCACGGAGCTCGATCATGAGGCGAATCGCGGACCCTGGCTGCGTCTCGCCGAGCGCGGCATCGTGATTCGGGAAGTTCGCCTACTGCCGACCGGCCTGCTCGACCTCGCCGACATGGCGGACAAGATCACGCCGCGCACGCGGGTGTTCGCGCTGGGCGCCTCGTCGAACGCACTCGGAACCGTCAACGACATCGCCTTGGCACGTCGACTGACCCGGCAGGTCGGCGCCTTGCTGGTCATCGATGCGGTTCATTACGCGCCGCATTTTTCGGTCGATGTCGAGGCGCTCGGCGCCGACTTTTTGTTGTGCTCCGCTTACAAATTTTACGGACCGCACGTGGGAATTTTATACTCGGCTCCGGGCGCGCTCGATCGCTTGCCGACCGACCGCTTAAGCACGCAAGATCCGGAGGCGCCGTTTCGGATCGAGACCGGCACCTTGAACCATGCGGCAATCCACGGCGTGCGCGCGGCGATCGAGTACCTTGCGAGTTGGGGACGCGGCGCGAGCTTGCGCGAGCGGCTGATCGATGCGTTCAGCGGGATTTCCGAGTATGAACACGGATTGGCGCGTTATTATCACGAGGCGGTGGAGCGGATACGCGGAATTCGTGTTTGGGGGCCCGGGTTCGCGACGCGTGTGCGCGCGCCGACCGTTTCGGTCACACTCGCGAACTGCGGTGCCGCGGAGGCCGCCACAAGGCTCGGCGAGCACGGCATTTGCGTCTGGGACGGCAATTTCTATGCAGCGAGGGCCGTCGAGGTATTGGGTGTCGCCGAACGGGGTGGGCTGCTACGGACCGGGATATCGATGTACAGTTCGCGCGAGGAAATCGACCGCTTGCTCGAGGGGCTTGGAGAAATAGCCGCAAATCGTGTAAATATTGCAATGCGTGGGTAAAACGGCGCTTGTGTTTATACTGGGGAAACCGGCCGCCCGTCTGCAGGGTCAAATCGGCAGGTGCAGAACGATGCTTCTGATCTCGTGGGAAAACGTCGATGGTACTCAGTAAAGCCACTTATTACGCGGATTTCTTCCTATATCCGCCCGTTCTCGTGGCCCTCGCGGCGACTGGACTCGCGCGCGCCGACTGGTACGCCGCGTCGATTTGGTTCGCAGGCGCGATCGCCGGATTCGTGTTCTGGACCTTCTTGGAATATTTGCTGCACCGCGTCGCGCTGCATTACATGCCCTATTTTTCGCCGATGCACGGCGTGCACCATGCCGCGCCGCTGGCCTATGTCGGAACACCGACGTGGATCAGCTTTGTCGTCTGGGGAACCTGCGTATTTGCACCCGCGTGGTATTTGGGGGATCCCGTGATTGCAACCGGACTGACGTTTGGCGTCATGGCCGGCTATTTCTGGTATGGGCTCGTGCATCATCTGATTCATCACCGACGAAATTCCCCTTCCGGCACGTATTTCAACGGATTACGGACCTGGCACATGCGCCACCACTATTGGCCCGCGAGGGGCAATTTCGGTGTCACGACCTCGCTTTGGGACCGCGTCTTCCGGACCGTGATCCGCCCATCCGACGCCAAACCGGGCTAGTTCCCGCGGCATTGAACTCGCCAGCGGCGCCCATATCTAATCGGTGCCGACCCATTCGGCCTATCGGGAGTCTGACGTGACTAGAAATTTACTTGCTTTGACGATGCTCTGCGCTGGAGTCGCCTTTGCGGCGCCCGTGTTTGCCGACAATGATCCCAGCATGCAGCAGATCTATGACACTGCCAAAGCGGGGCACGTGGCTCAGGCACAGCAGATGATCGAACAAGTGTTGCGCGATCATCCGCACAGCGCCAAGGCGCATTATGTCGCCGCCGAACTCGATGCGAGGCAAGGCAACTTCGTCGCCGCGCGCAGCGAATTGAGCCAGGCCGAACAGATCGATCCGGGCCTGCCGTTTGCAAAGCCCGAATCCGTCGTCGAACTCAAATCCGAGATTAGCCTCACGCGCGCGCGCGACACACTGGCGTCGTCGGCGAGCGAGACGCATTCGTTTCCGTGGGCTGCGATTCTGCTACTGGTCGGCGCGATTGCGGTGATTTGGATGGTGTTTCGCCGCCGCAGCGCCCCGCCGATGCAGTACCCGGGCCAATATCCGGGTGGTATGCCGGTCGGCGCACCGCCGGGACCCTACGGTTACGGCGGCCCCGGCACGATGCCGATGGGTGGCGGGGGCATTGGCTCCGGCATCGCCGGCGGACTCGCCTCAGGCCTCGCGGTCGGTGCCGGCGTGGTCGCGGGCGAAGAACTTGCGCATCATTTCCTCGACGGCGATCGCCATGCCGGCGCGGCGCCTGTGCCGCAGACGCCCGAGGAAGCGCCGCCCAACGCGGATATGGGCGGATCGGATTTTGGCGTCAACGAGCCCGACTCCTGGGACGACTCGAGTTCTGGATCCGGCGGCGGCGATTTCGGCGGCGGCGGCGACGACTGGAGCTAAAGCTGCAGCGCGCGGGGCCGTTATGGCCCCGCGCTTGCCAATACTGATACATCCCAGTTTTCTACGGGCATCTAAGCTTAGACTAACGCGTTTCAGCGGATTGGCGGGCATTCATGTTGGGCAGACAAGCATTACCGGAGCGCGATCCGCCCGAAGCGCCTTCCACCCTGCCGGGCCAAAACTTGTCGATCGCCGCGCTGCGTGGCGCGATGGAACCGTTCTGCCGTAAGCGCGACGCTTACGCGCTCGGCTTGTTGACGTTCGATCTCGCATTATTCGGCGCAGGTCAATGCTTGGCCGTCGCGGCCGCAAACCCCTGGCTCGTGGCGCTCGGCGTGTTGCTGACCTGGTCCGCGATCGTTCGCCTGTTCGTGATCGGACACGATGCCTGCCACCAGGCGCTCACCAGCAGCAAACCCTTGAACGATGCGATCGGACGCATCGCGTTCCTGGTCTCCTTGACTCCCTATTCGCTCTGGCGCACCGGGCACAATATCGTGCACCACGGCTTTAATAATTTGCGCGGCCGGGATTTCATCTGGGAACCGAAACAGACCGAAGAGTATCTTGCGCTACCGCGGTGGCGGCGCGCCGTCGAACGCATCTACCGCGGCGCACTGGGACCCGGGCTCTATTACTTCGTCGAAATCTGGTGGAAACGGCTGTTCTTTCCCAACCGACGTCAAATGCCTGCGGCGCGCGCGGAATTCACGCGGGATTCGATGCTCGCGGCAGCCGCGGCAATCATCTGGATCGGCGCGATCCTGTGGTATGCCGAGACCCATGCAAGATCCTTCTGGGTCACGCTGTCGATCGCCTGCATCATTCCCTTCGTGCTATGGAATTGGACCGTCGGTCTGGTCGTCTACCTGCATCACACGCACCCGGACGTGCAATGGTACGCGGAGCGGCGCGAATGGCTGCAAGGTGCCGCGCAGATTTCGGCGACCGCACACCTGCTGGTTCCCGCCGCGATCGGCGCCTGGATGCATCACATCATGGAGCATCCGGCGCACCATTTGAATTCGACGATTCCTCTGTACAACCTCAAAGCGGCACAGCGACATCTCTATGAGATCGGCGCGGCCATCAAGCGCGAACCGTTCACGATCGCGCATTACTTCGACTGCGTGCGGACCTGCAAGCTATACGACTACGCGACCAAATCCTGGATTCCGTTCCCGGCCGCGTGAGGCTCAGGCCGTGGGCCGCAACTGCGCGCGGCTGCGGTTGTATTTACCTAGGCGACTATCGGTAAACCCGGATACGGCCGGCGCATCGACCGCACCTATTCTGCATCCACTGTCCGGTGAGTCCTGTGATAACTGACTTGGATCAACTTATGGACGTCCTTTCGGGTCGAAGCTGCGATGCTTGAAGCCAAGCGCACGGGGTGCGAGCTCTGCGGGCTCTGGAGGATCTGCTTCCCGGGCAGGGTGGCGAGCACGACCGAGCGGCGCTTCGGCGGCTTATCCATTCGGCGCATGCGAGTGCCGCGCGGCAAGGCCTTATATCGGTCGGGAGATAAGGTCGAGTCCTTCTACATGATACGCAGCGGCTGCATCAAAGAACTGGATGAATCGAGCGGCCGTCGCGCAATGCTGATCAATTTCGCGCTGCCGGGGGAGATGCTGAGTTTGCAGAGCCTGGGTTGCGCCTTCAGCAATACGACCAGCATCGCGGTCGAGCCCTCGTTCATCTGTGTGGTGCAGTGGGGCGCATTCAACCAATTGTGCGCAGATACGCCGCGCATCGCCACGGAGCTGATTCGGCTGATCGCCAAGGCCGGAACCGCGGCGCGCGATTTGCTGACCTTGATCCGCGACAAGGAGGCGCTCGAACGCGTCTCGGGTTTTCTGTTGAATGTGTCGGGCCGCCTGCAGGTCAGCGGATCACGCGGACGCGAATTCCGGCTCGCGATGAACCGTGACGACATCGCCGATTATCTCGGACTGCGCAGCGAGACCGTGAGCCGCTGCTTCACCGAGCTCTCGCGCCGCCAATTGATCCGCGTGCAAGCCAAGCGCGTTCATATTTTGCACGCCGCGGACCTGCGCAAGGTGTTCTTGAGTGCTTGAATCCACGCAAACCGGCGGCGAAATCGAACTGCAGTTCGACGTGATCATCATCGGCGCCGGTCCCGCCGGCCTCTGTTGTGCGCTCGGTCTTGCCAAACAGGGGATGCAGGTCGGCGTGCTCGAGCGTCTGCCCTCGAGCACGATCGCCGAGCCCGCGTTCGACGGCCGGGAAATCGCGCTGACGATGCGCTCGATCGGCACGCTGGCGGCGCTCGGCGTTTGGCCGCGAATCGAGCGCGATCAGATTGCCGCACTCGAAGACGCGGTCGTGATGACGAGCGGCGATGCGCACCGACTGCGGTTCGATCATCACGAGGCGCGCTGCGCAGCGCTCGGCTACCTGGTCCCGAATCACCTGATCCGCGCCGCAGCCCATGCGTGCGTCGCCGAGGAGCCGCGCGTGCAGCTGCTCTGCTCGCGGCAGGTCAGCAGCCTGCAGATCGATCGCGACTCGGTGAGCATGCGCAGCTCGCAGGGCGAGCGCCTGCGCGGCCGGCTGTTGATTGCGGCGGACAGCCGCTTCTCCGATACGCGCCGCGCGGTCGGCATCGCCTCCGACATGCTCGACTTCGGCAAGACGATGCTGGTTTGCCGCATGCATCACGAGGTGGCACATCGACAGTGCGCCTGGGAGTGGTTCCAGGATCGCTGCACGCTCGCGCTGCTGCCGTTGAACGGCGGCCAATCGAGCGTCGTCGTCACCGTAACGGCGGCCGAGGCCTTGCATCTGCAACAGCTCGGCGCGAGCGCATTCGAACGCGACATCGAGGCGCGATTCGAGCACCGACTCGGCGCGATGCGCCTCTCGAGCACGCGTCACGCCTACCCGCTGGTCGCGAGTTACGCGAGGCGCTTCGTCGCCCCGCGCTGCGCGCTGATCGGCGATGCCGCGGTCGGCATGCACCCGGTCACCGCGCACGGATTCAACCTCGGCCTGCGCAGCGAAGAGACGCTGCTGAAGGAATTGCAACGCGCATCCGCGCAGGGAATCGACATCGGCGCACCCCAGGTGCTACGGCGCTACGAGGCGGCGCACCGCAGGGACTCGCGCGCCTTATTTCACGCAACCAACGCGATCGTGCGCGTCTACACCGACTCGCGGCCGCTGCACCGGCTGATTCGCTCGGCGGGACTGCGGCTCGCCGGCGGCATTCGCCCGGTCCATCAGCTCATGCTGTCGGCATTGACCGAACGGGCGCCCGGTCAAGGTGTCTCGGTCTTGTAGACCTCGCCCGCTTTCATGACGAACGCGACGTGCTGCAGCAGTGCGACATCCTTGAGAGGATCTCCGCGCACCGCGATGATATCGGCCCATTTGCCGGGTTGGAGCGCGCCGATCTTGTCGGACCAGCCCATCAAATCGGCCGCATTGATCGTGCCGGCCTGAATTGCCTCGAGCGGCGACATGCCGAACTGATCGACATAGACCTGCAGTTCATGGGCATTCAAGCCGTGCGGATATACAGCGGCATCGGTGCCGAGCGCGACCTTGACGTGGGCGGCGATCGCCTTCTTCGCATTCGCCTTCTCGACCGCACTGACGTCCTTCATTTTCTGCTGATAGATCGGCGGCAGCTTGCCGAATTGCTGCATCCAGTCGATCAAGTAGGCTGTGGGGACGAAATACGTGCCGTGCAGTTTCATGGCGGCGATGTCCTCATCGGTCATGTACGATCCATGCTCGATCGAGTCCACGCCGGCCTGCGTTGCCCAGAGAATCCCTTGAGCGCCGTGCGCATGCGCGGCGACCTTGCGGCCCAGGCGGTGTGCATCCGCGACGATCGCCTTCAATTCCTCGAGCGTATATTGCGATGCCTGCGGATCATCGCCCTTCGAGAGCACGCCGCCGGTCGCGCAGATCTTGATGAGGTCCGCGCCGTACTTGATGACTTCGCGCACCTTGTGCTGCACGGCCTCGACGCCGTCGGCGACGCCGGTGCTCTGCACGTGGTATTGATAGGGCAACAGGTTTTCATCGCAATGTCCGCCCGTGATGCCGAGCGCCGGCCCGCTGACCTGCATGTGCGGGCCTTCGACCAAGCCCGCATTGATGGCATCGCGCAGATCCACGTCGGCAAAGCCTTCGGCGCCGACATTGCGGACCGAGGTGAAGCCGGCGAGCAGCGTGAGCCTGGCGTTATGAGCGCCGATCAGCGCGCTCTGCGCGATGCTCGTCGACAATTCGTGATAGGGATCGAAATTCGTATCCATCGTGAGGTGGGTATGCACGTCGATGAGCCCCGGCAACACCGTCATCGCGCGCAAATCGATTTCTTGATCGGCAGCCTGCCGCGGCGTATCGGCGGTCGCGGCAATCGCGCTGATCACGCCGCCGACGACGATGATCGTCTGGTCGGCGGCCTCTTTGCCGGTGTGCGTGTCGAGCAAATGCCCCGTGCGCAGCAGGATTCGGGACGGCGGCGGCGCATCGTCGGCGACTGCCGGCAGACAGAGGGCCTCAAGCGCAAGGAAGCAAAATGCCGCGAAGCGCGGCAGTGTGACTGCGTGCATGCAAGAATCCCCCGACTCATCATTGGTATCGGGCGATTCTATCAGAGACGAATCGGCGCCTCAGCGCGTCCGGTGAACCGCGGCGGCAACCGCCTCGTGCAGCGCGTCCATGCCGAAAGATACATCGTGCAGCACGCCGTTGACGAAGAAGCTCGGGGTCGCGCGCAGATGGCTGCGGCGGCCGCCGGCCTCGCTCTCGCGAACCTTCTGCAAGTAAATGTGATCGCCCATCTCGGCCGCGTAGCGGACGGTATCCAAGCCTAGGTCCGCGGCGTAATGCGTCAAGTCTTTCTCTTTCAAGTGCGCCTGATGCGCGAACAACAGATCATGCATTTGCCAGAATTTTCCCTGGGCTGCAGCCGCTTCCGCGGCCTCGGCCGCGAGCAGGGCTTGCGGATGCGCATCTTCGAGCGGGAAATGCCGATAAATGAAACGAATTTTGTTCGGATAGCGCTCGATCAGCAGGGTCGGCGTCGGCGCCGCGAGTTTGCAGCTCGGGCACGCATAGTCCCCATACTCGACGATCGTCACCTGCGCATGCTCGGAGCCGAGTGCGTGGTCCGTTGGCTGGGGCGGCACGGCCAGCGTGACCGGCTCGACGTGTTTGATCATGAGATGGCTCTCCTTCCGCTATCGAGGGTGATCGAACTCAGCTCAAGATGATTTTCGGCTGCGCGGCGAATCCGTCGACGATCAACTTGTTGACGCGCCGCACGTAGCTCGCCGGGTCGTCCAATTCACCGCCCTCAGCGAGCAGCGCTTGATCATAGAGAACCGTCGCGAGATCCGCAAAGGCGGCATCATCGTCGGTCGCCTTGAGGCGCTCGATCAGGGCATGCTTCGGATTGATTTCCAGGATCGGCAAGGTCGCAAACGGATTGTTCTGACCGGCCTGCTTGAGTATTCGCCCCATGCGCAAGGACATGCCGAATTCGCCGGCGACCAAGACCGCCGGGGATTCGGTGAGCCGGCCGGAAATCCGCGCACTCTCGATCTTGCCGGCAAGCACCTTGCCGAGACGCGTGAGGCTGTCCTTGAATTCGGTCTCAGCGGCTGCCTGGTCAGGCGTGTGTATCGCCGATGCGACCTCAGCCGTGGCGCTCGAGGCGCTCGCAAGCGGCTTGCCGTCGAATTCATGCAAATGGTTCGCGACCCACTCGTCGATGCGATCGGTCAGCAGCAGCACTTCGATGCCTTTCGCGCGAAATCCCTCGAGGTGCGGACTGTTGCGCGCGGCACTCAAGGTGTCTGCGGTCAGGTAATAAATGGATTTTTGATCCGGCTTCAATCGCGACAAGTAGTCGGCGAGTGTGACCGTCGGCGCATCGCCCTCCACCGCCGTCGAATGAAAGCGCAGCAGCGCCGCGATGCGCGCTTTCTGGCCGCCATCGTCGATGATGCCCTCTTTGAACACGACACCGAAGGTCTTCCAGAACTCGGCATACTCCTCGGGCTTGTTGGTCGCGAGATCCTCGAGCAGATCCAGCGTGCGCTTGACGAGCGCGGACCTGATTTTCTCGACGGTTCGGTTGTTTTGCAGCAGCTCGCGCGATACGTTGAGCGGCAGGTCGGCGGTGTCGACCAGACCGCGCATGAAGCGCAGGTAGGGCGGCAGCAGCTCAGCGGCCTTGTCCATGATGAAGACGCGCTTGACGTAGAGCTGAACGCCGCCGCGTTGCTCGCGCTCGAACAGGTCGAACGGCGCGCGCTTGGGAAGATAGAGCAGCGACGTGTATTCGATGTTGCCCTCGACCTTGTTGTGCGCCCAGGTCCGCGCCTCCTCGCTGTCGTGGGTCAGATGTTTGTAGAACGCCTGATAGTCCTCGTCCTTTAGATCGGTCTTCGATCGCGTCCAAAATGCCTGCGCCTGATTGAGCCGCTCCTCCTTGTCGCCGATCTTCAGCACGATCGGCAGACTCAAATGATCGGAATAACGCCGCACGAGCTGGCGCAGCCGCGACTCTTCGAGGAATTCCTTGTCCTCCTCGCGCAGGTGCAGGACCACTTCCGTGCCGCGATCGGCTTTGTCGCTCGCTTGGATCTCGTAAGCGCCCTCACCATCCGACTCCCAGCGCACGCCCTGTTCCGCGAGATCGCCGAGGCGTTTGCTGAGCACCGTAACCCGGTCGGCGACGATGAATGACGAGTAGAAGCCGACGCCGAATTGGCCGATCAGCTGGGAATCCTTGGCCGAGTCGCCGCTCAAGGTTTCGAGGAACTTCTTCGTGCCCGAGCGCGCGATCGTGCCGAGGTTGTCGATGACCTCGGAGCGGCTCATGCCGATGCCGTTGTCGCGAACCGTGAGCGTGCCGGCAGCCGCATCGACCATCAGCGTGATCACGAGATTGTCGCCGCCAAGCAGTTCCGGCTTCGCGAGCGCCTCGAAGCGCAGCTTCTCGCAGGCATCCGACGCATTCGAAATCAATTCGCGCAGGAAGATTTCCTTGTGCGAATAGAGCGAATGAATCACCAAGCGCAGTATTTGCTTGGTCTCGGATTGGAATTCTTTGATTTCGGGCTGTATTTGTGCGTTCATCTCGATGACCCTGGAACTTCGGTGTTATGCATCCAACCCCACAAACTGGGGCCGAATCCGCCAACTTCAAGGCGCTTCACGTTGCCGGCCAATTGGCCCGGGCATCGAATTTCAACTCACGCTTCATTCTCTCGTAGGCCTCTTTCTGCGCCACCGACTCGGCGGCCGGCGTCACCAGTTTGATCGTGACGATCTGGTCACCGCCGGGACTGCCGGGCAGCCCCCGCCCGCGCAACCGGAGTTTCTGGCCGGACTGTGCCCCGGCCGGCACCGTCAACTCGACCGTGCCGCCGAGCGTCGGTACGGCGACCTTGGTGCCGAGAGCCGCCTCCCAGGGCGCGAGGGGCAATTCGATGAGCACATCCTTGCCCTGCACCACATAGAGCGCGTGGCTGCGGATGCGCACGCGAAACACGAGCGCCTGCCGGCCCGTTGCGCCGCTGATGCGCAAGGCCTGGCCGTCGGCGACGCCGGCCGGTATTTGCACGTCGACGACGCGCGGGCGGCCGTGCTCATGCACGGTTACACGCCGGCGCGTACCGGCAAAGGCCTCCTCGACCGTGACCTCCAGATGACCCGCATCTGCATCCGGTTGGGGTGCCCCGGCCGAAGAGCCAAACAGGGACGAGAAAAAGTCGCTGAAACCGTTGAGATCCGAGAAACCATGTTCACCGCCGGTGCTGAAGCGCTGTTCCCAATTCGGTGGCCTGCGAAACTGCTGGCCCGAGCGCCAGTCGCGCCCCAACTGGTCGTAAGCGGCGCGCTTCTCCGGGTCTCGAAGCACTTCATAAGCCTCTTGAAGCTCCTTGAACTTGTCCTCGGCGTTTTTCTCCTTGCTGACGTCCGGATGGTATTTTCTCGCGAGCTTGCGATAGGCGCGCTTGACGTCCTCCGCGCTGGATTCGCGCCCAAGCCCCAAAATTGCGTAATAGTCCTTAAATTGCATGCCAAACCTTTGTTAACACTTGATGGTCCCCTGGAGCGCCCAATCTATGCGATTCGGCTCTTCAAATCGCCCGGCTTTAAGGATTCTCGATGCTCGGTCGATTCCTCTTCAGATGTACCGAAACGTTCCGGCCATTACAGCGCCGGGATAGCATATTGAGTTAACCGGTCCCAAATAAAAGGCTCATGAAACGAATTTTCTTGTTCTTGATGACCAACTTGGCAGTTTTGGCACTGCTCGGGCTCATACTGTTCGTGGTCGAGCAGGTCCTCGGCGTGAGCCTCGGCGGCGGCGGCATCGGCAACCTGCTGGTTTTCTCGGCCGCTTTCGGCTTCGGCGGAGCATTGATTTCATTGGCTTTATCCAAGTGGATCGCCAAACGCACGATGGGCGCTCGGGTCATCGCGCAGCCGCAATCGGAGCTCGAAGCCTGGCTGCTCGGCACCGACTTGCCGCGCAATATGTCACATCCACCGATCGAGGCGCTGCGCGGCGCATGAGCCTTGCGCCCTCTTCAAACCTACACACCACTGCGTCTTTCCAGGAAACTCAATGAGCCAAAACACGGACTCGATTCATCCGCCGGCAGCGGCGCTGCGCGTCAATCGCGAACTGTCGCGATGGTTCGACAACACCGCGCTCGCGGAGCGGCAACCGGATGCGTCGCTCGCTGAAGCTCACGACCGCCGCATCGACTGGCCGCGCACGGTACCGTTCTTGCTGATGCACGTCGCCTGCCTCGCGGTGATTTGGGTCGGCTTCAGCTGGGTCGCGCTCGCGGTCACGGCGACGCTCTATGTCGTGCGGATGTTCGCAATCACGGGGTTCTACCACCGCTATTTCTCGCACCGCACGTTCAAGACCTCGCGCGCCGGACAGTTCATTTTCGGACTGCTGGGCGCATCCGCGGTCCAGCGCGGCCCGATCTGGTGGGCCGCGCATCACCGCCACCACCACGTCTATTCGGACAAGCCCGAAGACGTGCATTCGCCGAAACAGCACGGCTTCTTTTGGAGCCACATGGGCTGGTTCCTGACCCAGAAGAATTTCGTGGCCGACCTGTCCCGGGTCAAGGATTTGCTCAAGTATCCGGAACTGCGGTTTTTGGACCGATTCGACATCGCGGTACCGACAGCGCTCGGCTTAGGCGTGTTCCTGCTCGGCGTCTTGCTCAAGCATGTTGCGCCGGGGCTCGGCACGAGCGGCTGGCAAATGCTCGTCTGGGGGTTTTTCGTCTCCACGGTCGCCGTCTATCACGGGACCTACACGATCAACTCGCTCTCGCACGTGTTCGGCCGTCAGCGTTACAAGACCGGCGACACCAGCCGCAACAATCCCTGGCTTGCGATCATCACGCTCGGCGAGGGTTGGCACAACAATCACCACCATTACCCCGCGTCAGCGCGCCAGGGATTCTATTGGTGGGAGTTCGACATGACCTTCTACATGCTCAAGCTCATGGCGTTTTTCGGCCTGATTTGGGACTTGAAGTCGGTGCCGCGCGCCGCCCGCGACGGAGTCGGCAAGCGCTATTGAAGCGCGCTGAATCCGCGATCGGACGCATCCGTTCGCGCTTGCCCGCCGAATAACACCGGTAAGCCGGATCTCCCGGCGCGGCCAAGGTGGGTTCACTCCATGCGAATCGCGGTTATCGGTTCCGGCATCTCCGGGATGGTTGCGGCCCACCGCCTCAGCGCCGACCATGAAGTCACGGTCTTCGAGTCCGGCGCAAGCGTCGGCGGACATACGCACACCGTCGACGTCGACCATGCGGGCCAGCACTACGCCGTGGATACGGGGTTCATCGTCTACAACGACTGGACCTACCCGCGGTTCATCGAGATCCTGCGTGAGCTCGACGTCGCCTGGCAGCCGAGCCAGATGAGTTTCAGCGTGCGCTGCGAGAAGAGCGGGCTCGAATACAACGGCACGCGCTTGAACACCTTGTTTGCGCAGCGACGCAATCTGATCCGGCCGGCGTTTTTGCGCATGATCGCCGACATCCTGAGATTCAATCGTCGCGCACCGGCGTTGCTGCAGTCGGCCGCCGACCGCTCGAGTCTCGGCGACTATCTGGAGCGCGAACGCTACTCGCGCTATTTCGTCGATCACTACATCATTCCGATGGGTGCGGCCATCTGGTCCTCGCGGCCCGTCGACATGCTGGAGTTTCCCGCGCGATTTTTCGTCGAATTCTTCATGAATCACGGCTTCCTGAGCGTCAACGACCGCCCGACCTGGCGGGTGATTCGCGGCGGCTCGCGCGAGTACGTCAAGAAGCTCACGGCCCGCTATGCGACCGGCATTCGCCTGCAAACACCGGTTGCATCGATTCAGCGGCGGCGAAATCGGGTAATTCTGCGCTTGCGCAGCGGAGCACTCGAGCATTTCGATCAGGTATTCGTGGCCTGCCACAGCGACCAAGCCTTGAGGCTGCTCTCGGATGCGACGCCCGAGGAACGCGAGATTCTCGGCGCTTTCCCGTATCAGGCCAACGAAGCCTTGTTGCATACCGATGCGCGCCTGATGCCGCGGCGCGAGCTCGCCTGGGCGGCATGGAACTATCACCTGCCGATCGAAGCGTACGATCGTGTCACGGTCACCTACAACATGAATATCCTGCAGTCGCTCGATGCTCCGGCGCAATTCTTATTGACGCTCAATCGCAGCGAGCAAGTCGACCCAAGCAAGGTCATCGGCCGCTACCTCTACGATCACCCGGTTTACACGAGCGCCGCGGTCGCCGCCCAGAAGCGGCGACTTGAAATCAATGGAACCCGGCGCACCTATTATTGCGGGGCCTATTGGGGTTATGGGTTTCACGAAGACGGCGTCAAGAGCGCGCTCGCGTCGGTCGACGATTTTCTACGGCAGGAGACACGTGAACAGCCGCATCTACAAAGGGTGGGTTAGGCATCGGCGCTCGGCGCCGACGCAACACCGATTTCGCTATTCTCTGTTCATGCTCTATGTCGACCTCGCGGAACTGCCGCAGCTGTTCGATTCGACGCCGTTGTGGTCGGCGCGGCGTCCCGCGCCCGCCTGGTTTCGGCGCGGCGATTACCTCGGCGACCCTGAATGCCCACTCGACCTGGCGGTACGGGACCTCGTCGAGCGGCGTCTCGGCCGCCGCCCGGCGGGCCCGATCCGGCTGCTGACGCACCTCCGCTATTTCGGGTATTGCATGAATCCCGTGAGCTTTTATTATTGCTTCGATGCCGCGGGCAGCAGCGTCGATGCGATCGTCGCGGAAATTACCAATACGCCTTGGGGCGAGCGCCACCAGTACGTATTGGGGGTTCCGGAGACCGCGTCGGTCGCGGCCGGGGCGCGGCCGATGCGGTTCGATTTCGACAAGGATTTTCACGTATCGCCGTTCATGCCGATGGAAATGCACTACCACTGGAGTTTCAGCGAGCCGCAAGAGCACCTGTTCGTGCACATGCAGAACTTCATCGGCGGCGCCTGCCAATTCGACGCCGCACTGTGCCTGCGGAGCGAGCCCGTGAGCCCCGCTGCGCTCTTGGGACTGCTCCTCGCCTATCCGCTGATGACGCTCAAAGTCGTCGCCGCGATTCATTACGAGGCGCTGCGGCTCTGGTGGAAGCGCACGCCGTTCCATGTGCATCCAGCGCACCGATCTGTCCAAGGAGCGAGTGATTCATGAGACGCAACATCGTTCCGGCGAACATCGTCGAGGAGCGCACCGAGCAGGTCTCGGTGCTGACACAGCTCGCGAAATGGCTGGTTCTCGGGCAATTGAGAAAAATCCGGCATGGGCGCCTGCGTTTGATCGACGGCGACTTGGACCAAAGTTTCGGTGAGCGCAGCGCAGCGGGGCCTTTCGATGTCACCGTGCGCGTCCACGGACCGCAGTTCTATTCTGACGTCGCGTTCGCCGGCACGGTCGGGGCCGGCGAGGCGTACATCAACGGCCTCTGGCAATGCGACGACTTGACCGGCCTCGTGCGCCTGTTCGTGGTCAACCGCGAGATGATGAACGACATGGACTCGGGCTGGTCGCGCGTGAGCGCGCCACTATTGAAGCTCGCGCATCGGCTCAACCGCAACGACAAGAGCGGTAGCCGCCGCAACATCGCCGCGCATTACGATCTCGGAAATCGATTCTTCGAACTGTTTCTCGACGAAACCATGACCTACTCCAGCGGCATTTTCGAGCATCCGGAATCGACGCTCGCGGACGCCTCGCGCGCGAAGTTCGATGCCGCTTGCAGCAAGCTCGCGCTCGCACCCGGTCAGCACCTGCTCGAGATCGGCACCGGCTGGGGAGGCCTCGCGATCCATGCGGCGCAAAATTACGGCTGTCGCGTGACCACGACGACGATTTCGCGGGAACAATTCGACTATGCGCGCGAACGGATCGCGCGCGCGGGCCTCGACGATCGGATCACGCTGCTGCTCGAGGACTATCGGGATCTCGCCGGCGAATACGATGCGCTGGTGTCGATCGAAATGATCGAGGCGGTCGGCCATCAATATCTTGACACGTACTTCCGCACATGCGGCAATCTGCTCAAGCCCGACGGGGCGATGCTGCTGCAAGCCATCACGATTTGCGATCAATTGTACGAGAGCCAGATTCACTCGGTGGATTTCATCAAGCGCTTCATTTTTCCCGGCGGCGATATTCCCTCGGTACAATCCATGATCGACTCGGTATCGCGCGCGACCGATATGAAGCTGTTTCATCTCGAAGACATCGGACCGCATTACGCGCATACGCTGAGGCTGTGGCGCGAACGCTTTCTCGCACGCCTGACGGAGGTACGCGCGCTCGGCTACCCCGAGACCTTCGTGCGCATGTGGGAGTACTATCTGTGCTATTGCGAAGGCGGATTCGAGGAACGGCAGCTTGGTGACGTGCAAATGCTCTTGACCAAACCGCGATCGCGGCGCGCGAGTTTGGCGACAATTCATGCCCCGAAAACCTAGCACCGCGGCCTTGGCCGAGCTGCGCGCCGTCGTCGGCAACGGCGGCTGGCTGGAGGGTGCGCAGGATGTCGAATCCTTCGTCGGCGATTTTCGGCATCTGTATCACGGATCCACGCCGCTGGTGTTGCTGCCGCGCGAGACTGCGGAGGTCGCCAAGATTCTCGCGATTTGCAATCGCGACCGGATCGCGGTGGTTCCGCAAGGCGGCAACACCAGCTACTGCGGCGCCGCGACGCCCGACGAGAGCGGCTCGCAGATCGTGATCTCGATGCGCCGCATGCAGCGCATTCGCAGGGTCGATGCCGACAACTATTCGATGATCGTCGAGGCGGGCATAACGCTCGCCGAGGCGCAGGCCGCGGCAAGCGCCGCAAACCGGCTGTTCCCCTTGAGTTTGGGCTCGGAAGGCTCCGCGCAGATCGGCGGCAACTTGTCGACCAACGCGGGCGGCACCGCAGTGCTGCGATACGGCATGATGCGCGACCTGGTGTTGGGCCTGGAAGTGGTGCTCGCCGACGGTCGCATCCTCGGCGCGCTCCACGCGCTACGCAAGGACAACACCGGCTATGACGTCAAGTCGCTGTTCATCGGCGCCGAAGGAACGCTCGGCGTGATCACCGCGGCCTGCTTGAAACTATTCCCGCAGCCGGCCGACACCGCGACCGCGCTCGTCGCGCTCGAGTCGCCGCAACGTGCGCTCGAGCTGCTCGTGCGCTTGCGCGGCGCCGCCGGCGACCAAGTCACGAGCTTCGAACTGCTGCCGCGCCGCGCGGTCGAACTCACGGTGAAACACGTCGACGGAGTCGCCAACCCGCTGTCGTTGAAAGCCGACTGGTACGCATTGGTCGAGCTGTCCTCGCCGAATCCGCGCCAGGATTTGACTTCGCTGCTCACGGACGAGTTGGCGCAAGCCTCGGCCGCGACAACGATCGTCGACGCCTTGATTGCGAATTCCGGGCCGCAGGCCGAGGCAATGTGGAAGCTGCGCGAATCGGTACCGGAGGCGCAGAGCCGTCATGGCGCGAGCCTCAAACACGATGTTTCGGTGCCGATTTCGGCGTTGCCGCAGCTCGTCGCCGATGGCAGCCGTTTGGTGGAGCACCTCGCACCCGAAGGCGAAGTGATCGCCTACGGACACGTCGGCGACGGCAACCTGCATTTCAACGTGAGCCAACGCAGTGGCAGCGACAAGGCCGCATTCCTCGCGCGCAAGGACGCGCTCGAGGAGGCGATGTTCGATCTCGTCGAGAGCCTCGGCGGCAGCTTCAGTGCGGAACACGGCATCGGCCGCCTGCGCGCCCCCCAGCTAGCGCGGCGCTGCGACCCCGTGGAACTCGCCGTGATGCACGATTTGAAGCGCGCGCTCGATCCGAACGGCATCATGAACCCCGGCAAGGTGCTGCAATGATGCGCAGCTTGCGATTGCCGATCTTGACCGAGCGGCTGAGCTTGCGCGAATTCGTCAAGGACGATTTCAAGGCGATGCACGCGTTCTCGTCCGATCCGCGCGTCACGCGCTACCTGTTCTTCGGCCCACGCGACGAGGAAGGCACGGCGCACTACTTGGACGGCTTGCTCGCCTCGCAGCTCGAGCTGCCGCGCACACGATTCGAGCTTGCCGTCGTCGAAGGCGCATCGGGCCGGCTGATCGGGGCCTGCGACCTGTCCTTGATCGAGCGCGACGTCGTCGATTTGGGCTACATGCTGGGTCATCCAGACTGGGGTAAGGGTTACGCAACGGAAATCGCGCTGGCGCTCGCGGATGCCGCATTTTTCGATCTGCGCGCCGATCGGGTGATCTCCACGGTCGACGTCAACAACCAAGCCTCGATGCGCGTCTTGGAAAAGGTCGGCATGCGCTGGGAAGCGGTGTATCGCAAGCACCGCCGTGCGAAAAACCGCTGGTGGGACTGTCATCTCTACACGCTGCCGCGATCCGTCTGGGAAGCCTCGCACGGTCGCCAGGTCTACTAGCGGTCCTCTTTCTGCGCTTGTTCGCGCGCACGCTTCTTGGCCCGCTCGAGCAGCTCGCCGCTCGGGTTGCCGACCGAGCGGCTCGTGAGCAGCGTCACCAAGCCGCCGACCAGCACCGCAACGACGAGTCCGATGATGAGGATCGTTTTGAGCACGGCGCTGCGTTTTTACCCGGAAATCACGCGAATCAGGCCTTCCTGGGCCGTGCTCGCGACGAGCCGGCCGTCGCGCGAGAATATGCTGCCTCGTGTGAAGCCGCGCGCGCCGGAACTGCTCGGACTGTCGATCGAATACAGCAGCCATTCATCGACGCGCACGCCGCGATGAAACCACATCGCGTGATCGATGCTCGCCATGATGAGCTTGCCGCTCGTATAAGACACGCCGTGCGGCAGCGTCGCGGTGTCGAGCAGATGGAAGTCCGACACGTACGCCAGCAAGCAGCGGTGCAGCGACTCATCGTCCGGCAGCGCGCCGACCGCGCGAAACCAGACGCTCTTGAGCGGCGGCAACTTTTGCGGCTGCAACAGATTCGGCGGATGGACCGGCCGGAATTCGAACGGGCGCCGGTGCTCGAACAATCGGCGCAGGCCCGCGGGCAATTCGGTGCTCAGATTGCGGTAGTACGTTTCCGCATCGACCAAGGATTCCGGCGGCGGAACCTGCGGCATATCGGCCTGATGATCGAGTCCGGTTTCCGGGACCTGGAACGAAGCCGACATGTTGAAAATGGGCTCGCCGTGCTGAATCGCAAGGATTCTCCGCGTCGAAAAATGGTTGCCGTCGCGCGCTCGATCGACTTCATAGACGATCGGCGCGTTGCAATCACCGCGACGCAGAAAATACGCGTGCAGCGAGTGAACCGCGCGACCATCGACGGTCGCGGTCGCGGCGACCAGCGCCTGGCCGAGCACCTGCCCGCCGAACACCTGGGGACTGCCGATGTCGCGGCTCTCGCCGCGAAACAGATTGAGCTCGAGCCGTTCGAGCGTCATCACCTTGAGCAGGTCTTCGAGCAATCGGTTCATGGACGGATGCTCAATGCTCCTGGGCGCCGGCTAACCCCAAGCGCTTTTGCATGATCGGGCTGGTCGTCGTGTACTGGAGGAACTGGCGCTTGCCCGGGAACAAATGCGCCTGGATGCCGAACGCCGCAAGCGCCGCCTCGTGGAAACCGCTCAGGATCAATTTCTTCTTGCCGGGATAGGTATTGATGTCGCCGATCGCAAATATGCCGGGCACGCTGGTCTGAAACTTCTCGGTGTCGACCTTGAGCGCCTTCTTTTCCAACTCGAGGCCCCACTCGGCAATCGGGCCGAGCTTCGGATGCAATCCGAAGAACGCGAGAACCTGCTGCGCGGGCAGATTGACGTGCTGCCCGTCGGTTGCGTGGATCTCGACGCGCACGAGCTCGTCGTTTTGGACCTCGTGGCCCATGAGATTGCCCTCGATGAAGCGCATTTTGCCTGCCGCGACGAGTTCACGCATACGCGCGACCGTCGCGGGCGCCGCGCGAAATTCCGCGCGCCGGTGCACCAGGGTCAGCGAGCGCGCCTTCTCGCACAAGGCGACGGTCCAATCGAGCGCCGAATCTCCGCCGCCGCAAATGACCAGGTCCTGACCGTAAAAATCCCCGGCCGACTTGACCCGATAATGCACCTGCCTGCCTTCGAATGCCTCGATCCCGGGAACCGCGAGCCGCCGCGGCTGGAACGAACCGACACCGCCCGCGATCACGACGGCGCCCGCGATCAACTGCGTTCCGGCCGCGGTGCCGACATGAATCTTGCCGTCGGCCTGACAGCGCACCTCGGTGACCTCCTCGCCGAGATGGAACGTCGCGTGGAACGGTTTCGCCTGTTCGATGAGCCGATCGACGAGTTCCTGCGCGCCGCAGACCGGCAGCGCCGGAATGTCGTAAATCGGCTTGTCCGGGTAGAGCTCGGTGCATTGACCGCCCGCTTGCGCGAGCGAATCGATGATGTGCGATTTGATCCCGAGCAGCCCGAGTTCGAAGATTTGAAACAGGCCCACGGGCCCCGCACCGATGATGACCGCTTCCGCCGCTATCGGCTCCGACGATATTAGTGCACCTTGATCCGACATAGCGCGCGCGATTCCTCGTACTTGGCAGTGATTTTTTGCGGTTCTTGACGCCGCTGAATTGTATCCGAACCGCCCGCCGTCTGCGGCACCGAAAGCCGGCTCGCCGCGCGCTTGCGCTCAGCCGCGCGCTCGACCACTCTTGGGCTCGATGACGACCCTCGTTTGGTTCCGGCAGGACCTTCGCCTCGCAGACAATCCGGCGCTGCGCGCCGCGCTGGCGCTTGGGAGCGCGGTCGTTCCGCTGTACATTCATGCGCCAGCGGAAGAGGGCGAATGGGCCCCGGGCGCGGCGAGCCGGTGGTGGCTGCATGAGAGTCTCGCGCGGCTCTCGGAGCAGCTCGCGCAGCTGGGATCGCGCTTGAGTTTGCGCACGGGCACGAGCGCACTCGAGGAACTGCTCGCCGTCGCGCGCAGCTGCGGTGCGGATCGCATCCTCTGGAATCGCCGCTACGAACCGGCCGCGGTCCTGCGCGATCAGAAAATAAAAACGGCATTGCGCGCGGCAGGCTTGCTCGCCGAGAGCCATAACAGTGCACTGCTGCACGAGCCTTGGGAAATCGCGACCAAGGCCGATGCGCCATTCCAGGTGTTCACGCCATTCTGGCGTCGCTGCTTGGCGCTGCCCGACCCGCCCGATCCCCTGCCCGCGCCGCTGCAACTCGCGCCGCCGCCCGCCTGGCCGGCGGGCGTGGACCTCGGACAGCTCGAGCTGCTGCCCGCGAGTTCCTGGACCGAGGGCTTGCACGAGGCTTGGACGCCGGGCCGAGTCGGCGCCGAGCGGCAGCTCGAGATTTTCTTGCGCGATGGGTTTGCCGATTATCACGAGGGACGCAACCGGCCGGATCTTGCGGGCACCTCGCGACTCTCGCCGCATCTGCATTTCGGCGAGATCGGGCCTCGGGAAATTTGGGCCGCGGCGCGCGCCTCTGCGATTGCGCAGGGACGCGGCGCAAATTGGCGGCAATCGCAATTTCTGACTGAACTCGGCTGGCGTGAATTTGCGTATCACCTGCTGTTTCACTTTCCGGCGATGGCGGAACAGCCGCTGCGCGCAAGATTTGCGGACTTTCCGTGGAGATCCGACCCGCAAGCCGTGCAGCGCTGGCAACGCGGCCTCACGGGCTACCCGATCGTCGATGCGGGCATGCGTGAACTGTGGATAACGGGTTGGATGCACAACCGCGCGCGCATGATCGTTGCCTCATTCCTCGTCAAGGACTTGCTGTCCCCCTGGACCGCGGGGACCCGCTGGTTCTGGGACACGCTGGTCGACGCGGATCTCGCGAGCAACACCTTGGGCTGGCAATGGGCGGCCGGCTGCGGTGCCGATGCGGCGCCCTACTTCCGGATCTTCAATCCGGTTCTGCAAGCCGGCAAGTTCGACCCCGAGGGCACGTACGTGCGCCGCTGGGTCCCGGAACTCGCGAAGCTTCCCATGCCCTGGATCCACGCGCCCTGGGAGGCCCCTGCGGCGGTCCTCGAGGCCGCAGGAGTGCGATTGAGCCTCGATTATCCGCGCCCCTGTGTCGAACACCGGGAGGCGCGCGGCGCCGCTCTGGCGGCCCTCAAATCGCTCCGGGGTACATGAGCCGTCCGCAGCCGATGCGTTCACTTGCGCAGTAGTCAATTGCTGACAATCGATTGCGAGCGACACCTACTCCGCGCGACGAATTTGCGCGCGGATATTGACATTTCTTGTCTATGATTTGTACAACCCGCTAATGTACAATTTAGGCTGAATGAGAAGCAACATCGAGGGCACTTCACCATGGACGCCGAAGTTGGTTTTGCTGCTGACACGAACGACAATCGCATGCGCGATTCCACTCGCCCTATTCGAGCGCTCAACCGCGGTCTCGACGTACTCACCGAACTAAATCGTCTCGAACGCGCCGCAATCAACACGATCGCGCAGGCGGTACGATTGCCGCGCACGACGACTTATCGAATTCTCGAAACACTGCGCCTCGCGGGTTACGTCGAGCGTGATCCGCATGACGATTGCTATCGACCGACGATCATGGTGCGCGCGCTCTCGGACGGATTTGACGATGAGGCGATGCTCGCCCATCTCGCGAGACCGCATCTGTCGACGCTCTGCGAGCAGATCGTCTGGCCGGTCGCGATCGCGACACCCTCGGGAGCCGCGATGATGATTCGAGAGGCAACCGACCACCAGAGTCCGCTCGCACTGGAACATTACGGTGCGGGCGTGCGCGTTCCGATGCTGGCGTCGGCCGCAGGCCGCGCCTATTTGGCATTCTGCACAGCACCGCAGCGCGAAGCGATGCTCGAATTGCTCTCGCGTTCATCGCTGCCCGAGGATCGACTCGCGCGCAATCGCCAAGAAGTCGAGCGCTTGCTCAACGAGACGCGGACTCAAGGCTATGCAATCTCGCAGCGTGCGCGCCGCGTTTCCGAGGAGACGAGCCTCGCAATACCGTTACGCGCCAAGGATCGGATCCTCGCGTCGGTCACGGTGCGTTATTCGGCGACTGCGGTGCCGCTGCGGACCGCGCTCGACCAGTTCCTGCCGAAAATGCGCGAAGTCGCCGCGAAAGTCGAACGCGAAATCGCTTAGCGCGCCGGCAATCGCTGTAGGATTTCGTCGGCGATCTCGCTGTAGCTACCGCCGAAGTGGTGGCCGCCGGCCATTTTGACCGCCGCGCCGCCGCGGCCGGTCACCTTCGAACAGACCGAATCATCGTCTTCCTCGCCGTAGATGCAGACATAGGGACTACCGGTCCAGTGTGCGAGTTCGGGAGCCGTCGGCAGACCGCCGCTCGGGTTGCCGAGCCAGTTGGCCACGTGGAATTCGAACAGGGCGCTGTCGCTGATGCCGAGCAGCGCCGTGAGACCCACGAGTGCGCGCGACGAGGGCGGCAGCCGATTGACCATGAAGGGCATCGTGTCGGCACCTTGCGAATAGCCGATCAGCAGCACCTTGGATTTGTTCCATGCGCTCGAATAATGGCGAACCACGCGATCGAGGTCGGCGGACGCCCCCGACGGCGTGCGCGGCGACCAAAAATATTTGAGCGAATCCCAGCCGACGACCGGGATGCCGTGCTGCGCAAGCGCTTCGGAAACGCCGCGATCGAGACCGACCCAACCGCCGTCGCCCGAGAGAAAAACCGCGAGCCAGGGACTGCTCGCACCGCCGCTCGCCGGCACCTCGGTCAGGGGTAGATCCGCGACCGGTGCAGGCAATGTCGCCGGCGTTTGCGCCGCGTGGCCGCGCGTGATGCGCTCATAAGCCGACTCGTATTGCGGCACCCAATTTTTCTCGACCGCGTAGCCGTGTCCGACTTTCGGCAGCATCACGATTTCGGCGCCCGGTACGGTCGCGATGAATTTCGCGGTCAGTGGCGCCGGGCAAACCTGATCGGTTTCACCCTGCAGCGAGATCCACGATCCCGGCAAGGTCTTGGTCGGCAGGAAATCGACGCCTTTGAGCACGCCCTTGGCGTCGCGGCGCGGTGTCGCCTCGATGCCGGTGCCTTTGCACACCGGCTTCTTCAAGTCGAGATCCGGGCAAAATCCGATGCTGAGCGCGCCCTTGAACAAGCCGTCGGGCGACTCGGCGAGCGCCGCGTAGACGAGTGTGGCGCCCGACGAATAGCCGACCAGGGTCGGCTGCAGATATTTCTTGATGCCCAATTTCGCCTGCAGAAAGTGGCTCAAGTTTTCCAGGTCCACGGCGGGCGAGACGCATTTCTCCCGGGACTTCTCCAATGCCGCGAGGTAGCCGCGAATATCGATGCCGGCAACGATCGCGCCCTTGACAGAGAGGCGCTGTGCCATCGAGACGACGCCGAGGTTCCAGCCGCCGTCGCCTGAGAAAAATAACACCAGGTCGCGCGCATCGCCGTCGCTGCGGTAGATGGTGACCGGGCCGAAGCGCCCGAAGTCGATCGTTTCCGCCGGCGCCGCGCTAACCGCGCTCGACCAGCAGACCGCCCACAGCACCGCCGCCATTGCTCTGTTCACGCCCACTCCTATTTCGTCAATATTTTGCCGACACCGCGCGAGATCAGATTGGTGACATCGAGCAGCGCGCCGGCAAGCGCCACGCCGCCCGGCGCCGCGAGGTAGCGCGGCCGCCACACGGGCTGGAACTTCTCTTTGTACTTTCGCAGCCCCTCGAAATGATAGAAATTCTCGCCGTAGCGCGTCAGCAAGCGGCCGAGTTTGTGCCATGCCGGCGCGAGCGGATGCTCGTCCAAGCCCGACAGGGGCGCCATACCTAAATTGAACCAGCGATAACCCTGGGTCCTGCCCCACAGCATGCATTCGATCAGCAGAAAATCGATGACGCCCTTCGGCGCACCCTCGGCATAGCGCATCAGATCGACCGAAAGTTCGGTCTTGCCCGCAAACCACAGATTGGCGAACGCGACGATCCGCCCGCCGCGGCGCACGATCGCACAGTCGAAGCGCGTCAGATAGCGCGCATCGAAGTAGCCCATCGAAAATCCCTTCTCGCCGCCGCGCATCGACGCCAGCCATGCATCCGAGACCGCGCGAAGCTCGCCGATGATCGCCGCGACCTGCTCGCGCGGCACGATGTGAAACTCCGCGCCGTCGCGCGCGGCCCGCCGATGGGTCTGGCGCAAATCGGCGCGCGCCGGGCCCTCGAGCGAAAAGGATTCGAGCGCGACCCGCGCCTCCTCGCCGAGCTTACTGAGGCTCAAGCCGAGATCGACGTAGATCGGCAGATTTTCCGGCGTGACCTGGTAGAACACCGGCGAGGCAGCCATCGTGTCGCAGTTCTCGAGAAAGCTCCACGCCAGCGGTTCGCGCGCGCTTTCCGGTCCGACCGGATCCCCCATCGCGATCCAACTACGCCCAGAGACCTGGTACATGATGAATGCACCGCGATCCGCGCTGAACATCAGGTTCTTGTCGGCAAGCAACGCGAGATTCGCGGTCGTATCCACCGATACCCGGATCACCGTCTCCGCTTGCGCAAGATCGGCATCGCTGGGCACCAGCAGTGCGGGCTTCGCAGGGCGCAGCAGACGCCACAAGCCGTAGACGGCCGCGAGCACCAAGGCGAGCAGCAATGCGCGCAGGCTTCTAGGAGCCGACGCTTCGAATGCGAATTGCCACCACAGATCGTTCGCGTAGGGCACGTGCCGGTATGCAAAACTCACTAGCCACGCCGAAGTGCCGAGTACGATCACCAGCGCGACGATCCACGGGGCCGAGAAGCGCTGCTCGATCAAGGAGGCCCGGCGCGTGAAGCGCGCATGCGCTAACGCGAGAACGCTCGCGACCATACTCAACACGATGGCTTCTTCGTAGTCGAAACCCTTGAGCAGCGACACCAGAACGCCGGCGCACAGCAGCCACATCGTCAACCACCAAGCCGCGTCGAGGCGCCGATACAGGCCATTCGCGAGCACCAGCAGGCCGACACCGACCGCGCTGCCGACCAGATGCGACAGCTCGAGCACCGGCAACGGTACGACGTCGCGAAGGATCGCCATGCGTTCGCCGAGACCGGGGGTCGCTCCCGAGAACAGCAGTACCGCGCCCGCGCCGAACACCGCGATCGCAACCGCCTGCGGCGTGATCGCGATGAGCCAGGTTCTGGCCAGCCGGAAAATTCGCCCGATCTGGGTCCGGTGCGCCCAAACTTCATGCGCGCCCAGCAAGCTCAGCGCGAGTGCGAACGGAGCCAGGTAGTAGATCGCGCGATACGCGAGCAAGGAGCCGAACAGCTGGTCGCGGGGCACCACGACCAATAACTGCAGCAGCACCAATTCGAAGACCCCGACGCCGCCGGGCACGGTACTGATCGCGCCGGCCGCGATCGCGATGATGTAGAGACCTACGAATCCCAGGAAACCGACGCCCGCATGCGGCGGCAGCAGCACGTAGACGATGCCTGCCGATAGCATCAAATCGGTGCATGCGAGCGCGACCTGAGCGAACGCGACGCGCGGCTCCGGTAGCGGCAGCTCGTGCCCGCGAAATTGCAACGGCGCGCGGCGCGTACACGCAAAGATCAGATAGGCGGCCACTCCGGCGAGCAGGGCAAGGCCCATGGCGGCCGGCAGGGCCGGCGGAATGTGCAGCAAGTGCAGCACCGATACCGACAAGGCCGCCTGGCTCAGCAGTGATGCGCCGAGCAAGGTGGCGGCGCCCAAGTAAAATGTTCCGGTTCCGAACGCGACGATCGTCGCGATTTGTCTCGCACTCAATCCGAGCGCCGAATACGTGCGAAACCGAATCGCCCCGCCGCTCAAGGTATTCATTCCGACGTTGTGCCCGATGCCGTAAGCCATGAACGAAATCATCGCAAGCCGGCGATACGGGACCTTCGCACCGGCCAAGTGCGCGCCCAACAAGTCGTAGAGCGTGAGGCAGGCGTAGCTCGCGAGCGTCAGCAGGCCCGCCGTGAGCAGGGCCGGCGCCGGTATCGCGCGCATCTGCGCAACGATGTCATGCCAGCGATATTGGGCCAGCGCGTGGTGCAGCCACCAGAGCGCGAATCCGAGCAAGGCCAGGCCGAGCAACGTGGTCCACGCCGGGATTCTGCGGGCGCTGCCGGTGGGCGGTCTCGTGAGGTCTTTGGGCAAACCGACGTCAATCCACTAAAATAGAAGGCGCCTATCGTAACAGCACCGGAAACTGCTAGGGTTGGCGTCAATTGATCTCAACGTACTCGCTGTAGAGGATGACCCACGCAATGAGCTCCACCGCCGAAGGCCGTCAGGCAACCATGGACGCGACCCAGATTTATCGTGAAGACGTCTTTACCGATCGCAAGGTCGGCACGATACGGTGCCTGACGCCGGTCACGGCCGACGGTGCGGCCGACCCCGCGCGGCCCGTGATCTACGTCGGCCAGGCGCAAGTCATGACGCCGATGGGCGCGCTGCCGATCAGCTTCGAGCTGGAGGCCGACAGCTTGGCGGTCGCGGTATCGAAGTTCGGCGAGGCCGCCGAATCGGCCGTACAGCAGACGATGCGCGAATTGCAGGAGCTGCGGCGCGAGCAAGCCTCCTCGCTCGTGATTCCGGACGCCGGCGGCGCCGGTTTGCCCAATCCCAGCGATTTACTCGGGCGCGGCCGCACGCGCCGCTAGCCGGCGCGCCTACGCAGGCCGCGCCGATTCCAGCGCGTCCCAGCGCGCATAGGCCGCTTCGAGTTCCTTGGCGAGGCTATCGAGCCGCTTGACCGTCGCGGCCGCGCGTTCGGGAGACTGGCGAAACAGTTCGGGGTCGCCGATCGCGAGGTGCAATTCGCTCTGCTCCTGCTCGAGCGCCTGGATCCGGTTCGGCAGCATTTCGAGTTCGCGCTGATCCTTGAACGAGAGGCGCCGCGCTTTGGCGCTGCCCGGGATGGTGCTCGCATCGCGCGTGCCCGCCGCACCCGCCACGGACGAGCCGGCAGCCGCAGCACGTGGCGCGGCGCGACCCGGAGCCCTGCGCTGGCGCAGCCAATCCGTGTAGCCGCCGACGTACTCATTGACCCGCCCGCCGCCCTCGAAGACCAGCGTGCTGGTCACGACGTTGTCGAGAAATTCCCGGTCGTGGCTCACGAGCAGCAAGGTGCCCTCGTAGTTCGCGACCAATTCCTCGAGCAAGTCCAAGGTCTCGACGTCGAGATCATTGGTCGGCTCGTCCATGATCAGCAAGTTGCTCGGCTTCGCGAACAGCCGCGCGAGCAGCAGACGGTTGCGCTCGCCGCCCGACAGCATGCTCACGGGCGCGAGCAAACGCTCCGGCGGAAACAGAAAATCGCGCAGATACCCCGAGACGTGGCGTGCGCGGCCGTCGATCATGACGCTGTCGCCGCTGCCGCCGGTCACGTTGTCCATGATCGAAGCGCTCGTGTCGAGCTGTTCGCGCTGCTGATCGAAGTACGCGGCCTTGAGACTCGTGCCGCGGCGTATCGTGCCCTCGGTGGGTTCGATCTCACCGACCAGCAGCTTGATCAACGTCGATTTTCCGCAGCCGTTCGGTCCGATGATGCCGATCCGATCGCCGCGCATGATTCGCACCGAGAAATCCGCGATCACGGTGTTCTCCGCGAATCGCTGCGTGACGTTCAGCGCCTCGAACACCAGTTTTCCGGAGGGCGAGGCATCCTGCAGACGCACTTCCATTTGACCGATTCTCTCGCGCCGCTCGCTGCGTTCCACGCGCAGCTGTTTGAGCGCGCGAACGCGCCCCTCGTTGCGGGTACGGCGCGCCTCGACGCCCTGCCGAATCCAGGCCTCCTCCTGAGCGAGCTTCTTGTCGAACAGCGCCGCGTGTTTTGCCTCGACCTCGAGCGCGGCCTGTTTCTGCAGCACGTAATCGTCGTAGCTGCCCGGCCAGACGCGCAATTGGCCACGGTCGAGTTCGACGATGCGCGTTGCGAGCCGGCGTACGAACGCGCGATCGTGGCTGATGAACAGCAGCGCGCCGCTGAACTCGAGCATCATCTCTTCGAGCCAGGTGATCGCTTCGATGTCGAGGTGATTGGTGGGTTCATCGAGCAGCAGCAGATCCGGAGCGCTCACCAGCGCGCGCCCGAGCATCGCTCGCCTGCGCCATCCACCGGACAGCTCACTCATGTTCGCGTTGCGATCCAGTCCCAGCCGCGCGATGACCTGGTCGACCTCCAACTCGGCCTGCCAGTCCTCCGGGTGGTCGGCACCACCGCGGACGATCGCGGCCACGGATTCATCGCTCGCCGAGGCGACTTCCTGCGCAAGGCTCGCGATCCGCGCGCCCGGGCGCACCCAGACCTCGCCGCTGTCGGGGACGATTTCGCGGCTGACGAGGCGCAGCAGCGAAGTCTTGCCTTCGCCGTTGCGGCCCAGCACACAAACGCGCTCGCCGCGCCGGACCTGCAGATCGACGCCGTCCAGCAGGGGCTTGAGACCGAAACTCAAGGAAACTTTGTCGAGGCGTACGATGGGCATAAGGGCGCGTAGCTTAAGCGTGTTCGCGCCGACACTCAAAGCCAATCAACGGAGCAGCGCGACAGGCCCCCAGGCGTCAGCCGGCTAGACCAGCCCGCGCGCACGCCCACGCATGCGCGCCGCGGGGATTTCCGCGGAACGAGCGTCGTCGAACCGCGCTTCCGCCTGGTCTCGGCTGCACTGCGTGCGCATCAGCGCGCCGCAGTCGGTGGCGCTCAAAGGATGTGAAAGCAGGTAGCCCTGCAGCTCGTCGCAGCCCATCGAGGCGAGCAGCGCTCGCTGGTGCTCGGTCTCGATTCCTTCCGCGACCGTGCGCATGTCGAGCGAGTGCGCCAGCGACAGGATCGTCTCCACGATCGCGATCGAGCGCGGCTCGTCCAGCAGCCCGTGCACAAACGAACGGTCGATCTTGAGCGTATTGATCGGCAGATTCGCGAGCCGGCTCAGCGAGGAATAACCCGTACCGAAATCGTCGATCGCGAACTGCACGCCGTGCGTGCGCAGCTGATTGAGTTTTTGCATGCTCGCTTCGACGTCATGCATCAACATGCTTTCGGTGACCTCGAGGTCGAGCCACACCTGATCCGTGCGCAGCTTGCCGATCGCGTCCATGACGATCTCGACGAAATTGGAGCGGCGCAATTGGGCGGCCGATACATTGACGGCCACCCGGATGCTCGGCAATCCTTGCTCGATCCAGGCGCTGCGATCGCTCGCGGCCCGGCGCAAGGCCCAGGCCCCGACCTCTTCGATCAAGCCCAGCGATTCGAGCACGGGAACGATCTGTCCGGCCGACACGATGCCTTGCTGCGGATGCCGCCACCGCAGCAGCGCCTCGACGGCCGTGATACGGCCGGTGCGCGCCGAGTAGATTGGCTGGTAGAACAACTCAAATCCTTCGTCCCGCACGCTCTGACGCAGCTGCCCCTCCAACACGAGCCGCTGCGCCGCTTCGGTCGTCATACTGGCCGCATACCGCACGTAGGACTCGCCGTCGTGCTTCGCGCGGCGCAGCGCCACCTCGGCATTTTCGAGCAAAGATTGCGCATCGTGGCCGTGCGCGGGGCAGCAGGCGGCGCCGATGCGCACCGCGACCTTGATGTCGCGGCCGTCGAGCGTCAGCGGCTCATCGAGCAGCGACTCGATGCGCGCGCGGGCAAATCCCGGGATACCGCCGCCGCGAGCCGGGCCTTCGAAAAAGAATGCGAACACCGCGGCGCCAAGGTACGCGGCCCGTTCTGCGCCGCCATCGATCGCTCGCAGCCGTTCGGCGATACGCTGCAACAGCAGATCGCCCATATGGCGTCCACAGGCGTCGTTGATCGCACTGATGCCGTCGATGTCGAAAACGATCACATTGATTTCCGATTGCGCCGGATCGAGCGAACGCATGCGGCGCGCGATCCGCTCGCACCAGAGCTGGCGATTGGCGAGCCCGGTCAACGTGTCGAAGTATGAGAGATGCTGCAACAGATCCTCGTGGCGCAAATATTGCAACGCGAACGAGACTTCGCCGCTGACTTTCTCCAGGCTGCGGATTTCCTCGCCGTTGAACGCGGTCGGATCCTGCGAATGCAGCGTCAGGACGCCGACCGAGGTGCCGTCGATGAACAGCGGCAAGACCGCGACGGCGCGGATGCCGTAGTGCCTCCATTCCGAGGGCAGAGCCTCGATCGTGGGTGGACTCGCGACAGTGCTGCAGACGACCGGCTTGCCGCTGCGCATCGCTCGGGCGATGAATTCGTCGTCGCCCGTGTGTTCACCGCTGCCGAACGACACCTGGCGGCTGACGATCAGTTCGTCGTCGACGCCGAACCACGCCGAGGGCGAGACTGAGACCTTTCCCGGCTCGATCATGAAAACAACTGCGAATTGATAGCCGCCCTGCTCGACCGAGAGACGGCAGGCCTCGTGCAGCACGCCGGGCCGATCATCGACGCGCAGGATCACCGAGTTGATGCGGCTCAGCAGTTCGTTGACCCGGGTCAGCCTCGCAATCTGCTCCTCTTGCCGGCGGCGCACCGTGACGTCGCGATCCGCGCCGCGAAAGCACGGCTGTTGATTCGCATCGCGCGCCATCACGACATTGCAGTCGAGCCAGCGCGTGCTGCCGTCGCGACAGATCCAGCGCGCGATCAGGCCCGTGCTCGGCACGCCCTGCGCGTCGATTTGCGCCCATTGCGCACGCGCCATGGGCTCATCATCGGGGTGCACGAAATCGAAGCGCCTGCGGCCGAGGATCTCCTCGACCGGATATCCGAGCAATTCCTCGACGCATCGATTGCTGAAAGTGAACACGCCCCGTGCATCGAGTTCCCAGATCCACTCTTGCGTGGCATCCATGATGTCGCGCAGGCGCTGCCGGCTTGCAGTCAATTGTGTTTCGGCCGCGCGCTTGCCCTCGGCGATTGCATGCTCCCGCAGCGCGCGCTCGATCGTCGGAATCAACCGCGACAGGTCCGACTTGCGCACGAAGTCGGTGGCCCCGCACAACAGCATCTGCGGCGCCTGGCCGTCATCGGAGACCAGGATGAACGGCACAATGGGAGCCAGTTGCTGGGCGATCCCGAGTGCGGCTCTGCAATCGAAGCCCCTCAAATGGACCTCGGACAAGATCAGCGCCGGTTGGAACTCCGGGAGGCTGCGGCGCAGATCGATCTCGGAATCGATGCGGCGCAAGTCGATGCGCAGCGGCGACATGCGCAAGTATGTCTCGACCTGCGCGGCGGCGTTCGCATCCTCTTCGAGCAGCAGGATTCGCAAGACCTCAATTCCGCCGTAACCGCCAGTTGCGTCAGACTCCATCGATTGACTATTCCTTGCACGCGAAACGCCGACCATTGCGGCTGGCACTAGAAGTGATGTCGGCATGCCGATGAATAGCTTGACGAATGCGGCGCCGGCCGTCCGAGGGTCAGACAATCCTTTTAGGCAAATACCCTACGCGGGCGCGTTTTCTTGCGGAGATGCCGGACCGATCGCTCAGCGCTGCGGCGTTGTCGAGATCGACTCGATGCTGCCTGTGAGTGTCTTTTCGCCGCTCGACAGATACAAGTGTTGCGCTGCGACAGTCAGCGAGAATTTCATACGGCGTTCCAGCAGACTCTCGACCTCGGCGAGCCACGCACGATCGATCGCGAACAGCGCGAGCGCCTCGATTCGGTGGATGCGCTCGCCGCTGAGTCGTGCCAGGTATTGCGCGGCATCCTTGTGCGTATAGACGGCGACCCGCGGCGATGCCTTGCTCGCCCGGTGCAGACGCGCGGCATCCGGGGCTCCGACGTCGATCCAGCTGCGCAGATTGCCGGTCAGGTCCCGGACCGCAATCGCCGGCGAATCCGGCTCGGACAGGCCATTCGAGAAACTGATGCCCTCGGTGTATTCGAGGCAATACGCGAAAATGCGAGTCAGCAAAAAATCCGCGGCTTCCGACGGGTGGCGGGCCACACGCAATTCCAGGCTCTCATAGACACCGCGATCCGAATCGGCCAATTCGATCTCGAAGACGTAGATTGTTGCGCCAAGAGCCATCGAAGCTCCTTTGCGCTCAATGTCCCAGCGCGAAGACGTAGTATTTTTTGATGGTTTCGTGCACGGTCCAGGTTCCCTGTGCACCGGTCTCGACGATGAACACGTCGCCCGCCTTGAGTTCGACCGGCGCCTGGCCCTTGACCTCGATCGTGCATCGGCCCGCAAGCAGGTGGCAGAATTCCCATGCGTCGTAGTCGATCTTCCATACGCCAGGAGTCGATTCCCAGATGCCCGAGAGCATCTTGCCATCGTCGGAAGTGTGCAAATTCCAGGTCTTCGTCTGCGGATCGCCGCTGACGGCCGTTCCCGGCCACGGCGCATTCTGCTCCATCGGCGCGGTCAAATTCCGAAAGGCCAGGACTCGATTAGCCATAGTTTCCTCGTTGGTGCTAAAGCGCCGGTAAGCGCCAGTTCTTCGGCAATATCACTGCATCGATCACGTGAATCACACCGTTGGTCGCAGTCACGTCGGATTTTTCGACGTTCGCCGCGTTGATTTTGACGCCGGCCGAGCTCACGGCCGAAGTCAGCGTGGTGCCCTGCATCGTCGCCATCTCGCCGGACTTCAGGTACTTCGCGGCGACGTAGCCTTGCAGTATGTGGTAGCTGAGAACCGCCTTGAGCTTCGCGGTATCCTTGAGCAGGGCATTGAGCGCGCCTACGGTGAGCTTCTTGAATGCCGCGTCGGTCGGTGCAAACACGGTATAAGGGCCGTTTCGCGCCAAGGACTCGGCCAATCCGGCGGTCTTGATGCTGCTCACGAGTATCGCGAAATCGCCGCTGCCTATCAGGGTATCGACGACATTTTTGATCGGCGGAACGTGTGTGGCTGCCGCGGCGACCGGAACGCTCTGGTGATCGTCATTTAAAGTGGACATAGTATTAGGCCTCGACGTGTGGCCGGCGAATATACACCCGACAAACAGATCGGGTTCGGCCAAGTTAAGATCAGTATGCCCCGCATGGGCCCGGCCGTGCGGTCACCGGCGCAACGCGGCAAACGGAAGCACCAATGCAAGAAGAAGCGCAGATTGTGATCAACGGCGTCAAGCTCACGGATGCGGAATCGATGACGGTGCGTGTGGCCGTCGACACGCTCGCAAACGTCCTCGCCGATGGCCTCGCCACCGAGGGCGATGGCGAAGCAGTCGCCAAGCGCTACATGACTTCGCTGAGCAGAATTCAGTCACTGCTCGAACGCCGGGAAACCCGCAAGCAATGAGATCGGCTGCGTGCGGGTTCTCCCCTACGCATTTGAGTCTGTCGGCAATGCGCGGCTCGGGCGTTCAGGGCCGGGCGCCCGGCGGCGCTGTCGAACTCGTCTTGTTGTCTGTCGGGAGTTCGAATTAACACGATGAGTGTTTGGGAGCCCAATGACGGTTCTCGGGCGGCGAAAGCGAATGGTGCGCCCGGAGAGATTCGAACTCCCGACCTCCTGGTTCGTAGCCAGGCGCTCTATCCAACTGAGCTACGGGCGCAACGGGGCGCGAATATTAACACAACAGACAGCGCCCGCCAGGCTTCGCGAAACCGCCGATCCGGCCTGCGTAAAGGCAGAAAAACGCCTAATTAAAGAGGCACTTAGCAGTATTGGCGGAGAGGGAGGGATTCGAACCCTCGATGGGCTTTTGACCCATACGCCCTTAGCAGGGGCGCGCCTTCGACCACTCGGCCACCTCTCCGACGGGCGCACGTACGGCGTCTGCGGAGCGCGGGATCATACCCGTGCCGGCGGCGGAAGGTAAAGCTGAATGCGGGCTCGACGCGCGATTAGACGGTTCGGTCGGGAACCTTGATCGTGGCCCTGGCAGGGTGAGCATCACCCTCTTCTTCGCGCTTGATGCGCTCGTAGATCTCTTCGCGATGGACAGCTACGTCCTTCGGGGCATTGACCCCTATCCGGACCTGATTGCCCTTCACGCCCAACACCGTGACCGTGACTTCATTGCCAATCATGACGGTCTCACCGACCCTTCTGGTCAATATCAACATACCTGAACTCCTGGATTCCTAGGCGGTGCTGCGACTTGAAAACGCTCGTTTACTACGGCAACTCGTTTACTACGGCAACACGATTACGGATTCGTTCGATTAACGAAAGGGTTATCGAAGCGCCCGGGAAATTCTTTAACTAGTGAACCTAAGAATACAAGAATAGCGCACGCATTTGTGGCATTTGTATTGAGGATAATAAATAGGCTAGATCGCTAGGCGGTCACTCACCAAGGTCTCGACACCGGCCAAGGCCGCGACCAAATTTTCGGGCTGCGTTCCGCCGGCCTGCGCAAAATCCGCCCGTCCGCCGCCGCGCCCGCCGACCCGGGCCGCCACGCTGCCAGCGATATCGCCGGCCTTGACGCGCCCGACCAAATCGTCTGAAACGCCGGCCACGAGCACGACTTTACCGTTTTGTACGGTAGCGAGCACAATCACCGAGGAGCCCAATTTGACTTTCATCTGGTCGAGCGCGTCGCGCAAGGATTTGGCATCCGCATCCTCGATCTGCGCGGCCAAGACCTTGATTCCGCCAACTTCTTTGGCCTGTGCTGACAAATCGCCGCCCTGGCCGCTCGCCAGCTTCGATTTGAGCTGTTGGACTTCCTTTTCGAGCTTGCGCGAGCGCTCGAGCAGTTCGCGCACCTTGTCTTCGACGTCCTCACGACCGCCGCGCACCATTCCGGCGACATCGCGCAAAACCTGGTCGGTGTGTACGACCCAATCGTAAGCCGCCTGGCCGGTCAATGCTTCGATGCGCCGCACGCCCGCGGCGACGCCGGACTCGCTGATGATCTTGAACAATCCGATATCGCCGGCGCGCGAGACGTGCGTTCCGCCGCACAGTTCCATCGAAAAATCGCCGATTGACAGCACACGTACGTCCGATGCGTATTTTTCGCCGAAAAGCGCCATCGCCCCCGCCGCAACCGCATCATCGAATGCCATCACGCGTGTCTGCGCTTCGGCATTCCCGCGGATCGCATCATTGACGAGCCGTTCGATGCGCCGCAATTCCGCGGGCGTCACCGCCTGCGTGTGCGAAAAATCGAAACGCAATCGATCCGGCGCAACCAGAGAGCCCTTCTGCTGCACATGCTTGCCCAGCACTTCGCGCAATGCCGCGTGCAGCAGATGCGTCGCCGAGTGGTTGAGGGCGACGGCCCGACGCCGAGCGGCGTCGACTCGCGCCTCGAGCCGATCGCCGATCTTCAGCTCGCCGGTCTCGACACGCCCCAAATGCGCGTGCACGGCGCCGATCTTCTGCGTGTCCGCCACGATGAAGCGGCAGCGGGTGCCGATCAGCAGGCCGGTATCGCCGACCTGCCCGCCGCTCTCGGCATAAAACGGCGAATGGTCGAGAACGACCTGCCCTTCCTGGCCGGCTCGCAGCACCTCGACGCGCGCGCCTTCGGCGATCAACGCCGTGACGACACCGGCATCCTCGAGCCGCTCATAACCGGAAAAATCCGTCGCGCCGTCCAACTTGACGCTGTCGCGCATCTCGACGCCGAACTTGCTCGCGGCCTGCGCACGTACGCGCTGTGCCTCCATGGCCGAATCGAAACCCGCCTGATCGATGCTGAGGCCACGTTCACGTGCGACATCGGCGGTCAAGTCGGCCGGGAATCCATACGTATCGTAGAGCTTGAACACGGTTTCGCCGGGAATCACCGAGGAACTCAATTTCGCGGTCTCTGCGTCAAGCAGCGCCATGCCCCGCGTAAGGGTTTCGGCGAATCGGTCCTCTTCCTGCGCGAGGATTTGCATCGCGCGCGCCTCCCCGCTCACGAGCTCGGTAAAATAGCCGCCCATTTCGCGCACGAGACTCGGTACGAGCTTGTAAAAGAACGGTTTCGTCTGGCCCAGCTTGTAGCCGTGGCGAATCGCACGCCGGATGATGCGACGCAGAACATAGCCGCGACCCTCGTTCGAGGGCACGACACCGTCGATGATCAGGAAAGTGCTCGCACGAATGTGGTCGGCGATGACCCGCAAGCTCGAGGATTCGATGTCCGCGGTTCCGGTGACCGCTGCGGCCGCCTGTATCAAGGCCTTGAATAGATCGATATCGTAATTGCTGTGCACGCCCTGCATCACGGCCGCGACACGCTCCAAACCCATGCCGGTATCGACCGATGGTTTGGGCAGGGGTGTGAGCACACCGTCCGCCGAGCGATCGTACTGCATGAATACGAGGTTCCAAATTTCGACGTAGCGGTCGCCGTCCTCGTCGGGAGATCCCGGTGGACCGCCCGCGATCTCGGCGCCGTGGTCGTAAAAAATCTCGGTGCACGGGCCGCAGGGGCCGGTATCGCCCATCTGCCAGAAGTTGGATTTCTCGCTCATGCGCGTACAGCGCGTCGGATCGATGCCGATTTCTTCGGTCCAGATGCGTTCCGCCTCATCGTCCTCGCGGAACACGGTGACCCAGAGCCGGTCCTTCGGAATCCCGAGCGTGCCGGTCACGAAATTCCACGCGAAATGGATCGCTTCGCGCTTGAAATAGTCGCCGAAGCTGAAGTTTCCGAGCATCTCGAAAAAAGTGTGGTGCCGCGCGGTATAGCCGACATTCTCGAGATCGTTGTGTTTGCCGCCGGCGCGCACACAGCGCTGTGACGTCGCGGCACGCGAGTAATCTCGGACATCCTTGCCGAGGAACACGTCCTTGAACTGCACCATGCCGGCGTTCGTGAACAACAACGTCGGGTCATTGCCTGGAACGAGCGAGCTCGATGACACGACCGTGTGCCCGTTCTTGCGGAAGAATTCCAAGAAGCTCGCCCGGATCTCCGAGCTCGTCATCATTCTCAATCTGGCGTCGCGTTTCATGTCTCTTCGTTGTCGGCGTGTAAATCGGTGTCGAAGCCTAATGCAGTTCTGATCTGTGCGCCGGTGAAACCTCGGTAAGCGAGGAATCGCGCCTGACGCTGTTTATCGGCGAAATTGGCCGGCAGGGCCATCCCAAACTTCTTTTGGCGCACGGCATGCATCCGGCCGATCCAATCCGGGAATGCGGCAATGCAGTCCTCGACGATCTCTCCGTGCAGCCCGAGTTTGCGCAGCTCCGCCCGCACGCGTAAAGGTCCCTGTCCGCGCGCGGCATGAAAGCTCACGAAATTATCCACGTAGCGGCGATCATCGAGCAAGTGCTCGTCGATGAGTCGATCAACGACGCCGGCAACGACCTCCCTATCGTACCCCTTCTCCAATAATTTTCGGCGCAAGTCCTGCGATGCGTGATCGCGGCGCGCCAATGCATCTAGCGCAGCGACCCGCGCTGCGCGCGCATCCAAGGGCTCTACGGGCGTACGACGCAGCGCTTACGCCTCTTTGGCCTCGCCGCCGCGATTCATCGTCGCTTTCTCCGGAATCAGCTTGGTGCGAATCTGCAACTCGATGTCCTTGGCGATCTCGGGATGCTGCTGCAAAAACGTTCTCGCGTTGTCCTTGCCCTGCCCGATCCGCTCGCCCTTGTAGCTATACCAGGAGCCGGATTTTTCGACCAGGTTGTGCAATACGCCGATCTCGATGAGTTCGCCCTCTTTCGAAATCCCGGTGCCGTACATGATCTCGAATTCCGTCTCGCGAAACGGCGGCGCCACTTTGTTCTTGACGACTTTGACGCGGGTCAGGGAGCCGACGACCTCTTCGCCGTTCTTGATCGCGCCGATACGCCGGATGTCCATGCGCACCGAGGAATAGAATTTGAGCGCATTGCCGCCGGTCGTGGTTTCGGGATTACCGAACATCACGCCGATTTTCATGCGGATCTGGTTGATGAAGATGACGATGGTGTTGGATCGCTTGATGTTGCCCGTGAGCTTGCGCAGCGCTTGCGACATCAGCCGCGCCTGCAAGCCCATGTGCTGATCACCCATCTCGCCTTCGATCTCGGCCTTGGGCGTCAATGCCGCGACCGAGTCGACGACGACGACGTCGACGGCCCCGGAGCGCACGAGCATGTCGGTGATTTCCAGCGCCTGCTCGCCCGTATCGGGCTGAGAGACCAGCAGGTCGTTGACCTTGACGCCGAGCTTTTCCGCATAAACCGGGTCGAGCGCGTGTTCCGCGTCGACGAACGCCGCGGTTCCGCCGTGGCTTTGCGCCGAGGCGATGATCGCGAGCGTGAGCGTCGTCTTGCCCGAGGACTCCGGCCCGAAGATCTCGATGACGCGCCCGCGCGGAATTCCGCCGACACCGAGCGCGATGTCGAGGCCCAGGGAGCCCGTCGGAATCGTATCCACTTCATAGGTCGCGCCCGCATCGCCCAAGCGCATCACGGAGCCTTTTCCAAATTGCTTTTCAATTTGGCTCAGCGCGGCAGCGAGAGCCTTCTTTCGATTCTCTTCCATGGGCATTCCTCAACAGTGTGTGGCGCTATTATTTCATATCCAGCGCCGTGCGCTCGTCTGATATGCAACGGAATTACAGAGTTTTCGACGACTTTGAGGCTTCATCCAGTAGTGGCCAGGTGTCGACTACTGTATAGACCGGCTGCGTCGCGCCGCCCGACGATCGCATCAGACAGAAATCCCGCGCACACCAGGCGAACCGTGACATTGGAGTCGACACAGGCGCTTGCGTGACTTTCCTCGCGAGCGTCACATGAGGCCGCAGGCGCTTGGGGTCGAGCCGGAAATCGTGTTTCGTCAGATCCTCATGCAACGCATGCCAACATTGCTCGAGCGCCGGCGGAATTTCGCGCGCCGCGGCAACCACAACCGCCGGTTTGGGCCAATATTCGTATCGGTCAAATTCGATGGGGCAGCTGGCCGCACGCAAGCGCGCACCGATTTGCCGCAAGATCGGCAGCTGCTCGCTGCGGATCTCGCCGACGAACGCGATCGTCAGGTGATAGTTTTCCGCGGGCACGAGGCGCACCGAATCGGGCCACGCAATCGCCTGCGCCGATGCGGCGATTTGCGAGCGCGTGTTCGGTTCCGGCCATAGTGCATAAAATAGGCGAAGCGGGGCCGCAGGCTCGGACCCCTGCAATTGTCCGCTCATGGGTTCAACAGTCCCTGCAAGGCCAAGCGCACGGTCTTTAGGCGCACCGCTTCGCGATCGCCGCGGAAGTGCTTCAATGCAGTCACGAGGCGCATGCCGCGCCCGCGTCTCACTGCCCAGCAGATCCAGACCGTCCCGACCGGCTTGCCGGGCGTCGCGCCGCCGGGCCCCGCGATGCCGCTCACGGCGACCGCAACCGCGGCGTCGGATCGATCGAGCGCGCCGCGCGCCATTGCGCGCACCGTCGCCTCGCTGACGGCACCGTCGCTTTCGAGCACGGAGCGCGGCACCCCGAGGCGCCGTATCTTTGCCTCGTTGCTGTAGGTCACGAAGCCTTCACCGAACCACTCGGAACTGCCTGCGATGTCGGTCAACGTCTTCGCGATCCATCCACCCGTGCAGGATTCGGCGGTTACCACGCTGCGCCCCGCAGCCAGCAAATTTCTGCCCACGCGGGCGGCCAATCGTCGCAATTGGGTATCGGGTGCATTCATGGTCGACGCCAATTTAACCGATTTCGCCGGCACTCGAGCAATGACGCGCCGCCGCGATCGGCATTGCGTCACACACGCCCGAACTGCCGGTCGCCGCGCTCGGATCGCGCTCAAGCGCCGGCCCGCCGATGCCGTAAACCTGATCATTGGATCCGCCCGAAACGGATCCCACGCAAGGCCACCAAGATTGGACCACGAGGCGCACACACGGCGAGAGCGGCAGGGAATCCTCGATTTCACCAATCGCGTGAAGCTCGGGACCTACCTGCACGTGGCGGTTTGGGTGTTGGTATCGAACTGGATCGGCCTGCCGGTAACCGCACCGGTTTTCTTCTGGATCAATACCGGCCTGTTCCTCTGCGTTGCCGCGGTTCGATATGCCTATTACCGGCGCATCGCGGCCGAGTTGGACCGCGATCTGGAGACATGCAGGATCAAGAGCCAAGTGCTGGTCATGATCCCGGCGGTGCACTGGAGTTTGCTCGCCGTGTTGGCGATGCACGGCGGCCCTTTGCACCCGATATGGATGCCGATGCTGTTTACCGTTACCGGTCTTGCAACCGCAGGTACGATCATCCTCTCGATCGATCGCACGGTGAGCAGATGGTATCCGATCGTCGTGATCGTGCCGACCATCGTCGCGATTCTCGCCGAGCCGATCGAACACAACGGGCTGCTCGCGATCATGTGCACGATACTGCTGCTGTACACGTTCAGCGTGACCAAGCTCGTGCATCTCGATTATTGGGCCGCGGTCAAGTCCCGCGCACTGCTCGAACAACGCGCCGTGAGCTTGGAATCGCTGTGCGTGACCGACACGCTCACGCAGATTCCCAATCGCCTGCATTTCGATCAGCGCCTCGATCAGGCCTGGGAGAGCGCGATTCAATCGAATCTGCCGGTGTCGGTGCTGCTCGTCGATTTGGATCATTTCAAGAGCATCAACGACACCTATGGACATGCCTACGGCGATGAGTGTCTCAAGGCGGCCGCGCAAGTCTTGTGCCGCAGCATGCACCGTAACACCGACTTGGTCGCGCGCTGGGGCGGCGAGGAGTTCGCGGTGCTTCTGCCCGGCGCCGAGGCGGCGTCGGCCCGTGTAATCGCCGAGCGCCTGTTACGCGGCATTGCCGGAACGATCGTCTCGAGCCGCGGCAATTCCGTGCGACTTGCCTGCAGCATCGGCGTCGCGACCGTGCACCCGACCAAGGCTTCGCTGCGCTCCGATTTCCTCACCGAAGTGGATGAGGCGCTGTACGCCGCCAAGCAACAGGGCCGCAACCGGGTCGTGGTCGCAGCGGCGGCGTGATGGCAGTGCGGGCCGCGGCTCCCCGCCGCGAGCCGTTTTTGGTGCGGTCGGGCGCGCAGACGTGGACAATACGCGGGAGTGACGACCAACCCCCCATCTAAAGATCCCGCCGAGCTCGAGCTCGCGCAGGTCCACACCCCCATGATGCAGCAGTACCTGCGCATCAAGGCGCAGCATCCCGACGTCTTGCTGTTCTATCGCATGGGCGATTTCTACGAGATGTTCTACGAGGATGCGCGTCGCGCCTCGCAGTTGCTCGACATCGCGCTCACGCAACGCGGCAGCTCGGCCGGGGTGCCGATCCCGATGGCCGGTGTGCCGGCCGTGACACTGGATACCTATCTCGTGCGCCTCGTCAAGCGCGGCGAATCGGTTGCGATCTGCGAGCAACGCGGCGATCCCGGGAAAACCAAGGGTCCGATGGAGCGCGAGGTGGTGCGCATCGTAACCCCGGGGACGGTCACCGACGAGGCGCTGCTCGAGGAGCGGCGCGATAATTTGCTCGCGAGCGTCTGCGGCGCCGACGGCCGCTTTGGGCTCGCGTGGCTCGACCTGTCTGCCGGACGATTCAGCCTCATGGAGTTGGGCACGCGCGCGGCACTCGAGGCGGAGCTCGAACGGCTGCGCCCGGCCGAGGTGTTGATGCCGGACGGCGCCTCGTTCACGGCAAGCCTGGCGGGCGCGCTGGCCGCACCGAATCGCTCCTGGCGCACGCGCCCGCCGTGGCACTTCGAGACGGACTCCGCGGAGCGCGCGCTGTGCGAACAATTCCAGACGCGCGACCTAGCCGGTTTCGGCTGCGCGGCGCTCAAAATCGGCGTCGCCGCGGCCGGCGCGCTGCTCGCCTATGTGCGCGAGACACAAAAAGCGGCGCTGCCGCACCTGCGCGGCATCACGGTCGAGGAACTCGATGCGGCGCTGCTGATGGACCCCGCGACCCGGCGCAATCTCGAACTCGACGAAAGCCTCGCCGGCAAACCGGAGTTGACGCTCGCGGGCGTGTTTGACCAGACGAGCACGGCGATGGGCGGACGGCTGTTGCGGCGCTGGATGCACCGGCCGCTGCGCGATCGGCCCGCGTTGAACGCGCGGTACACGGCGGTAGCGGACCTGATCGCGGATGCGCGTCACGTAGGCATAGGCGTACGGCTGCGTTCGATCGGCGACCTTGAGCGCATTCTCGCGCGCGTCGCGCTGCGCTCGGCGCGGCCGCGCGACCTCGTCCAACTGCGCGTCGCGCTTTCCGCGCTGCCGGAACTGGACGCGGCGCTCGCCCCGATGCAGGCACCGCTGCTGCAGCGGCTCACAGCCGAGCTCGGTCTGCATGCGCGCGAGCACGCGCAGCTCGCGCGCGCGATCGTCGAGTCGCCGCCGCATTTTTTGCGCGACGGCGGCGTGCTCGCGCCGGGCTACGACTCCGAGCTCGACGAGCTGCGCCTGCTCGGCAGCGATACCGAACAATTCCTGCTCGAGCTCGAGCGCAAGGAGCGCGAGCGCAGCGGCTTATCCAGCTTGAAGCTCGGTTTCAACCGGGTCCAGGGATTCTTCATCGAAGTCAGCCGCAGCCAGGCCGATAGGGTTCCATCCGACTACCTGCGCCGCCAGACCGTGAAGTCCGCGGAGCGCTTCATCACGCCCGAGCTCAAGAGCTTCGAGGACAAGGTGCTCGGCGCCCGCGACCGCTCACTCGCGCGCGAAAAGGAACTCTATGAGGCGCTGCTCGAGTCGCTGGTCGCGGAGCTGCCAGCGCTGCAGCAGACCACGGCGGCGCTCGCACAACTCGATGTGCTCCGCTGCTTTGCGGAGCGCGCAGTGACGCTCGATTGCGTGCGCCCCGAACTCATCGACGATCCGAAGCTCAACATCGAGGCCGGTCGCCATCCGGTGGTCGAGCGGGCGAGCCGCGAGCCGTTCGTGCCCAACGATCTGCTGTTCGACGACGAGCGCCGCATGCTGATCATCACCGGGCCGAACATGGGAGGAAAGAGCACCTACATGCGACAGGCCGCACTCATCGTGATTCTGGCGCACATCGGCTGCTTCGTGCCCGCGAAGCGCGCGGTGATCGGGCCCTTGGATCGGATATTCACGCGCATCGGCGCATCCGACGACCTTGCCGGCGGCCGCTCGACCTTCATGCTCGAGATGACCGAGACGGCCAACATCCTGCATAACGCGACGAGCCGCAGTCTCGTCTTGATGGACGAGGTCGGGCGCGGCACGAGCACCTTCGATGGATTGTCGTTGGCCTGGGCCTGCGCGGCGTACATTGCGGCCGAGATCCGCGCCTTTACGCTGTTCGCAACCCATTATTTCGAACTCACGAGTCTCGCCTCGGAGTCTCCGGGCGTTGCCAACGTGCACGTCGAGGCGGTCGAGCACGGCGAGCGGCTCGTGTTCCTCCACAGCGTCAGAGAGGGGCCGGCGAACCAGAGCTACGGATTGCAGGTGGCGGCGCTAGCGGGAATTCCGAAGGCAGTGACAGCACAGGCGAGGCGCTATCTGACCGAGCTCGAGCGGGAGCGCGACGCGTTGCGCAGGCACGACTCGAGGCAGGGCGAGCTGCCGCTGTTCGCACAGCTGCTGCCGGCGGCGGCGGCGCAAGCTCCGGTGTCCGCAGCCTTGGAGGCCCTGCGAGCGGCGGATCCGGACTCCCTGAGTCCACGCGAAGCACTTGCTCTGGTGTTTGTGCTCAAGGAACTCGATGCGGCGCGAATTGAGACGCCCGACACAATGCACGAAAAAAATCATGACTTGCGAAAGTGATTATGGCAAGTTAATCGCCAAAGCAAGTGCGAGGATGCACCAGTGCGTTGGGCAAGTGCTTAATTTCTTTGCGCAAGGCGCAAAAAAATCCATCGGCACGGTCAGCGAATCTTCACGTTGGAGACCTCAGTGTCCATTCTCAGTCTCTTTGCCGGGCGCGCGGTAACCGATCTCGGGGTCCGTTTGGCGGACGATTTCGCGCGGGAAATGAGCACACGTCTAATCAAAGGACGCAATGCACCCGATCCGGCTGCCGAAGATGCGCTACTCGAAGAATTGCTGAGCCACACGGGCCGGGAATCGCACCAGGCGCCGCTCAATTTCTTGCAACGTGCAAAAGTCGCAATCGCGTTCAAGCGACGCTTACTCCAAAATAAGATTGCGCCGACCCGGGTCGACCACCTGACGCGAAACTTGGTAGTCCATTTGTCCGCCAACGGCGGAAGTCTGGCACCGAACGCCGGCGGTCGCACGGCGGCGCCAAATCGTGCCGAGGCGGCCGACGCGGTCGACGCGTCCGCAATGCGCCGCGAAGCCGACAACTTGCTATCGAAAGGAGCAAATGCGGAGGCGGTCGCCGCCTACCGCCGGCTACTCAAACGCAAGCCCGAAGATGCCGATGCGCTCACCCATCTTGCCGCGGCGCTGTTGAATCTTGACCAAGTGAAAGAAGCCATCGAGTACTGTCAACGCGCGATTCAACTCAAGCCCGAGGCGGCATTCGCCTATTCCATCTTGAGTAGTGCACTTCGGTACGAAGGTTTAATGGCAGAGTCCGAGGCCGCCGCGCGTCAGGCCTTGAAGTTGAAACCCAAGGACCCAGGCGCGCTC
>JBEKSM010000030.1:0-70021 GCA_049517075.1 Steroidobacteraceae bacterium | reverse complement strand
CGCGGCCAGCTCGCCCCGGGCCCAGCGCTCGAACCGCTCGTCGGCGTTTGTGGTCGTCTGCGAATTGCGACAATCACGCAGCAACTTGTCATATTGCGGCGCTTCTTGCGCTGCGCGCTCACTGGCACACTCTTTATATAGAAGCGGCGCAGTGCGCCGCGCCTCGTGCCGAGGCTTCAGGGGCGCTCGGTCGCCGTCCGCAAGGATTCGAATACGCGCCTCGCCGCATTCACACGCGCGACGTATTCGCGGGCCTCGTGGTCGCCGCAGCGCTCGCCCTCCGCGAGTCGCATCCCACGCTGCGCGAATGCGTCGCCCGCGCCGGCGCCGCACAGATGAATCACCGCGGCCAATTCCTGTTGGCGCTCTTTGCTCGCGAATCTCACGTGATGATGTTCGAGTGCGTATCTCACGCCGCGATCCAAGTATGCCGCGGTGAGTTCCACGGCATGCGAAGGCACCACTCGCGTATACAGCCCGTTGAACCAACAGGAATTCCAGTCATTCCATGGTCCATCCGCGACGACCGCGTGATCGCGGATGCAGTAGTGCCGAGCCTCGTCGAATGTGCCGTTCGTGATCTGGTACATGCCGACCGCGCTCGATGCGGGCTTGTAGACTTCGAAGGCGCCGGGCTTCCAGGCCCAGCGCCAATAGGTCTGCGCAACCGGATTGCCGGAGCCCTCGACTTGCGCGAGCGCCGCGAGCAGTTCGGCAGAGATGAGGTCCGTGGAATAGCGCTCGAACAGCGGGCCGTAGCGAGCCCAGGTTTCCGCCGGCGTCTTGTTGAGAGTACCGCTGACCGGGAAGAATAGTTCGGACGGTTTGCGCACGACCTGGTAGACCCAATTCAGCGCGAACCACAGGCCGACGAGAATCGTCAGCGTGATCGCAACCCGCCAGCGCGGCGGCACACGCCAGAATGCGCGCAGCGCACGCCGCCGCGCAGGCGCATTCGGCCAGAGCTTCGAGAGGCGCGAGAGGCCGCCGCCTTGCTTGCGGGCCTTGCGCCGTGGAGTCTTGTTGACCGGCTTGCGCGGTATCAGGGCGATTTCCTTGCGCCGAATGGCGGCACTCGTGAGCCTACGCCGATCCCTACGCCAACTACAGGCGCGAACTACAGGCGCGAACTACAGGCGCGAACTACACGGCTTGCCGCCCAAGGGTGCCTGTGCTGTAGTCGAAACGCCGATCGATCCGAAGGTTCCCCGTACACAAGACCAGCAGCCGGCGCGAGTTCTTGAGACTGTCCGCGCTCGCGGGCGGCGGCACAGTATTGGCCGGCATCGGATTGAACCAGCTCGGACCTCTGATCTGGCACGCGCCGTTGCCATTGGAGCCGATCGACAGCTACTGGGCGAGAAGCCAGGCCCCGCAAGGTGCGCCGCTCGACAAGGATCTGAGTGTGGATGTCGCGGTCGTCGGCGGCGGGCAAGCGAGCTATGTATACAACAACGGCCCAGGCAACGCCGATCTCATGCGCGCCCACGTCGAGCAGCTCGGCCAAGAGCTCGGGCGGCTCTATCGCTCACTCGCCGGCACCCGATTCGCTCAGGCGTGGAGCGGTGTGATCGATTATTCGCTCGACGCCTCGCCCTCGGTCGGCGCCGAGAAGCACCTCAGGCGACCTTCGCGTTGGCAACGACACGCTCCCAAGTCGTCGCAATCATGCTCGGGCGTTCGTTCATGCGTGCCATCCATGCGCAAATATTCGGGCTCTCCGCGGTAAGCGGCGTCCATTCCGGCGTCTCGCGAAGGAAATCGAGCTGCGGCGCGATCAACAGATCGGCGAGACTCAGCGAGTCGCCGGCAAAAAAGGCCTTTGCGGCCAGCAGCTTCGATAACTCGTCGAACACGGTCCTTGCCTTCGGCATCGCCGCCGCGATCGCAACCTCGTCGGGCGTGGTGCCCATGAATCGGGGCCCAACAATTCGCTGAAATGCAATGACGTTTCCGACTCCCTGGAACAAATACCAATCATTGACGTTCATGAGCTGATCCATACGCGCTGCGGCCTGCGGATCCACGGGCGTCAACGCCGGCAGCGGCAGAATCCGATCGATGTAGCGCAGGATGGCTTGCGTCTCGTAGAGCCGAAAGCTGCCGTGGTCGATCACGGGCAAGCGCCCGAACGGATGGCGCGCGAGATGCTGCGGCTGCCGCAGCATGCCGGGTGCGATGCGAGTGATCGAATAGCGAGCGCCCTTTTCCTCCAAGGCCGCGAGCACGGCGCGGCCGAACGGGCTGCCCGGGATACTGTGGACCGTGAAATTATCCATCTTTGCCTACCTCCGTTGTCGCTATGCCCGCGCGGCTTCTTGCGCGAAGAGCTCGAGTATCGCGGGCCAACCCCCGTCGACGCCTTTGCGCATGGTTTCCCCATTGGACGGACCCATGCGCTCGAAATCACGGTGTTCGAGTTCGATGCGCGTCCTACCACCCTCGGCGATGAACAGCACCTCGACTTCGGATGCGAACGCGACCCGCGATTCGGGTTTCCACTGGGCGCTGATCTCCCAAGTGAATACGAAGCGCTTTGCGGGTTCCCACACGCGCACATGGCCCACGACCACATCCTTGCCGTCGGCACACCGCGTATACCAGCGCCCGCCGACGAACGGCTCGATGATCGATTCGGTCACCGGCGCATCGCCGATGCCGTGGCTCTTGGGCCACCAGCGGTCGATTCCCGCGGTGAACACCTCGAAGGCGCGCGTCGGCGACGCCTCGACCGTAATGGTTTTGCGCACGGGCGCGATCGCGATATGGCTGCTCAAGGTTTGCTCCTTTTTTTCGCCGGCCTACCTACTTCCACTTCGCGCTGGAATGCCTCTAGCGCCTCGTCCCAAAACGTCTCGAGCCAGCGCCGCAGTTCGTGGAGTCCTTGCGGATCGATCTCGTAGACACGCCGCGCGCCCAGCGATCGCGCGCCGACGAGCCCGGCAAGCTTCAAGCTCTTCAAGTGCTGCGATACCGCCGGACGGCTCACGGGTAAGCCCAGTGCGATCTCGCCGACCGACGCGGGCCCGCGACGCAGGCGCTCGAACACCGCGCGTCGCGTCGGGTCCGCCAACGCAGTCAATGCATTTGCGTAAGCCATTGCTTACGGTAAGCCATGACTAACCATAAGTCAAGCCGCACTCTACCTCGAAACCCGAGGTTTGGCTTAAGCTGGCCGCGCGATTCGCACCCGGAGACGATCCATGTGTCGCAGCATCAAGACCTTGTTCAATTTCGAGCCCCCGGTGACCGATGCGGAAATTCGCGCGGCATCATTGCAGTTCGTGCGAAAAATCTGCGGGTTCACCCAGCCGTCGAAAGCCAACGAGCCGGCGTTTCTCGCCGCCGTCGGCGAGATCGAACTCACCGCTCGTGCGCTGCTCAATTCGCTACACACGACTGCGCCCGCGAAAAACCGCGAAGAGCAGGCCGCAAAAGCGCAGATTCGCTTTGCGCGTCGCTTCTCGAGCTGATCGATCGCATCCCGTGAGATGCGGCTCAGGTGCTTTTCAGGGACAATGGCCGGCATAGAAGATCGCCCCGGGGGTAAAGGTGACTCACGCTGCAATTGTCGGGTGGGGCAAGTGCTTGCCGCCATCCGTATTGACGAACCAAGACTTGGCCACGTTCTTGCCGACCGACGATGCGTGGATCACGACACGGACCGGCATGAAGGAGCGGCGCATTTCGCATGTGCCCGGCATCGAGCTCGCGATCACCGCGTCGCGCCGTGCGATCGCCTGCGCGGGCATGCGCGGCGAGGACATCGATCTCGTGATCTACGGCAGCTGCAGCAATGACGAGACGATCCCCAATAGCGCCTCCGGCGTGCAGCAACGCATCCGTGCAACACACGCGGCGGCGTTCGACGTCAACACGGCCTGCACGAGCTTCATGTACGGCCTGTCGATCGGATCATCGATGATCAAGAGCGGCGTCGTCAAAAACGCACTCGTGATCGGCGTCGAGCTGATTTCCCAATACATGGACTGGGAAAATCGCAATGTGGCGGTGCTGTTCGGCGACGGCGCCGCGGCCGTGGTTCTGCAGGCATCCGATCTTGAAAGCGGCGTGATCGCCGAGAAGCTGCAGTGCTATGCCGACTCGCGTCAGATCCTGCGTGTGCGCGGCATGGGAACGATGTACGCCAACTTGGGCGTGCAGTACGGACAGACCGCCTGGGACTTCGATGGTCAGGAGATTTTCCGCAAAGCGGTCCAGGGCATGAGCGAAGCGAGCCTCGACGTGATGCAACGCGCTCACGTGACGATGGACGAGATCGCGCTGGTCGTGCCGCATCAGGCCAACCTGCGCATCATCGAGGCCGTCGCGAAACGCGCGGGTGCCGGCCCCGACAAGCTGTACCTGACGGTCCACAAGTACGGCAATATGAGTTCGGCGACGGCACCAGTCGCTCTGGTCGAGGCCGTCGAGGAAGGCCGCGTGCCGCCGGGAGGACTCGTGCTGATGCCCGCGTTTGGCGGCGGCTTGACGCTGTCCGCGCACCTGATTCGCTGGGGTCAGCGCCTTGTGCCGCTCGAGCCTTGCGATGCCGAATTGGCGCCGAGCACGAAGACGGCGCTCGAGCTGGTCAACGAGATCCGCGCGCGGCAGGCGCTCGGCAGAGCCGAGATCAGCCGCTTTGCGGCGCTGAATTTCCCCGAAAGTTGCACCGACTGAGTCAGGCGGTCGCAGCTTGCGCGATTGGGTGCTCGCGAATCGGCAGATTGATCAGCGCAGCGGCCGACGCCAACGCCATGTCCGCATACCACATCCAGTGATAATCCCCGAATCGCACGAGTGCGATTCCGCCGAGGAACGCGCCGAGAAAGCCGCCGATCTGGTGCGAGAGCAGCGTGAGGCCGAATAGGGTCGACAAATATCGGACTCCGAACAGCTTGCCGACGATCGTCGCGGTCGGCGGCACCGTCGCAAGCCAGGTAAACCCCAAGCCCACGGCAAACAGATAAAACGTCGACGCGGTCTTCGGGGACATCAGATACCAGCCGATCAGCAGCGCGCGCGAGCCGTACATCAGCGCGAGTATGTACTTGCTGCGGAATCGCTGCGTGCAAGCCCCGGCGACGAGGCTGCCCACGATGTTCGAGAGTCCGATCAACGCGAGCGACCAACTGGCCACGGTCGGCGGCAGGCCGCACAAATTGACCTCGTTGGGCAGGTGCGTAACCAGGAATGCGATATGAAATCCGCACGTGAAGAAGCCCGCATGCAACAGCAGATAGCTGCGATCGCCGAGCGCATCCCCGACCGCCCGCCAGGGCGCCGCGCCGCGGGCCGCAGCTGCGCTCGCCGCCGCGCTCGCCGCCGCGCTCGCCGCCGCGCGGTTCGGCGAACTCACGACGCGCACGAGAGGCAGCGCTCCCAGGCTGAGCGCCGCAATCGACCACATCGCGCCCATCCAGCCGAGCCATTGGATCAGGGTTTGCGCGACCGGCGCGAATACGAATTGTCCGAGAGACCCGCCCGCATTGATGATCCCTGCCGCCTTGCCGCGCTGCTCGGATGCGAGGTGTTGAGAGGCCGCTCCGATCAAAACGGAAAAGCTGCCGGCGCCGGATCCGATCGCCGCGAGCAGGCCGAGCGAAACGATCACACCGAAGCCCGAGGTCATGAGCGGCGTCAGCGCCAAGCCGGTCGCGAGCACGATCAATCCAACGACCAAAATCTTCGCAGGACCGTAGCGATCGGCGACGGCGCCCGCGATCGGTTGCATCACGCCCCACATCAGCTGCGCGACCGCGAATGCGAGGCTGATCGTCGTGATGCCGATTCCCGTCGAGCCGCGCAGCGGCGCGATGAACAGTCCGAGCGATTGCCTTGCGCCCATCGTGACCATGAGGATCGCGGCAGCCGCGAGCGTGACCGCCCAGATCGTGACGCGGCGCTGTTCGCTATCCTCGGGCATGCCGCGCGGCCTCGAGTGTTCTCGCGCGCCGAATCTCATACGCCTTCAAATGCGCGTAGGCGATCGCCAATGGCGACAGCGCACGAGCCTCGGACTCCAATGCCTGTTCGCGCCGCAGCAGGTCCCCCAGCACGTGGTCGGCTTCGACCGGGGCGTTCGCTTCCGTGTCGCGCAACATCGAGGCGGTCAGCGGAGAGTTTTTCATCGTCAGGGCCGCCCGCGCGCGCTCGAGAAACGCGGGCCGCGGCGCATACCCGGTCGCCGCGGCAATCCTGCGGCATTGCTCGAGCAACCCGAGAACCAGCGCTTCGCCGCCGGGGGCCGCCATGATGTCACCGATCGAGGCGCGCATCAGACAGGTGGCGCCGGCCAGCGTCGCGAGCAACACCCATTTCTCCCACATCTCCTGCAGGATCTCGCCGCTCTGGCGCGCATCGAATCCCGCATTGCCGAGCGTCTCGGCGATCGCCCGCAAGGCATCGGACTGCGCTCCATCGCGGGCGCCGAATGTCAGTGTGTGCGTGTCATTCAGGTGGACGACGGCGTGCTGCGCATCGAGCGTCGCCGCAATGACGCAAAGACCGCCGATCACTTTGGATTTCCCGAAGCGTTCATCGAGCGCATCGAGATGTCGCATGCCGTTCAGCAGCGGAAGAATCACAGTCCCGGGCCCGACCGCCGCGGCGACCGCGTCGATCGCCGTGGCAAGGTCGTAGGCCTTGCAACTGAGCAGGATCAGGTCGAAGGGCTCGCGAATATTCTCCGCGAGCAGCGTCGGGGGCTGGCGCAGCACGAGATCTCCGTGCGGGCTCTTGATGACCAGGCCCGCAGCATGCAGTTCGGCGGCGCGCCGCGACCGGACCAGGAATGTGACGTCGCGGCCCGCCTGCAGCAGCCGGCCGCCGAAATAGCCGCCGATAGCGCCGGCGCCGAGCACGAGTACACGCATCTTAAGCCTCCTGTTCCGCCACCGCGGCTAAATCACTCGACGCGACCGCGTGCAGCTCGCCGCGCAGTTTCGAGGCGCGCACGCCGCCGAAAGCCTGCTCGAAATGACGCTGAGCCTGGCTCCAATATTTTCGTGCCGCGGCGAGCCGCTCGGCGCCCGCCGCCGTGAGCTGCAGCTCCTTGCTGCGCCGATCCGACGCTGAATCCTTGACGACGATCAGCCCGTCACGCGCCAAGGGCAATATCGTGCGTCCCAGCGTGGTGCGGTCCACGATGAGTACTTCGGCGAGCGTGTTGATCGTCATCGGACCGAAAGCCTTGAGCTTGGCGAGTATCGAGTATTGCGTAGTACGCAAGCCGGTGGGCATCAGGTACCTGTCGTAAAACTGGCTGACATGCCGCGCCGCCTGGCGCAGCGCCAGGCAGTTGCATTCCGGGACCCGCAGGCGGGAACCGCTGATCGTGGGGTGATTGTTCATCGGCGACCAGTAAGCGTATATACGCTCAATATAGGCGCATATACGCTCAAGTCAATTGCGAATGCATGCGCGGTTGCGGGTCCCGCCCGCACGGTGGTCTTTAGTCGTCGACCGCGAGCAATACGTGCGAGGCCTTGACGAACGCGGTGCAGGGCGCGCCCTTGACGAGCTGCAGTTCGTTTAACGCGTCGGTGGTCACGATGGCCGTCAGCACGCGCGTCCCCGCGAGCTGAAGCTTGACCTCGCAATTGACCGCGCCGGGAATCACCGCCGCAACGACGCCGGTCAGGCGGTTGCGCGCACTGATCCGCAGCTTCGCATCCGGGCTCAGCAGCACGAAGCTCGATTTGATCACGGCGATCGCGGCGCGCCCCTCCATGAGCTTGAGGTCGGCGACCGCTTCAGTGGTGATATTCGCGAAAACTTCCAAGCCGTCGCCGAGATCGACGATCACATCGGAATTGACCGCACCTTTATGGATCGATTTGACGGTGCCTTTGAATTGATTGCGGGCGCTGATTCGCATGGGACTCCAGCTCCTTGGGTAGTATGCGGCGATGCTATCACCAACCGCGGCCTCTATATCGGCGCGAGCGTCTCGGCCGCGCGCCTCACCTCGCCGAGCGCGACGTAGCGGTCCCGAAACTCGGGCGGCCAGCGCGTCGGGCGTCCGCTCGACAGCTCGATGCACGCATATTCGATCTCGGCGCGCGCGAGCGTTGCGCCGTCCGCCTCGCGCCCGACCTGGAAGCGCCGGCGAACTCGCAATTTTCCGTTCGCCGGCAACAACCAGGTCGCGATGCGCACGGTATCGCCGAGAAGCGCGGGACGCAGATAGGCGATCACGCTGCGCACGACCGCCATGCCTCGATCGAGCTGCAGACAGGTTTCGATCGGCAAACCGAGCGCCGCGGAATGACTCCAAGCCGCAAAATCGAACCAGGTCACGTAGACCGCATTGTTGACGTGGTCGTAGGAGTCGATGTCGGCCTGAGCGACGTTGAGCGTCGCGAGGTAAGGCGCCGGCAGATCCCAGTCGAATCCTATCGTTTCGGCCATGGCTCGCCCATCATACGGGAGCATTCACCGCGCGCGCAGTGAGCGGCCGGGATTCTTTAATTTTTGCGCTTGGGACGCTTGGGCGCGGCGCCGCGCTTTTCCAATTTATCGATGGCCGCGTCGGCAATCCGGATGGCATCGCGCAATGCCTTCGCGACCTTGCTTTTTTCGGCGCTCGCCGGCCGCGTTGGTTTTCGTCTCGCCATGCACACCCGATATCGATCGGATGCACCGGAGCTTGACGCCTCGAACTTGACCCAAGTCCCGTTATGGCGGGTTGCTCGGCATCGCCGCAATCGCCTTGTGAAGCGCGTCACGCAACGGAACGGGGCGCCGATGCGCCCGGCGCAGCACGTCGCGCATGCGCTCGAGCGCGGGCAGCACGATTGTCTGGTCGCTGTGAATCAGGCTGCCGCGGGCCGATTCATGGTAGAGCGACATCAAATCCGTGCCCAGCTGCTCGATGATCGTGCCGAGCACGAACCGAATATTCGATTCCTGGTCGCGCGAGCCGACTTCCAATCTCGTCAACAGCTCTTCGAGACGTATCCGGTAGAGGGATAGCAGTCGCGCCGCGAACGTTGCCGACGCCGTCATGAACGAAATCGCAGAAAATCGAAAGCCAAGGTGACAACCTTCAAAACGGCGACCAAGCCCGGATCATCGCAGTATACCTGCACCGCGAGCAGAAATTTCTGGTGTCGGCGCGTTTCGGCGGCGCTAGTCGACCGCGATGACCGTCGGCTTTCCATGCTCGCGATAGACGAGTCCGCCCTTCATCACGAAATCGACTTGGCCGAACAACGCCGGCGTCGCGAGCGGATCGCCATGCACGGCCACGAGGTCGGCGAATTTCCCCGCGGTCACGGATCCGAGATCGGCGCCGGCGCCGAGCAGATCCGCGGCATTGCGCGTGGCGGCGAGCAACGCATTCGCGGGCGTCATGCCATTGGCGATCAGCAATCCGAACTCCATCGCATGATCGCCCTCGCCGATATCCGTGCCATACGCGATCTTGACGCCGCTCTGGATCGCGAGGGTCAGATTGCGTTTGGGCAGCAGGTCGTTCGCCAACTCCTTCGCTGCGGTGCCCGGGGTCAGCAATTCAGGATGGTCTCGCGCTGCTTCGTAATAGACCTCGTAGACCGTCAGCGTGGGTACGAGAGTGGTGCCATGCGCCTTCATCAATGCGAAGGTCTTCGCGGTTGCGAAGGAACCATGCTCGACCGAGTCCACGCCGGCGTCGACCGCATTTTCGATCGCGCCGGCCGGGTAAATGTGCGCGGCCACCTTCATGCCGAGCGAATGCGCGGTCTCGACGGCGACGCGGATTTCTTCGTTGGTCATCAATTGTTGGCGCGGATCATCGCCCGTCGATGCGATGCCTCCCGAGGGCACGAGCTTGATGAGGTCGGCGCCGCGCCGGCGGTGTTCGCGTACCCGCAGGCGCGCCTGCTCGGGCGTATCGATCAGTCCGTTATCCCAGCCCGGGTGGTTCAGCGCAGGATCCAGCCCCGAGCGCGGATCGGCGTGGCCCGCGGTCGGGCCGAGCGGTTCGAGCGAAACCCATAGGCGCGGACCCGCAATCTGGCCGGCCTTGATTGCATCCCGGATCGCGACGGTCTCGTCACCGCCGCCGACATCGCGCGCACTCGTGAAACCCTGCTGCAGCATCGCGCGCGCGAATACCGCGCCTTCGAACGCGCGTGCGATGTCGGTCTGCGTGAGCCAGTGCTCGGTCGCGTTGGTCCTGCCGGGCAACCTCGAGCTCACGTGGATATGGCAGTCGATGAATCCGGGCATCAGCGTCTCGTCGGACAAATCGAGCACCGCTGCGCCGGCCGGCGCTTGGAAGCCGGGCTCGATCGCGACGATGCGATCGTCGTGAATCAATATCGAGACGCGCGCCTGCGGCGCTTGGCCCGACCCGTCGAGCAGCGCGCCGGCATGAATCACCAGATCGTTCGCGCGCGCGCCGATCGCGCACAGCAGTGCCGCAGCGGCCATCGCCGATCGAAGTTTGACAGGAGCGCCCATTCGATACCCACTGCAAGGACGAGGGATATTGAGGGTGCGACATGGCGGTGTCAAAGGCGGGAATGCCCCGGGCTCAGGCCCCGGGGTCAATCTCGGGGTCACCCCGCTCGGGTGACCCCATCGCAAACCATCATCGAATCAATCGCCGCTGTCGTGAGCCGGCCTCAGATTCTCACACGAATGCCGAACATGACGGTCGTCTCCGACTGGCTGCCGGTCGTTCCGGACCCACCGCCGCCCTGGTCGTTCGCGAAGCCCCAGGCCAGGCCGTCCGTGACTTGCGAATAATTGACACCGCCGTAGATGTCGTAGTGCTTGTTGATGATGTAGTCGAGCACGAACGATGCTTCGGTAAAATCACCCGAGCACAGCAAGCCGGCGGCGCTGCAGCCGATGCCTTGATTGCCGGTCGGCGTCAGACCGATCGTCCAGCTGTTCTGCGAGACATGATAGAACGCGGCGGTCATATTCAAGCCCGAACCCATCGCATACCGCGCACCGATCCACTCCATCTCGTAGACGGCCGAGTTGTTGACGTTGATGCCGACGTTGAGCTCGTAATTCCCAGCTGCGGTACCGCCGGGCGGGTAGTTGCCATGCGCCTTTTGGATATGCGAGTAGCCCGCGTAGACCGTGAACTTGTCTTTCGAACTCGGATCGCCGACAGCCGTCGTGTACTTGGCCATGATGTTGTACGAGGTGTCGTCCGAGATGTAGGCCGCCAATCCCGGTGTCGCCGACGTGCCCGCCGCAATCTCGGCCGGCGTCGGCTGAGGATTCAGCGGGTTCGGACCATCGTCGAACGAGCTTCTGAGGTTGACCGCGCTGTTGACGTTTTCATAGGTCGCATCGACCGAGAAACCCTCGTAAGTCACGCCGACATCGACGCCGTAGGCCTTGCCGAGTACGCCGGTATCGAGACCGCCGCTCGAGTACATGCCGACGAGGCGGAAATCGCTGGTCGTGTAGGCATAGCGGACCGAATTATCCCAGCGTGCCGCTTCGGTACTGCCCGCGCCGCCGTTGAAGCCCGAATAGCCGAGGAACGAAAACGCATAGGACAGGGCTTGCGGATCATACTGCGCGAGTGCGTCGAGCTGGACCGAGTTGTGACGGCCGACCGTGAGTTGGCCCATCGTCGGGCTGCTGAATCCGCCATTGATCGGGCCCTGGAACAGCTGACCGCAGCGGCTGCTGTCGGCGTTGGAGGTCTGGCCGGCGGGGTTCGCCGGAGTACCTACGCCGCCGTTGTTGGCGATCGACGCACAAGCATCAGTCAACTGACCCGATAGTGGATTAAATCCAGTCTCGGCCCTCGCAACGAGGCTGATGTCGTTGCCAATCGGTTGCGAGACCCGGATCCCGGCCTTGGATTGCTCGAGGCCGCTCTCCGCGATCGTCGAGACGGAGCCCGAGAAATTTCGCGTGGTCGTGAAGGCCTGGTACTCGAGGCCGCCTGGTAGCTGACTGCCGAGTGGAGCACCGGCACTTTGATAGGCGTAGCCGATATCGATCGTTGCGTAAAAAGTCACGCCGCCGAGCGATAAACTATCCGGCAGCGGGTCTTTCATTTGTGCTTGCGCGGTCGCGCCAGCCAGTGCCAGACCAACCGCAGCCCCCAGCAAATACATCTGTCTTCTCATTTTAATTGCCTCCGTAAAAATATTTTCAGCAGAGCGTTGTATCTTCACAACGCGCTAGTTTAGAGCGCAACCGACTTGGATACCAGTAGACCCGTGTTTTGCCGGGCATATACCTCGTTCCACATTTGCTCGGCACGTTTGTCGCGCATAAACAACGAACCCAGAATCACGCCGAGGAAGCCGAGCGGGATCGAGATCAGGCCCGGGTTCTTGAGGTCGAACAAGGGCTTTTCGAGACCCATGAACGAGGTAGTCTCATTACCCCACTTGGTCAGGTCGGCGTTCGCCTTTGCGACTGCCTTGTCGAGCGCGATGACATCCTTGCTCGCCTTCGCGGCAACCGCCGGATCGGCCGAAGCGGTGGCCTCGACCGCGGCGATGCGCTTGGCGGGCGCCGCATCGAGTACCTTGTGCGCGGCCGCCTTGACCGCGAGCGGGTAGGTCAAGTTCGGCGACACCAAGGTGAGGCCGACTGCCGCGATCGTGCCGACCAACATGCCGGTCACGATGCCGCCGGTGTTGCAACGCTTCCAGTAGAGCGTCAACAGCACGCACGGGAAATTGGCACTGGCCGCGACTGCGAACGCGAGTCCCACGAGAACCGCGACGTTCTGGCCCTTTGCCGCGATGCCGATCGCGATCGACATCGCACCGACGATCAAGGTGGCGACCCGCGCCGCGACCACCTGGCCGCGCGCGGTCGTCTCCTTGCCGGCACGGATCACGCCCACGAACAAGTCATGCGCCATCGCCGAGGCCGACGCCAGCACCAAGCCGGCAACGACCGCGACGATCGTCGCGAATGCGACCGCCGATACGAAGGCGAGCATGAAGTTGCCCAGGAACGAATCCGGTCCGCCGCCGATGTACTGCGCGAGCAACGGGCCGGCCATATTGCCGCCGGCATCGACGCCCGCGATATTCGCGGAACCCACGAGGTGCGCCGCGCCGAAGCCGAGAAACAGCGTCATCACATAGAAACCGCCGATGATGATCATCGCCCAGACCACTGATCGGCGCGCTTGCACGGCGGTGCGCACCGTGAAGAAGCGCATCAATATGTGCGGCAAGCCCGCGGTGCCGAACACCAGTGCCATGCCGAGGCTGATCTGGTCGATCGGTGCCTTGAAATACAGGCCCGGCTCGAGAAAGCGCTGGCCGAGCTCCGCCGCGGTCATCGACTTGGCAGGATCGCCGAGCAGCGTCGCGACGCGCGCCTGCACGCGCGGATCACCGACGACGTCGGTCAGGAATCCCGGCAGCGAAAACCCGTACGGCGCCCAGACGAGCACCACGATCACGATCGACGCAGCCACCAACAGCACCGCCTTGATGATCTGCACCCAGGTGGTCGCCACCATGCCGCCGAAGATCACGTACAGCAGCATCAAAACTCCGACCGCGACGACCGAGGTTTCATAGTTGATCCCGATCAAGGTCTTGACCAGGACGCCGCCGCCGACCATCTGTGCGGTCAAGTAAAACGTCGAAACCGTGATCGTCGACAGTGCTCCGACGATGCGGACCTTTTTCGGATCGTTGCGGTAGGCCAAGATATCCGAGAGCGTGTAGCGGCCGATGTTGCGGCAGGGCTCCGCGATTAGCAGCAGCACCGAAATGTAGGCGACCAGCCAGCCGACCGAATACATGAAGCCGTCGTAGCCGTAGAGCGAGATCAGGCCCGCAATGCCGAGGAAGGACGCGGCCGACAAGTAGTCGCCGGCGATCGCCCAGCCGTTTTGCAGACCCGAGACGCCGCCGCCCGCGGTGTAGAAATCCGAGGCGGAGCGCACGCGCTTCGCCGCGAGATAGGTCACAAACATCGTGATCCCGATGACCACCGCGAATATCGTGAAGGTCAGCCAGCGGTATTTATCCTCGACGCCGGCGGCCTGCGCGAGCGCCGGTGTCGCGACCAGGGGCACGGCTGCGCATGCACCGATGATCGACCATTTTCGAGTTGTCGGTGTCATGCGCCGGTCCCCTTCGTTTTGAGCCCGAACTCGGCCGCAATCTCGGCCGCCATCTTGTCGAAGTCGCGGCTGGCCCTGCGCGAGTAGATCAGCGCGATCGCCCAGGCCACGATGAATTCGCTGAGCGCGAACACCAATCCAAAATTGATCGGGCCCCATACGCGGATCTTGAACAAATCCTGGTAATACGCCGCACCGATCGGCAACAGAAAGTAATAGAACACGGAGATCGCCATCAGTCCCCAGAGAAATAGGCTTTTGCGTCGGTGCAAAGCCTGGAAGCGCGGATCACGAATGATCGCGTCCCAATCCACCACGTCGGGCGTTGCCATGGTCCCTCCCCCACTTTTTGTTGTCGAAGCCCCAGCTGTGCCAGCCCAAACTAACGCCCATGCGCTTGGCGGGATATTCGACTTTGGTCGTAGGGCGGCATAAAAACAACACGCTCCACCAAAGTCGTAGACGCCGAAAAAGCCCGCGATGCTACAAAGGGCCACCGACCGAAGGGAGGCTCGCCGCATGGAACTCGCTGGCACGACCGATCGACAATGAACTATGAACTGCTGATCGTCGACGACCATCCGCTGTTCCGTGCGGCGCTTACCGGCGCGGTCGCGGCGGTCTGCGCGAACTGCAGTTTCCTCGAAGCCGACAATATTGCCGGGCTCTTCGATGCGCTCGAGCAACATCCGCACGCCGATCTTGCGTTGCTCGATTTGAATCTGCCGGGTGCCCATGGCTTCTGCGCGCTCGCGCATTTGCGCGGCGCACACCCGCAGTTGCCGGTCATCCTGGTTTCCGCGACCGACGACGAGCGTACCGTTCGCGATGCATTGGCGTTCGGCGCGCAAGGCTTCGTGTCGAAGTCGGCCGACGCCGGCACGATTGGCCGCAACGTAGCCTCGGTACTGCGCGGCGAGTACGTCTCGCCCGCGGGTTTGAGCGCCAACACGGCGCCGGCAGCCGATGCGGCTGCGCTCGATTTCGCCTCGGCGCTCGCGCAGCTGACTGCGCAACAGTTTCGCGTGTTCGGCTTGCTGTGCTCGGGCCGGCGCAACCAGCAAATTGCGAGTGAATTGCGGATCGCCGAATCGGCGGTCAAGGCGCAAGTGAGCGCGATCCTGCGCAAGCTCGGCGCCGCCGATCGCGCACAAGCCCTGCGGCTTGCGAGCCGCTTATCGGCCGATACACGCGCAGCTCGCCTGTCTCCCGATAATATCGAATGACGCCTGCGGCGCGCAGGCGCGCGTCGTCATCCCTTGCCGACGGCCCCGTGACGACCGCCGATCCAACGGCGTTTGGCCGTTGCGGGTGTACCTTGCGGACATTCCAATCGCACTTCCGTGCCGCCTTCGTAGCGCGTTCTCACGCTCAGTCGCGCACCGATCGCCGCGGCGCGGTGTTGCATCGAGGCGAGGCCCAGGCCGGAGGCACGCTCGGCAGCCGGGGGCAGGCCGACGCCATCGTCGCGAATCGTGAGCACGACATCGGTCGGCGTGACGACGAGCTGCACTTCGATGCGCGCGGCGCCCGCATGCTTGACGACGTTCGCGAGTGCCTCCTGGGCGATGCGATAGACATGGTCACGTGCCGACTGCGATAGCACGAGCGCGGCTTCATTCTCGATGAGCACGGAGATCGCCGGGCCGCCTTCGGCGCCGAATCGCTCGACGAGCCTCTGCAACGCGCCCGGCAGGTGTCCGCCGGTTTCGGCTAGCGCCGAGAGCCCTTGAGCGATCGTACGGCAGGTAATCACCGCGCGCTTCGCGATGCCGTCGATGAGATCGAGCGTCTCGATGCTCGGCGTTTCGCCGCGCGCAACCCGGGTTCGTTCGCTGCTGATCATCAGCGACAACGCGACCAATTCCTGGCCGAGTCCGTCATGCAGCTCATGGCCGAGCCTTCGCGCCGCCAAATCGCTGGCATCGAGATAGGCGCTGCGCAGGCGGTTGCGATCGGTCACGTCGTAGCTGAACACCAACGCGAGTTCGCGCCCCTCGAACTCTATCGGCTCGGCGCGAAGCTCGACGTTGATCAGTGTGCCGTCGCGCGTACGGCACAGGTGTTCACGGCCGTCGAAGATCAGTTCCGATGCACCGTCCGCGCTCGCAGCCGGGACCTCGTGGGCCTCGAGGTCGGTGACACGCAGCCCGCTGAATTCCTCGCGCGTGTAGCCGTAGTGACGCACGGCGGCCTCGTTGACCATGAGGATGCGCAGAGTATTCGGGTCCTGCACCCAAAGCGGTTGCGGATTCGATTCGAACAGCGAGCGATAGCGGGCCTCGGACGCCGCCTGCCGGTTGGCGGCCACATCGCGTTCCGCGAGCAAGGAGGTGATCAGCATGCCCACAATGGAGACCACGGCGATGAATGCCCAAACGAACAAGATCGCGAGGTCCGGCTGTGCATGCAGCGGACCGCGGTCGGCGACGAAAGCCGCACTCTGGATCAGCGCGAGCGCGAGCGGTATCAACGCCGCGACCGCGGCGCCGAAGCGTATCGCCGACCAGGTGACCAGAACCAGCGCGAATATCGCAAGCGGCAAGCAGGCGACCCAGGGCAGGGGAGCGAATGCAGCGATGCCCCAGGCCGCGACCAACAGCGCGATGATCGCAAGTTCCCGCAGACGGTGCCCGAGAAGAGGCCAGCTCGCACGATTGAGCAGGCGCAACGCCGGCACGACGAGCGCCACGCCGCTGGTCCAGTTCGCCCACCAGCAGCTCACGAGCCGCACGAGCGGCCAGCTGATGATCGGCAGCCCATGGGTGTCGATCATCGCGCGGGCCACGCCGGCGCCGAGGTGCTGCGGCTGCAGGCCGGCCGCGAACAGCACGACCGTGCCCGCGGTGCACGCCAGGACGGTTGCACCACAGGCGGCAACGAACCACAGCAGCAAGGGATCCTGCCAGCGTTCGATCGAAACCTGCACGCGCCAGAGGCGCAGCAATGCACGAATGCCGAGCGCGCACAGCGTCGCCGAAGTCGCCTGCACGAGCGCGGCCGGCAACGGAAAGTTCGCAACCCATAGAGTCGTGGCGAATGATCCCACGAAGGCGCCGGGCCAGCGGTCGGCGCCACGATAGACGAGCAGGCCGACGGCGATGCCGAGCGGCACCCAAGGTACCGGCACCCGGCTGGCGTCGATCAATTCGGGCTTGCCTGCGGCATGGATCAGCACCGAACTAATCACCGCGAAGGCCAGCATGGCCGCCGCCGCGGCCAGCGAATCCAGTACCCACTGCCAGCGACTCATCTGCGCGCGGTGCTGCATCCGCGCGATGCTACACCCGATGGTTCAATGCGTCCCTTCGACCGTATGCGCTGCCGCCTCGGCCTTGCTCTTTGCGGCGAGCGCGGCCCAGTCCACGGGGCCATGCTCGAAGCGCGACTTGAGCTCGGCCAGGGTATACGCGTCGCCCCATTCGAAGTGGCGGTACAGGGTATCCCAGCGCTCTCCGGTTCCGTAGCCGGCATTGGTCAGCGTCACATGGGTGTGGGACGTGTCGCGCGCCGCAAATTCGATGACCGTGGCCGTGCGCCGAAACAACTCCGGATCCGCGAAACCGGCGGGCGCCTGCACGTTGCGGATCACGAGCAGGCGATCCGGAACGTAGGCGACGATTTCATTGCGGATGTTGCCGGGATCGCCGAGCTTGGCATTCGGGTCGTAGCTCGCCTCGATGAATCCGCCGACGCGCAGCTCGACGTGAGCGACCGGCACCGCCCAGCTCGAGAAACCTTCGCTGGTGGCAAATGCCGCGAACACCTCGTGCGCAGGCGCCGCGACATCGATCGAGAGCTGGATCGCACGATCGCCGCTCGCCTCGACGAACGAGCTGTTCGACACGTCTTTGAAATCGCGCCAGCTGTGTTCCGCAGCCAGGCTCGCTGCGCTCAAGACGCCGACCATCGCAGCGGTAATGACGCGGTAGAAATGGATACTCATCGATGTTCTCCCTTTGCATCGGATTCCAGGCGTTTGAAGTAGTCGCGTAGCACTGCGACCGAGATATCGAATGCGCTCAACGATCGGTGGGTCCGCGCCTGCATGACGCCGCCCTCCATCGTCGTGAGAATGAAAGTCGCCAGTGCGTCGGTGTCGACATCGCGCGGCAAGCGCTGCCTGCCGGCCTCCAGGCAGAGGCGAACGTGGTTGACCCAACCGAGGAAATTGACCGCGAGCAACTCACGGACCGGCGGGTCGGGCTCGTGCAGCTCGAGCGCCAAGGAGCCGATCGGGCAACCATAGGTGCAATCGGTTTGCTCGAGTGCGCGGCGGTATGAGGCGAGCAGCGCAAATATGCGCTCGATCGGGTCCGCGACGTGCTGCCATGCCGGCGCGAGCAGCATCGGCTCGATGCCGTCGCGGTACATCTCGAGCACTGCGAGCAGCAAGTCCTGCTTGGTCGGAAAGAAGTGATACAGGCTGCCGGAGTGAGCCCCGGCGGCAAGCAGAATGTCCGCTATCGAGGTCGACTGATAACCCTTGCGGCCAAACAGCTCCATGCCGGCGAACAAAATCCGGTTGCGGGTCGGATCGGTGGCACTGACTTGATTGCTCACTCAACTTACTATACCGCGAGTTGAGCAACCAATCAAGTCACGACCCGTGACCTCGGCAAATTGACCTGCGCGCTCGCGCTCAAACCGTCAAGACTGTCGATCCCGTGGTCTTGCGGGCTGCAAGATCCGCGTGGGCTTTGGCGGCATCCTTGAGCGCATAGGTTTGATTGACCGTGATCTTCACGACGCCGGATTCCACGACCTCGAACAGCTCCTTGGCCATCGCGACCAAATTCTCGCGCTTCGCGCCGTAGGTGTTGAGCGTCGGGCGGGTCACATAGAGCGAACCCTTCGCCGCGAGCATGCCGAGATTCAGCGGTTCCACCGCGCCCGAGGACTGGCCGAATAGAGCAACGAGTCCGAGCGGGGCGCAGCAGTCGAGGGATTTCATGAACGTGTCCTTGCCGACCGAATCGTAGACGACCGGTACCTTCTTCCCGCCCGTGATCTCCTCGACCCGCTTCACGAAATCCTCACGCGTATAGACGATCACGTGTGCGCAGCCGTTCGCCTTGGCGAGCTTCGCCTTCTCGTCGCTGCCGACCGTCCCGATGACCGTCGCGCCCAAATGCCTCGCCCATTGCGAAAGGATCGTGCCGATGCCGCCCGCGGCCGCATGCAGCAGGACCGTGTCGCCTTTTTTGACGCGATAGGTCTGGCGAATCAGGTATTGCACGGTCAGCCCTTTGAGCATCATCGCGGCGGCTGTCTGGTCATCGATGCCGTTCGGCAGCTTGATCAGCCGATCGGCGGGAATCAGCCGCGCCTCGGCGTAGGCGCCGATCGGAGCGGTCCCATAGGCGACGCGGTCGCCCGGCTTCAAATCCGTGACGCCGGCGCCGACCTCCTCGACGACCCCCGCACCCTCGCCGCCGAGGCCGCTCGGCAATGGCAAGGGATACAAACCCGTGCGATGGTAGACATCGATGAAATTGAGCCCGACCGCCGTCTGGCGGATGCGTGCCTCACCCGGACCCGGCTTGCCGAGTTGAATCTCCTCCCAGACCATGACCTCCGGTCCGCCCGGCCGAGAAAATCGAATTGCATGCGGCATCGCCAATCCTCCATATAGCCTTCATCGGTCGCGACTCGGATTTTACGACAATTGATTTTGCCTTAGGGCACAACCGTCGCCAGGCTCGCTCGAGAAACCCATCCGCGGTCGCCGGTCGTTACCTGCACGAACACAAAATCCTCATGCTCGCCGAGGAGCCTCACGGTTTGACCCTCCGGCAAGCTGAACAGCGGTTCGGCCATGGGCGCCGGCGTCGCGCGCGCCGGCGTGCCCGCGACGAGCACGACGGCGGCGTGCAACCGGGGCCACTCGATGACACCGTTGACGATGGTCAAGCCCAGCAGTGCGACGCCCGCGACCGCGGCCATGCGGCGCAGTGATCGGAACCGCGCGGTCAGCCGTGCAGCCAGGGCGCTCGAGCCGACCGCGAGCACGCCGATGAGCGCGCTCCACGCCCAGGTTGCCGGCCTCGCGGCCCTCTCGATGGGCTCGAGCCAGGCTTGCGGCTCCGCGGGCAACCCCGCCGATGCGCGCACGGCGCGCAAATTCGCCGCGACATCGGCGTCGTCGGGCGCGAGCATCGCGGCTCGTTCGTAATTCAAGATCGCCATCCCGGGCTTGCCTGCGCGGGCATAGGAATTCGCGAGGTTATAAAGTGCGTCCGAGGAGTAGCCGGTCTGCACCGATTGCGCTCGAACGAGGCATGCCGCGAGCACGAGGCCGATCACCAGAGCGGTCATGCCGCGTCGGCCGTTCACGATGACTGCCCGGCCGCGATCTGCTCGACGACGATGCGCGTCCAGCGTGAGTAATCGGCGGCACTGAATGCCTCGCCCGAGTACTGGACCTCGTCGGCAAGCTCGAACAGTGCGCGCAGCTCATCGCCGTCGCGGCCCGCGCGCATGCCGATCTCCTGCGCCGTGATCTGTTCCGGCGCGAGTTGCCAGCGTGCCGCAAGTATCGGTTGCAGCGCGGTGCATGCGGCCGTCAAAAATTGCGCGCTATCGCCGATGCGCGCGGCCGCCTGCAGTTGGCCGACCACGCGCGCGACCGCCCGCGATTGGCGATGGTCGCGCGGCGTACGGCCGCGCAGCCCCAAGTAAGCGCCGCCGAACAGCAAGGCGAGCAGAGACGGCGCCGCTACAAACTGCGGGCGCAGATAGAGCGGCACGAGCGAACTCGCGACGGCCCCGGACACGGCATGGTCTGGCCGCAACCCTGCGGCCGCGGCGGCCGGCGCACCCGCGGAGGGCGCCGTGAGCGCCGCGTCCGCCAACGACTTTTCGATCGTCACGGTCAGCGGCGCGCTGCGCGCGGTCTCATAGGCGCCCGTCGCCGGATCGAAAAAACTGAACTCGAGTGCCGGCAGCGTCTGCACGCCGGCCTGCGATGCGATCACGGGCTGCTCGAAAATCTTCTCGCCCTTGTAGCCGAGTGCATCGCTGGCGCTGAACGACGAACGCGGTGGGTAGGTCTTCCAGCGATCGGCAGAGCGAAGCATCGCGCTATCGACGCGGTCGAAATTGCCGGAGCCGGTCACGTGCAGGCGCAAGTTCAGCGGATCGCCCGCAGCCGCGGTGGCCGGCGCTACGTCGCTCGCAATCGTGAAGCTGCCGACCGCGCCGCTGAAGTCCGCGGGACGGCCTTCGGTGGGCAGCGCGACCACGGTCAATTCCGTCGCCGGACTCGAGACTTTGACTTCCTTCGTCACGGTCGGGCCGAAGTGATTCTGCAGGAACGGGTCGCCGAGCAGATCGTCGATCTGGGCATCCGCCTTCGGCCGCGTGCTGAATTTCACGGTCAGCGGCACCTCGACCGAGAACGCGAAGCTGCCCGGCTTGACCGCCGCGATGACGCTGTGCCAGGTGAACAAGCCAAACGGCTTACCCGCGACGCTGCGTTCACTGCGCTCCGGTTGACGCGAGAGATTGTTGAGCGTGAAGTCACCGCCGATCAGCGTAGGCAAGCCGTTCAGCGCAGTCACGAACTCGGATCGCAGTCCGACCTCGATTTCGATCGGAACGCTCTCGCCGACATAAGCCTGGCGTTTCGGAACGGTGAGCCGCACGAAGGCCGCGCCGTCAGCCATCAAATGTATGCCGTTCTCGGCCAATGCAGTCGCAACCACGGGCACGGGATTCGAGCCATGGTGCGTGACCGGCGAGTAGTTGGCGACCAGGCGATCAGGGTCGACGCGCAGTGTGACGGGCTCGCCTGCCGAGCCGAGCCCGGGAATCGCGAAAGTGCCGACCATTTGCGGCGTCACGCGCACGACGATCGTCGTCGTGGTGAGCGTCGTCCCTTTGATCGTCTCGAATCGATGCGACTGGCTGACGATTCGAAATTCCAAGCCGCCGACAAACGGCATGATCGTGGATTCCGTGCCCGTGCCCAAGGTCGTGATCGTGAGCAGCGCCGAATGTCCGATCGTGACGACCGGTGGATCGAGCGTCGCATTGACGACCGAGGCAGGTGCAATGGCCGGCACCGCGAGCATTGCAAGTCCGACGATCAGCGTCGCGAGGCGCGGGGATCGGACATGCTTCGGTCTCATATCACCAATTCTTGAACGGCTTGTCGGGCGGCTCGCCGGTCGGCGCCGCAGCCGCGATCGGCGCCGCGTGCGGCGGACGTTCCTCCGCTTTCGCGGAATCCAGCAGCTCGTTGGCTTCTTCGCGGCTCATTTGGCCGGGCATTCGCGAATCCTCGCGGTGCTCTGCGCCGCCTTCGGGCGGCGGCCGGCCGGCGCTCGGCGCGGCAGGCGGCGGTTTGCCGGTTTGCGGCGGCTCATGGTCCGGGGGACTGCCGCCGCTGGACTTCGGCGGCGGCGGATTCTGGTTCTGCTGTTGCAGAGCCGCGATTTTTCGCTTGACGAGATCGCGGTTGAACTTGCTGTCCGCATCGTCGCTACGCAGCTGCAGCGCGGTCTCGTAGGCCTTGACGGCATCGTTCCATAGCCGCAAGGTCTCTTTCGGTGCGGATTGCTCGCTCTTCTGGCCCGCCCGATAGAGCGAATTGCCAAGATTGTAATAGGCATCCTGCTGCTCGCCGAGTCGCTTGGCATCGCTGGCCGGCGCGCGCTTGATCGATTGCTCGAACGCCTGCTCGGCCTGCGGAAAGCGGCCATCGCGATAAGCCGCCGTGCCGGCGTTGAATTGCTGCACGGGCTTTGCATCGTCCGCGGCCGGGTTTGCGGCACGCACTGCGGCGCTAGGCCATGCGGCGAACATGATCAGACCCGACAGCGCCGCCGCGCCGACCGCGGCTGCGCGCCGCACGCTTCGGTGCCGGCGCAGGTCGATCATCAGACTGGCCATGAGCAGCCCGAGCGAGGCCGCGAGCGGCCACTGGTAGCGCTCGATATAAACTCTTTGTTGACGATACGACAGGTCGTGTTTGTCGATCGTGCCGAGAACGGCTTTCAGTACGAGCTGCAATCCCTCCCCTTCGGCTCCGAGCGGCGCATAAAACCCGCCGCTCGCGGCCGCGATCGCTTTCAACTTGGCCTCGTCGAGGCGCGACTTCACGGCTGCGCCGGTCTCGTCCTCGACATACCCGCCGCCCTGATCGGCCGGCAGCGCAATGAGATCGCCCGCAGCCGTGCCGACGCCGATCGTATAAATCACCAGATGATCCTGTTGCGCCGCATTTTGCGCTGCTGACACCGCGCCGCCCTCGAGTTCCTCGCCGTCGGTCACGAGTATCAATATTTTCTGTGTGCCGGGGCGGCGGTGCAAGGCACGCTGCGCCTCCGCGATCGCGCTTTCGATGTTCGTGCCGCCGCGCGCGATCGTGGTCGTGTCGATCGCAGTGAGGGTCTCGTGAAATGCTCCATAGTCGAGCGTTATCGGGCAGCTCAAGAATGCCGTGCCCGCGAATGCGACGATGCCGACGGCGTCGCCGTCGAGTTGGTTCGCGAAATCCTCGATCGCGAGTTTGGCGCGGGTCAGGCGGTCGGGCTTCACGTCGGCCGTGAGCATGCTGCGCGACGTGTCGATCGCGAACACGATCTCATTGCCGCGGCGGCTGATGAGTTCCCAGCGAAAGCCCACGAGGGGCCCGGCCAGCGACGCACACAGAAACGCGATCGCCGCGAGATAGAGCCCGCGGCGAATCCGCCGGCGCGCGATCGATACCGACCGGGTCAATTGGTCCCTCAAGTGCGCCGCAATGAACCGGGAGAGCGCCGCGCTTTGGCGGACATCGTAACGATGCCAAATCCACGCCAGTGCACAGCATGCAATGGGCGCCGCGAGCAGCCACCAGGGATGGGCGAATTTCACGGTAAGCGCCGCAGCAGCGTGTGCTGCAGGATCGCGCCGATCATGAGGATTGCGAATGCCGGAATCAGCACCCAGAGGTAGAGATCTTCATAGTGTTCGAATTTCTGCACCGTATGCGGCGTCTTCTCGAGCTGGTTGATCTCTCCATAAATCTTGCGCAGGGAATCGGTGTCGGTCGCGCGGTAGAACCGCCCGCCGGTCTCGTCCGCGATCTGCTGCAAGGATTTTTCATCGACGTCGACCGGCGCCATGATCAGATGGGTATTGCCGGCCTGATCCTTGACCGGAATCGGCGCCTTGCCGCGCACCCCGACGCCGATCGTATAGATCTTGATGCCGAGCGCCCTCGCCGCCTCGGCCGCCGCAAACGGCGAAATCTTGCCGGTGTTATTGACGCCGTCGGTCAGCAGGATCACGACTTTGGATTTCGCCGAGCTGGCACGCAGGTGGTTGACGCTGGCCGCAATCGCCGAGCCGATCGCCGTGCCATCGTCGAGCGCTCCGATGTTGACGCGTTCGAGCCTCTGCTGCAGCCAATCGTGATCGAGCGTGATCGGACCGATCAGGTACGGAACACCCGCGAACGCGACGAGGCCGATGCGATCATCGGGCCGCTCCTCGATGAATTGAGACACCACGGATTTGACGACCTCGACCCTGGGAATCCGGCGAGCATCGACCAGAAAATCGAGTGCTTGCATGGAACCGGACACATCGAGCCCGATCACGATGTCGATGCCGTTCGCGATCACTTCGGTACGGCTGCGGTCACGTTGCGGTCGAGCCAGTCCGACGATCATCAGCACCGCGGCGAGCAGCGCGACGACGGCCGCCCAGCGTCCGATCTTGCTGCGCCCGGCACGGGCAAGCTCGCGTACGAGTCCGACGTCGGAAAATTCGACGGCGGCGACCGGCCCGCGCCGCCCGCGCCACAGCAGAATGACGGGAAGCAGCGCGAGCAGCCAGAGCCACTCAGGTTGCAGCCAGCGAATCATGCGCCTCCCGGGCTTGGGCCGTCGCCCGCACGAACAGCAGCGCGCTGCCGTGCAACGCTGCCATCGCATCGACGCTGAGCTGGACATCGGCGAATTTGACGATGTCGCACTGGCGCAGGAACGCCGCCAGCAGTTCGCGCTGACGCGTCAGCGCGTCCTCGGACGATGCGAGCAGCGTGCGCAGGAATTCGTCCGTCGTGAGCTGGGTTGCGCCGACCTGGAAACGCCGCTCGATGAACTCCCGAACGATCGCGGAAATCTCGACCGCGAATCGATGCGAGTCCGCGGGCAGCATCAGCGCACGGATTGCCGCGAGCCGCCGCTCGGCAAGCTCGAGCGGTGTCGGGTCCGGCGCCGGGTGCGCGCGGCGCCGGTGCCACACTGCATACCCCCCGAGCGCAGCAACGCAGGCAACAACAATCACGGCCGCCACGATCCATTCGGGTTTGTCGAATTTTGGCCCACGGATATCGCGTATGTCCTCGGCCGGCGCGCCTGGCGCGGTCGGCGCGCCCGCCGCCGCCGCGCCGAGCACTGCGACCAGCAGCATCGCAGCGGCGCAGGGTGCTGCGCGCCGACGGCTGCGCCGATCGCTCATGGGCGCCGGCGCTCTCGCGTCTTGAAGAACCGCTGCAGCGCAGGGATGTAGGCCGCGCCGGTCTGCAACTGCAAGGTATCGACGCCTTCGGCGCGAAAATCGGCGACGATGCGCCGGCGGCGCAGCAACGCCTGTTCCTTGAAGCGCGCGCGCACGGCCGCGCTCGCGGTGTTCACTTCGACGATCTCGCCGGTTTCCGCATCTTCGAGCGCGAGCATGCCGACATTCGGCAATTCGCACTCACGGGGATCCTCGACATGCACCGCAATCAGATCATGCCGGCGATTCGTCTGGCGCATGGCTCTGCGCAATTGCGCGCGCGCGGCAAGCGGCTGGAAATCCGAGATCAAGAAGACGATCGCACGGCGGTGCAGGACATGATTGACGATGTCGAGCGCCTTGACACTGTCGGTGCCGATGCCGACGGGCACGTGATAGAGGATATCGCGCACGGTGCGCAGCACGTGCCGTCGGCCCTTTTTGGGCGGAAGATAACGCTCGGCGCGATCGGTGTAGAGCAGCAGACCGACCTTGTCGCTATTGCGAATCGCGGAAAACGCCAACACGCTCGCGAGTTCCGCGGCAAGGTCGCGTTTGCTCATTTCACCCGAACCGAAGTTTCCCGAGGCGCTGATGTCGACGAGCAGAACGATCGTCAGTTCGCGTTCCTCGGTGAATTTCTTCACGAATGTGCGGCCCGCTCTGGCCGTGACGTTCCAATCGATCGTGCGCACTTCGTCGCCGGGCGTATATTCACGGACCTCGTCGAAGTCCATGCCGCGCCCCTTGAACACGGAATGATAGGCGCCTGCGAGGCTGTCGTTGACGATGCGGCGCGTGCGAATCTCCAACTGCCGCATGCCGCTCATGATCGCCTTGTTCGAACGGGCGCTCACCGCGGGCTTTTTCACGGCACCGGCAGCGCGTTCAAAATCGTCGTGATGATGTTCTCTGAGGTGATGTTTTCCGCCTCCGCCTCGTACGTCACGACGACGCGGTGCCGCAGCACATCGAGAGCGACGGACTTGACGTCCTGCGGAACCACGAAATGGCGCCCGTTGAGGAACGCCATCGCGCGCGCCGCGAGCGTCATCGCGATCGTTGCGCGCGGCGACGCGCCGTTCTGGATGTAGCCGTTCAAATTCAGGATCGGAGGCGTCGGCGGACGGGTTGCGAGCACCACATCGACGATGTAGTCGCGAATCTTGTCGTCTACATAGACCTGGTTGACGACATGCCGCGCGCTGTTGATTTCGGCCGCGGAGACCACGGGTCTCGGTATCAGCACCGGTTCACTGGTCGCCATCGCGTCCAGAATCGCGCGCTCCTCGGCGCGGTTCGGGTAGCTGATCACGACTTTCATCATGAATCGATCGATTTGCGCCTCGGGCAGCGGATAGGTCCCCTCCTGCTCGAGCGGATTTTGCGTGGCAAGCACGAGGAACGGATTCGGCAACGCGAACGTCTGATCGCCGAGCGTCACCTGGCGTTCCTGCATCGCCTCGAGCAGCGCGCTCTGCACCTTCGCGGGCGCCCGGTTGATCTCGTCCGCGAGGATCAGATTGCTGAAGATCGGCCCCTGCTTGGTGCGAAACGCACCGTCCTGAGGGTTGTAGATCATCGTGCCCACGATGTCGGCCGGAAGCATGTCCGGCGTGAACTGCAGCCGCCTGAAGCCGAGCGAGATGCAGCCTGCCAGAGTTTTCAAGGCAAGCGTCTTGGCCAGGCCCGGAACACCTTCGAGCAGCACGTGGCCATTGGTCAGCAGCGCAATCAAGAGGCTGTCGATCAGCGGCTTTTGGCCGACGATCACACTCGCGATCTCGCGCTTCAGCGGAGCGACCCAGCGGGAGGTTTCCGCGACGGCCTCGCGCGCGGCACGCATGCCCGCATCCGAATCGCTGATTTGCTGCATTCGCCTCGTTCCTCTGCGGTCACAAAATGATCCCGCGGCGCATTCGGACCGCGCCGCTTTCGGGATTGGACTGATTTTAGGGGTTCCGCGCGCCGGACCGGTCGACGGGCAGACCACGCCGCATCGCCGTCGCCATTTATAACATACTGATTTGCAGAAAGTTTCTTCTGCCTCGGAAATCGTCGGCCGCGCCCCCGGTGTGGATTCAGTCGGAGGAGCGCAGATTGGTCAATTGTGCATCCCGCAGGTCGAGTTCGCGTTCGATGCGGCGCCTCGCCTCATCTTTGAGCTTGCCGCGTCGATACAAATCGTTGATCTGGTCGCGTTCGGCGCCGATCAGCTGATATTCGATCTCGTCGTGCAACTCGATCGTGCGCTTGTGCCCCTCGTCGCCGTTACCGCGATGCTCGACGTGGCGCAGCCGCTCATGGTGGCGCGCGCGCAGCGGTCGCACGAGGTCCTCCGCGAGCTCACGCTCGGCGACGAGCTCATCGAGGCGCTTGCTCGCCGCCTCGATCGCGAGCTTGCGCGCCGCAAACTCCTCGACCCGGTCGTTATGGTGCTCGCGCCGCCCCGCATTGGCGAGCCCGAGTACGCGGATCACGGTCGGCAGCAGCAAGCCCTGGCCGACCAGCGTCACCAGAATCACCGCAAATGTCAGAAATAGAATTCGATCGCGGTCGGGGAACAGCGCACCGCTCTCGGTCGTCAGCGGAATCGCGAGCGCCGCCGCGAGCGAGACCGTGCCGCGAATGCCCGTGAATGCGAGCGCGAACGGCCACTGCCAGGGCGGCGAGGGGTCATCGCGACGGATCGATGGAATCAGCCAGCGCGGCAGATAGGTGGCGGGAAACAACCAGATGAAGCGTGCCAGGATGATCACTGCGCAAACGACCGCGGCGGAGCGCGCCAGATCGGACAGCGAGTCACCGTGAATTCCGGCGAGCAAGGTCCGCGCCTGCAGCCCGGTGATCAGAAACACGAAGCCCTCGGTCAGGTACATCAGGAAATCCCAGAAGAAAATGCCCTGCAAACGCGTCTCCGCACTGATCAAGCGCAGCCCGTTCCAGCTGATGTAGAGCCCGGTGGTCACGGTCGCGAGCACACCGGAACCGCCGAGATGTTGCGGCGGCCAATAGGCCACGAACGGCGTGAGCAGCGACAACATGATCTCGATGCGCGTGTCGTGGACCCAATGGCGCAATCGCAGCATGAGCCAGCCGACGCCGATGCCCCAGAGGATCTCGCCGCCGATGATCGCGACGAACATTCCGGTCGCGTGTCCCAGGGAAAATACGCTGAGGCTCACGGCCGCGATCGCGAAACGATAGAGGATCAGCGCACTCGCGTCGTTCGCGAGTCCCTCGCCTTCGAGGATCACGATGAGGCGCCGCGGCAGCTGCATGCGGCGCGCGATCGCGAGCGGCGCGACCGCATCGGGCGGAGAGACGATCGCGCCCAGCAGGAAGCCGACCGGCCAGGAGAAGCCCAGCAGCCAATGGGTCACCGCGGCGGCTGCGATCGTCGTGAACAGCACGCAACCCACGGCCAGCAGCGAAATGGGCCGCAGATTGAATCGAAACTCTCGCCAGCTCATCGCGACCGCCGAGGCGTAGATGATCGGCGGCAACACGAACAACAGCACGAATTCTGGCTCGAGCCGCACGGTCGGCAAGCCGGGAACGAGCGCGAGCACGACCCCGGCCAGCACCAGCAGGATTGCGGGTGGAATCTCGAGCCGCGCCGCGATCAGGGCGACCGCCGCAATCACGCCGAGCAGGATGATCAGAATCTGGATCGTCGGAATCATTGGCGCAAGCCGCCTATCGCGTCAAAATTTCAATACCTTGACATACCTCACCGAGGGCAAGGCGCGCAACTTCTCTTGAACCGCATCGGGCACGATTTGATCGACGCCGACGATCGCAATCGCATCCTGCTCTTCGGCGAGGCGCCCCAGATGAAAGGTCGCGATGTTGATATTGGCCTCGCCGAGGATGGTTCCGAGCGCACCGATGAAGCCCGGCTTGTCGAGATTGTTGATCAGCAGCATCACCGGGTGAAAGTCCGCCTCGAGCGCCATGCCTTTGACCTCGACGATCTTCGCGGTTCCCGCGTTGACGACGCCGGCGAGCGTGCGCCAACGGCCGCCGGTCAGCACCTTGATGCGGATCAGCGATCCATAGATCGGGGACGTCTCGCGCTTGGACTCGGTCAGCGAGGTCCCTTTCTGTTTGAGCACCGCGGGCGCCGAGACCATGTTCACGTCCGGCATCAAGGGCCGCATGATCGACGCCAATCCGAATGCGGTCAGCGGCTGGGTGTTGAGGTGCGCGACATCGCCCTCGTATTCGATCTCGATCGCTTCGAGTCCATCATCGGCGATTTGGCCCGCGAATGTGCCGAGTTTGTCGATGAGTCCGATGAAAGGCTTGAGCCGCGAGGCCTCCTCCGCGCTGATCGAGGCCATGTTGAGCGCGTTGGTGACGGCACCGGTCAACAAATAATCCGAAATCTGCTCGGCGACCTGCAGCGCGACATTTTCCTGGGCCTCGTTGGTGCTGGCCCCGAGGTGCGGAGTCGCGACGAAATTCGGCGCCCCGAACAGGGCGCTGTCCTTGGCCGGCTCGCTCAAAAAGACGTCGAAGCCCGCGGCGGCGACATGGCCGCTGTCGAGCGCCGCACGCAGCGCGGATTCGTCGACGAGGCCGCCGCGCGCCGCATTGACGATGATCACGCCACGTTTGGTCTTCGCAAGCGCGTTCGCCGACAGGATGTTCTTGGTCTTTTCGGTCAGCGGCGTGTGCAATGAAATGAGATCCGCGCGCGCGAGCAGATCATCGAGTTCGACCTTCTCGACGCCGAGCTTGACCGCGCGCTCCGGCGAGAGGAAGGGATCATAGGCGATCACTTTCATTTTGAGCGCGAGCGCCCGCTCCGCGACCAGCGCACCGATATTTCCGCAGCCGATCAGCCCCAGCGTCTTGGCGTAGAGTTCGACGCCCATGAAGCGGTTCTTTTCCCATTTTCCGGCTTGCGTCGAGCAGTCCGCAGCCGGGATCTGGCGCGCCGCGGCGAACATCAGCGCGATCGCGTGTTCGGCGGTCGTGATCGAGTTGCCGAACGGCGTGTTCATGACCACGATGCCGCGGGCCGTGGCCGCCGGAATATCGATGTTGTCGACGCCGATGCCGGCGCGGCCGATGACTTTGAGCCGGCGCGCAGCGGCAATCACATCCTTGTCGGCCTTGGTCGCCGAGCGCACTGCGAGGCCGTCGTAATCGCCGATGACCGCGAGCAGTTCGGACTTCTTGAGGCCGACGCGCACGTCGACCTCGAGCCCGCGGCTGCGAAAAATCTCGAGAGCCTTCGGGCTCAGCTCATCGGCGATCAACACTTTGGGCATGGTGAATCCTTGAGTTAGAGAGGCTTGAGTTGCGAGATGCAGGTATGGAACGCCCAATCGAGCCACGGTGTCAGCGATTGCAAATCGCTCTGCTCGATCGTCGATCCGCACCAGATGCGCAATCCCGGTGGCGCGGATCGATACGATGCCGCGTCGTAAGCCACATGTTCCTTCTCGAGGATTGCGGCGAGATTTTTCGCAAATTCTGCCTGGGCCTGAGCTGCCAAGGCCGTCACGCGCTCATCGATGACCTTGAGGCAGACGCTCGTATTGCTGCGAATCGTCGGATCCGACACCAGGAAGTCGACCCAGTCGGTGCGCGCGACCCACTCGCTCAATACCCGGCTGTTCGCATCGGCGCGCGCTCGCAGCGCAGCAAGACCACCGATTTGCTCGGCCCATCGGAGCGCGTCGAGATAATCCTCGGTGGCGAGCAACGACGGCGTATTGATCGTCGCGCCTTCGAACAGTTCTTGGTCGAGGCGGCCCTTCTTGGTCATGCGAAAGATTTTCGGCAGCGGCCTCGGCGGCGTGTAGTTCTCGAGTCTCGCGACCGCCCGTGGGGAGAGGATCAACATGCCGTGCGCGGCTTCACCGCCCAGCACTTTTTGCCAGGAAAACGTCACGACATCGCACTTGGACCATTCGATCGGCTGCGCAAACACGCCGCTGGTCGCATCATTGAAGCTCAGGCCTTCGCGGTCCGCGGGGATCCAGTCGAAATCGGGAATCTTCGCACCCGAGGTCGTACCGTTCTGCGTAAAGACGATATCCGCGGTCGCACGCGCGAGCGACAGATCCGGCAGCACGCCGTAGGGCCGGCCGACGTGGATGCGACAGTCCGCTAGCTTCAATTGCTCGACCGCGTCGGTTACCCATTCCTCGCCGAAGCTTTCCCAGGCGAACACATCGACGGCGCGCGCGCCCAGCATCGACCAGATCGCCATTTCGACGGCGCCGGTGTCGGATGCCGGCACGATCGCGATCTTGAATTCCTCGGGCACGCCAAGAATTGCGCGCGTGCGGTCGATGGCTTCTTTGAGCTTGGCCTTGCCGGGTTTGGATCGATGCGAGCGGCCTAGCAGCGCCGCATCGAGCGCGTGCAGGTCCCAGCCCGGTCGTTTTTTGGTCGGACCCGATGAAAATCGGGCGTCAGTCGGGCGGATGCCCGGCGGCGGTATGCGTGTCGTCATTCGTACTCCCATCCTTACAGATGAGCGTCCGCCGTTGGGAGCGGATGGCCCGCCGCGAAGAATAGAGGTTCTGTCTCGGCTGTCAATGATTTATTTCGGGGGCTGTGATGCCTTGCACGCACTGCAGGCGCCCAGTAGCATCGTTCGCCGCGCATCGAGGCCTACGTCTACACCATGTCCGCCGCTTCCATTCTCAATCAAGTGGTCGAATTCGGCTCGATCGTTTTATTGGCGATCGGCGCGCTGCTGCCGATCGTCGATCCGCTCGGCGGCGCGCCGATCTATCTTGCAATGACCGCCGACCTCACCTCGGTTGAGCGCTGCCGCATGGCGAAGCAGGTCGCCATCAATAGTTTTCTGCTGCTCATGGCCTCGGCCTTGATTGGCGCTTATGTGCTCGATTTCTTCGGCGTCTCGATCCCGTCGGTCCAGGTGGCCGGCGGAATCGTCGTCGGCATGATCGGCTGGTCGCTGCTCAACAGTCCCAATGCAGCGCCGGCGCTCGAACACCATGGCGAACAGCCGCCAACGCCCGACGATATCAGCCGCCAGGCGTTCTATCCGATGACGATGCCGCTGACCGTGGGACCCGGCTCGATCGCGGTCGCTCTGACGCTCGGCGCCAATCCACCGCCGGGCTTTCGCCCCTTGCTCGTGACCCTGATCGCGCACACGGTCGGCATCTCCCTGGTGGCGCTCAGTGTCTACCTTTGCTACCGCTACGCGGACCGGATCCTGCACAAGTTGGGCGCGACCGGCACGAGCGTCGTTGTGCGCCTCTCGGCATTTATTCTGCTGTGCATCGGCGTGCAGATCTGCTGGAACGGCATTCACGGGCTCATCGCGAGCGGCTTTCCGTCCGCGGTTTCTTGAGCGGCTCACGAGCGGTTCGAATCCTCGTCGATTTCCCCAAGGCCGCGGTACCATGGAGCATGGAATCGCGCCTACCCACCGAGCCGCAAGCACCGACCGAGCCCGCCGCCGCACGCACGCTGCGGGGTCCGTTCGCGCTGATGACCGTGCTGTTCTTCATGTGGGGCTTCATGACGGTCTTCAACGACATCCTGATTCCCCGATTCAAGGAGGCGTTCACACTCGATTACTTCGAGGCGATGCTCGTGCAATTCGCCTTCTTCGGCGCCTACTTTATCGGCGCACTGCTGTATTTCCTGATTTCCGCGTTCGCGGGAGACCCGATCGCGCGTATCGGATACAAGAACGGCGTGGTCATTGGACTGCTGATATCGGCCGGCGGCAGCGCCCTGTTCTGGCCGGCGGCGACCTTGCTCTCCTATCCGCTGTTTCTGATCGCCTTGTTCGTCGTGGGACTCGGGTTTGCGATGCTGCAAATCGCCGCCAATCCCTACGTGACGATACTCGGGCCTGAACGGACTGCATCGAGCCGCTTGAATCTCGCGCAAGCATTCAATTCCATGGGCACGACGATCGGCCCGGTCATCGGCGGGTATCTGATCTTTCAGTACTTCGCGCACACCGGCGCGCATGGCGCGGCGTCCGTGAAGGTTCCTTACATCGCGTTCTGCGTCGTATTCCTGTTTCTCGCCGCGATGTTTTTCGTCATGCATCTGCCGCACGTCGGCGAAGGCGAGGTCCAGCCCGGCGCCGGCGCGCTCAAGCATCCCCACGTGATCCTCGGCGTGCTCGCGATCTTCATGTATGTGGGCGGCGAAGTATCGATCGGCAGCTCGATCATCAATTTTCTCGGGTCGCGTTCGGTCGCGGGGCTCGATCCGATCGAGGCGAGCAAGTATGTCTCGCTGTTCTGGGGCGGAATGCTGATCGGACGCTTCATGGGCGCGGTCGAATTGAGCGAGATGAAGCGGGCCAACAAGCAGATCGCGCTCGCGCTGATCCCGATGCTGGCATTCGTCGTACTCGGCAGCCTGCGCAACTGGGACATCGCGGCCCATTACCTGCCCTTGCTCGCGCTGTGCTGGCTGCTGTTTCAATTCGGCCAGGCGCTCGCGGGGCGCACGCTGCTGATTTTCTCGGCGACGATCGTCGCGCTATTGCTCACCGCGATCATCGCCGGCGGCCCGCTCGCGATGTGGTGCATCGTCGGCGTCGGCCTGTTCACCTCGATCGGCTGGCCGAACATCTTTTCGCTCGCGCTCGACGGGACCGGCATTTACAAGAGCCAGGTCTCGTCCTTGCTCGTGATGGCGATACTCGGCGGCGCGCTGCTGCCGCCGCTCGCGGGCTACGTCGCGGATATTGCAGGCTTGCAACTCGCGTTCATCGTTCCCTTAGTCGCTTACGGCTACGTCGGCTACTACGGCTGGCTCGGCCATAAAGTCGGCAAGCCGCGTGCGGCTCAGCTCGACTGACTCGAGGCGGCCCAAATGTTGAGATCGCCGTCGCGCGCGTGCGCGTCGATGCGTTCGAGCTCATCGGCGCCGAACTTAAGATTGCGCAGCGCGCCGAGGCACTCCTCGATCTGGCCCCAGCTGCTCGCGCCCACGAGAGCACTCGTGATCGCGGGCTGTCTGAGCACCCACGCAATCGCCATTTGCGCGAGACTTTGCCCGCGCTCACGCGCGATCGCGTCGAGTGCGCGGACGTGGGAGAGGTTGCGCTCGTTGAGCATCGAGCGGCGGAACGAGTCATCCTGGCCGGCACGCGAGCTGGCTGGGATGCCGCCGAGGTATTTCGAGCTCAGCATGCCTTGGGCGAGCGGCGAGAACGCGATGCAGCCAATCCCCTCCTGCTCGAGCACGTCGAGCAAGCCGTCTTCGACCCAGCGGTTCAGCAGCGAATAGGACGGCTGGTGCAGAACGAAGGGCACTTTGAGGTCGCGCAAGATCGCGGCCGCCTCGCGCGTCTTCGCGGGTCCATAGGACGAGATGCCGGCATAGAGCGCCCTGCCGCTGCGCACCGCGGTCTCGAGTGCGCCCATCGTCTCCTCGAGCGGCGTGTCGGGATCGAAGCGATGCGAATAGAACACATCGACATAGTCGAGCTGTAGGCGCTCGAGACTTTGATCGAGGCTCGCGAGCAGGTATTTGCGCGATCCCCACTCGCCGTACGGGCCCGGCCACATCAGATAGCCCGCCTTCGTCGAGACGATGAGCTCGTCGCGATGCGCGGCAAGATCGGTCGAGAGGATCCGCCCGAAGTTCTCTTCGGCGGAACCCGGCGGCGGACCGTAGTTGTTGGCGAGGTCGAAATGCGTGACGCCGTGATCGAAGGATTTGAGCACCATCTCGCGCGCGTGCTCGAACGGCGCGGCGCCGCCGAAGTTTTGCCAAAGCCCGAGTGAAATACGCGGCAGCTTCAGTCCGCTGCGACCGCAGCGCGCATAGGGCATGAATGTGTAACGATTGACCGAGGCTACAGTCATCGGCGAACTCCGGACAGGTGCTGCACATTATTATCACGCGCGGCCGCCCTTGAATACAGGTTAGGATGCTCGTCGATCGGTTGTCCGGACCCCCCGAGGTTTCCAGCGTGACAGACACTCCTGCGCCGTCGAGCGGGCTGCGCCATACCTTGAAACAGCGTCATATGACGATGATCGCGCTCGGCGGCGTCATCGGCGCGGGGCTGTTCGTCGGCAGCGGTGTCGTCATCGAAGCGACCGGTCCCGCGGCCGTCATTTCCTTCGTGATCACCGGGCTGCTCGTCGTGCTCGTGATGCGCATGCTCGGCGAAATGGCGGTCGCGCTGCCGGCCGTGGGCTCGTTCTATGAATATGCGCGCCTCGCGTTCAGCGACCGGCCCCGGATCGGCGAACTCGCGGGCTTCCTGACCGGCTGGATGTACTGGTATTTCTGGGTCATCGTCGTCGCGCTCGAGGCGGTCGCCGGCGCGAGGCTCATCGGATTCTGGCTGCCCGACCTGCCGCCGTGGTTGATCAGCCTGAGCTTGATGATCGTGCTCACTCTGACCAATCTGTTTTCGGTGCGATCCTACGGCGAGTTCGAGTTCTGGTTCGCGTCGATCAAGGTCGGAGCGATCGTCGTGTTCCTGCTGCTCGCAAGCCTCTACGTCCTCGGGCTCTGGCCCGGCGTCGCTCCGAGCATCGCCAACCTCACGGCGCATGGCGGCTTCGCTCCAAACGGCCTGCTGCCGATCCTGACCGGCGCCGTGGCGGCGACCGGGTTCTACTTCGGAGCCGAGATCGTCACGATCGCGGCCGCGGAAGCGGCCGAGCCCGCCAAAGCGGTCGCGCGGGCGACGAACTCGGTGATTACGCGCGTGTTGTTCTTCTACGTGGGATCGATCCTGCTGGTCGTCTGCCTCGTGCCCTGGGATTCCGCGGCGATCAAGACGCCCTATGTCAGTGCGCTCGGCGCGATGGGCATTCCGGCGGCCGCGCACATCATGAACGCCGTGGTTCTCACGGCCGTGCTGTCGGCGCTCAATTCGGGGCTCTATGCGTCGTCGCGCATGCTGTTTGCACTGACCCGGCGCGGCGATGCGCCCAAGGGCCTCGCTCGGCTGAGCCGCAACGGCGTGCCGCGCCGTGCAATTCTGCTCGGGACGCTGTTCGGCTACGGCGCGATCGTGATGTCGTACGTCTCGCCGAATACGATCTTCGCGTTCCTGGTCAATTCGTACGGCACGGTCGCGGTGTTCGTTTATCTGTTGATCGCGGTGTCGCAACTGCGGCTGCGCGCGCGATTGGAACGGGAAGACCCCTCACGGCTTCGGATCCGCATGTGGGCCTATCCGTATCTGACGTATCTCGCGATCGCAGGTATGCTCGCGATCCTATTTGCGATGGCGTTGATCCCCGACCAGCGCACGCCGTTGATCTTCGGCTTCGTGAGCTTGGGCGCATTGCTGCTCGCCTATGGCGCGCGCCTGTATCTCGGCCGAAAGCCCGAGATCGAGTCGCTCGCGGCGGAGCCGCATCAATACGGCGAGCTCTGAGCGCTCAATACTCCGCGAGCGCGTCGCGCAGGATCGCGGCCATCTGGTCGATCTCGGCATGGCTCGCGATGAACGCCGGCGCGAGAATCGCGACGTCGCCCGTGGTTTTGACGTGCAAACCCCGATCGAACAACTTGGCCTGAAGTTCCGCGCCGCGGACTCCGGGCGCCTTACCCGCCTTGACCTCGACGCCTGCGAGCATGCCGTAGCCGCGCACGTCGGCGACCGAGGCGATGTCCTGCAGGCCGAACATCGCGTCTTGGAAATACGGCGATAGCTCGCGCCCCTTGCCGAACAGGTCTTCGGTCTCGTAGATCTTGAGCGTCGCGAGGCCGGCCGCGCAGGCCGCCGGATGCGCCGAGTAGGTATAGCCATGAAAGAATTCCACGGCGCCTTCGGGCGCCGCATCGATGATCGTGCGATAAATGCTGTCGCGTACCGCGACGGCCCCCATCGGCTGCGCGCCGTTGGTCAGCGCCTTGGCCATCGTGATCAGATCCGGCGTGACGCCGAACGACGTGGCGGCGAACGGCTCGCCGGTGCGGCCGAAGCCGCAGATCACCTCGTCAAACACCAGCAGGATGCCGTAGCGATCGCAAATCTCGCGAATCCGTTCGAGATAGCCGACCGGCGGCACGAGCACGCCGGTCGACCCGGCAATCGGTTCGACGAACACGGCTGCAATACGCTTCTCGCCGACCAGTTGCACGAAACGCAGCAGGTCATCGGCGAGTTCGACACCGTTTGCACCCATGCCGCGGGTCATGCGGTTCTCGGGCAGCAGCGTGTGCCGCAGATGCAGCACGCCCGGCATCACGGCGCCGAATGCCTCGCGGTTCTTGACCATGCCCGACAGCGCAGTGCCGCCCATGTTGACGCCGTGATAGGCGCGCTCCCGAGATACGAGATAGGTGCGCTGCGCCTCCTTGCGAGCCAGATGGTAGGCGAGCGCGATCTTGATCGCGGTGTCGACGGCCTCGGATCCGGAGTTGCAGAAGAAAATGTGTTTGAGGTCCTTCGGCGTCAAGGCGGCGACCTCGTTTGCGAGCGCGAACGCGCTCGGATGGCCGCGCATGAACGACGGCGTGTAATCGAGCGTACGCAGCTGCGCGCCGACGGCGTCCGCGATTTCGGATCGGCAGTGGCCGGCCGGCGTCGTGAACAGCCCGGAGCTGCCGTCCAGAATCTTCTCGCCGTGCTGGCTGCGGTAATACATGCCGCTCGCGCTCACGAACAGGCGTGGATCGCGTTTGAATTCACGGTTGTTGCTGAACGGCAGCCAGTGCTGTTCGAGTTCTTCGAGTGTCAATTCCATCGCAAACTCCTATCCGAATGTGGATCCGATATCGACGGCTGCCGCCTGCAAGCGCGGCACGAATTCGATCGCCTGCATCAACGGTAGACGCGCGGTCGCGCCCTGTACCGCGATCGACGCGACGACCTCGCCCTGCGTGGTGCGCACCGGCACGGCGACGCAGGCCACGCCGAGCACGTATTCTTCGTTGTCGACCGCATAGCCGCTGTTCACGATTCGGTCGAATTCCGAGGCCAGCACCTGCCGGTCGGTGATCGTGCGCGGCGTGAACCGCTCGAGCGTCAACAGCTCGAGCAGACGCCGGCGCTCGGCGAGCGCCAGGTGCGCGAGAAGCAGCTTGCCGCTCGCGCAACAATGCGGAGGCATCGCGAATTCGCCGGCTGGGATCTGCAGGCGCAGCGGCCAATTCGCCTCGATGCGGTCGAGGTAGATCAAGGCTCCTTTGTGGAGCACCGCCAAATTGCAGCTCTCGCCGATCTCGCTGACCACGCGCCGCAAAACGATGCGCCGCAGCGTCGCCGCGCCATCGTTGCGCAGCACGTCGAGTCCGAATCGCGAGAGGCGATCGCCGATGATGTAGGCGCGGCCACCAGGCTCGCGGCAGAGGATGCCGGCCTCCTCGAATAGTGCGAGCGTGCGGTGCAGCGTCGGTTTCGGCAATTCCGTTGCCTGCATCAATTCCGAGAGCGTGACCGCACGCCCCGCTCGCACGAGCACCTCGAGCACGCCGAAGGCCTTGAGCGTCGAGGAGGTCTCGTTGGCGATCTCCGCCGGCTCGCTGGCGAGCGATAGAGCCCGGCCATTCATAGACTTCGACTCCATTTCCGATAAACGATACAGATCGTCGACTTGAGCTGCGACAATTTGCTATTCGCGCAATCCCAAGCCTATCATACTCTATAAGTGAACCAAATGTCTCTATGAGCGAGACTATTATGGGAGTCGAAATCGTGAATCAGTCGCCGCAGAAGATGGGTCCGTCGGAGGCCCTGGTTGAAACGCTGGCCGTCAACGGCGTCACCCACGTGTTCGGCATCGTCGGCTCCGCGTTCATGGACGCGCTCGATATTTTCCCGGCGGCCGGCATCACGTTCGTGCCCGTCGCGCATGAGCAAGGCGCGATACACATGGCCGACGGCTACGCCCGCGCTTCCGGCCGACATGGCGTTTGCATCGCGCAGAACGGACCGGGCGTTACGAATTTCGTGACCGGTGTGGCCGCGGCCTACTGGGCGCACTCGCCGGTCGTGTTCATTACGCCGGAAACCGGCTCGATGTCGATCGGACTCGGCGGGTTCCAGGAGACCGAGCAGCTGCCGATTTTCTCGAAAATCACGAAGTATCAGGGCCACGTCAACAACCCGAAGCGCATGGCGGAGATCGCCGCGCGCTGCTTCGATCGGGCGATGCTCGAGATGGGCCCCACCCAGCTCAACATCCCGCGCGATTTCTTTTATGGCGAAATCGAAGCGACGATCGCGAAGCCGATGCGCATCAGTCATGGGCCCGGCGCCACGGAAGCGCTCGATGCAGCCGCCGCGACACTCGCGGCCGCACGCTTTCCGGTGATCCTCGCCGGCGGCGGCGTGATCCTCTCGGGCGCGACCGCCGAGGCGATCGCGCTCGCAGAACTGCTGGGCGCACCGGTCTGCAATAGTTACCTGCATAACGACTCGTTCCCCGCCTCGCATCCGCTGTCGGTCGGCCCGCTCGGCTATCAAGGCTCGAAGGCGGCCATGAAACTGATCGCACAAGCCGATGTGGTCTTGGCGCTCGGCACGCGGCTCGGGCCCTTCGGCACATTGCCGCAACATGGGCTCGACTACTGGCCCAAGCAGGCCAAGATCATTCAGATCGATACCGACCCGCGCATGCTCGGGCTCGTCAAACCGATTTCGGTCGGCATCCACGGCGATGCGCGGGCCGCGGCGACCGCGCTGATCGAGCGGCTCCAGGGCCGCACACTCGCGGCCGCGGCGAATCGCGCCGAGCGCGGCGCGCAAATCGCGGCTGAGAAACAAGCCTGGGAGACCGAGCTCAATGCCTGGACCCATGAGCGTGACCCCTACTCCATCGAGGTCGCACGCGACTCGAAATACATGCACCCGCGGCAGCTGCTGCGGGAGCTCGAGAAGGCAATGCCCGCGAATGCGATGGTCTCGACCGACATAGGCAACATCTGCTCGGTCGCAAACTCTTATCTGCGCTTCGAGGCGCCGCGCTCGATGTTCGCCGCGATGAGCTTCGGCAACTGCGGCTACGCGTTCCCGGTGATCTGCGGCGCGAAGATCGCGGTTCCCAAGCGCCCCGCTTTTGCCTACGTCGGTGACGGCGCCTGGGGTATCAGCTTCAATGAATTGTTGACCTGCGCACGCGAGAAGATCGGCGTCACCGTGATCGTGTTCAACAATGGACAATGGGGCGCCGAGAAGAAGAACCACGTCGACTTTTATTCGCGGCGCTATCAGGGCGTGAACCTCGAGAACCCCAGTTGGGCGGGCATCGCGCGCGCATTCGGCTGCGAGGGCGTGACTGTGGATCGGCTCGCCGACGTCGCTCCCGCGCTCAAGGCTGCGGCGCACGCGCAAAGCGAAGGCCGAACCACGGTGCTCGAGGTCATGGTCACGCAGGAGCTCGGTGATCCGTTCCGTCGCGATGCGCTCTCGAAGCCGGTGCGATCGCTCGAGAAATATAAAGCCTACGTTTGAGACGACCGCGGCGGAATTGAGCCGATGCAACTGCTGGTCTTCAACGCCGGGAGCTCCTCACTGAAATTCGACCTGCTCGAATCAGTGTCGGGCGCACCGTTGCAACGCCTCGCGGGCGGCGCCTTCGTCGATGCGGCCGACGGCTCAGGCCGGTTCTTGCTGCGCGCAGGCGCAGCAGCCGGCGCGCCTGAGCCTGGCACCTCGCCGCTCGCGGCCTCGTCACTCGCAGAGGCCGCCGAGTGTGCGCTCGCCTGGCTCGCCGACGCATCGATCCACGGCCGCGATCTCATCGCGGGCGTCACGGCGACCGTGCATCGGATCGTGCACGGCGGCGAACGTTTCCGCGCGACCGCGCGACTCGAGGCTCGGGATCTCGATGCGCTCGCCGAACTCGGCGCACTCGCGCCGCTGCACAATCCGCCGGCGCTCGCAGTGATCGCGGCGGTACGCCGCGGTCTCGGCGCGGAAGTTCCGACCCTCGCGGTCTTCGACACTGCTTATTACACCGATCTTCCGCCGGCCGCGATCCACTACGCCGTGCCGCAGCACTGGCGCGACGAATTCGGCATTCGCCGCTACGGATTTCACGGCATGGCGCATCGGTATCTATGTCAATCCGCACGCGCGCGCATGCCGACGTCGCGTGCAACGGCACGGATCGTCAGCCTGCAGCTCGGGCGCGGCTGCTCCGTGACCGCGACACGCGACGGCCGTGCGATCGCGACCAGCATGGGATTCACGCCGCTCGAAGGCTTGGTGATGGGCACGCGATCGGGCGATCTCGATCCAGGCGCGCTCTTGTATGTACTCGAACGCAGCGGCCTGGCTCCGGCCGAGGCCAGACGCGTGCTCAACGAAGAGAGCGGCTTGCTGGGACTCTCGGGTAAAACCGCCGATATGCGCGAGTTGCTCGCACTCGAACGCAGCGGCGATCCCGGCGCGGCGCTCGCAATCGAAATATTCTGCCGCCGAGCACGTCATTTCCTCGCCGCCTATATCGCCGAGCTTGGCGGTGTCGATCTCATCGTGTTCGGCGGCGGCATCGGCGAGAATTGTCCCAGCATTCGACAGCGGATCATCGGATGCTTGCAATGGGCCGGCATCGCGTTGGAGCCGCGGCTCAACGCCGAGTGTATCGGCGTCGAGTCGAGCATCGCGACCGCGGCAAGCAGCGCCGCGATTTGGGTCGTCCCGGTCGACGAGGCGAGCATCATGGCAAGCGAGGTCCTCGGAATGCTGCGCTGAACATTGCGCTGCGGGGCAATGTATCCCAGAGATGCTGCACTGCGTCTGCGCACGCAATCGAATTGAACCCGCACTTAGCGCAGAAAACATCCAAGCAGTGGTCAAGTAACCCCAGGGCGCGTCGATAGTCCACCGACGAGAGAGCAAGGATTGCTCACGGATTGCGTCTTAATTGCATTGCACGCCGACGAGTACGAAACCAGCCATGAAGCTATCCACGCAACAAACCGCGGTACCGGTCGCCGCTTTGATTGGCGGCGTATTGATCGCGGCAATCGATGCCATGGTCGCGAGTCCCGCATCTGCGCTGCATATCGTGTCGGGAGCCGGCCTCATCGGCTTCGCCGCCACCGGCCTGCTCGGCTGGCTCCAAATGCGTCGGAGCGCGCATGAGTTGGGCGGAGATCCCGCGATTGCGGTTGCTGTCGCCCGAAATATTGCAGCGGGCGAATTCTCGATGCAGATCGCGATCGGTGCCGGCGACACCTCGAGCCTTTTGGCCGCGTTGGCGGAGATGCAGCTGAGCCTTCGATCGCGGCTCCAGGAGGCCACGACGGCCTCGCTCGAGAACACCCGGATTCGAACCGCGTTGGATAAGGTCGCGGTCGGGGTCATGCTTGCCGACGCGGACGGCATCGTCGTCTATAACAATGAGTTCTCGCGCGACATCTTTCGCGCCCAAGTATCCGAGATCCGCAAACAATTGCCGCAGTTCGATTCGGAATCGATCGTCGGCAAGTCGATCGATGTGTTTCATCGGACGCCCGCGCACCAACGCAGCATGTTGGCCGCGCTCAAGACCACGCACACGACGGATATCAAATTGGGCGGCGCGGTCCTGCGTATTGTCGCGAATCCGGTCAACGGGCCCGACGGCGAGCGCTTGGGTACCGTGGTCCAGTGGATCGACCGGACCCAGGAAGTACACACCGAAGAAGAAGTCAATGCGACGGTCGCGAGGGCGATCGATGGAGACTTGTCGGCACGCTTGAGCGAAGACGGCAAGAACGGATTCTTCAAAGCGCTCGCGCAGGGAATGAATCAGCTAATCGAAAACATGGAGGACGTCGTACGCACGATGTCCCATGCCGCGGCACGCGTGAGCTCCGGCGCCAACGAGATTTCACGCGGCAACCTCGACCTCAGCCAACGTACCGAGGAGCAGGCATCGAGTCTCGAAGAGACCGCCGCCTCGATGGAGCAGATGACCTCGGCGGTCAAGAACAATGCCGACAACGCAACGCAAGCCAACCAACTCGCGTCGTCGGCGCGTGATCAAGCCGAGCGCGGCGGCGCAGTCGTTAGCTCCGCGGTCGCCGCCATGAGCGAGATCAATGCCGCAAGCAAGAAAATCGCGGACATCATCGGCGTCATCGACGAAATCGCGTTCCAAACGAATCTTCTGGCGCTCAATGCCGCGGTGGAGGCCGCTCGCGCCGGCGAACAGGGACGCGGCTTTGCGGTGGTCGCTTCGGAAGTTCGCAATCTTGCGTCCCGCAGCGCCCAGGCCGCCAAGGAAATCAAGACGCTGATCCAGGATTCAGTGGGCAAGGTCAATGAAGGTGCACGACTCGTCGATGAGTCAGGCAAAGTCCTCGGCGGCATCGTGAGCGGCGTCAAGAAAGTCACCGACGTCGTGGCGGAAATCGCGGCTTCGAGCCGTGAACAAGCCGCCGGCATCGAGCAGGTCAATGACGCGGTCACCGCGATGGACACGGTCACTCAGCAAAACGCCGCGCTCGTCGAAGAAGCATCGTCCGCCGCCCAGGCCTTGACCGAGGAGGCCGCCAATCTCATGCGGCTCATCGAGCGGTATCATTTGTCGAGCGCACCCGAGAGTATCAGTGCCCCGAGCCCGGCCATTCGGGCCCTGCCGACCGAGCGGCCAAAGGCCGCACCGAAGAAAAGCGTCTCGCCGGCGCAAGACCGGCGCACCGCATCCAGGCCGTGGAGCAGTAAAGGAAAGCACGTGTCAAGCGCAGCCGCGACCGCGTCGCCGGCGGCCGCGGCCGGTGGCGGCAAGGAATGGCAAGACTTCTAAGGTTTCGGCTCGACCTGGTCGAGCACTTCGCGCACCTTTCTCGCCAGCGATACCGGAGTGAACGGCTTCTGCAGGAACGCGACATGCGACTGCAACACGCCGTGCCGGACCACGGCGTCGTCGGTGTAGCCGCTCAGGAACAACACCTTGAGTTGCGGATACTCGGCTTGCAGCGTCCCAGCCAATTGACGGCCGCTCATTTCCGGCATGATCACATCGGTCAATAGCAGCGCAATTTTGTCGCGGTGGCTCGCCATGAGCTGCAGCGCCGCGCTGCCGCGCGACGCCGTCAACACCATATAACCGAATCCCTCGAGCGCCATCGCCGCGAGCTGACGCACGCGATCATCGTCCTCGACGAGCAGAATGGTCTCGGTTCCGCGCGGCGAGTGTTCCCGATCGGTGTCGACTGCGGGAGCCCTTCCCTCGATTGAGGCCGGCAGGTAAATCTTGAACGTCGTTCCGACACCGGTCTCACTGTAAACCTCGATCGCACCGCCGCTCTGCTTGATGATGCCCTGCACGACCGCGAGACCCAAGCCTGTGCCCTCGCCGCCTTTGGTCGTGAAGAACGGCTCGAAAATGCGACTCTTGACTTCCGGTGTCATGCCGATGCCGGTATCGCTGATCGCGAGCATCACGAAGTTTCCCGCGCGCGTGTCCGGATGCGACCGCGCATAATGGCCGAGGAGTTCGACTTCGTGGGTTTCGATCGTGAGCTGTCCGCCGCGGGGCATTGCATCGCGCGCATTGACGACGAGGTTCATGATGACCTGCTCGATCTGGCCCGGATCGACTTTGACCGGACTGATGCCCTCCCGCAGTATCGTCGAGAACAGCACGTCTTCGCCGATCAAGCGGCGCAGCATGGTTTCGGTATCGCGCAGAATCGCGTTGACATCGACGATCCGAGGCTCGAGCACCTGTTGCCGCGTGAACGCGAGCAACTGACGGGTCAAGGAGCTCGCCCGTTCTCCGGCGCGGCGAATTTCGTTGATCATCGTGCGGCTGCTATCCGCGGGCTGAAGCGACGACAGCAGCAAATCGCTGTATCCGAAAATGACCGTCAACAGATTGTTGAAATCGTGTGCGACGCCGCCCGCAAGCTGCCCGAACGCCTCCATTTTCTGTGATCGCTGCAGCTGCTTCTCGAGCGTCTTTTTCTCCGAAATGTCGCGCACGATCCCGACGAAAAAGCGCTGCTTGTCGAGCCGGAATTCATTGACCGCGAGCTCGATCGGAAACACCGAGCCGTCTTTTCTCAAGCCCGCGACTTCCCTGCCGATGCCGATGACCTTGGCCTCACTCGTGCGCAGGTAGTTGTCGATATAACCGTCATGTTCGGCGCGATAAGGCTCCGGCATCAGCATCCGGACATTGTTGCCGATGACCTCGTTTGCGGTTCGATCGAATATCATCTCGCCGGCGTGGTTGATCATCAATATCGTGCCCTGCTCGTCGATCGTGATGATCGCATCGAGCGTGTTGTCGAGCACCGACCGCAGCAGCTCGTCATTGCGGCGCTTGATCGTCAAATCCCGCGTGACCTTGGCATAGCCGCGGACCTCGTGGTTGTGATCGTACAAGGCGGCCACCGTGCCGTTTGCCCAGAAACGCGAACCGTTCTTTCGCACGCGCCAGCCGTCGACGTCGGCTTTTCCGTCCTGCGCCGCGCGCCGCAGCTCCTGTTGCGGTTTGCCGGCCGCAACCGCTTCGGGGGTAAACAAGCAGGAAAAATCGCGGCCGATGATTTCTTCGGAAGCATAGCCGTCGATGCGTTCCGCACCGTTATTCCAGGTCATGACTTTGCCGCTCGGGTCGAGCATGAAGATCGCGTGATCGCTGACACCTTCGATCATGAGGCGCAAGCTCGTCTCGGTGGCCTTCAGCGCCTCCTCGGTGCGCTTGCGGGCGGTGATGTCCGCGACATAGCCTTGCCAAAGCATGTCGCCGTTGCTCTCGAGAACCGGCACCGAGTGCCCCTCGACCCAGATTTCTCCGCGCACCGGATGCCGGACCCGAAATTCGCAGCGCCAAGCGGTCATCGTTCGTGCCGATTCGTCGATGGTCTCGCTGACGCGCGCGGCATCGTCGGGATGCATGCGTGCAAACACGGGCGATGCATCGACTGCGAGGCCCTCGGCCCTCAATCCATAAATCGCCTCCAGGCGTGGATTGGCAAACGGGAAGTTCACGCTGCCATCCGGTCGTCTGCGAAACGAGCAAATCACGACCGGCACGGTCGCGACGACTTTCGCGAACCAATCTCGCTCCTCGCGAATGATTTGATCGGACTGTTTGCGTGCCGTGACGTCCAGGCAATACGCGAGCGCTCGGCCGTCTTTCAAGGTCACCGCACGCAAGAACACCCAGACGGATTCGCCGTCGCGACGCCGGACCCGGTATTCGCCCTCGATGGCGCCGTTGCGAGCCAGGGCACCGAGATCCGCGAGTATGTGTTCGCGGTCTTCCTCGAAGCAGTAGGACAAGATCGTCGTGCCGAGAATTTCGGGAACGGCACGGCTCAACAGGGCGCCCGCAGCCGCGTTACAATCCGAAAATTGCCATGCAGCATCGATGATGAAAATCGCAATCGGCGCATTCTCGATATAAGAGCGGAATTTGGCTTCGCTCTCCTGCAGCATTTCCTTCGCGAGCTTCCCTTCGGTGATATCGCGAATCAACAACGCAAATCCGCGTCCCGGCAGCGCCGTGATCACGGATCGCGCCCAGTATTGCGAGCCGTCCTTGCGAACGCGCCAGCCGTCGGCCTCGGACCGCCCGGTCGATTCCGCGGTCCGCAGTTCCTGATTCGCAATATCTCGCGCGAGGTCCTGCTCGGCGTAGAAGCGCGAGAAATGCTGCCCGATGATTTCACCAGCCCGATATCCGAGGATGCGCTCGGCACCCGCGTTCCAGGTCAAGACTTTGGCCGAGGGATCCAACATAAGAATCGCGTAAGCCTCGACGCCTTCGATCAACAAGCGATAGCGCTCTTCGGAGGCTTGCAGCGACCGATTGAGTTGATCCAATTCCGCGGTGCGCTCGGCGACGCGCGCTTCCAGCGATGCGTTGGCTTCGCGCAGCGCCTGTTTGGCCATCTTGCGCTGCGTGACGTCGCGGTTCGCCTCGAGCACATAGCTGCGCTCGGCGTTACGCACCAGCACCATCCGGGTTTCGACCTCGAGTACCTGGCCGTCTCGTGCGACATGCTGCAATTCGCCTTCCCAGGACCCCAGGCGTTCGAGCGCATCGAGGAAAAAGGCAACACCGCCGGGCGTTTGAGTTTGCAGCAGATCATTACTGGCATGACCGAGGGCCTGTGCACGCGTAAATCCATAGAGGCGCTCGGCGCCTTGGTTCCAAAACGTGATCGCGCCGCCCCAATCCCAGACCAGAACCGCGTCATATATCTGATCGATCAGCGCGGCCTGATCCCGCGCGGAGTCGGCGATGGCCTCCGCGCGCCGGCGCGCGGCGTGCATCGCACCGGCGAGCAACGCCATTCCAAAGCCTGCAAACAGGAAGCCAAACAAGCTGGTTTTCTGGTCGAGGCGGAACAGACCCAGAGTTCCACGTGGCGGCAATAAGAAGTAATCGCAGGCGAACGCACCGAGCATCAAGGCGACGAAGGCCGGCCGAAATCCACCGTACCAGGCGGTCGCAAGTACGGCGAGAAAAACCGTCGCGAACGGCAGCTGATAGCCCAACACCGGGTCGAATAGCCGCCGGATAGCAACGGCCAGCGCGACGCTGCCAATCGCACAGCCATATTGAGCGAGCGAGACCTTGGCAAGGCGCGTCATTGCGGCGCGCTCGAATGGGCAGACTGATTCTCAATCGCTAGACGACAACCGCATGGCACGGGCAAATCCATTTATGCTTCCCGCAGTGCGGCAGGCATCTTGCGTTGCTACTGGGACAATTTTGTCCCGAAACTCCCTAGTTGAGATTTTGCGCCTTTCAGAGCCAATTAAGAATACGCAGTTTCGCGTACGCAGCGTCAGCGCATCAAAACGTGTCTCGCATTGGCGCGGCGCGCAGCAGGTTTTTGCGCTCGCCGCACATTCAGCGGAGTATGGCGGCCGAGTTGTGATTTCCGCACCGAGCACAATCCGGAGGATTTGATGACCAGCATTTCCGCGAGCCCGGCGTCGCAGGCCACCTGGCATGCGAGGCTGCTTCGGTTCCCCCTGATCCGCATCGTGATCGCGCTCCTTGCAATCGCGATTCCGTTCGCCGCGGTTGCGATGCCGCTCAATTTGTTCGTGAGCGACAAATGGCTCAAGAAGGCCGGAGCGCTGCTGTTGACCGTGGTCGTTGTGGGTGCGTACTCCGCATTTGTTCGCTGGATCGAGCGGCGCGCAGTCACCGAGTTCTCGACGGGTCACGCGCTGCGCGAACTCGGGGTCGGAATATTGCTCGGTGCGCTGCTGTTGTCGCTGACGATCGGCGTGCTCGCGGCGCTCGGCGCCTACCGGGTGACCGGCAGCAACGGCTGGCTCGTAATGCTCGCAACCATACCCGGCTTCATCTTGGGCGCGGTTCTCGAAGAAGTCGTGATGCGCGGCATCGTGTTTCGAATCCTCGAGCAATCGCTCGGCAGTTGGATCGCGCTCGCACTCTCCGCGGCGCTGTTCGGCCTTCTGCACTTGCTCAACCCCGGAACCACGCTGCTGAACGCAGCCGCGATCATGCTCGAGGCCGGCATCATGCTGGCCGCCGCCTACATGCTCACGCGCCGCTTATGGCTCTGCATCGGCATCCATTTTGCGTGGAACTTCAGCCAAGGCGGGATTTTCTCCGCCGCCGTGTCCGGCGGAACGGCGACCGGATTGCTGCAAGCCCATGTGGCCGGCCCCGTCTGGCTCACGGGCGGCGCATTCGGCGCCGAGGCGTCGGTCGTCGCGGTCGTGATCTGCACGACCGCGGGATTGCTGTTCGTGATCGCCGCCAAACGCAAGCGCAGGTTCATCGAACCGTTTTGGGCGGCCGGCGCCGTGGCGCTGCCGGTCACTTAAGGACTGTCGCCAATCCGGACACGCATTGCACTGCGATAGAAACCGCGTATTCTGAGGCCGGCCAAAAAAAATGCGCAACAATCCACGACCGGGGAAAGCCGAATGAATCGATGTCTCGCCGCCCTCTTTAGCCTGCTGCTCCCCACGCTTGCGGCTCTGGCGAATACCTCCGCGGCGGTCAAAACGGCGCATGCTCGGCATTTGCGACACGTATTCATCATCGTGCTCGAGAACAAGGACTACGAAGATACGTTCGTCACGAGTAAGCAGGATCCTTACCTGCAGAAGACGCTGCCGTCGATGGGCGCCTTGTTGACCAACTACTATGGGACAGGACACGCGAGTCTCGATAATTACATCGCGATCATCAGCGGCCAGGCATCCTCGTTGGACACGCAAGCCGATTGCGAACAATTCACGGATTTTGCGCTCGAGAAGGTCGACGCCGACGGCCAAGCGGTCGGCAACGGTTGCGTATATCCCGCGCGCATCAAGACGCTGGCCGACCAATTGGAGGCTGCGCATCTGACTTGGAAAGGCTACATGGAAGATATGGGAAATGACCCCGCGCGCGAGAGCGCAACTTGCGGGCATCCGGCGCTCAACGCCAAGGACCCGACGCAGGCTGCCGAAAAGCCGAGCGCTGCGCTGCCTGCGGGCGATCAATATGCGGCGCGGCATGATCCATTCGTCTATTTTCACTCGATCATCGACGGTGCGGCCTGTGCCGCGAAGGTCGTGAATCTCAGCGCATTGCCCGGCGACCTGCAAGCGGTGTCCACGACGCCCAATTTCGCGTTCATCACGCCGAATCTCTGCAACGATGGCCACGACGGCGACGGCACCGGCACATCGAAAAGGCGCTGCGCCGACGGGAGTCCGGGCGGCCTCACGTCGACCGATGCGTTCTTGAAGCTCTGGGTGCCGAAAATCCTCAACTCGCCGGCCTATCGCAAAGACGGATTGCTGATCATCACGTTCGATGAGGGCAATTTCAGCCCCCCGCAGTCGAGCTCCGATCCTGCGACCGGCCGGACGACGCTTACGATCGAGGCGGCCGGCGAGCACTGCTGCGGCCAACGGATCGGACCGAACGTGACCCGCCCGCTCGCCGAGACCTTCGTTGATTCGCCGACCGAGACGTTCGTCGTGAAAACCCAAGGATACGGCGGCGACCGAATCGGCGCGGTGTTGCTCTCGCGAGCGATCAAGCCCGGCACGGTTTCGGATGTGCCTTACAACCACTACGCCTTGCTCAAGAGTCTCGAGGAGATATATCACCTTGGCTTTCTTGGCTATGCCGCGCAGCCCGGCCTCGAGGCCTTCGGTCGCGACGTGTTCAATCGTCACTAGACGAATCGTCCCTCCGGCGGTCGCGATCGCCGTGCTATGCGCGACGGCATTTTCGATCGCCGGTTGCGGCAGCTCGGATTCGGGCGCGCACGATCCGCGGTCGAGCGCCGACGATCCCGACCGCCAATCCTTGAACTTCTATACCTGGACCGACTATCTGGCGCCCGATACGATCGCGACGTTCGAACGGCAAACCGGCATCAAAGTGCGCGTATCGTATTTCGATACCAACGAGACGCTCGAATCGCGGGTACTGACCGGAAACAGCGGCTTCGACGTGGTCGTCCCGACGGCGCCATTTTTGCAGCGACAGATCGAGAGCGGCGCCTACCAAACCCTCGACAAGAAGCAACTTCCGAATCTCGCCAATCTCGACCCGTCGCTGATGTCGCAGGTCGCTCTCAACGATCCTGGCAACGCCCACGCAATCATTTACGCCTGGGGGACCTACGGAATCGGCTACAACGAGAAACTCGTGGCGGCCGCGCTGCCGAACGTTGCACCGGCGAGCTGGCGCCTGATCTTCGACCCGGCTTATGCCGCCAGGCTATCGGGCTGCGGCATCAACATCGTCGACGAGCCGACCGGTGTCGTGCGCATCGTGCTCAAGTATCTCGGCAAAGATCCGAATGCACTGAATCCGCAAAATCTCGCCGAGATCGAGCGGGTCTTGATGAGCATCCGGCCGCACGTCCGCAACATCAATTCATCGAGTTATATCGAGGCGCTCGCCAACGGCGATATCTGCGCCGCGGTCGGCTACAACGGCGACTTCGTCCAGGCGCGCAATCGCGCCAATGAAGCGAAGAACGGCATCCGGATCGGCTATGTGATCCCGGAGGAAGGATCCGAAATGTGGTTCGATACCTTGGCGATACCGCGCGACGCACCGCACGTCGCGAACGCGCATTTGTTCATCAATTACCTCATGAGCCCGCCGGTCATCGCGAACATTTCCAATTCTACCGGCTTCGCGAACGCCAATGCGGCTGCAACACCGCTGCTCAAAGCCTCGATCGCATCGGATCCTGCGGTTTATCCCTCGGCGCAGCAACGACAGCGGCTGTTCGTGCAGCTCGAAGACTCGCCGGAACAGACGCGCGCGATTACGCGGCTGTGGCAGAGGTTCAAGACCGGACAATAGCGGCCTAGAATCGCGAGCACCGATTGCGCATGCCAGCATTTACCAACGACACCGGGAGACACCGTATGAAAAGAAAGAACCTGTCGACTGCCCTGATTGCGTGCTTGATGCTCGGCGCCGGCGGCGTGACGCTGCTGCGTGCCACGGCGGCGATGCCGAAGGGCTATGTCGTTGCGGAGATCACCGTGACCGACGCCGAGGCCTACAAGAATTACGTCGCAGCGGTGGTACCCGTGATCGCGAAATTCGGCGGAAAATATCTCGTGCGCGGCGGACAAACCTTCTCGATCGAAGGTGCGCCGCCGAGCGGCCGCATTGTCGTGCTCGAGTTCGACAGCCTCGCCGCCGCAAAAACCTTCGAGGATTCGCCCGACTACGCAGTGGTCGCGCAGATTCGCCACAAGGCCGCGCAAAGCCGCGTATTCCTCGTCGAGGGCGCGGCGCCCTAGCGACGGCCTCGGTGAGCGGCTGGCACCGGCGCCGAAAACTCAGTAGACTTTGCGGGTGTCAGGTGCCGGCGCATCCTTTAAAAGGATGCGCTGGAGAATTGGGAAGTCGGTGAAATGCCGACGCTGCCCCCGCAACGGTCATGAAGTGTTGAGCATGACGTGAACCACTGGATGGACGATCCATCCGGGAAGGTGTCATGCCGATCCGAAGTCATTCGGATCACTTCCAAGCCCGGAAACCAGCCTGCCGCAGGTATCCCGATGGATCGCGGTGGGCGATCGGCGGCGGAATGTCCGGCATCGTCCTCCGAGCCGTGACCATATCATCCGCACCGTCCACTCCCCGCGCCGCCGTTGGTCCGTCTAAACGCGTCTGGCAACGGGAGTCACAATGACCAAGCGCACGTCGATGATCGAGAAACTCAACACGCGGCAAACCCACGTCGGCTTGCCGGGCGAGTTTTATACCGACCCCGGCCTCTTTGAGGCCGAGCTCGAGACGATTCACTACCGAGAATGGCAGTTCGTCGCGCATAGCGCGGAGCTACCCGGTGCAGGATCGTTCCTCACCGTGCAGATCGGCGCTTATCCGGTCGTGCTCGTACGCGACGCGGCGAATGCGATCCGCGCGTTCCACAACGCCTGCCGTCATCGCGGATCGCGGGTTTGCACGGCTGCGAGCGGCAGGGCCGCGCGACTCGTCTGCCCCTACCACCAGTGGACCTACGGCCTCGACGGCAAGCTTTTTTCAGCGCGGCAGATGTCGGCGGAAATCGACCGGACGCGCCTCGGCCTCAAGGCGGTCGCCTGCGAAACCGTCGCCGGATACATTTTCGTGTGTCTCGCAGTCGAGCCGCCCGATTTCGCCGCCTTTCGTGAATTATTTTCCGCCTACTTCGGGCCCCATGAGCTCGATCATGCGAAGGTCGCCTTCGAGACCACGATCATCGAGCGCGGCAACTGGAAACTCGTCTGGGAGAACAATCGCGAGTGCTATCACTGCATTCCCAATCATCCGGAGCTCTGCCGCACGTTTCTCGATGCACCCGGCATCACCGGCGTCGGCGGCGCGAGCGAGGACTCGGAGCTCGGCGCACATTGGCGGCGCTTTGAGTCGCTCGGCTTGCCGAGCACGCTGCGCTTATCGCCGAGCGGGCAGTACCGCACGACGCGGGTGCCGCTCGCGAGTTCGGCGGTCAGCTATACGATGACGGGCCGCTCCGCGGTACAGCGGGCGCTCAGCCCCGCGATCGCGTCGGCCGACTTCGGCGCACTGCTGTGCTTTCACTATCCGAGTTCCTGGCATCACGTGCTCGCGGATCATGCGGTCTCATTCCGTGTCCTGCCGCTGGGACCCTCGCAGACCCAGTTGACGACCAAGTGGCTCGTGCACCGCGATGCCGTCGAGGGAGAGGACTACGACGTGCAGGAACTCACGGCGGTTTGGCAGGCGACCAACGCGCAAGATCAGCGCATCGTTGAAGAGAACCAACTCGGCGTCAGCTCACCCGCCTACGAACCCGGGCCCTATTCGGCCGAGCACGAAGGCGGCGTTCGTCAATTCCTCGACTGGTATAGCGCAACGATGACCGAGGGTCTCGCGCGCGCGGCGCGCCCGGAGGTGACCCGTGTCGCTTGAAGCCGCGCGCACGCGCGCGCGAGTCCAGGCGGCGTATCTGGCGCAATTGCTGCCCGAAGCCGGCGGCGCGAACCTGCTGGGATACGCGCTCCAACCGATTCGGTCGGCCTCGTTCCGCGCAGCAACGAGCCAAGAACAGGAAGCGCTCGGCATCGTGCGGGATGCAGCGCCCGCGAATCAGCTGAGCGACTCGCGTCTGCGTGGAGCGCCGCCCTAGTGGCTCATCAAGCGGGATCGCCCGTACACTCGCCGATGTCCTCGCTCCAAATGTCCGGATGCCGGGTAATGAATGAGGCCAGCAGGTCGTGGCACTCTGTTGAATCCATATCGATGACCTCCACACCGATCTCGCGCAGCCAATCGATTCCGCCGCGAAACGTGCGCGACTCTCCGACGATGACTTTCATGATCCGGAATTGGCGGATCAGACCACTGCAATACCAGCAAGGCGCGAGCGTCGTGACCATGATCGTGTCTTGATAGCGGCGCTGCCGGCCCGCTTTGCGAAATGCATCAGTCTCTGCGTGCACCGATGGGTCGTTGTCCTGGATGCGCCGATTGTGGCTGCGCCCGAGCAAGCCGCCGTCTCGATCGAACAATGCGGCGCCGATCGGTATGCCGCCTTCCGCCAAACCGAGTCGCGCCTCGGCGATCGCGATGTCGAGCAGTGTCCGATGGCTCCGGTTCATGCGTGTGACTCCCTCAGTGGCCCGGTAGCGGCGGCGCCATGGCGATCAGGTATCCGAGCGCCGCGAGCACGAGCAAGTAATACGCGAGCACCGCGGGGCAAGCGGATTGCGGCGTGTCCTTGCTGAAGATGCGATACGCGGCGCCCGCTGCCACGAGCAGAATTACCGGTTGAGACAGCAACGCGGCGAGCAGCACCGCACCGCCCGACAACACGATGCGTTCGGTCTTGTTGAGCGCGCCGATCGCCTGTCCGCCGTCCAATACCCAGATCGGAATCAAATTCAACACATTGAGCAGCGCCGAGAGACTCGCCAATCCGATCCACAGGGAATCGCCGGTCTGCATCCAGACGAACGCGCAAACCGCGGCGCCGACGCAGCCCGCCATGGGACCTGCAAGGCTCACGAACGCCCGCGTCTCGGCACTGACACCGAGCGCCGACCAGCGGACGTAAGCGCCGAATCCCGGAAGAAAGACCGGCATCTCTGCGGGCAGGCCGCGTCGCTTGATGTCGAAAAAATGGCCCATCTCGTGGACCAGAATCAGAATCGCGAAGCCGACGCCGAACTTCGCGCCGTACAGTGCCCAGTAGAACGCCACGAAAGTTCCCAGGCTCAGCAGAAATTTCAATTTGAATAGTGCAACCAGGAATTTGCCGTTGGCCAGCAGAATCGCGAGCGGCGCGAGCGGTCCAAGTTTCTTGGCCCAAGCGTGCCGTGGAGTGGCCTTGCGGTTGGCGGTTGCCGCCGCCTCGAGCCGCTGCACATTGCCGCGAACCCACGCGGCCTGAGCCGAATCCGGCGGCAGCAATTCGAGCGCCTCGAGCCACTGCGCGCGCGCCTCCACGGTCTGCTGTCGCTGCTCGAGCTCACGCGCCGCGGCCGCGAGTTGCTCCAAGCGCTCGACGTGCACGAGCGCATGACAAGCGGTGCAAACACGAGCGCCGGGTGCAAGAACTGCGTTGCAGCGCGGACACTGCTGATTGATCTCAGCAGGCGGCGTCGACATGGGCTAGGTCACGGCGTCCCGGCGTTTCATCCGGGCGTCGAGGGAAGCGCTTCACGGATCGGACCGACGATATCCATGGGTTTGCCTGCGGTGATCCTCCAGGCGATTTGGATTCCGACGAATAGAATGATCAAGCCGATCACGCCGTGCAGCGGATCGCGGAGCTCGAAAAACGGCGAAGCCAATCCAATCAGCGCGAGCACACCCACGATCTTGATCGGGCTCGGCTTCGGCGTATCAACTGTGGTGGTGTCGCCCGCCTGCGCCTGCTGCACGGCATTCCGGTGCTTGACGCTCTGAGAAATCGCAATCGGCACGGCCGCCATCGAGACCGCGGCGTAGGTCAGCAACACGGCCGCCCACTGATAGCGGCGCCCGCCTACGCCGCCCGAACCCTTGACGATGGCTTTGCCGACGATATAACCGACCGCGAGCGAAATGTAGCCGATCATCCATCCGGTCGCGACGCTGAATCCGGCGTAGACGATAAGACCGAGAACCGCGCCACCGGCGCCGAACAAAATCCCGCGCATGAAGGCCGCATGCGAGTCTTGGGGCAGTTGCGCCTTGATGCGCTCGGCGCAGCTCGCACAAGTCAGCACGCCGTTGACGCGGTAGTAGGCGCCGCTGATCCCGCGTCCGCAGGACTTGCACGCCACCTCGCCGGATTTCGCGGCATACTCGGCAGTCGCGAACTGCGGCACTCCGTTGTTCGTCCGGTTATCCATGATCCGACAGTATCACGAATGACGGATCAGCCGACAACGCGCCGATCGGCGCCGGCTTTGCCGGGCCCGATGGTGCCTCCAATCATTTGCGTGCATGATTCGCGCGTGAGCTCGAACACTCCATCAGCCGATGCGAACGTGCACCGCCGGTGGCTCACGCGCAACGTATTCGCGATCGGCTTGTTGAGCCTGTTCTCCGATGCCGGCCACGAGCTGACAACGGCACTATTGCCGCTATTTCTCGCGACATTCAGCGGCAGCGCAGCCGCGCTCGGCGCGATCGAAGGGCTCTCGGATGCGGCCTCCAGCGTGCTCAAACTATGGATGTCCTTTTATTCCGACCGCATCGGAAAACGCAAACCCATCCTCGCGATCGGCTATTTGGTGACCGCGATGATGGGATTGGTGGGCATGGCTACGGCGGTGTGGCAAATCGCGCTGATCCGAGTCGTTGCCTGGATGGGACGCGGCGCGCGCGGACCGGTGCGCGATGCACTGTTATCCGAAAGCGTACCGCCGCAGGCGCACGGTCGCGCTTTCGGCTTCGAATCGGCACTGGATACGGTCGGCGCGATCATCGGGCCCGCAGTGGCGCTGTCGCTGATCGGCGTGTTCACGCTGCGCCACATTTTCTTGATCGCATTCATACCCGGCGCGATCACCGTGCTCATCGTGCTATTCATTCTAAAGGACATCCCGAGAAAGCCCCAACCCGGAATCCGCATGCTCGGCACGCTGCAGGAGTTGCCGCGCTCATTCTGGCATTACGTCATCGCGGTCGGTATTTTTGGGCTCGGAAATTTTGCGCACACTCTATTGATATTGCGCGCGGTGAGCGTGCTGAGCCCGGATTACGGATCGGTGCAGGCCGGCAGAATCGCGATTGCTCTATATATCTTCCACAATGCCGTGTACGCGGCCGCTTCCTATCCGATCGGCGCGCTCGGTGACCGCGGCAGCAAAAAGACGCTGCTCGCGATCGGATATGCGCTGTTCGCACTGATGTGCCTTGGGTTTCTCGTCGTCGGCGCGAGCCTGCCGGGTCTGATTGCGCTGTTCGCGCTCGCGGGCACTTATATTGCGGTCGTGGACTCGATGGAGCGCGCGCTTGCCGCGGACTTATTGCCGCTCGAGCGGCGGGCCACGGGCTATGGAGCACTTGCGACCGTGAATTCCTTCGGCAACCTCTGCTCGAGCCTGATCGTCGGCCTACTCTGGACGCATGTGTCTGCGGCCGCCGGGTTCTGGTATGCGGCCGTACTCACGCTGACCGGTGCGATCGCGCTGTGGTTGACACCCCAGCAATCGACCGGTCGCGCAAGTTCCAACACGCCGCGAAGTTAAGCGCGGTCGATGTGCGGATCAATGCAAGCGGCGCTCACGCAGGATGGTTCGGGTATTGCGCATCGCAAGCACAACGAGAAACGTTGGAATCCGCGCCTGCGCCGCGAGGCGGTCAAACTCGCGCGTGAATATCTCGTCGACCTCCTGCTCAGGCATGTTCAATTCATCCGACAGACTCGCAACGACCCTTAGATGCTCGCGCTCGACATCCGGAAATGTCTCGGTCATTACCCCATCTCTCATTAGTTACGCCTGCCAACTGCCTATGCATGCATCAGCGATGCAGCACAACTGTTCGCCGTCCCCCTGAATAACACCATACCATGCATCGCCGTCGATCAAAATACGCGGAATCCACGAGCGACAACCGACCGGCTTGCGCGGCCGGCGCATCGGCTGGCGCGTCATCAAAACACCATACGTGCGCCACGCGGACGCAACCTTCGTTGCGTAGCATTGGTTTCGCCCGCCAAGAGCGTGGGATGTGGCGGCAGCGTTATCGCTGCCATCGTCGAAACTGTTTTGGGCGAACCGGCTCGTCGGAAAAAGGAAGATTCACGGGCCGGTTCGTCCCCGAGCGCGATGAGGCGCACGGCGTCCCTGCAGCGGGGCACAATCACGAAATCCCTGTTGACCGCGTCGATCGGCGGCGTCACATTATGGGACGACGAGGGCTACTCACGAGGTTTATCCGGTGCCCACCGAGCTGAAGCTTTCGCACGCGCTCAAGGAGACGATCAATACCGCGCTGGCGCGCGGCAGGATGCTGAGCGTCGCCTACGTGTCGCCGGACGATCGACCTGAATTGTCGTTTCGCGGCAGCGTTCAAGTGTTCAGCGAGAACCAGCTGGCGATCTGGGTTCGCAATCCAGAGGGTGGCATCGTCAAGGCCGTCGCGAGCGGCCGGCCCCATATCGCGCTGCTCTATGGCGAGCTCGGCCCCGCCTCGAAGGCCTTCGTGAGTTGTCGGGGCCGCGGGCACGTGGAGAACTCTGCGGCGGTACGCACCAAGGTGTATGAAAATTCGCCCGAGCTCGAGCGCAACCTCGACAAGGAGCGCAAAGGTGTCGCGCTGATCATCGATCTCGACAGCGTCGACGGCTTCTTTGGGGGCGAACCAGTGGGCATGCGTCGTTGAGACCGCTGCAATGAGCACGACGAGGCCCAGCAACGACGACGCCGTGAAGATCTGTCGCGTGCTTTCGCTGTTGATCGCGGCCGGCTTATCGTCGCTCGCTTTCGCCCAGGAGGCCGAAAAGCCGCAACTCAACGGTTCTGCCGCTCGAACTCCAAAACACTATTCGCTGCCGGCCACGCCGGACAATGTGCAATGGGGCTGGTACGACGTTCACGAGAAACCACGGCTCACGATTCATTCGGGTGATACGGTTTCGATCGAGACTATTTCGCATTCGCTCGGTCAGATCAAACCCGGCGTAGCGATGGATCAGGTCATCGAGTTGCGCAAGCAGAACGACGGCGGCGGCCCGCACTCGATTACCGGCCCGATCTATGTCGAAGGGGCCGAACCTGGCGACACGCTCGAGATTCACATTCTCAAGATCGTGCCAAAAGCCGATGCGTTCAATTTCAACCTGCCGGGACTGCAGTTCCCTGCGGTTGGATTATTGGCCTCCGAATTTCCCGACGGGTTCATTCGCTACTACCATTTGGATCTCGCGAAAATGCAGACCGAGTTCAAACCCGGGATCCTCATCGATCTGAAGCCATTCCCGGGCACCTTTGCGGTCGGCGTCGACCCGAACGAGCCGGATGCCAAGGCCGGACCGCCGATTCACGATGCGAGCGGCCGCACGAGCACACTGCGGCCCTGGAAGAACGGGTCCAATATGGATCTCAACGAGCTACAGGTCGGTTCGACCTTGTATTTGCGGGTGTTTCAACCGGGCGGCTTGATCTGGACCGGAGATTCTCATTGCCGCCAGGGCAACGGCGAAGTCAACCTGACCGCGCTCGAGTGCGCCTACCGAGAAATTGAAATCCAACCCGTCGTGCGCAAGGATTTGAAAACCGACTGGCCCTGGGCGGAGACTCGGACACACTGGATCTTCATGGGCTATGACGAGGACCTGAATCAAGCGATGCGGATTGCGGTCGAGCAGACCGTGCATTGGCTCTCGACGCAATCGATCGTACCGATGAGCCGTGAAGAAGCCTACGCGCTGACCTCGATCGTCGGCGATTGCCGCGTGACCCAGGTCGTCGATATTCGCAAGGGCGTGCACTGCATGATCCCCAAGTCCGTGTTCGTGAACTACCGCGCGACTCGCACGCACGCACACTGAGTCGCCTCGCCGCAATCGCTGAACGCGAATCATGCGCGAGCAATTGACCTGAAAACGATTGCAATTGCGCTGCGCGCCATAGATTGGTGCAACCGCCGCCCCGCCCCGGAGTTATTTTGTTCATCTGTCGGATAAGTTCGCCCGAATCGCAATGATGCGATGCGTATGTGCACTTTAGGACTTCGTCCACCGGCCGATAATTACATTGCACCGCACATTCCCTGTGCCCGGTCCAAGTTTGGGAGAGATCGTGAAGTTTCGCGTCACCATTACCGCCCGGCTCTTGCTGGCGTTCGCCGTCGTCATCGTCGTGTTTGGGGGCGCCGTGGCCCTGAGCATCGCGCGGCTCGCCGACTTCAAGGCAACAGTGCATTCGATCACCGCGGGCGACCTGCCGAAGGAGCGCACCGCGAACGCCTGGATCGTGCGGCTGCTGCAAACCGCGCATCACACGAGCGACATGCTGATTCTCGAAGACCCCGACAAGATCAAAGAGGAACTCGCGGCCGTCCAGCGAGACACCGACATGGGCAAGCAATACATGGATGAACTGACCGCGAGCGCAACGCTGCCCGAAGAGCAAGCGGCGCTCAAAGAGGTCGTCGACGCCCGCAACACCTATATGACGCTCGAGGGCGGATATCTCAGCTTGGTCGGCGCCGGCTTGATTCCCTCCGCCAAGCGAATCCTGCTCGTGGAAGCGGGACCGGCGCAGGCGGAATATATCGAAAAGCTTGCCAAGTTCGTCGAACTGGAGCGCGGGCTGGTCAAGACCCGCGCGGATCTGATCGATCCGGCCTACGAGCGCACCAAGCGACTGTTGCTGCTGCTCTCGGCGGTGGCCGCAGGACTCGGTTGCCTCGTCGCTCTCGTGTCGACTTGGAAGCTGCGCAGCCAACTGGGCGGCGAACCCGCGGACGTCGCCGCGGTCGCGAACAAAGTGTCTGTCGGCGATTTTTCGAGCAGCATCACGCTGCGCTCGGGAGACAAGACGAGTTTGTTTGCGAGCGTCGCGAAGATGCAGAAGAGCCTCCAAGATCGCATCGAACAGGATCATCTGCGCGCCGAAGCAGAACACGCGGTCGCCGCCGAGAACGGCCGCATCCGCAGCGCGCTCGATCAGGTATCGGTGGCCGCGATGCTCGCCGATACCGACGCCAAGATCATTTATATGAACGGCGCGATGCGCGCTTTGCTGAACCGCCAGTGCGACGAGATCCGCAAAGACCTGCCGCAGCTCGACCTGCAAGCTCTCCTGGGCGGCACGCTCGACGTGTTCCACCAGGTACCCGTATTCCAGCGCAATCAGCTCGCCGAGCTCGGCAGTGCACACAGCGCGGAATTCAAATTAGGCGATGCGATCCTGCGGATCATCGCAAATCCGGTGCTCGACGCCGGCGGCGCGCGCATCGGCACGATCGTGCAATGGTTCGACCGCACCCAGGAAGCGGCCATCGAAGAAGAGGTGCAGAACACGGTTTCCGGCGTCATCGACGGCAACCTCACGGTGCGCATATCGGAACACGGCAAAGAGGGATTCTTCAAGAATCTCGCGGTCGGCATGAATCGATTGGTCTCGAGCACCGCGGACATGCTGCGCGGAATCGCGACCGCCGCCGCCGAGGTCAGCACGGGCGCGAACGAGATTTCGCGCGGCAACGCGGACTTGAGCCGTCATATCGAGCAACAGGCCGCGAGCCTCGAAGAGACGAGCTCGTCGATGGAGCAGATGACCTCCTCGGTCAAGAACAGCGCGGACAACGCGGCGCAGGCCAGCCAGCTGGTGTTCGCGGCGCGCGATCAAGCCGAAAAAGGCGGCGCCGTGGTCCAATCGGCGGTTGCCGCGATGAGCGAGATCAACACTTCTTCAAAAAAGATTGCCGACATCATCGGGGTCATCGACGAGATTGCGTTTCAGACCAACTTGCTCGCGCTCAATGCGGCCGTCGAAGCGGCGCGTGCCGGCGAGCAGGGCCGCGGATTTGCGGTGGTCGCCTCCGAGGTCCGCAATCTCGCCTCGCGCTGCGCCGCGGCCGCCAAGGAGATCAAAGGTCTGATTCAGGAGTCCGTGATCAAGGTCGACGACGGCACCAAGCTCGTGTCGGCGTCGGGAACGGTGCTCATGGAAATCGTGACCGGCGTGAAGAAAGTCACCGACGTGGTCGCCGAGATTGCCTCCTCGAGCAAGGAGCAAGCGGCGGGCATCGAGCAGGTCAATAAGGCGATCATGTCGATGGACGAATCGACGCAGCAAAATGCGGCGCTCGTCGAAGAAGCCGCAGCTGCGGCCGAGTCGCTGACCGAGCAGGCCGCGAACCTTGCACAGCTCATGGCGCGCTTTCAGGTCGGCGAGCACGCCTCGAACACGACGGCCGCGCCGGCTGCATCGACCGAACGGCGCGCCGTGTCGCGCCCATGGTCGCAATCGGGTGCGAACCGGCGCGCGAATTCCTGAGCTCGCAGCGCTTCCGCCGCCGATCAGGGCTCCGCTTCACCGGTCAGCGCGACAAACGAGCCGAGGCCGTCGCGCACGACTCGAAGCAACACGGGATCCTGCGGTGTCGGCTTGCCGGTCGTCGCAAGATCCGACGGTTCGACGAGCTGAGTGGTAGCGACGTGGGTAATGAGATCGCCAACCCGCAGCCCCGCCAATGCGCCGGGTCCCGATGGCCGCAATTGCGTGATGATCAGCCCAGCGGGCTCATCCGTGGCCTTGATCGCCTTGCGAATCTCGGCGGTCGTCTCGGCGACGCCGACTCCTAGCGCCGGCACCCACGTATCGAGGCCGCCGGTCATGCCCGGATCGGCGGGCGGGTCCGGGAGCCGGCCGATTTTCAATGCGACCGACTGTTCTGCGCCTGCTCGCAGGATCGTCAGCGTGACGAGCGAGCCCGGAACGAGCCGCGCGGTAATTTTGCTGAGATCCTTGAAGGTCACGTGTTCCGCGCCGATGCTGAGCAATACGTCACCGACGACGAGTGCGCCGAGCGCGGGTCCTTGCGCATCGAGCGCCGTCACGAGAGCGCCGGCGGGTGCCTTCATATGCAGCGCCGTTGCCAATATCGGCGTCACCGTCTGCGCGGAAATACCGAGATATCCTCGCTCCACCCGACCGTGTGCCTCGAGTTCACGAACGATCGCGGTGACGGTCTCCGCGGGAATCGCAAAACCAAGCCCGACGGATCCGCCATTCGGCGAGAAAATCGCCGAGGTCACGCCGACGACCGTGCCGTCCGCGCTCAGCAGCGGTCCACCGGAGTTGCCGCGGTTGATCGACGCATCGGTCTGCAGGAAATCGATATACGGATCGTCTTCGAGCGTTCGCGCCCGGGCCGAGACGATACCGGCACTCACCGATTGGCCCAACCCGAATGGGTTACCGATCGCGATCACCGCGTCCCCGACCGACACCGCATCCGAGGACCCCAGGTGCAGCGCCGGAAGGCGTCCCGCCTCGATGCTGAGCAGTGCGATGTCGGTGACCGCATCGGCCCCGACGACTTTCGCGGCGAGTTCCCGTCCATCCGAGAGGCGTACGCGCACCGTGCGCGCACCGACGATCACATGTCGGTTGGTGACGATCATGCCGTCTTCGCGAACCACGAAACCGGAGCCGAGTGCGCGCGACGGACCGTCGTCACGCCCCGCATCACCACCCGGCGTCGAGAGCAGGCGTCGAATGATCGCATCCATCGCATTCGGATCGGTGTCGGCCGCCGCGCGTCGTTCAGCGCGCTGTGCCGCGCGCTCTGCCGCGCCGATGTGTTCTTCGACGACGAGAACCGTGACCACGCTGGGCGCAATTCGCCGCACGAGCGCAGCATAGCCCGACGGGGCTGCGGCGCCGGCGGCGCCGGCCCAGCAGCCGACGAGCGCAACGGCGAACAGGCAGGCGGATCGCAGGGGGCGGTAACTTTGCATGGTGGGCATCGGCGGGTCTCCAGATCTGCATTCTACGCCAGTCGTCTGAGTCACACTGCGGCAGGGGGTTCTCGCTCGAGGTTCGGCAGAAAAGCCGCGAATAATCCGAGCACCGGCAGCACCGAACAGAACTCGTAGACCCGTTCGATGCCGACCTGATCGGCGAGCGCGCCGAGTACCGCGGCGCCGATGCCGCCCACGCCGAATGCAAGCCCGAAGAACAAACCCGACACCATGCCGACCTTGCCGGGAACGAGTTCTTGCGCGAACACGACGATCGCCGGGAAAGCCGACGCGAGAATGAGCCCGATCACGACGACGAGCGGTCCGGTCCAGAACAAATTCGCGTAGGGCAGCATCAACGTGAACGGCAAAGTGCCCAAGATCGAAAACCAGATCACGCGTTTACGGCCGATGCGATCGCCGAAGGGTCCGCCGAGCACGGTGCCGACCGCAACCGCGGCGGCGAACACGAACAATTCGAGCTGTGCATTGCGCACCGACAAACCAAAGCGATGAATCAGATAGAACGTGAAGTAGCTCGTCAGGCTCGCGAGGTACACATACTTCGAACACACGAGCACGAGCAGCACGGCGATGCCGCGTCGCGCGCTGCCAGGGGGCAGCGCCGCATGCGCGGCCCGTTGCTTGGCTCCGATCTTGAGGCGCTCGAGCCCGTGGTGCTTGTACCAGACTCCGACGTTCCACAAGATCGCGCCCGACAGCAGCGCAAGCAACGCAAAGAACGCGAGACTCGATTGCCCCCAGCGCACCACAACGAGCGCCGCGGCGAGCGGACCCAAGGCCTGCCCGACATTGCCGCCGACCTGAAACAGCGACTGCGCGAGGCCGTGGCGGCCGCCGGCGGCCATGCGCGCGACGCGCGCCGACTCCGGATGAAACACCGATGAACCCACTCCCAGCAAACTCGCGCCCACGAGCAGCACCGCGTAGCTGTGCGCCGCGGAAAGCACGAGCAATCCCGCGAGTGAAAACACGGTGCCGCCGGGCAACGCCAGTGGCGTCGGACGCCGGTCCGCATAGAGGCCCACGATCGGCTGCAGGATCGACGCTGTTATTTGATAGACCAGCGAAACGATGCCGACCTGGCCGAAGCTCAGTCCAAAATCGGCCTTGAGGTTCGGGTAGATCGCCGGCAGCAGCGCCTGCATCATGTCGTTGAGCAGGTGGCAGAAGCTGATCGCGAGGATCACCGCAAATACGGTGTGATCGGCCCGCGCCGCCGTACGCACCCGGCTCTTCGCCCGATCTTGCATTCGCAGCTCTCCTTGAGTGGAGCGCTAAGATACGGTGTCGAATTGGCGCCCGCCAGAGCGATCGGACCACGCGATGAATTGCGTGCCGGTAATTCTTCATTTTGCCGCCGATCCATGAGTCCCGCAAGCAGTGGACCGATCGGTGCGCCCCATGTACGGTGGGCTCACCCACGATCCTCGATTGCGCGAACTCAAGAATAAACCTCAGGAGCAACATCATGGGAAATGCGGCGCCTTCCGCTTCGTCGCCCGCCTCGCCGGAGCGCGTGCCGGAGCCGGCTGTAATCCCGACCGCCGACGGCCGCCGAGATCTTGCGGTGGCCCTATTGACGCGGCTGTTTGCCGGTTTCTCGGGAACCCTGTCTCTACGCCTATGGAGCGGCCCGAGTTTTCGCGTGGGCGGCGGTCCGGCGGACGCGCCGGAGCCGCGCTACACGCTCGTGCTCAACAGCCCCGAAACGGTTTCCGCGCTGGTTTTGGGGCGCGACCCTTTGCGCATCGCCGAAATGTATTTTCGCGGCGAAGTGGACATCGACGGCGACTTCTTCGAGGCGCTCGAGCTGCGCAATCACCTCAAGTCGCTGAGTCTGCCGCTCATCGAGCGCTTCAAAGCGGTCTTTTCGGCGCTGCGCCTCGGCGCGATGCGCGATTCGCCGTCGGAGGCGACGAGGCGCGAAATTGCGCTCGCAGCGAAGCGCGTCAAGCGGCATACGAAATCAGAGAATGCGAGCGCGATTCAATTTCATTACGATATCTCGAACGATTTTTATGCATTGTGGCTCGATCGGGCCATGGTCTATTCGTGCGCATACTTCGAGACGCCCACGGTTGATTTGGATCATGCGCAAGCTGCGAAACTGGAGCACATTTGCCGCAAGCTGATGCTCAAGCCCGGCGAGACCCTGCTCGATGTCGGCTGCGGCTGGGGCGCACTGTTGATTCACGCCGCCAAATATCACGACGTCAAGGCGCATGGCATCACGCTGAGCCAAAAGCAGCTCGACTTGGCGAGGCAGCGGATCGCGAGCGCCGGCCTCGAGGATCGAGTCAGCGTCGAGAAGCTCGACTACCGCGACCTCAAAGGCGAATCGCTCTATGACAAGGTTGCCAGCGTCGGAATGTTCGAACACGTCGGCCTCGAGAACCTGCCCGTTTATTTCTCGACGATCGAGCGCGTATTGAAGCCCGCGGGGCTGTTCCTCAATCACGGAATCACGCACGAGCATGGCGGATGGGACGATTCGATCTCGACGAGATTCATCAATCGCTACGTGTTTCCGGACGGCCAGCTCGACAGCATCGGCAACATTCAAAGCCGCATGGAGAGCGCGCGGTTCGAGATCAGCGACGTCGAATCATTGCGGCCGCACTACGCGCTGACCTTGCGACATTGGGTTGCGAGGCTCGTGGATCGCCACGAGCAAGCGCTCGCGTTCGTCAGCGAGTCGACGTATCGCGTTTGGCGGCTCTATATGTCGTGCTGTGCACTCGACTTCGAAGCCGGAGAAATCGGCGTCTACCAGGTACTCGCGGTCAAGCGCCCTGCATCGAGTCATACGTTGCCGCTGACCCGACGGCATATCTACGACAAGCCCCGTATCGGGCCCGGTCGCTGAAGCGCTGATTCAGAACCGCGCTAATCCTGCCGGCGCAGTTTCGCGACCTGTGCGGCGGTCAGATGCGAGCCGACGGCCCCGAATCGCACCGTCACATAATTCGCGACGCTCGCGATCTCCGCGTCCGAGTAGCTGCTGCCGAATGCCGGCATGTTCGATGGACCGGCCTTTGCCTCGCGCTCGCCGCCGTGAATCACGACCTGAGCGACGTTGATCGCGGTTGCATCGTTGACCGAGCGCGAGCCGGTCAGGTTTGCCACGGCGATGCCCGGACTGATGCCGGTCCAGCCATGGCAGCCTGCGCAGGCGCCTTCATAGACGGCCCTGCCGCGCGGTTCCGCGGCAAGGTCTGCAAACGTCGCGGCCGCCGGTGCGGTTCGCGGCTGCGGCAGGTCTCCGGTCGTGATGCTCGGCACCGTGTGCAAATAGCTCACGATTGCCGCAAGATCGCTGTCCTTGAGATGCCCAAGGCTTTCATCGACCGCCTGGCCCATCGGCCCCGATGCGGTGCCCCGCCCGCTCGCATGACCCGATGCGAGATATTGAATCAGTTCAGCATCGCTCCAAGCACCGACGCCGCTGCCGATATCGGGTGTGATGTTGTAGGCGCGCCAGCCCGCTTGGACCGCTCCCGAGAATTTCTGGCGGTTATTCAACGCAAACCCTAAGTTTCGCGGCGTGTGGCATTCGCCGCAATGACCCAGCGCTTCGGTCAGATATGCGCCGCGATTCCAGACCGCGTCCCGATCGGTGTTCGGCTCGTAGCGCCGGTCGGGATTGAACAGCGCCGACCAGAGGGCCATGAGATTTCGCTGGTTGAACGGAAACACCAGCGTGTTCGCAGGCGCCGGCGCATCGACCGGCTTGAGCGAGAATAGATACGCCTTGATCGCGAGCGCGTCGTCGTCCGACAGGTAGGTATAACTCGCATAGGGCATCGCCGGGTAGAGCCTCGTGCCGCCGCGGCCGATGCCCTTGTGTAGCGCATTCAAGAAATCGGCGTTCGTGTAGCTGCCGATGCCGGTGTCGAAATCCGGTGTGATATTGGTCGAATAGAGCGTTCCGAACGGCAACACGAACGCGCGGCCGCCGGCGAACGGAACCCCGTCCTCGGCGGTGTGGCAGGCCATGCAATCGGCGGCGCGCGTGAGATATTCACCGCGCTCAACGAGACTCCCGGTCTTCAGTTCGTCGGGCACGCCCGTGGGATCGCGACCTTGATATTTCGCGAGTGCGACGCGCGTGCCTTTGGCAAACGCGGTCGGATCCGGCCCCGACGCGAGATAACCCGCGAATGCAGCCGCGGCCAGCGCCAAAACTCCCAGAGTCCACAAAATCGGATGGTCAACTCGACCGCTGTTTTTTGCTCTCGTCATGGTTGCGGCCTCGGCTCCTCGAGCTCAAGCGGTTTTCGGAAAGGGCAGCATGTGAACGCGCTTGCCGGTCGCGGCGAAAATCGCATTGGCAACCGCCGGGCCGATGGGTGCCACACCGGGTTCGCCGACACCGGTGGGCGCCTCGGTCGAATGCACGATGTGCACCTCGACCTTCGGCATTTCGTTGATGCGCAGAACGCGGTAATTATTGAAATTATCCTGCTCGATGCGGCCGTTCTTCAAGGTGATCGCGCCGTACATCACGGCACCGAGGCCGAAGCCGATGCCGCCTTCCATTTGCGCGGTGATCACATCCGGATTGATCGGGATGCCGCAATCGACCGCACACACGACGCGATCGACGCTCACATTGCCCGCCTCATCGACGCTGACTTCGGCGACCTGCGCGACGAAAGTTTTGAATGCTTCGCCGACCGCGATGCCGCGGCCTTTGCCCTTCGGCAGCGGTCCGCTGTTCCATCCCGCCTTCTCAGCCGCGAGTTCGAGCACCGCCAACATGCGCGGCTCATGCGCGAGCAGATCACGGCGGAACACGAACGGATCCTTGCCGGCCGCGTGAGCAACCTCATCGATGAAGGCCTCGACCGCGAACGTCGTATGCGAACTGCCGACCACGCGCCACCAGAGTACGGGCACGCCGGTCTTGGTGGTCGCCAGATTGACGTCGATGTTGGGTATGTCATAGGCAATCGTCGCGGCGCCCTCGACCGAGGTCGGGTCGATGCCGTTCTTGACCATGACCTCGAACGGGCCGCCGGCCATGATCGATTGGCCGACGATCACATGCCGCCAACCGACCAATTCCTTCTTGTCGTTCAATCCCGCTTCGAGCTTGTGAAAGTACATCGGCCGATAAAGACCGCCGTGCAGATCATCCTCGCGCGTCCACTGCAGCTTGATCGGCGTACCATCGGCGCCGTAGGCTTTCGCGATCGATACCGCCTCGACGATATAGTCGGATCCGACGTTCGCGCGCCGTCCGAAACTGCCGCCGGCGTACAGCGTATGGATGCTCACGTGCTGCGGATCGAGTCCGGCCGTCTTGGCCGCATTCGCCTGATCGATCGTCTGAAATTGATCGCCGGCCCAGATCTCGCAGCTCGTTGAAGTCAGCTTGACGACCGCATCGAGCGGCTCCATCGGCGCGTGCGCGAGATACGGAAATTCAAAGCTCGCGGACACCTTATGGGCGGCTTTCTGGATCGCCGGGAGCGCATCGCCGACCTTGCGCGCCGAGACCGCGGGCTGTTCGGCGAGATGCCGGTATTCAGCCATGATGTCCGACGAACTGCGCTTTTCCGCCTGACTATCGTCCCAGTCGACGAGCAGCGCGTCGCGGCCCTGCTTGGCCGCCCAGAAATTCTTCGCGACCACCGCGACGCCATGCGGCACCTGGACCACTTTGACGACGCCGGGCACCGCGCTCGCGGCGGCGGGGTCGAACGATTTGACGGTCGCACCGAACAGCGGCGGCCGTTGGAGCAGCGCCACGAGCATGCCAGGCAAGGCCACGTCCAAGGTGAATTGAGCCGTACCATCGCTCTTCGCCGGCACATCGACGCGCGGCGGGCGCTGTCCGATCAGTTTGAAATCCCGCGGATCCTTGAGCGTCACGTTGTCGGGAATGGGTAGCGCCGCGGCCTTGGCCGAGAGCGCACCATAGCTCGCTTCGCGCTTGCTCGCGGCATGGTAGACCACGCCTTTGTCGGTCGTGAGTTCGGCTTCCGGCACTTTCCATTCTTTGGCCGCCGCCGACAGCAGCATCGCGCGTGCCTTGGCGCCGGCCTCGCGCAGCTGCGACCAGGAATTGGCCATCGCCGAGCTGCCCCCGGTTCCCTGCATGCCGAATGCCAAATTGGCGTAGAGCTTCACATCCGCCGGCGCACTTTC